>NZ_JAUSRB010000001.1:0-655260 GCF_030811595.1 Streptosporangium brasiliense
CCGGGGAGATGGCGGCGCGGCTGCGCGCACTGCCGGGGATCGCCGACGTCCGGGTGCGGGGCGACGGCTTCCTGGAGATCGCGGTGACCGTGCCGGGGGAGCTCGTGGCGGAGATCGGCCCGGCCGCCGCCCCGGCCGGGGGCGCGTCGCCGTGGACCGACTCGCCGAGGACGTGGAGCAACCCCGGGTTCGTCGTGAGATACGCGCACGTGCGGGCGGTCGCCGTACAGCGCTGGGCGGCGGAGCTGGGGGTCGGCGGGGAGTTCCGGCCGGAGCTGCTCGACGGCCGGTGGGACCGGGCGGTGCTCAGGTCGCTGGCCGAGGTGCACGGCAGGCGGGTGAGCCGGGACCCCGGCTGGGCGGCCTACGCCGAGCAGCTCGCCCTGGCCTACCACGACGCCTTCGAGCGGGCTCCGGCGCTGCCCGCGGGCGACGAGCAGCCGTCGGCCCGGCACGCCGCCCGGGTACGGCAGGCCCGGGCCGTGCGGGACGTGCTGGCCGAGGGACTGGCGGCGCTGGGCGAGACGGCGCCCGACATGCTGTGATAAACCCTCCAAGAACAGATCTTGGGAGGACGGGTGAACGGTCCGCGGGACTGGCCGGCGGGCGGCCCGCGGCGCCGCGGCGCGATCCGGCGGACGCTGCCGGCCGCGCTCGCCTTCGCGATCATCCTCGGCGGGCTCGCCTATCTCGGCGGCGACCTCCAGGCGCTGATCGGGACCGCGCCGGGCTCGCCCCGCTCGGCCGCGGCCACGCACCGCCTCTACGAGGAGAGCGGCCCGGTCGACGGCCGCTGCGACACGCTGCCCCCGGACCCGGACGCCGACGTCGGCAGGACGCTGCGGGCGCTCTCGCGGTGCCTGGACCGCATGTGGGCCGCCACCCTCGCCGAGGCCGATCTCGACTACGCGCGCCCCGGCGAGGTGCGGCTGGTCGACCGTCCGCGGGAGGCGGCGTGCGGGACCGACGACCACGGCTGGGCCGGGATCTACTGTCCCGAGGGACGCGTGGTCAACGTGCTGGTCGAGGAGGGCCGGGCCTTCCCGATGATGTTCACCCTCGCGCACGAGTACGCCCACCATGTCCAGGAGATCAGCGGCATCGCCGACCGGCGGGGGTCGGAGGTCTTCGACGAGGCGTGGTCCCGGCGTCTCGAACTGCAGGCCGACTGCCTGGCCGCGGCGGCGCTGCGGACCGTCGGGCCGATCCTGCTGCGCGAGCAGCGACGGTGGCTGGCACGGGGCGGTGAGGAGGCGGACGGGCGGCAGGCGGAGTCCCGGGAGTCGCACGGCTCGGGCGCGAGCAGCGCCGCGTGGATGCTGCGCGGGCAGAAGGAGGGCACGGTGCGGGCGTGCAACACCTGGAGCGCTCCCGCGGACCAGGTCTCCTAGCGGTTAGATCGCCACAAAACGTAAAAATATGTGGCCTAAGTTATTAATGGCACTAAAAATTTGCGTCTTTCCGGTCGATCGTGTCTCGCCAGATGGGCACTCGTCCCACAGGGATCACCGCGTCCGATAGCCTCGATCGGGTGAGTCGATTCGCCCACCCCGCCGGTGACCGGCACGCCGAAGTGCTGCCCGAGGAGCGCCCTCCGCACGCACCTGCCGACCTGAACACGCTCGACCCGACGATCTGGCCGCGAACGTCGAGCCGCGTCGACGGCTCGGTCACGATCGGCGGCGCGGATGTCAGGGACCTGGTCAAGGAGCACGGCAGCCCTCTCTACGTGGTGGACGAGGAAGACTTCCGCTCCCGGTGCCGCGACTACCGCGAGGCGTTCGCCGGCGGCGAGGTCCACTACGCCGGCAAGGCGTTCCTGTGCCGCGAGGTCGCCCGCTGGGTCATGCAGGAGGGCCTCGGCCTCGACGTGTGCAGCGCGGGCGAGCTCGCCGTCGCGCTGAGCGTCGGATTCCCGCCCGAGCGGATCACGATGCACGGCAACAACAAGTCCCTCGCCGAGCTGGAGAAGGCCGTCGAGGCCGGGGTCGGGCACATCGTGGCCGACTCCTTCGAGGAGATCGCCCGGCTGGGCTTCCTCGCCGACAAGCACGGCAGGCGCCCCCGGGTCATGATCCGGGTGACCGTGGGCGTGGAGGCGCACACCCACGAGTTCATCGCCACCGCCCACGACGACCAGAAGTTCGGCTTCTCGCTGAGCAGCGGCGCCGCGGCCGAGGCGGCCCGGCGCATCCTCGCCCTGCCCCAGCTCGAACTCGTCGGTCTGCACTCCCACATCGGTTCCCAGATCACCGACACCGCCGGTTTCGAGGTGGCCGCGCGCCGCCTGGCCACCCTGCTGGTGCAGATCAAGCAGGAGCACGGCGTCGTCCTGCCCGAGCTCGACCTCGGCGGCGGCTACGGCATCCCCTACGTCGAGGGCGACACCGCGCCCGACGTCAAGGAGATCGCCGACAGCCTGCGGGAGATCGTCACCAAGGTGGCCGAGAGCGCGGGCCTGCCGGTGCCCAGGCTCACCGTCGAGCCGGGCCGCTCCATCGCCGGGCGCGCGGGCGCGACCCTCTACGAGGTCGGCACGGTCAAGGACGTCGAGGGGTTGCGGACCTACGTCAGCGTCGACGGCGGCATGAGCGACAACATCCGCACCGCCCTCTACGGCGCGGACTACACCGCGCGCCTGGCCTCCCGCGAGAGCGCCGCCGAGCCGATGCTCTCGCGCCTGGTCGGCAAGCACTGCGAGAGCGGCGACATGGTGGTCCGTGACCTGTGGCTGCCCCGGGACCTGGCGCCCGGCGACCTGATCGCCGTCGCGGGCACCGGCGCCTACTGCCGCTCGCTCGCCAACAACTACAACTACCTCCCCAAGCCCGCCGTGGTCGCGGTGAAGGACGGCGTGTCCCGCGTGATCGTCCGCCGGGAGACCGAGGACGACCTGCTGAGAGGACAGCTTTGAAACGACCCGAAGCGGCGGGCCGCCCGGTGGGCCGCGCGGCCGAGCAAATCATGCGTGAAGTGAACGAGAAGGGGAGTGCGGGCAGATGGCACTGAAAGTCGCTCTCCTCGGATGCGGTGTCGTCGGCTCCCAGGTGATCCGGCTGATGCACGAGCAGGCCGACGACCTCGCCGCGCGCGTCGGGGCCCCGCTGGAGCTCGCCGGCGTCGCCGTGCGGCGGCTGGGCCGCAAGCGCGACGCCGACGTGGACCCGGCCCTGCTCACCACCGACGCCGAAGCGCTCGTCACCCGCGACGACGTGGACATCGTCGTCGAGGTGATCGGCGGCATCGAACCCGCCAGGACGCTCATCCTGGCCGCCATGAACAGCGGCAAGTCGGTCGTCACCGCCAACAAGGCGCTGCTCGCCGAGGACGGCGCGACCATCCACGCCGCGGCCCGGGCCAACGGCGCCGACCTCTACTTCGAGGCGGCCGTCGCGGGCGCAATCCCGCTGATCCGGCCGCTGCGCGAGTCGCTGGCCGGCGACCACGTGCACCGCGTGCTCGGCATCGTCAACGGCACCACCAACTACATCCTCGACAAGATGGACTCCAGCGGCGCGTCGTTCTCCGACGCGCTGGAGGAGGCCCAGACCCTGGGATACGCCGAGGCCGACCCCACGGCCGACGTGGAGGGCTTCGACGCCGCCGCCAAGGCCGCGATCCTCGCCGGGATCGCCTTCCACAGCCGCGTGACGGCCGCCGACGTGCACCGCGAGGGCATCACCGAGATCACCGCCACCGACGTGGCCAGTGCCAAGGCGATGGGCTACGTCATCAAGCTGCTGGCGATCTGCGCCCGCTCCGACGACGGCCGCTCCTTCGGCGTCCGGGTCCACCCGGCGATGATCCCCCGGACACACCCGCTGGCCGGGGTCCGGGAGGCCTACAACGCGGTCTTCGTGGAGGCCCGCTCCGCGGGGCAGCTCATGTTCTACGGCGCGGGCGCCGGCGGCGCCCCGACGGCGAGCGCGGTGCTGGGTGACATCGTGGCGGTGGCCCGCAACCTGCTGGCCGGCACGCGGGGCCCGGAGGAGTCCACCTACGCCGAGCTGGCCGTGCACCCGATGGGCGAGACCGTCACGCGCTACCACGTCTCCCTGGACGTCGCCGACAAGCCGGGCGTGCTCGCCCGCGTCGCCGACATGTTCGCCAAGCAGGACGTGTCCATCCAGACCGTCCGCCAGGAGGGGCACGGCGACGACGCCCAGCTCGTCCTGGTCACGCACCGGGCCAGTGACGCGGCGCTGTCGGCCACCATCGACGGCCTGCGCGAGATGGACATCGTCCGCGATGTGGTGAGCGTCATGCGGGTCGAGGGCGAGGACGCCCCCTAGGAGGGCTCACCGGCCGAGGGCCGCCCCCGGCGAGGGGGCGGCCCTCGGCCCCGGCCCGCCCACGTGTCCCGGGCGTGTCGGTGAGTGTTCGGTAACGGATGATCCGACGGGCCCCGCGGGCTTGTAGGGTGCTTCTCTCTGCCCTGGCCCGTCACCGGAAGGACCGCCCACCGTGAAGATCGTTCGTTGGGCGGGAGCACCGGCGGCGGCCGTCCTGGCCGTCCTGGCATCCCTGACGGTCCTGGCGCCGCTCGCCCAGGCCGACAGCGGCGCCGGGCGCCCGGCCAAGGTCACGACGGTCGTCTCGCTCACCTTCGACGACGGAGACGTCACCCACACGGCGGCGGCCCGCATGCTGGAGCGGCGGGGCATGCGAGGAACGTTCTACGTCAACACCGAGACCATCGGGGGCGACGCCAAGCTGGACCGCCGCGCCCTCGCCGCCATCGCCAGGGCGGGGCACGAGATCGGCGGCCACACGCTGACCCACATCCGGCTCACCCAGCTGACCCGGAGCGAGCAGCGCACGCAGATCTGCGACGACCGCCGGACGCTGATCGCCTGGGGCTACCGGCCCACCACCCTGGCCTACCCGTTCGGCTCGGTCGACTCCGACGCCAAGGCGGTGGCCCGGCAGTGCGGTTACGACGCGGCCCGCAGGGTGGGCGGGCTCAAGGAGTGGGGCTGCCCCGGCTGCCCGGCCGGCGAGGAGCCGCGTCCCAGGGACCGCTACGAGATCCGCACGCCGGGCTCGATCCGTGAGGACACGCTGCTGCGGCAGATGCGGCAGCAGGTCCTCAACGCCGAGAAGACCGGCGGCGGGCTCGTCCCCCTGGTGTTCCACCGGGTCTGCGCGGGCTGCGGCGTCTACTCGGTCTCCCCCGAGACCCTGGACGACTTCCTCGGCTGGCTGGCGGGCCGTAAGGCCCACGGCACGGTCGTCAGGACCATGCACGACGCCGTCGGCGCCCGCTACCGGCCCATGCCCCGCAACTAGCCCGCCCGGTCCCCGGAGCCGCCCAGCCGGTCCGCGCGGTGGCTACCGGGCGCCCTCCACGAGCCCGCGGAGGCGGCGGGCGGCGCGGCCGAGGAGGGAGCGTTTCTGCGCCTGGCGCAGCGCGACGGCCTCCAGCCGGCGCTGCTCGGCCTTCTCCTTCCACCTCGCGGTGTCGCGGGTGCCCTTGGCCGCCGAGGCGCGCAGCTCCTTCAGCTCGGCCTTGAGCGCCGCGACCTGCCGCTGGGCACGCTCGGCCTCCCGCCTGCGCGACTCGGCCTCCGCGCGCCAGCGCACGGCCTCCCGGTTGCGGTCCGAGGCCCAGTGGGGGTAGGCCCGCGCCGCCGGCCGCAGCCGCCACGACTCGGCGTCCAGCCAGGTGGCGCCGTACAGGTCGGCGATCACGTCGTCCAGGGACTCGCCGTCGCGGACGACGCGCAGCGCCCGCGCGACGGCGGAGGTCCGCTCCAGGCGGGCGGCCACGACGCCCGACGCGTCCTCCTCCAGCGCCACGAGCAGCAGGCCCTCGTCGTCCTTGTCGGCCTGTCCGACCAGCATGGCCAGCGACTCCGCCCCGGGCACCCATCCGGCCGGGCAGGTGAGGCGGAACGGCGCGGGGAAGGAGGTCGCGGGGGCCCGCTCGGCGAACGAGACGCGGCCCTCGTGGGCGTACTGCGCGCGCAGCAGCCGCAGATCGAGCAGCGGGTCGTCCAGCGGCGCGCGGCGCCCGCCGGTCAGCGACGCCCACGGGCCGGTCAGGGTGACGTGCACGTCGGGCAGGGTGCTGGCCAGCGCCCCGTCCACGCTCGCCCGGACGTCCTCGAAGGAGGCGTCCCGGGCGTCCACCACGACGTCGACGTAGGGGACCAGCCACTGGCGCCCCGCGTCGGTGCGCAGGTTGCGCCGGTAGGGCACGCGGTCGGCGATGAAGGGGTCGTTGTGCCGTCTGACCTCACCGGCCCTGCGCATCGCCGTCGTCGTGCCCAGGTGCCAGCCGAGCGCCTCGGCGTCCGGGACGAACACCGCGCCCGTCTGGGTGAGGCGGTAGCCGAGCTCGGTGTCCTCGCCGAGCGTCAGGGAGGTGTCCAGGCCCCCGGCGGCCTTCAGCAGGGCCGCCGGCAGCGAGACCGTCGCGCCGACGTGGACGCGGTGCAGCAGCGGGCTGGGCGCGTCGCGGAAGCCGCGGTGGGCGGCGACGAGCTCGTCGATCCAGCCGTGCCGGTGGTCGGGGTCCGCCTCGAAAAGGGTGTCGGCCCTGTCCTTGGCGACGGCGATCTGGACCTCGGCCGCGGTGGGCGGCGTGCCCGCCATGGCGGTGAAGCGCAGCGTCCCCAGCACCACCAGGTAGTCGGCCAGGTGGTGCCAGCGCATGTGCGTCTCCACGTGGTCGCGGTAGGAGACGATGTCGGCGTCCATCCGGTGGATCACCTCGCCGCCGGCGGCCGCCGTACCGGCCTCCAGCGCAGAGGCGATGCCCCAGCGGCCCTCGGGCACCCGCAGGAGCCTGGTGTTGTCCGGGACGATCTCGGGCAGCCGGAGCGGCGGCGCGCTGCCGTCGTCCACGACGATCACTTCGAGCAGGTGCGCGGGGTAGGTCTGGACGGCGAGGGCGGCCAGCGTGAGGTCGAGCTTGTCCTGCTGCGCCCTGGCGGGGATCACCACGCTCACCGGCAGCCGCGGCTCCCACGTCCCGGGGGCGGGCGGGCCGAGCACCCCGTAGTCGTTGCCCGGGATCCGCGGCGCGCTCACACCTCCTCCGCGGGCAGTTCCATGAGCGCGCTGGGCCGGAAGCCGCGCCACTGGCGTTTGTTGCGCCGCAGGAACGTGCCGATCGGCTCGCGCCAGGTGTGGTTGGCGACGTTGCCGCGCCGCAGGATGTAGCCCAGGCCCTGGGTGCGGTAGATCTGCCCGCCGGCGGCCTGCACGGCGTGCTGGAACTGGGCGTCGATCGTGCCCGGCAGCGTGCGGAAGCCGCCCACGGCCTCGAAGGCGGAGCGCTCGGCGAAGATGGTCCCTCCGGCGATGAAGTTGGTGATCTGCTCGGTCACCTGTTCGCGGTGGACGGTCACCCCGATCGCCGCCAGATAGACGAACTCCGGGACCATGCCCACGACGTCGGCCCCCGAGTAGGAGTGGGCCAGCAGCAGGTCGGAGACGAAGTCGGGCCCGTACCAGTCGTCGTCGTCCATCTTCAGCAGGAACGAGCCCGAGGCCCTGGCCGCGGCCTCGTTCAGCACGGCTCCGAAGACGGTCTCCCGGCCGGCCTCGAACACGGTGATCGGCTGCTCGTAGGAGGCCAGCGCCCCCGCCACGTCGGGGTGCCCGGCGGGGATCCCGTGCAGGGCGAGGATCACCTCGAACTCGGCGCCGCGCTGCCTGGCCATCTGCTCCAGCGCGAAGCGCACCATCTCCGGCCGGCGGGTGGCCAGCAGCACCGAGGTCAGCGGCGCGGGCGCGGTGGGGGCGCCCAGCTGCTCCCAGCGGGTGCGGACGCCGTGGGTGCGCAGCGCCTCGCGGCGGAGCCGGATGCTGTGCTCCTCCCGCTCCAGGTCGTCCTGGAGGGTGGCCTCGTCGGCCGAGGTGATCAGCCTGGTCAGCTCGGGGCCCAGGGCGCCCGCCCAGCGGGGCACGGTGCCGCAGATCAGCGGCACCCCGGCCGCGGCCAGTCCGGTGACGACCCGGAGCGCGGCCACCGGGCCGCTGTGGCTGCGCCGCCAGTCCACGCGCACCCCCCTGACCTGCCTGATCCGGCTGACGTCCACGTCGGTGACGCAGCCGGAGGCGCCGAAGGCGGTGAGCGTGCGGCCCTCGCAGATGACCGACCAGCGGCCGGACTCCACCGACAGCTCGGCCATGCCGAGCGACGGCACCGTGATGAAGCCCATGGGGTTGACCGAGCGGTCGTCGACCGGCGGGATGGCCCGGGGCTCGGACAGGTCCCCGAGGTCGCTCCCCAGGACCCTGGCCCCGCCGGGGCGGCCGATCCGCTCCCAGCTCATCAGCTCGGCGACCGGGCGGTCCACCGGGGTCTCGTCGCCGGACCAGGGCGGCGGATCCTGGCCGGTGGTGCGCAGGACCAGGTCGCCGCCGCGGGCGCCGAACCGGTCGGGGACCGGGCCGGTCACGCCGGCCGGGGCCGCGTTGGGGTCGCCGGGTCGCCAGTGCGCCGCGCCGGGGCCCGCCAGGCCCGCCACGGGCGCCGCGACGGCGTCCATCCGGTGCCCGGCGAACGCCCTGGCGGTCGCGGCGAGCGTACGGCCGGCGGGCGTGGGCTTGGAGAAGCCCGCCTCCACCACCCACGCGGGCCGCCTGGGCTGGTGCACGCGCAGCTCGGTCAGCGACCGCCAGCGGTGCGCGGGCGTGGGGGACAGCACCGGCGCGGTGTACCAGTGGGGCGTCTCCTCCACGGCGACGACGACCCGCGTGGCCATGGGCAGCAGGGACTGCAGGGTCGCGGCCCTGCGCAGGTCGGTCGGCGTCCGGGCGAGCACCAGGATCTCGGCGGCGCCCTCCTCGGCCCGCGGGGCGTCACCGAGGTCGCCGTCGAGGTCGATCGGCCCGTACGGCTCCAGCCCGTCGAGCGTCTCGAAGCCCGCGCAGTAGACGAGGACACGCCGTTTGCCGTTGCGCTCGCCCGCGGCGCGGACGAGATCGGTCAGAAGAGACATCAGCCGGCCTTCCCCTGCCGCATGGCCGTCGCGATGATCTCGCGCAGGGGACCGCGCTGCGGACCTTCCGCCGACTGCCTGAGCTCGGCCCGCAGGCGCTCGGTCTCGGCGCGGAGGTCGGCCACCTCGCCCTCCAGGCGTTCCGCCTCGCGTTTCCACCGGGCCGCGCCGGCCCGCCACTTGGCGGGATCGCCGCCGAGGGGCTCCGCCTCGCCGGCGGTCGTGACGCCGAAATCGTCGGCGCTCACCCAGAACGAGCCGAACAGCTCGTGCACCAGGCCGTCGGGGTCGTCGGGGCCGTCGGGGGCGCCGACCAGCGCGGCCCTGGCGAAAGCGGCGGTGCGCTCCAGCCTGACCGCCCTGACCTCGGTCCCCGTCCCGTCCGCCCGGTCCGGCCCGTCCGCCTCGTCCGGTTCACCTGCTCCGTCGAGCACCGCGCTCAGCAGGCCGTACCCCTCGCCCTCGGCGAGCTTCAGCAGCTCGGTCAGGCTGTCGGCGCCGAGCGCCCACCCGGCGGGGAGGGTGAGGCGGAACGGCGCGGGCGCGGAGCTGCGGGGCGTCTCCTCGGTGAAGGAGACACGCGGCTCGTAGGCGTAGAGGTTGCGTACCAGCCGCATGTCGAGCAGCGGCTCGTCCAGGGAGGAGCGGCGCCCGCCGGGGAGCGCGGCCCACGGCCCGACCACGGTGACGGCCACGTCGACGAGGGTGCCCGCCAGCGCGGAGTCCACGCTCGCCCGGACGTCCTCGTAGGAGGCGCCGCGGGCGTCGACGACGACGTGCACGTACGGCACCAGCCAGTTCCTGCGCGGGTGGGTGCGCAGCCAGCGCAGGTCGGGGATGAGATCGGGCAGGACCGACCAGTTGTGCCGGTGCACCTCCCGCTCGCGGAGCATGACGGTGGACGGGCCGAGATGCCAGCCGCGCGCCTGGGGGTCGGGGATGAAGACCGCGCCCGCCTGGGCGAGACGGAAGCCGAGGTCGGTGTCCTCGCCCATGTTCAGCGCGGTGTTCACCCCGCCGACCGAGCGCAGGAGCGCCACGGGGACCGAGGTGGTGGCCCCCGAGTGCAGGCGGTAGGCCGCCGCGCCCGCGTCCCGCAGCCACCTGGTCTCCTCCAGCAGGTCCGCCCGCCACGCGTGCGGAGCCGACCCCTCGAACAGCCCCCCGGCGTCCCCGGCCGTCACGGCCGCGAAGATCTCCCGGGCGAGGGGGGCGACGCCCTCGGGGGTGAAGCGGACGTCGCCGAGCACCACGGCGTAGGAGGCGAGGTGGTGCCAGCGCATGTGCGCCTCGACGTGCTCCCGGTCGAGGATCATGTCGGAGTCGACCCAGTGCAGGACGTCGCCGGCCGCCGCGGCAGCGCCGGTCTGGCGGGCCCAGCCGCGTCCCCAGCGGCCGTCGGGCACCCGGACGAGCCGGGTGTTGGCCGGGGCGAGCCCGGGGATCCGCAGCGGCGGGTCGCTGCCGTCGTCGGCGACGATCACCTCCATCAGGTGCGCCGGGTAGCTCTGCGCGGCCAGCCCGGCGAGCGTGCGGTCCAGGGCCTCCTGGCAGTCGTGCGCCGGGATCACCACGCTCACCCTGAGACGGGGCTCCCATCCGCCCGGGGCGGGCGGCCGCAGCGGTCCGTAGTCGTTGTGCCTGATCCTGGCGGTCGGGACGGCGGTCCGGCCGTCCGGGAGAGGCGCGGACGGGGGATGGTGTGGGAGGGGTGCGGACGGGGCGTCGTCCGGGAGAGGCACGGACGGGGCGTGGGGTGGGAGAGAGGATCCGGGACCGGTGCGGCCGGCCCCGCTCATGCCGCTCCCTCTGGCCGGCCCTGTCCGGTCCTGGCCTCCACGGCGGCCAGGCGTGGCAGCAGCTCGTGGACCATCTCCTCCACCTCCGTGCGCCGGGGCATGGCGGCCAGCCGGTCCTCGCCGAGGGAGACCAGGATCGCCTGCAGATCCTCGTCGCGCCGGTGCCCGTGCTCCCTGAGCAGCTCGACCATCTCCGCCAGCCGCCGGTCCAGCCGTTCCGTGGCGGCCTTGACCTGGGCCAGCTCCGCTTCGTAGCGCTTGGCCCGGTTGTCGATGCGCAGGGCCTTGCCGTCGACCCTGCGGACGGTCGCGACCGCGAGGACCTGGGCGGCGAGCACCGTCGCGATCGCGCCGAGCACGACGGCCGCCGTCACCGAGACGGCGTCGACGGCCACGAGCAGGGCCAGCCCGACCAGGAGCAGTGAGCCGGCGATCGCCGCCAGAAGCGTCAGTTTTCGGGGCGTGGGCATCCGCGCGTACCTTTCCTACCGCTCTGTCTGTTGCCTGTCATTGGGGAAGGTAATTGAGGCTAACCCCTTCTCAAGTGCAAATATGTCGATAAATGGGAAATTAAGAGGTTCTCGTGACCTGTGTGACTTCTGTGAGTCATTGTCAGCGAGCGACCATGTCAAGTCCGGAGTGCGGTGAGAAGCGATCTTCCGGCCTCGCTATCCTTCGCTGGTGCCCGCGCAGTCGACCTCCCCCTCCTCGGCTCTCTCACCTCCCACTCCTTCCTCCTCGCCAACCCCCGCCGCCGCCTCCCCGCCCCTCCCCGCGACCCCCGCCGGCTTCCTGCGGTCGGCGGCGGAGGGGACGGCCGAGCTGTCATGGTCCGGTCAGGGATGGACGGCCGCCGGCGAGCCGCTCGGTGACCGGCCGGACGCCGCCGAGGTCGCCCGCCTCAGGCCCCTGCGCGGCCTGACCGTCCGGTGGCCCTCCCGCGAGGTCCCGGCCGGCGCGGTCACCGGCCTGGCCGCCGCGGGGGTGCCGATGCACGCCGCCGCCTCGCCGGCCTGGGTGGACCCCGGGCTGGCCCGGCTGCTCGCGGACTGGACGCCCGAGGAGGACCGCGGCGGGGTGCGCTCGGTGACCGCCCTGCGCCGGGAGGAGCACAGCGTGCGGCTGCGCCGCCACGGCCTGCGGGAGCGGGGCGGGACGGCCACCCCGAAGGTCAGCGTGGTGATGTCCAGCATGCGCCCGCACCTGCTGGGCTCCGCGCTCGCCCAGATCGCCCGGCAGCGGCGGGTCGAGGTCGAGGTGCTGCTGGCCCTGCACGGCGTCCCCGCCGCCCACGAGGCGGTACGGCGGGCGCTGGGGGAGTCCGGCCTGCCGGTCACCGTGATCGAGGCGGACGCGGCGACCCCGTTCGGGGAGGTACTCGACCTGGCCGCCTCCAGGGCGAGCGGGGAGTATGTCGCCAAGTGGGACGACGACGACTGGTACGGCCCCGAACACCTGGCCGACCTTCTCCTCGCGAGGTCCTACTCCGGCGCCGACATCGTCGGTTCCGCGGCCGAGTTCTTCTACCTGGAGCCGCTGAAGGCCACCGTCCGCCGCACCGACTACACCAGCGAGATCTGGTCCGATCACGTGGCCGGCGGCACGATCCTGCTCGACCGGGCCGGATACACCGAGCTGGGCGGCTTCCCCGCCCTGCCCCGCGGGGTGGACGCCGGGTTCCTCAAGGCCGCCCACGCCGCGGGGGCGCGCATCTACCGCACCCACGGCCTCGGCTACGTGCTGCGGCGCTCGCTGAGCGCCGAGCACACCTGGCGGCTCTCGCTCGCCCACTTCCTGCGCGTCGCGACGTACCAGTGGCGCGGCTTCCGCCCGAGCCTGATCCTGGAAACGCCATGACAGCGCGGATCACCGGTAACGACTACCGGAGCCTCACCCCGCCCGAGCTCGGCGCGTGGACGCCGTCGATGCGGGTCAGCGTCGTCGTGCCCGCCTACGGCGACCAGGACAAGCTCGACCTCGCGCTCGCGGGGCTGGCCGGGCAGACCTACCCCGCCGGCCTGACCGAGGTCATCGTGGTGGACAACGGCAGCGAGCCGCCGCTGCGCCTGCCCGAGCTGAGGCCCGCCGGCACCCGGCTCGTCGTCTGCCCCACCCCCGGACGGGCCCACGCCCGCAACGCCGGGCTCCGCGCCGCCACCGGTGAGGTGATCCACTGGCTCGACTCCGACGTGGTCCTGGACCGCCGCTCGATCGAGGCGCACATGCGCTGGCACCACGCGGCGCCCTACCTCGTGGTGACCGGCCGGCTGCGTTTCACCCCGGCCGAGCTGCCCGCCCCCGAGGCGGTGGCCGCCGCCGGCGACCTGGCCGAGCTGTTCGAACCGGCCGAGCCGCACGCCTGGCTGGTGGACCTGGTCGAGCGGACCGACGGTCTCACCGCCAACCCGCACCGGGCCTTCAGCCTGCACGTGGGCGGCGCCACCTCGGTCAACGCCGCGCTGCTCGCGCAGGCCGGGCCGATGGACACCGAGCTCATCCTCGGCCAGGACACCGAGATGGGCTACCGGCTCGCCCAGGCGGGCGCGGTCTTCGTGCCCGAGCCGCTGGCCCGCGCCTTCCACCTGGGCCCGACCATGCGGATGCGCGACAAGGCGCCGATCGACCGGGTCAGCCACGCGTTCGTCGCCGACCGGATCCCGGCCTACCGCTGGCTCCGCTCCCACCCGGCCCGGCAGTGGAAGGTGCCCTACCTGGAGGTGGTCGTCGAGCCCGCGGGCCGAGCGGGCGGCGCGGTGGACGGGCCCGCGTACGGCTATGACGAGGTCCGCGCCACCGTGGACGCCGTCCTCGCCGGGACCCTGTCCGACGTCGTGGTCACCGTCACCGGCCCCTGGGACCGGGTCCGGGCCGAGGGGCGCGCGCCGCTGAGGAACCCGGACCTGGACCTGGCGCTGATCCTCGGCCACTACGCCCACGAGGGGCGGGTGCGCTTCGCCCTCGACTCCCCCCGGACGGTGCGGACGGCCGCGCCGTACCCGGCGCACGGCGGGGAGGGGCCGGAGGAGGGGGCGGCCCCGCCGTACCGGCTGCGGCTGCCCGCCGGCTGGGTCCCCGGCGAGGACAGCCTCGCGCGCCTGCTCGACCTGGCCGTGGAGGAGGGGTACGGCCTGGTCTCGGTGCTGCTGGCCGAGGACTCCGGCGAGGGGGTCGTCGCGGCCAGGCTGGAGCGCACCGCCGCGTTCGCCCGGGCCGCGGTCGTCCGGCGGCAGGACGAGGACCTCGACGACGCGGTGGAGGACACCTTCGGGGTGCTCTGGGTGGACGGCGAGACCCACGGGTTCGGGACCGAGGCCCGGCCGCTCACCGGCCGCCGCGGCGCCTACCGGGCCAGGGCGGAGGCGCAGGCCGAGATCACCCGTCTCACCAAGGAGAACGAGCGGCTGCGCGCCCAGGTGACCAGGTGGCGTGACGAGGCGGGCCGCTGGCGCAGGAGCGCGGTGGAGCTGCGGCGCGAGGTCGGCGGGCTGCGCAGGGAGCTGGCCGCCGCCCGGAAGATCGTCCAGTACGGCCTGCTCTCGTCCGTCAAGCGGGCGATCACCCGCCGCCGCTGACGGCTCCGGCCGGGCGGGCGGTCACCGGCCGGCGGCGCGGGCTCCGGCCGGGGCGCGGACCGCCCGGCGCGACCGGTCCGCGCCCGCCGGGCGGGCGGTCACCTGTCCCCGGTGACCACGCCGACCCCGCCGAGGAAGTAGGACCCGATCCCCTTGTAGGGGACCACGGCGTCGGGGGCCGGGCGCCACTCGGGGAGGTTGACGATCCCGGGCTCGACCACGTCGAGGCCGTCGAACAGGCGGGTGATCTCCTTGCCCGTCCGGGGGACGAAGGGCGAGGACGCCCGGTCGTACACCTTGGTGACCCCCTCGGCCGCCTCCGGCCTGGCGTCGACCGCGACGTGGGAGAGGATCAGATGGCTGCCGGGCGCCATGGCGCGGCGGAAGGTGGCGATGATGCCCGCGGGGTCGTCCTCGTCGGGGACGAAATGCATGATCGCCAGCATGAGCACAGCCACCGGCTGGTCGAAGTCGATCGCCGCGCGGACGTCCGGGTGTTCCAGGATCTCGCCGGGGCGGCGCACGTCCCCCTGGACGATGGTCACGTTCTCGTTCTTGCCGAGGATCGCCCTGCCGTGGACCAGGACGGTCGGGTCGATGTCGACGTAGACGACCCGGGCGCCCGTGGCGACCTGGTGCACGTTGTTCTGGGTGGGCAGCCCGGCGCCGATGTCGAGGAACTGGCGGATGCCCGAGCGCGCGACGAAGTCGACGGCGCGGCCGAGGAAGGCACGGTTGGACCGGGCGCTGTGGCGGATCTCGGGGACGACGCCGAGGACCTTCTCCGCGGCCTCCCGGTCGGCCGGGAAGTTGTCCTTGCCGCCGAGGTAGTAGTCGTACATACGTGCGACATTCGGAATATGCGTCTGAATACCCTTAGGTATCTGGTCGGTCACGTGCCGCTCCCCGGTGGGATATTTCCGGAATTATCGTGATCATATATAAGAGGCGCTGGAGAACCGGCCCCGGAGCTGACAAGATCGCGCCATGGCCGCCTCCTCCCCGCGCCGCGTCCTGGGCCTGCAGCTCGCCGACGGCATCGGCCGCGGCAACATGTGGGCCTGCCTGTCCATGTCGTTCGTCGCGACCATGGTCATCTCCTTCCTGCCGGCGGCGCAGCCGTACATCCTGGGCGGCGTCCTGGGCGTCGCGGAGGGGGATCAGGGCAAGGCCGTCGGCCTGCTCGGCGTCGCCGCCGAGATCGCGATGATCGCCAGCCTGGCCTGGTACGGCGCGCTGGCCGACCGGTTCGGCCGCCGGCCCGTCGTGGTGGCCGGGTTCGCGCTGTGCGCGCTGGGCGCCGCGCTGTTCCCGTTCGCCGGGAACACGACCGTGCTCGTCGCGCTGCGGGTGGTCTTCGCCCTCGGCGTGGCCGCGCTCAGCGGGATGCTGTCGACGGTGGCCGTCGACTACGTCCGCGACGGTTCCCGGGGCAAGGCCTACGGCCTGGTCGGCCTGTTCAGCGGTCTGGGCGCGATGGTCGCGGTGCTCGCCCTGGTCCGCCTGCCCAAGATCTTCGAGGACCGGGGGATGGCCCCGGTCGACGCCGCCCGCGTCTCGTTCCTGATCGTCGCCGCGGCCGTCCTCGCCGTCGCCGGGCTGATGTGGTTCACCCTGTCCACCGTCCGGGTCGGCGCGGCCGCCGAGCGCGTCCCGCTGGCCCGGCTGGTCAGGGAGGGCGTCGCGCTCGCCCGGGACCCCGGCGTGGCGCTGTCCTACGCGGCGGCGTTCGTCGCCCGCGCCGACCTCGCCGTCGTGGCGGGCTTCATGTCCCTGTGGGTGATCGACTACGCCACCGGCGAGCGCGGCATGTCGGCGGCCGAGGCGCTGGCCCGCGGCGGGGCCGTGGTCGGCATCGCCCAGACCGTGGCCATGGTCGCCGCGCCGCTGTTCGGCTGGCTGGGCGACCGGATGCGGCGCCAGGACGTGCTCATCCTCGCCCAGGCCGTCGCGGCGGTGTCCTACCTGTCCACGCTGCTGATCAGCGACCCGCTCGGCTCCGGCATGATGCTGGTGGCCGTGCTCGTCGGCCTGGGGGAGATCGCCGCGATCACCACCGCCGGCCCGCTGCTGGCCCAGCAGGCCCCCGCCGCCGTGCGCGGCTCCGCCTACGGGGTGCAGACGCTGTGCGGGGCCGTCGGCATCCTCGTGGTCTCCGGCCTCGGCGGTCTGCTCTACGACACCTGGCGGCCCGCCGCCCCGTTCGTGATATCGGGCCTGTCCGGCCTGCTCGTCGTGGCCTTCGGGCTCATGGTGCGGCGGCGCGTGAGGCCCCTGCCCGAGGAGAGCGAGAGCCTGGTCGCGGCCGGCTGACCGGCTCAGCCCCTGCGGATCGCGGAGCGGAACCTGGCGAGCCGGGACTTCGGCTTCCGCGTGGGCACCGTGAACCCGCCCGCCCCGGCCTGCGCGGGCTTGTCGGCCGCGCTCCGCGCCGGCCTGTCCGCCGCGGCCTGCGTGGGCCTGTCCTCCGAGGCCGCCGCGGGCCTGTCGGCGGGCCCGCCGCCGGCGGCGGCCTGCGCGGGTCTGTCCGCGGGCTTGACCGCGGGCCTGCTGTCGACCGTGGCCCGCCCCGGCCTGCCCGCCGGAGCCGGGGCGGCGGCGGCCCGGGCCGGCCAGAACTCCGCCCGCTCGCCGTGCCGTACGCCGTGGGTGGCCCTGATCGAGGCGGGGACGTCGTCGGCGCCCAGCAGGAGCGCCCTGCCCAGCGCCTCGGTCCGCTCCAGCGTCGCCGAGCCGCCGTCGCCGAGGCCGACGACGAGCATGCCGGACCGGTCGCCCTGGACCGCGGCGATCATCCGCTCCAGCGAGTCGGGCCCCAGCGGGACCGAGACCGGGCCCGTGTAGCGGAACGGGATCGGCGCGGGCGTGGCGGAGACCTCGTCGGCCAGCCGTACCCGCTCGTCGTGGGCGAAGTGCTCGCGCAGCAGCCGCAGCTCGAAGGAGGGGTCGCCGAGCACCGGGCGGCGGCCCGAGGTCAGCCGGGACCAGGGGGCGACCAGGGTGACCACCACGTCGGTCACCGACCCCTCCAGCGCCGCGCTCACCGCCTCGCGCACCGGCCTGTCGTCCTTGACCTCGCCGTCGAGGTGGAGCACCACCTCCACATACGGCACCAGCCACCGCCGGCCCCGGTCCTTGCGCAGGTCGCGGCGGAGCGGCACGCGGTGGGCGAGGTAGGGGCCGACCGCGCGGACCACCCGGTCGCGGTCGCGGCGCTGCGCCGGGAGCCCCAGGTGCACGGCCTCGGCCGCCATCTCGGGGACGAAGACCACGCCGTGCGCGGCCAGCCGGTAGGCGAACTCGGTGTCCTCGCCCCGGAGCACGTCGGGATCCACCCCGCCGACGGCGTGGAAGGTCTCCCGCAGCATCGACACCGTCGGTCCGGTGCACACGTGGTAGGGGTTGCGGCTGGTCCGCAGGCCGTCGGTGCGGGAGATGGTCTGCTCGGTGGAGCTGGCCAGCGCCTCCGACAGGTCGAAGACGGCTCCCAGCGGGCCCGTGCGCACGCCGTCGTACAGGTCGGCGGGGGAGATCTCGGGCTCCTTGAGGAACTTCTTGGCGCCGATGGCGACCAGGTAGCCGGCCAGGTGGTGCCAGCGGGCCATCGCCTCGATGTGCTCGCGGCAGACGACCATGTCGGCGTCCAGGCGGTGGATGATCCGGCCCTCGGCGAGAGCGGCCCCGGTGTTCACCGCGTGCGCGATGCCCCAGCCTCCGGGGGCGGCGGCCACGATCCTGGTGTCCGGCGGGGCGATCTCCGGCAGCCGCAGGGGCGGGTCGCTGCCGTCGTCCACCACGATCACCTCCGTGAGGTGACCGGGGTAGGTCTGCGCCGCCAGGGCGGCGAGGGTCAGGTCGAGTCTGTGCTGGCCACCGTGGGCGGGGATGACCACGCTCACCGGGAGCGCCGGATCCCATCCGCCCAGCGTGGGCGGGTCCAGGGGGGAGTAGTCGTTGTGCCGGATCGGGGGCAGGTCGATCCCCGCTCCATCCGTCATGGTGTGGCGCCCCTTGTCTGCGTTACCGCTTGTCAAGTCCTGTCAACCCTATCCCCGCATGCTTAGGGTTTCCTGTGGGCGGGCGGGGAAGTCGCCCGCGCTGTCCATTGGATGGACGGCACATCCCATCGCGTAGGCCGTTGCCCGTAGACTCGTTGCCTAACACCGCAGGTAGGACGCGCACGGTGTACCCGTGCGCGGGAGGAGCAATCATGACCAGGGCGTGGCGTGGCCTCATCGAGGAGTACCGTGACCGACTTCCGGTGACCACGGCGACGCCCGTCGTCACGCTCCTGGAGGGCGGCACGCCGCTCGTCCCGGCGCACCGGGTATCGGCCCTGACCGGCTGCGACGTCTATCTCAAGGTCGAGGGCGCGAACCCGACCGGCAGCTTCAAGGACCGTGGCATGACCATGGCCATCAGCAAGGCCGTCGAAGACGGCGCGAAGGCCGTCATCTGCGCCTCCACCGGCAACACCAGCGCCTCCGCCGCCGCCTACGCGGTCCGCGCGGGCCTGACCTGCGCCGTGCTGGTGCCCCGGGGCAAGATCGCGATGGGCAAGCTGGCCCAGGCGCTGGTCCACGGGGCCACGCTGCTCCAGGTCGAGGGCTCCTTCGACGACTGCCTGGAGATGACCAGGAAGCTGTCGGAGAACTACCCCATCGCGCTGGTCAACTCGGTGAACCCGTTCCGGCTCCAGGGCCAGAAGACCGCGGCCTTCGAGATCGTCGACGCGCTCGGCGAGGCGCCCGACATCCACTGCATCCCGGTCGGCAACGCGGGCAACATCTCCGCCTACTGGATGGGCTACACCGAATACGCCGCCGACGGCGTCTCCACCAAGACGCCCCGGATGTTCGGCTTCCAGGCCAGCGGCGCCGCGCCGATCGTCAACGGAGCGCCGGTGACCCACCCGCACACGATCGCCACCGCCATCCGCATCGGCAACCCCGCCTCCTGGCAGCTCGCCGAGGCCGCCCGTGACGAGTCCGGCGGCGTCATCCAGGCCGTCACCGACCGTCAGATCGCCGCCGCCTACAAGCTGCTGGCCCAGGAGGAGGGCGTGTTCGTCGAGCTCGCCTCCGCCGCCAGCGTGGCCGGTCTTCTCCAGGCCCACGGGCAGGGCCTCGTCGAGCCGGGCCGTCGCATCGTCTGCACGGTGACCGGCAACGGCCTCAAGGACCCCGACTGGGCCATCTCCGGGGCGCCCACCCCGGTGACGATCCCCATCGACGCCCACGCCGCGGCCACGGCGCTCGGCCTCGCCTAGCGTCCCGTGCCCGCCGTGACGGCACCGGTACGGCGGGGCGTCCCCGCGGCGCCCCGCGTCCGCCGGCGCCGTCCCGCCGTGGCGTCCCGCCCGTCCCATGCCCCGCCGTGACGTCCCGCACCAACCGCCCATCCGCGCACCGCGCCGAACAGTCAGAGCACCGCGCCGAACAGTCAGATAGGAGGAGGGGCTCCCTCCCTATGGCCAAGCCAGGGGCCTGCGCCCCAGAATTTCGATGACCGACAGCAGCAGGGTCGTCGTCCGGGTCCCGGCGACGTCAGCCAACCTCGGCCCCGGGTTCGACGCCCTGGGGCTGGCCCTCGGCCTCTACGACGAGGTCGAGGTCAGCCTGGTGGAGCCTCCGGGCGGCCCCGGTTCCCGGAGCGTCGCCATCGTGGTCGAGGGCGAGGGTGAGGGCGAGCTCGATCTGGGCGAGGGCCATCTCATCGTCAAGACGATGCGCACGACCTTCGACCGGATGGGCCTGCCACAGCCGCGCGGCATCCGGCTGCGCTGCCTCAACCGCATCCCGCACGCCCGGGGGCTGGGCTCCTCCTCGGCGGCGACCTGCGCGGGCATCCTCGCCGCGCGGGCGCTGGCCGGCACGCCCTACCCGGCCGCGCCCGGTCCGGCGGGGGCCGTCCCCGGCGGTCCGGAGGCGGCCGCCCGGTTCACCGACGACGACGTCTTCGCGCTGGCCACCGAGATCGAGGGGCATCCCGACAACGTGGCCCCGTGCCTGGCGGGCGGGCTGACCATCGCGTGGACGGACCAGTCGGACGCACCGCATATGGTGAAGCTGATCCCACACGCCGACATCCGGCCCGTGGCCATCATCCCCAGGCACCGGCTGTCCACAGAGGTCGCCCGGGGGCTGCTCCCCAAGGACGTGCCGCACGCCGACGCGTCCGCGAACGCCGGACGGGCCGCGCTGCTGATCGCGGCGCTGACCGACCGGCCCGAGCGGGAACTCCTGCTGGCCGCCACCGAAGATCGGCTGCACCAGAACTACCGCGCGCCTGCGATGCCGCAGAGCGTGGATCTGGTACAACGTCTGCGCGGGCTCGGCGTCCCTACGGTCGTCTCGGGAGCGGGCCCCACAATTCTTGCGTTTTCGACAGTGGATACGCAGGATTTGATCGCACCGGAAGTGGGTACTGATTGGCACATCCAGCCACTGGATGTCGAAACCCGCGGTGCCTGCGTTGGCTCTCCCGAGACACGCTGATGCCTCTTCGACCTTCAGGGAATAGCTGTGTGCGCTGGTGATGTTAGGCTGGTAGCCGCACCAGGTGCCCCCTTGTTGGGTGCGTGCTTGTCAGCCACACATCGCTGCATCATGTCCCACTCCGTGGGATGTGAGCGCCGCAGTGGCCTCCCCGAATCCGTCCCCTCCGAATGCTCCACATTCGGTTGGGGTAACGAGAGGCGGCGTTTGAGGGGACACGCGCGTTCGAATTACCTCGACATCTGGTTGCCGGTAGCAATCCGGGGGGTGTCCTCCAAGCCCCACCGTCGGCGAATCTCGATGGTGACGGCATGGATGTGCCCTTCTCCGACAGTGGCGGCGGTCCTCACGGGCCGTCGAGGATCGCAACGTGCAACCCGACCCGGTCTGTCCCACCGGGTTGATCGCACCACCGGGACGATTGGCTGATCGTGGCCACGCCCGACCCCTGGGAAGGACCCATTAGTGAGCGACACCACCGAACTCCTCTCCGACGCCGCCGGCGCGCCGCCGGCGGCCGGCGACACCCCCACCCGCGCCGCGGCCCGGCCGCGCCGTCGCTCCGGCACCGGCCTGTCTGCCATGGTGCTGCCTGAGCTGCAGGCCATGGCCTCCGGGCTTGGCATCAGCGGGACCGGGCGGATGCGCAAGAGCCAGCTCATCGCGGCCATCCAG
This sequence comes from Streptosporangium brasiliense, assembly GCF_030811595.1. Taxonomy (NCBI): domain Bacteria; kingdom Bacillati; phylum Actinomycetota; class Actinomycetes; order Streptosporangiales; family Streptosporangiaceae; genus Streptosporangium; species Streptosporangium brasiliense. The sequence continues at coordinate 21,498 of NZ_JAUSRB010000001.1, forward strand.
GAGAAGCAGGGCGTATCACCCGAGAGCGCCCCTGCTCCCGCCGCCGCTGCCAAGGAGACTCCGCCGGCTCCGGCCGTCGCGGCCGAGCCGGTCGCCGAGCGCCCGGCCCGCAGCCGCAGGGAACGTTCCCGCCCGGCCGTCGCCGCCGAGCCCGTGGCCGAGCAGGCGCCCGCCGCTCCCGAGCCCGTGGCCGCGGCCGCTCCCGTGGTGGAGCAGCAGGCGGAGGCCGTTCAGACCGACAGCCGTCCCGAGCGTGGCGAGAGCCGTCGGGAGCGCGGCGACCGCCGCAGCCGTAACAGCGACCGTGGCGAGCGCACCGGCGACCGCCGTGAGCGCGGCGACGGCCGTGGCGACCAGCGCGCCGCCGACGCGGGCCAGAGCCGTGGTGAGCGCGGCGACCGCGGCGAGCGTAACGACCGCGGCGAGCGCGGTGAGCGTAACGACCGTGGCGAGCGCAACGACCGGGTGAACGACCGCGCCGAGCGGGGCGACCGGGGCGACCGCGGTGACCGCGGCCCGCAGAACCGTGGCCCGCAGGACCGTGGCCCGCAGGACCGCGGCGACCAGCACGGCGTCGGCGACGACGACGACCGCCGCGGCCGCCGCGGCCGGTTCCGGGAGCGCAACCGCCGTGGCCGTGACCGCTTCGACAGCAACGAGCCCGTGGTCGGCGACGACGACGTCCTGATCCCGATCGCCGGCATCCTGGACATCCTCGACAACTACGCGTTCGTGCGGACCAGCGGCTACCTGCCCGGCTCCAACGACGTCTACGTCTCCCTGGCCCAGATCCGCCGCAACGGCCTGCGCAAGGGCGACGTCGTCACCGGCGCCGTCCGCCAGCCCCGCGACGGCGAGCGCCGCGAGAAGTTCAACGCGCTCGTCCGCCTCGACACGGTCAACGGCATGGACCCGGAGCAGGCGCGGCAGCGGCCCGACTTCAACAAGCTCACGCCGCTGTACCCGCAGGAGCGGCTCCGCCTGGAGACCGAGCCCAACGTCCTGAGCACGCGGATCATCGACCTCGTCTCGCCGATCGGCAAGGGCCAGCGCGGCCTCATCGTCTCCCCGCCCAAGGCCGGTAAGACGATGGTGCTCCAGGCGATCGCCAACGCGATCACGCGCAACAGCCCCGAGTGCCACCTGATGGTCGTCCTCGTGGACGAGCGTCCGGAAGAGGTCACCGACATGCAGCGCTCGGTCAAGGGCGAGGTCATCCACTCGACCTTCGACCGCCCCGCCGAGGACCACACCACGGTCGCCGAGCTCGCCATCGAGCGCGCCAAGCGTCTGGTGGAGCTGGGCCACGACGTGGTCGTGCTGCTCGACTCGATCACCCGTCTGGGCCGGGCCTACAACCTGGCGGCCCCGGCCTCCGGCCGCATCCTGTCGGGTGGTGTCGACTCCACGGCGCTCTACCCGCCCAAGCGCTTCTTCGGCGCCGCCCGCAACATCGAGAACGGTGGCTCGCTGACGATCCTCGCCACCGCGCTGGTCGAGACCGGCTCGAAGATGGACGAGGTCATCTTCGAGGAGTTCAAGGGCACCGGCAACATGGAGCTCAAGCTCAACCGCTCCCTGGCCGACAAGCGCATCTTCCCGGCGGTGGACGTCGACGCGTCCAGCACCCGCAAGGAAGAGATCCTCATGTCGAAGGACGAGCTGCAGATCGTCTGGAAGCTGCGCCGGGTGCTCCACGCCCTGGACATGCAGCAGGCCCTGGAGCTGCTCCTGGAGAAGATGAGGGAGACCAAGTCCAACGCGGAGTTCCTCCTCCAGGTCCAGAAGACGACGGTCAGCTCCGACCGCGACTGATCACCTCGCTGTACGGCTCACGCCCCGGCCCCACGGCCGGGGCGTCTGTCGTCTCCGGGCCCTTGTGCGGGCGCACTCTTCGGGATATCCATACTTCAGGACGCCCGTCCGCCCCATCTCACCGCGCCCCGGGGTCCGGCGGGCATTTCACCGCGCCCCGGCCCCGGCGGGCCCGGACGCGGACCGTGATCGCAGCGCACGGAGCCAGAGGGGGGCGTATGACGGCCGAGACGGCGGTGGGCGGACCGGTGGCGCGCACGCCGTTGTGCCGGCGGGTGCCGCTGGGGCCGAACGGGCCGCTCGGGATGATCGTCGACCCGATGACCTGGCGCGCCGTGCCGTACCTGCTGGCGAGCATGTTCTACGGCATCACCTGCGCCGCCTTCCTGGCGTCGGCGATCCCGATCTCGCTCAGCCTGGTGGTCGTGTGGGCGGGGGTGCCGCTGGCCGCGCTGACCGCCTTCGCCTGGCGCGGTGCCGCGATGCTGGAGCGCAGGCTGCTCGGACTGGCCTTCGGCGTCACGATCCCCGACCCCTACCGCCCCTCCCGGCGCGACAACCTGTTCCTGCGCTGGAAGGACGTGTTCGCCGACCCGGCCACCTGGAAGGACCTCCTCTATCTGGTGCTGTTGGTGCCGGTGGGGATCGTGGAGTTCGTCGTCTCGGCGGTCCTGTGGTCGCTGGCACTCGGCCTGGTCCTCACGCCCACGGCCCTGCTGCTCGCCGGCGGCCCGCTGACGATCACCGACGGGGTGCTGGTCGACACCGTGCCGGAGGCGCTGCTGTGCGTGCCCGCCGGGCTGGGGATCTTCCTCGTCGCGCTCTACGCGACGCGGGGGATGGCCCGGCTGCACGGGATGCTCGGTCTCGCGCTGCTGGGCGCGGGGGAGAAGAACCTGCTGGCCGCCCGGGCGGCCCACCTGCGGGCCAGCCGGGCACGCGGGGTCGACGCGGCCGAGGCGGAGCGGCGCAGGATCGAACGCGACCTGCACGACGGCGCCCAGCAGCGGCTGCTGTCGGTCGCCATCGACCTGGGCCGGGCCCAGGCCAGGATGGACTCCGACCCGCAGGGCGCCCGGGAGCTCATCGCCCAGGCCCACGCCGGCACCAAGGCGGCGATCGCCGAGCTGCGCGACCTCGCCCGGGGCATCCATCCGGCGATCCTCACCGACCGGGGGCTGGACGCGGCGCTGTCCTCGCTCGCGGCTCGGGCGCCCGTACGGGTGGACCTGTCGGTGGAGGTCTCCCACCGCCCTCCGGCCGCCGTGGAGAGCATCGCCTACTTCATCGTGGCCGAGTCCCTGACCAACATGGTCAAGCACTCCGAGGCGACCGAGGCGTCGATCCGGGTCAGCCGGCGGGGCCAGCGGGTGGTGGTCGAGGTGCACGACAACGGGGTCGGCGCCGCGGTGCCGCGCGCCGGAGGCGGCCTCGCGGGGCTGGCGGACCGGGCCGCGACCATCGACGGCACGCTGAGCGTGGACAGCCCGCTCGGCGGTCCCACGCTGATCCGCGCCGAACTGCCCTGCGAGTGGTGAAAACTTGAGCCCATGCGGGTGGTGATCGCCGAAGACTCGGTGCTGTTGCGTGAGGGGCTCGCCCGGTTGCTGGCCGACGGCGGGATCGAGACCGTCGGGGTGGCGGGGGACGGCCCCGGCCTGGTGGCCGCGGTGGCCGAGCACGCTCCCGACCTGGCGGTCGTGGACGTGCGGATGCCGCCGAGCCATACCGACGAGGGGCTGCGCGCCGCCCTGGAGGCCAGGTCCCGGCGGCCGGGGCTGCCGATCCTGGTGCTGTCGCAGTATGTCGAGCAGCAGTACGCCACCGAGCTGATCGGCGGGGGCGCCGCGGCGGTCGGCTACCTGCTCAAGGAGCGGATCGCCGACGTGTCGGAGTTCCTCGACGCGGTGCGCCGGGTGGCGGCCGGGGGGACGGTCATCGATCCCGAAGTGATCGCGCAGCTGCTGAGCCGCCACCGCCGGGACGACCCGCTGGAGTCCCTGACCGCCAGGGAACGGGAGGTCCTGGCCCTGATGGCCGAGGGCCGCTCCAACGCGGCGGTCGCCGCGCGGCTGGCGGTCACCGACGGCGCGGTGGAGAAGCACATCTCCGGCATCTTCTCCAAGCTCGGCCTCGAACCCGCCTCCGACGACCACCGCCGGGTCCTCGCCGTCCTGGCCTACCTGGGCAGGTGAGACGGCGTCCGGCGCCGTCCACCGCCGGACACCGTCCCCACGTGTCCTGGCCGCCGGCACGGCCGGTGCCGTACAGGCGGACCTTGTCCGCTCGCTAGGTAAGGTAAATATTCGGTAAAATTACGATTTGAGCACTGGAGCCGGTGGGGCCGTTGTGACCTGTCCACAAACGCGGGCCATGCACGCGGGGAATGTCTTGTGGCCTGGGGTGGTTGGAGCATCTGGCACACTGGTAGCCGAACCGCAGCGGTTCCGGTTCCCGCCCGCGCGCACCTCAGTGTGCACACCGCGCGCAAGCCTGACAGGCGAGAGACAGTGGCGACCCGGCGACCGCGCCTTGGAGAGGACTGAAGCCATGAAGCCCGACATTCACCCGGAGTACGTGACCACCGAGGTGACCTGCACCTGTGGTAACTCCTTCACCACGCGCAGCACCGCCAAGAGCGGCGTGATCCACGCCGACGTGTGCTCGGCCTGCCACCCGTTCTACACGGGCAAGCAGAAGATCCTGGACACCGGCGGCCGGGTGGCGCGCTTCGAGAAGCGCTTCGGCAAGAAGACCACGGGCCAGTAGCCCACACTCGACGCCGGCCCGGAACCCCCCCGTTCTCCGAGGGGGCACCCGGGTCGGCGTTCGTGGTGATTAGGCAGGCTCGGAAGGGCTTTTCAGGAAGGACGCACGGTGAATCTCGACGAGCTGCTCAGTGAGTACGCCGAGCTGGAACTCAAGCTCGCCGACCCCGCCGTGCACGCCAACCCGACGCAGGCACGCACCTTCGGCAGGCGCTACGCCGAGCTGACCCCGATCGTCAACACCCATCGGGAGCTCGAAGGCGTCCGCGACGACCTGGCCACGGCCAAGGAGCTGGCGGCCGAGGACGAGGCCTTCGCCGAGGAGGCCAGAGAGCTCGAAGGGCGCGTCCCCGAGCTGGAGGACAAGCTCCGGCACCTGCTCGTCCCGCGTGATCCCAACGATGACAAGGACATCATCATGGAGATCAAGGCGGGCGAGGGCGGTGAGGAGTCGGCGCTGTTCGCCGGCGACCTCCTGCGGATGTACCTGCGCTACGCCGAGCGGATCGGCTGGAAGACCGAGCTCATCGACGCCACCCACTCCGACCTGGGCGGCTACAAGGACGTCACGGTCGCCCTGAAGGCCAGGGGCGACGAGGGCGTCTGGTCGAAGCTGAAGTTCGAGGGCGGCGTGCACCGCGTCCAGCGGGTGCCGGTCACCGAGTCGCAGGGCCGCATCCACACCAGCGCGGCGGGCGTCCTGGTCTATCCGGAGGCCGAGGAGGTCGACGTCCAGATCGACCCGAACGACCTGCGCATCGACGTCTACCGCTCCAGCGGTCCCGGCGGGCAGAGCGTCAACACCACCGACTCGGCGGTGCGGATCACGCACATCCCGACCGGTGTGGTCGCCTCCTGCCAGAACGAGAAGAGCCAGCTCCAGAACAAGGAGTCGGCCATGCGCATCCTCCGGGCCCGCCTGCAGGCCATCGCCGAGGAGGAGGCCAACGCCGCCGCGATGGCCGAGCGCAAGTCCCAGATCCGGACGGTCGACCGCTCCGAGCGCATCCGCACCTACAACTTCCCCGAGAACCGCATCTCCGACCACCGTGTCGGCTTCAAGGCCTACAACCTTGATCAGGTTCTGGACGGTGACCTCACGGCCGTCATCCAGTCCCTGCTTGACGCCGAGATGGCGGAGAAGCTCGCCGCCCACTCATAGAACGCGCCCATGACCTTTCTGCTGGACGAGATCGCCCTCGCCACCGCCCGGCTCGCCGAGGCAGGTGTGCCGTCGCCACGCACCGACGCCGAGGAGATCGCGGCATATGTCCACGGTGTACGGCGCAGCGAGCTGCACAACGTGACAGACGCGGACTTCGACGCGCTCTTCTGGGAGGGCGTCGCCCGGCGTGAGGCCCGCGAACCGCTCCAGCACATCACCGGGCGCGCCTACTTCCGCTATCTCTCCCTGGAGGTCGGGCCGGGCGTGTTCGTGCCGCGCCCGGAGACCGAGGTCGTGGCCGGATGGGCCATCGAGCGGCTGAGGGAGATGGACGTCGCCTCGCCGGTGGTCGTGGACCTCGGCACCGGCTCCGGCGCCATCGCGCTGTCCATCGCCCAGGAGATCGCGCTCGCCACGGTGCACGCGGTCGAGGTCGACCCCGACGCCTACCGCTGGGCCAAGCGCAACATCCTGGAGCACGGCCAGGGCCGGGTCCACCTGCACCCGGAGGACCTGGCCGACGCCCTGTCCGAGCTCGACGGCCAGGTGGACCTGGTCATCTCCAACCCGCCCTACATCCCGCCGGGCGCGATCCCCCGCGACCCCGAGGTGCGCGACTACGACCCGCACCGGGCACTGTACGGCTCGGGCAGCGACGGTCTCGACGAGGTCAGGGCGGTGGAACGGACCGCCAGGCGGCTGCTGCGGCCTGGCGGGTTCGTCGCCGTGGAGCACGCCGACCAGCAGGGCACCCCGGTCTATCTGATCTTCTCCGAGGACAACGGCTGGCGCGACGTCCGCAGCCGCCAGGACCTCACCCGCCGGGACCGCTTTGTCACCGCCCGTTTCGGCCAGGAATAGGATGGCACGGCGTGGGCGGGCGAGCACATGAACGCAGCAGCTTCGGCTCACTGATGACGAGCCGCCAGGTGAGGAGGCACAGTGAGCCGACAGTATGACTGCATGGACGCCGCGCAGCGGGCCGACGGCCTGACCGACGCGGCCTCGGCCGTACGGCGGGGTGAGCTCGTGGTGCTGCCGACCGACACCGTCTACGGCATCGGCGCCGACGCCTTCACCCCGGCCGCCGTCACCTCCCTGCTGGAGGCCAAGGGGCGCGGCCGGGACATGCCGGTGCCCGTGCTGGTCGGCACCGTGCGCGCCGCCAACGCCCTCGTGGAGAACCTCGGCCCCTACGGCCAGGACCTCGTCGACTCCTTCTGGCCCGGCCCGCTGACGCTGATCTGCCGCGCCAACCGGTCGCTGTCGTGGGACCTGGGCGACAGCAAGGGCACCGTCGCGATCCGGATGCCCCTGCACCCGGTCGCCCTGGAGCTGCTCAAGGAGACCGGCCCGATGGCCGTCTCCAGCGCCAACCGCTCCGGCGCCCCCGCCGCCACCACGGCGGCCGACGCCGAGAAGCAGCTCGGCGACTCGGTCGCGGTCTATCTCGACGGCGGCCCGTGCCCCGACAACGTCCCCTCCACGATCCTCGACCTGACCACGGCGGTCCCCAGGCTGCTGCGCCGGGGGGCCGTCCCGGTGGAGAAGCTGCGCGGCGTGATCGGCTACGTGGCCACGGACGCGGGCCCGGAGGCCGACGACTGACCGGCCGGTCCACGGCTTATGCCGTGATCGATGCCGTCTGATTATCATCGTGACGCCGGGCTGTCTCCCCGGTACGGTGAAGTGCGCCGACACTTCCGGGAGACGCCCATGGGCAAGTTCGACGGAATGGACCCCGAGCTGGTCCGCGATCTGCTGTCCGAGGTCAAGCAGGCGGTCACGCGGATGCGTGACGCCGAGGGCCGGATCACCCAGCTGATGAGCGGGGCGGGGCTCTCCTCGCAGTCGGCCCACCGTCCGTCGCAGGTCGCCGACGCGTGCGAGGTGATGGTCCGCGACGTCTCCGCCCGGGTGGCGCTGCTGGAGAAGAAGATCAAGCAGGAGGCGGCGCCCGCGGCCGAGCCGAGGGCCGGGGAGCCGAAGACCGCCGACCCGGGCTCCGAGGCGGACGGGAAGTCCGAGCCCCGGCCGACGACGCCGAAGGCCGAGGATCTGAAGCCTGCCGTCCCCAGGGGCGACGAGGGGCCGCCGGCGCGCGAGCACCCCCAGGCCGACCGGCCGAAGGACGGCTCGGAGCCGGACCCCAGGCCCGATCCCAAGCCCGACACCGGCTCCAAGGGCGACGAGTCGTCCCCCCGGGACACCGGGTCCAAGGGCGACGAGACGCCATCCCGCGAGACCGGGTCCAGGGGCGACGAGACGCCATCCCGCGACACCGGCTCCGACTCCAAGGGCGGCACCGGATCCAAGGGCGATGAGACCTCTCCGCGGGACGGGGGGCCCACCTCCGACAGGTCCGGGGACGACGACGGTTCCCGCAAGGTGAACGTCTACGACCCCCGGATGGAGAACGTCTCCGACAACGGTTCCGACCTCAAGCCCGACACCGGTTCGAAGGGTGATGAGACCTCTCCGCGGGACGGGGGGTCTGTCCCTGATGGGTCGGGGGAGGGTTTCGATCCTCCGGTGGAGAATGTCAGCGATGACGGTCCGGGGGTGGGTTCGGAGGACGGTGCCGGTTCTGATTTCAAGGACGGCACGGGTTCGAAGGGTGATGAGACCTCTCCGCGGGACGGGGGGTCTGTCCCTGATGGGTCGGGGGAGGGTTTCGATCCTCCGGTGGAGAATGTCAGCGATGACGGTCCGGGGGTGGGTTCGGAGGACGGTGCCGGTTCTGATTTCAAGGACGGCACGGGTTCGAAGGGTGATGAGACTTCTCCGCGGGACGGGGGCTCCGCCTCCGACGGCGACATCCTGGACACCGCGCGGAAGGACCACCCCGACGACATCGACCAGCGCGGCGACATGAAGCCGAGGGTCGTGGCGGTGGACGGCGTGCCGGTCCTCCAGGTCCCCCTCGACTCGCCCACGGCGGCGGAGGTCGCCGAACTGCTGAAGAACATCGAGGACATCCCGCCGCTGGAGATGCCCGGCGCCGACGGCGGCTCCGACACCGCCGCCCGGCCCGACCGGATCGAGCCCCGCACGGCGCCGCCGTGGACCGACTCCGGCGTCCCCGTCCCCGACACGGCCGACCTGGACCAGGCGTTCCAGCCGCCGGACGGGCAGGAGAGCGGCACCCGGTCGGCCGGGAACGCCCCCGGGAGCGCGGAGACGCGGCCCGCCGTCGGCCAGGCGGCCGCGTGGCAGGCCGACGGCGACGTGGTCTCGGTCCAGGCGGACCCGCCGAGCGTCGAGGCGCTCAAGACGCTGGCCGACAACGCGCGCGACGTCGAGCCGGTGGACATGCCGAGCGTGCGGGTGCCCGACGGCGAGACGTGGGGCGAGGGCGCGTGGGCGCCCATGGACGTCGGGCCGGACGGCCCGGCGGGCGACGTGGATCCGGGAGACCCGCTGCGGCCGGTCCCGCCACCCGGCGGACGGTCGGGCGGGCAGTGAGCGTGAGGAGCCTGTGATGTTCGTGGATCCACCAGCACCGCAGCCGCTGCAGCCGGGAGAGACCCCGCCCGCCTCGGGGAGTCTCGGCCTGCCCTCCCCCGACAGGGCCACCTCGTGGGAGTTCAACCCCGACTACCAGCGGCTGGTCACGATGTGGCGGCAGGTGCTCCCCGCCCTCGACGACCTGGCGGCCAGCCTCGACCGGGCCTACCAGCTGGCCAGGAGCCGAGACGTCTGGGACGCCCCGGTGTCGGGACGCTACGTGAAGGAGATGGCCGAGTGGCGCACCCGCCTCGGCCTCTACCGGCAGGCGATCCTCACCTCGATCAGCGACCAGGCGGCCGACACCCCGAGGTGGGTGCCCGCCAACGCCGGGGCCCCGCACGCGTTCTCGTGACGGCGCGTTCCGGTGATGGCGCGCCCCTGGCCTCGGAAAGCGGGGGCGTCCGGGCTTAAAGTGGGTTGAGTCGTCATCCCCGGGATGTGAGCCATGGGCGCAGAGCCGTACTACGGGCCCGACTTCGGGCTCCTGCACAGGCGGGACCCAGAGGTCGCGCGCGTGCTCCTCGACGAGCTCGACCGGCTCCGCGGCGGCCTCCAGCTCATCGCGAGCGAGAACTTCGCCTCGCCCGCCGTGCTCGCCGCGCTCGGATCGACGCTCACCAACAAATACGCCGAGGGATATCCCGGCAGGCGCTACTACGCCGGCTGCGAGGTCGTCGACCGGGCCGAGCGGCTCGCGATCGACCGGGCCAAGCTGCTGTTCGGCGCCGACCACGTCAACGTCCAGCCCCATTCGGGCGCCTCGGCCAACCTGGCCGCCTACGCCGCGCTGCTCCAGCCGGGCGACACGGTGCTGGCCATGGAGCTGTCACACGGCGGCCACCTCACCCACGGCTCCCGGGTCAACTTCTCCGGCCGGTGGTTCGACGTCGTCGCCTACGGTGTGCGCCGGGACACCGAGCTGATCGACTACGACGAGGTCAGGGAGCTGGCGCTGCGGCACCAGCCCAAGATGATCATCTGTGGCGCCACCGCCTACCCGCGGGAGATCGACTTCGCCGCCTTCCGGGGGATCGCGGACGAGGTCGGCGCCTGGCTGCTGGCCGACGTCGCCCACACCATCGGCCTGATGGCCGGGGGCGCGCTGCCGTCGGCCGTGCCGTACGCCGACGTGGTCACCTTCACCACGCACAAGGCGCTGCGCGGCCCGAGGGGCGGCGGCATCATGTGCACGGGGGAACTGGCCGCCAAGATCGACCGGGCGGTCTTCCCGTTCATCCAGGGAGGCCCGCTGATGCACGCGGTGGCGGCCAAGGCGGTGGCGTTCGGCGAGGCGCTCCAGCCGGAGTTCGCCGACTACGCGCGCCAGGTGGTGGCGAACGCCCAGGTGCTGGCCGACGCGCTGGCCGCCGAGGGCATGCGGCCGGTCTCCGGCGGCACCGACAGCCATCTGGCCCTGATCGACCTGCGCGACATGGGGATCACCGGCGCGGTGGCCGAGCGGCGGTGCACCGCCGCGGGGATCACGCTGAACCGCAACGCGATCCCCTACGACCCCGAGCCGCCCACGGTGACCTCCGGCATCCGGGTCGGCACCCCCTGCGTCACGACGCAGGGGATGGGGCCCGAGCAGATGAAGGAAGTGGCCTCGATGGTGGCGCAGGTCATCCGAGACCCTGACGCAGTAGGAGAGATCCGGCAGCGGGTGACGGCGCTGACGGAGACCCATCAGATTTATCCCAGCGAACTATGAGCTGTTCTGTGTCGTTTTCCGGTCACAGCTGGCCGGACTATCCGCGAAACTAGGTCCGTGCGCGAATACCTACTCATGGCGCTGGTGGCGGCGGCGGTGACCTATCTCCTGGTCCCGCTGATCCGCGTGTTCGCCATCCGCATCGGTGCGATGCCAGAGGTCCGTGACCGTGATGTGCACACCACCCCGACGCCCAGACTCGGCGGTCTGGCCATGTACGGCGGGCTCGTCGCCGGCCTGCTGATCGCCAGCCAGTTACCCTACGCCGGGGGCAGGCTGGCCGAGGGCAAGACCGTGATCGCGCTGATCGCGGCGGGCGGCCTGATCACCCTGACCGGTTTCCTGGACGACTGGTGGGGGATGGACGCCCTCATCAAGCTCGCCGGGCAGGTCGGCGCCGCGGGCGTCCTGGTCGCCTTCGACGTCAGCCTGCCGTGGCTCCCGCTGCCCAGCTCGCTGGGCGGCCAGGTCATCCTCGACTCCACGCTGAGCCCGCTGATCACGATCCTGGTCGTGGTCGTCATGATCAACGCGGTCAACTTCGTCGACGGGCTGGACGGCCTGGCGGCCGGGATCGTCGGCATCGCCGCCATGGCCACCTGGACCTACTCCATCGTCCTGTCCAAGGACTACGCCGACACCAGCATCAACGTCACGGCGGCGATCGCCTCGGTGCTCATCGGCATGTGCCTCGGTTTCCTGCCGCACAACTTCCACCCGGCGAAGATCTTCATGGGCGACACCGGGGCGATGCTGATCGGCCTGGTCCTCGCGTCCACGATGATCACCATCACGCCGCTCGACTCGACCAGCATCAACCGCTTCCCGGTGATCCTGCCGATGCTGGTGCCGGTCGCCATCCTGGTGCTCCCGCTGCTGGACCTGATCATGGCGGTGGTCCGGCGCACCTCCAACGGCCTGTCGCCGTTCGCCCCCGACCGGGGCCATCTGCACCACCGGCTGCTGGACATCGGCCACTCGCACCGGCGCAGCGTGCTGATCATGTACACCTGGACGTTCCTGTTCGCCTTCGCGGTCGTGGCGATGTCCGTCGAGGGCGTCCCTCTCGTGCTGTTCCCGCTCACGGTGCTGCTGGCGGTGGGTGTGCTGGTGATGATGGCGCTGCCGCGCTGGCGGGCGCGCAAGGGCGGCAACGGCGGCGGCGGGATCCAGGCCGGCGGGCGGCACATCCGCCCCGGCGGGGGGCCGGCCCAGGAGCAGGCCCGTCCGCTCCCGCCGGAGCCGTCCGGCCCCCGGTCGGCCGCGGCCGACGGCGACACCGCGGTCCGCTCCGTGCTGCCTGACCTGTCACTTACCGCTCCCAGTCCGGGTTTCTCAACCCCTGAGACGCTGCGTTGAACACCTCCTGGAAACCTCTTGATCGTTTACTTGAAACGGCAGGTAAAGGCGCTCTTCCGTGAGCTTGTGATAGCTTTCACTAGCAGCCGCTCAACAGGATGAGCCCTGCAAGGTAGCAATCGCTCGCTTGATAACAGTTACTTGGAGTGCCGATGCAGGCCAACGACGTACGCCTCTTGAAGGGGGCGGCCATACCCACACTGCTGGTGGGCCTCGTCGTGGTCGTCGTCGCCGCCCTCGTGGCCGGAGGCAAGGGGGCGCTGGGCGCGGCGATCGGGGCCCTGGTCGTCTGCGCCTTCTTCACCCTCGGCATCGTCGCGGTCTCCTACGCCAGCCGCGTCTCGCCCATGGCGATGATGACGGCCGCCGTCGTGGGTTACGTGGTGAAGATCATCATCGTCATGGGCCTGCTGAAGGCGTTCGAGGACGTCACCGCGTTCGAGCCCAGGGCCTTCGGCTGGGGCGCCGTCGCGTGCACCGTCGCCTGGACCGTCGGCGAGATGCGGGGCTTCATGAAGCTCAAGATGCTCTACGCCGACCCCGACGGCAAGACCCCTGGGTCGAGGTGATTCCCGATGAGGCGTAGTATCTCGCTCGCCGGGATGACCGGGCCCGATATGACTAGTCCCCGCCGCGGCTGCTATCGTCATGCCCGCGATGAGCGAAAAGAAAATCCGGCCCGAGGACGACGGCCGCGACTTCGCCAGCGCCGCCTGGTCGATCCCCAGCTATCTGCTTTCCGGGATGCTCCTGTACGGCGGTGCCGGCTGGTTGCTGTCCAAATGGACTGGCGTGGTCGCCTTCATGCCGATCGGGTTGATCCTCGGAGTCGCTCTCGCCGTCTACCTGGTCTACCGGAAGTACGGTCGCTAGCCTTCGGCGGCGGTCGCTTCGCTGACGAAGCCATTTCGATCCACTACCACGCTGAAGGGAACGCCGCGTGAGCACGCTGACGCTCCTCGCTTCCGGGGACGAGTTCACGGCCCCGGGCCTCGAACTCTTCGACTCCCCCCCGATCATCCCAGGCGTCGACTGGTTCACGAAGCCGGTTCTGCTGGCGCTCCTGAGCACGCTCATCGTCGTGGCCTTCTGCTGGTCCGCGTTCGCCAACCCGAAGATCGTGCCCCGGGGCGTCCAGAACGTCGCCGAGATGGGCTACATGTTCGTCCGCGACCAGGTCGCCCGGCCGTTCCTCGGCAAGGACGCCGACCGGTGGATGGGCCTGCTGCTCAGCATCTTCTTCATGGTCTGGATCTGGAACCTGATGGGTGTCGTTCCCGTCCTGCAGTTCCCGGTCGCCTCGCACATCGCCTTCCCCATCGTGCTGGCGCTCAGCATCTACTTCCTCAAGATCTACCTGGGCGTCAAGCACCAGGGCGCGGTCGGCTACTTCAAGAACATGATGTTCCCGCCGGGACTGCCCAAGCCGATCTACGTGCTGCTGGCCCCCATCGAGCTCCTCTCGAACATGGTCATCGCGCCCTTCACCCACGCGGTGCGACTGTTCGCCAACATGTTCGCCGGTCACATCATCCTCGCGTTCTTCAGCCTCGTCGGCTTCTGGTTCCTCTTCGAGAAGCTCACACCGCTGGGCGCCCCGCTCGGCGTGGTCGGCGTCATCATGACGATCGCCATGACCGGCTTCGAGATGTTCATCCAGTTCCTGCAGGCGTTCCTCTTCGCAATGCTCGCCGCGATGTACATCGGCAACTCGCTCCACGCCGAGCACTAAGACCAACCTCGAATAGTCCAGACCGGTGGACGACCCACCGGCCGATCCGTAAAGGAACACACAATGAGCGTCCTCGCTGAGGTCACCGGCTCCCTCTCCAACCTCGGCTCGATCGGTTACGGCCTCGCCGCGATCGGCCCCGGCATCGGCGTCGGCATCATCTTCGGTCAGGGTGTGCAGGCCATCGCCCGTCAGCCGGAGGCCTACGGCCTGATCCGCCAGAACATGCTGCTCGGCTTCGTTCTGACCGAGGCGCTGGCCCTGATCGGCCTCGTCGCGCCGTTCATGTTCCGCGGCTAAGACGCATCAAAACCTGACGGAAGGCTGCACACATGATTCAGGCAGCTTCGCTCCTGGCAGCGGAGGAGGGGGGCAACCCCCTCATCCCACACACCTACGAGCTGGTCGTCGGAGTCTTCGCGTTCCTCGTCGTCCTCGTCGTCGTCGGTAAGATCCTCACCCCGCGCATCCAGAAGACTCTGGTCGAGCGGACCGAGGCCATCGAAGGCGGCATCCAGAAGGCGCAGGACGCGCAGGCCGAGGCCCAGGCGCTGCTCAAGCAGTACAAGGACCAGCTCTCCGAGGCTCGTCACGAGGCTTCCCGCCTGCGTGAAGAGGCTCGTGAGCAGGGCGCGCAGATCAAGGCGGAGCTCCGCGAGGAGGCGCAGGCCGAGGCCCGCCGTCTCGTCGAGGCGGCCCACGCCCAGATCGAGGCCGACCGCCAGCAGGCGTTCGCCCAGCTCCGCGCCGAGATCGGCCGTCTGTCGACGGAGCTGGCCAGCCGCATCGTCGGTGAGTCCCTTGAGGACGAGGCGCGCCAGCGCCGCACCGTCGACCGGTTCCTTGAGGAGCTCGAGTCGAGCAGCGCGGCGGTCCGCTGATGCTGAGAGGTCTGAGCAGGGCTTCGCTGGCCGAGGTCGAAGAGCGCTTCAACGCCGTTGCGGGAAGCGCGGACCTCGGCTCGCTGGCCGACGAGCTCTTCGCGGTCGCCGACCTGTTCGACCGTGAGCACGGGCTCCGCCGCAATCTGTCCGACCCCGCCCGTCCGGTGGCCCAGAAGGCGCAAGCCGTACGGGCCCTGCTGGAGGGCAAGGTCAGCGACGCCGCGCTGGAGACGGCCACCGCGGCCGTGTCCGCCAAGTGGGCGCGCTCGGGCGACCTGGCCGACGCGCTCGAGCGCCTCGGCGTCATCGCCGCCGCGGCCGAGGCCGAGGCGCAGGGCAGGCTCGACGACGTCGAGGACGAGCTGTTCCGGTTCGGGCGCATCGTCGCCTCGAACCTGGAGCTGCACCGGTCCCTGACCGACCCCGGCGCTCCCCTGCAGGCCAAGCAGGAGCTGCTCGGCTCCCTGCTCGGCGGCAAGGTCGCCCCCGCCACCCTCCGTCTGGTGACGCAGCTCGTGGTGCATCCGCGAGGACGTAGCCTGGACAGAGGACTTGAGGAGTTCGGCAACCTGGTCGCCGCCCAGCGGCAGCGCCTCGTCGCGGTGGTGCGCAGCGCTGTCGAGCTCTCCGAGGAGCAGAAGCGGCGTCTCGCCACGTGGCTGCGCACCTCGTATGGCCGCGACGTTCATCTGAACGTCGAGGTGGATCCGCGAGTGCTCGGAGGGTTCTCGGTTCAGATCGGGGACGACCTCATCGACACCACCATCGCGGGACGAATCGAAGAAGTCCGCCGCCGGTTGGCCGGCTAGGCGAATAGGGAGACTGAAGAGAGATGGCGGAGCTTACGATCCGGCCGGACGAGATCCGGGACGCGCTTGAGCGCTTCGTCCAGGCGTACGAGCCGGAAGGCGCCGCGCGCGAGGAGATCGGGACCGTCGTCGACTGCGGCGACGGCATCGCCCATGTCTCCGGCCTTCCCTCGGCGATGGCGAACGAGCTGCTTGAGTTCGAGGACGGCACGCGTGGTCTGGCACTGAACCTGGATGTCCGGGAGATCGGTGTCGTTATCCTGGGCGACTTCAGCAAGATCGAGGAAGGCCAGTCGGTCCGCCGGACGGGCGAGGTCCTGTCCGTGCCGGTCGGCGACAACTTCCTCGGCCGCGTGGTCGACCCCCTGGGCAACCCGCTGGACGGCAAGGGCGCCATCGAGTCCGAGGGCCTGCGCCCTCTGGAGGTTCAGGCCCCCTCCGTCGTCCAGCGCCAGCCGGTGAAGGAGCCCCTGGCCACCGGCATCAAGGCGATCGACGCCATGACCGCGATCGGCCGTGGCCAGCGCCAGCTGATCATCGGTGACCGTGGCACCGGCAAGACCGCGATCGCCGTGGACACCATCCTCAACCAGCGGGACAACTGGCTCTCCGGCGACCCCAGCAGGCAGGTCCGCTGCGTCTACGTCGCCGTCGGCCAGAAGGGCTCGACGATCGCCCAGATCAAGGGCCGCCTGGAAGAGGCGGGCGCGCTGGAGTACACCACCATCGTCGCCGCTCCGGCGTCCGACCCGGCTGGTTACAAATATCTTGCCCCCTACACCGGCTCGGCCATCGGCCAGCACTGGATGTACCAGGGCAAGCACGTCCTCATCGTCTTCGACGACCTGACCAAGCAGGCCGACGCCTACCGCGCGGTCTCCCTGCTGCTGCGCCGCCCGCCGGGCCGTGAGGCCTACCCCGGCGACGTCTTCTACCTCCACTCCCGTCTGCTGGAGCGCTGCGCGAAGCTCTCCGACGAGATGGGCGCGGGCTCGATGACGGGTCTGCCGATCATCGAGACCAAGGGCAACGACGTCTCGGCGTTCATCCCGACCAACGTCATCTCCATCACCGACGGCCAGGTCTTCCTCGAGACCGACCTGTTCAACGCCGGCGTCCGCCCGGCGATCAACGTCGGTGTCTCGGTCTCCCGCGTCGGCGGCTCGGCCCAGACCAAGGCGATGCGGAAGGTCGCCGGAACGCTGCGCCTTTCGCTGTCGCAGTACCGCGACCTGGAGGCCTTCGCCTCCTTCGCCTCCGACCTGGACGCCGCGTCCAAGGCACAGCTGGAGCGGGGTCAGCGTCTGGTCGAGCTGCTCAAGCAGCCCCAGTACAGCCCCTACCCGGTCGAGCGGGAGGTCGTCTCCATCTGGGCCGGCACCACCGGCGAGCTCGACGACGTCCCGGTCGAGGACATCCGCCGCTTCGAGGCGGACTTCCTCGACTACCTGGCCCGCGAGAACAAGGGCATCTTCGACGGCATCCGCGAGACCAAGGAGCTGTCGGACGACACGGTCACGGCTCTCAAGGACGCGATCACCGAGTTCAAGAAGACCTTCGAGACCTCGGCGGGCGAGCTGCTGGTCAACGAGGAGCCGGTCGCGGCGCTCGGTGCCGAAGAGGTCGGCCAGGAGAAGATCACCAAGCACGTCCGCACGGCTGAGAAGAAGTAGCCGATGGGTGCCCAGCTAAGACTGCTGCGGCGGCGGATCAAGTCGGTCAAGTCCACCGCGAAGATCACGCGCGCCCAGGAGCTCATCGCTTCGTCGCGCATCGTGCGGGCTCAGCAGCGGATGCAGGCGGCGGTGCCGTACGAGCGCGAGATCACTCGCGCCGTCACGGGCGTCGTCAGCAACACCGCCAGCGTCGACCACCCGCTGACGGTGGCGAAGGCGCAGCCGGCCAAGGCGGCGGTGCTCGTCGTCACCAGCGACAGCGGCTTCTGCGGCGGCTTCAACGCGAACATCCTGCGTGAGGCCGAGGCGCTCAGCAGCCTGCTGCGGGGCAAGGGCATCGAGCCCGTGCCCTTCGTGACGGGCCGCAAGGGCGTCGCCTGGCACAGCTTCCGGGGTCGCACGATGGGCGGGCAGTGGACGGGATTCTCCCGTAAGCCCGCCTACGCCGACGCCAAGGAGATCGCCGACGCGCTGATCGAGTCGTTCTCGGCCGAGGACGGGGTGGACGAGATCCACATCGTCTCCACCCAGTTCGTCTCGATGCTGACGCAGGAAGTCGTGGTCAAGCGGATCCTGCCGCTGGAGGTCGAGGAGACCACCGAGGCTCCGGACACGCCGCTGCCCTACTTCGAGTTCGAGCCCAGCGCCGGCGCCGTGCTCGACACGCTGCTGCCACGTTATGTGGAGTCGCGCATCTTCACCGCGCTGCTCCAGTCGGCGGCCGCCGAGGAGGCCTCGCGTCGCCGGGCCATGAAGTCGGCGACCGACAACGCCAACGAGCTCATCCGGGTCTTCACCCAGCAGATGAACCAGGCTCGTCAGGCCGAGATCACCCAGGAAATCAGCGAGATCGTCGGTGGCGCCAACGCGCTGGCTGACGCCGCAGCGGGGAAAGAGTGAAATGACTGCACAGACTGTTGAGACCGGCGTGGGCCGCGTCGCGCGGGTCACCGGTCCCGTCGTCGACGTGGAGTTCCCCGTCGAGGCGATGCCCGAGATCTACAACGCCCTTAACGTCGACGTCGTCCTCGGTGGGGAGACGAAGACCCTGACCCTGGAGGTCGCCCAGCACCTGGGTGACAACCTGGTCCGCGCCATCTCCATGCAGCCCACCGACGGCGTGGTCCGCGGCGCGGCGGTCTCCGACTCCGGCGCGCCGATCTCGGTGCCGGTCGGCGACGTCGTCAAGGGCCACGTGTGGAACGCGCTCGGCGAGTCCCTGGACGTGCCGACCGCCTCCCTCCAGGTCACCGAGAAGTGGGGCATCCACCGTCCCTCCCCGGCCTTCGACACCCTTGAGTCGCGCACCGAGATGCTGCCCACCGGCATCAAGGTCATCGACCTCCTCACCCCGTACGTGAAGGGTGGGAAGATCGGTCTGTTCGGCGGCGCCGGTGTCGGCAAGACCGTTCTGATCCAGGAGATGATCCGCCGAGTCGCGCTGAAGTTCTCCGGAACCTCGTGCTTCGCGGGCGTCGGCGAGCGTACCCGTGAGGGCAACGACCTCTGGCTGGAGATGGAGGAGGCCGGCGTCCTCAAGGACACCGCTCTCGTCTTCGGCCAGATGGACGAGCCCCCGGGCACCCGTCTGCGCGTCGCGCTCTCCGCCCTCACCATGGCGGAATACTTCCGTGACGTGCAGAAGCAGGACGTGCTCCTGTTCATCGACAACATCTTCCGGTTCACCCAGGCCGGTTCGGAGGTCTCCACCCTGCTCGGCCGTATGCCGTCCGCGGTGGGTTACCAGCCGACCCTGGCCGACGAGATGGGCGTTCTCCAGGAGCGCATCACCTCGACCCGCGGTCACTCGATCACCTCGATGCAGGCGATCTACGTCCCCGCGGACGACATCACCGACCCGGCCCCGCACAACGCGTTCGCGCACCTCGACGCGCAGACCGTTCTGTCGCGGCCGATCTCGGAGAAGGGCATCTACCCCGCGGTGGACCCGCTCGACTCCAGCTCGCGGATCCTCGACCCGCAGATCGTCGGCGAGGAGCACTACCGCGTGGCCCAGGAGACCAAGCGGATCCTGCAGAAGTACAAGGAGCTGCAGGACATCATCGCGATCCTCGGTATCGACGAGCTGTCCGAAGAGGACAAGGTCACCGTGAACCGGGCCCGTCGTATCGAGCGCTTCCTCTCCCACCCGATGTACGCCGCCGAGGCGTTCACCGGTCAGCCGGGTGAGTTCGTGCCGCTGGACGAGACGATCGCCTCGTTCAAGGGCCTGTGCGCCGGCGAGTACGACCACCTGCCCGAGCAGGCGTTCTTCATGGTCGGTGGCATCGAGCAGGCCATCGCCAAGGCCAAGGAACTCGCCCGCTAGTCGCCTGTGGCACCGGTACGGCGCGGGCCGTACCGGTGCCTGGTTCGAAAGGAACTGGAGAGAACGTGGCGAAGCTGCGAGTAGGCGTCGTCTCGCCGGAGCGTGAGATCTGGTCCGGCGAGGCCGACATGGTGATTGCCAAGACCATCGACGGCGAGATCGGTATCATGCCTAAGCATGCGCCCGTGCTCGGTGTTCTCGTCGAGGGCGGCGTGCTGACGGTCAAGCGTGGTGGTGGCGAGAGCGACCTCATCGCCGCGGTCCACGGAGGGTTCCTCTCGGTGGCCGACGACGAGGTGTCGATCCTGGCCGAGCTGGCCGAGCTCGGCTCCGAGGTCGACGTCGCCGCGGCCAAGGACGCGCTTCAGCGCGCACAGGCCTCGATCGAGGCCAACCAGGAGGACGCGGACGCCGCTGTCGCGGCCAAGCGCGCCAGGGCCCGGTTGCGCGCGGCCGGCGAGGAAGTCGGATAAATTCTGCTTCTGAGCGGTACGGTTTTTTGGGGGCGGCAGGCATGGTGCTG
This sequence comes from Streptosporangium brasiliense, assembly GCF_030811595.1. Lineage (NCBI taxonomy): Bacteria > Bacillati > Actinomycetota > Actinomycetes > Streptosporangiales > Streptosporangiaceae > Streptosporangium > Streptosporangium brasiliense. Next base: position 41,779 of record NZ_JAUSRB010000001.1, read on the forward strand.
GACGTACTCATCGTGGTGGCGCTGCTCGTCGCCCTCCTCGCCTCCCGTGTGCTGATCCTGACCCGCTCCCGGGGGTCGGTGCTGTGTTGTCTGCGCCCGATGTCGGGAGAGCGGGGCTGGCGTGTAGGGGTAGCCCGTTACGCCGACGGCCAGCTCAACTGGATCCCACTCATAGGTCTGCTTCCAAGGCCGCGCCACGTGATCGTGAGGCGCGGCCTTGTCGTTTCCGGGCGTCGCAGGGTCGGGTCCGGTGAGTTCTTCGGGTTCATCGAGGGTGTGACGGCACTGGAGTGCCGCAACGGGCAGAGCGTGTTCGAGCTCGCCATGGGATACCGCGCCCTCACCGGTTTCGTCGCCTGGCTGGAGTCCGCCCCGCCCGGCGCCTACCTCGACGTGGCCTGACCACTCCCCGGCTCCCAAGCTCCCCGGCCCTCCGGCTCCCAAGCTCCCAAGCTCCCCGGCTCCCCGCTTCCCCCGCGGGCCGCGCGCCCGGCGCGGCGTCCCTCCTTCTCCTCCGGCTCTCGCCGTTGATCGCGTCTCCGACTCTCGACACCGGTCGGGCGTGCCATGGAGGCGGATCGCCTCCCCGTCGTTACTGTGGATCATCGTGTGGCCACTCCACGTGGCGGTCCGCCGGCGTGTGACGCGCGGTGTCCCGTCATGCGGGCCGGCCGTCCTGTCACGAGCTCAGCTCATGCATAACGGGGGAAATCATGATGGTTCCGATGAAGCGCCGCCGGTGGGTCGCCGGGCCGGCCGTCGCACTGCCCGCGGCCTTCGCCCTGGCCCTTTCCGCCTCCGCCGGGGCGCACGCCTCGGCGGCGCTCCCACTGATCGCCAACGGCAGTTTCGAGACCCCGCTGAGCCCCGGGGTCCTCCAGATCAACGCGGGCGGCACGATCGGCCCGTGGGACGTCACGGCGGGTTCGGTCGACCTGATCGGCTTCGCGGGTCCCTGGCGGGCCGCCAAGGGACGGCAGTCGGTCGACCTGTCGGGCGGCGGGGCCGGACGGATCGAGCAGTCCTTCGCCACGACGGCCGGACGCTGCTACACCGTCAGCTACGCCCTGGCGGGCAACACCCACGGCGGCCCGGTGGTGAAGACGGGATACGCGCGGGTGACCCAGGGCCCGCTCATCGTCCAGCGGGCGTTCTCCTTCGACACCACCGGTAAGACGCCCCAGAACATGGGCTACGTGCGGGAGAAGTTCTCCTTCTGCGCGCAGGACACCACCGCGACCCTCGCCCTCGTCTCGACCACCGCCGGGGTGTACGGCCCGGCGGTCGACGATGTGATCGTCGCTCCGCGACTGCCCTGGATCGGCATCGGGGACCTCGGCATCGAGGACGCCGGCGCCGGGAACGCCATCATCGGGAAGGCCGGCGCCGGGAACACGGGCGCCGGGAACGAGGGCGTCGGAGGGGCCGGCTGACGGCCGGCACGCGGGCCCCGGCGGACCGCCGGGACCCGCGTGCCCCAGGCCCGCCACGGGCCGCAGGCGATGAGAGGCGAGCCGCGGGCGGCGGGGACGGCTAGCGGGTGCCGCCGGGCTTCCAGAGGATCTCCTCGCCGCGGGCGGCGACCCGGCAGAGGATGAACATCAGGTCGCTCAGCCGGTTGAGATACTTGGCGGTCAGCGGGTTGACGTCGTCGTGCGCCTCCAGGGCCGACCAGGTGGTCCGCTCGGCCCGCCGGACCACCGTCCTGGCCACATGGAGCTGGGCGACGGCCGGGGTGCCGCCCGGCAGGATGAAGCTGCGCAGCGGCTTGAGCCGCCCGTTGAACTCGTCGCACCGCGCCTCCAGCCACTCGACATAGGAGGGCTCGACCCGCAGCGGCGGGAACTCGGGGGCCTCGGTGACCGGGGTGCACAGGTCGGCGCCGACGTCGAACAGCTCGTTCTGGATCCGGCCGAGGACCGAGCTGACGTCCTCGTCGAGGGCGCCGGTGGCCAGGGCCACGCCGATCGCCGCGTTGGCCTCCTCGACGTCGGCGTAGGCGGCCAGGCGGGGGTCGGTCTTACGGGTGCGGCTCATGTCGCCGAGCGCGGTCGTGCCGTCGTCGCCGGTCCGTGTGTAGATCTTGGAGAGCACCACCGGCTCGTCTCTGTCAGCTCGCGTCATGTGGCTCAGCGTATCGCTCGGAAAATATTTAAGTTTGTCCTGATAGTGGACAATATGATTTACCAATGGTTTCTGGTTTTTACCTGCGATTCCCCCACATCTCCCGCGATACGCTGACGTTCGTCGCCGACGACGACGTCTGGGCGGCTCCCGCGGAGGGCGGCCGGGCCTGGCGGCTCTCCTCGGACCGGGCTCCCGCCGGCCATCCCCGGCTGTCCCCCGATGCCGCCAAGGTCGCCTGGACGAGCGTCCGCGACGGGGCGCCCGAGGTGTTCCTGGCCGACCTGGAGTCCGGCTCCGCCGAGCGGCTGACCTACTGGGGCGACCGCCGGACCCGCACGCGCGGCTGGACGCCGGACGGCGAGATCCTCGCGATCAGTGCGGCCGGTCAGCCCTTCGCCTCCCGGACCTGGGCCTACACGCTGGGCGAGGACCGGGCCGAGCGGCTGCCCTACGGCCCGGTCACCGATCTGGCGGTCACCGAGGACGCGGTGGCGCTGCTCACCGCCTCCCTCGCCCGCGACCCGGCGACCTGGAAGCGCTACCGGGGCGGTACGGCGGGGCGCCTCTGGGTCCAGCAGGCGGGGGGTGACTTCACCCGGCTCCTGGCGGAGGTGAAGGGGCACTTCGCCAGCCCGATGCTCGTCGGCGGGCGCCTGGTCTTCCTCTCCGACCACGAGGGCGTCGGCAACCTCTACTCCTGCGCGCTGGACGGCACCGGCCTGCGCCGGCACACCGACCACGACGTCTTCTACGCCCGGCACGCCACCACCGACGGGACCCGGATCGTCTACCAGAACGCCGGAGACCTCTATCTGCTGGACGGCCTCGACGCCGAGACGCGCAAGCTCGACGTCACGCTCGGCTCCCCGCTGCGGGGGCGGCAGCCGTACCAGATCAACGCGGGCCGCAGGCTGCACGACCTGGCCGTGGACGCGACCGGGCGGGCCAGCGCGGTGGAGATCCAGGGCTCGGTGCACTGGATCACCCACCGGGACGGCCCGGCCCGGCAGCTCAGCACCGGCCTGTCGGCGGGACGGCCGCGCATCCTCGGCACGGACCGGGTGGTGTGGGTCTTCGACGACGGGGAGAGGCAGGGGCTGGAGATCGGTCCGGCCAGCGGCGGGGAGAGCCGCAGGATCGCGGCGGGCAAGCTCGGCGAGGTCGGTGACCTGGCCGTCGCGCCCGACGCGAACACGATCGCGGTCGCCGCCAGGGACGGGCGGCTGCTCCTGGTGGACGTGGCCTCCGGGGAGGTCACCGAACTGGCCGCCGCCAACGGCGAGATCGACGGGCTGGCCTGGTCGCCCGACTCCGCGTGGCTGGCCTGGTCGCACCCGGAGGCCACGCCGCTGCGCCGGATCCGGCTGGCCCGGGTGGTGGACCGGGCCGTCACCGACGTCACCGACGGCCGGTTCGTGGACATCTCGCCCGCGTTCGCCGGCGACCACCTGGCGTTCCTGTCGCGCCGCGGCTTCGACCCGGTCTACGACGCGCACTCCTTCGACATGTCCTTCCCGTTCGGCTACCGCCCCTACCTGGTGCCGCTGTCGGCGACCACCCCGTCGCCGTTCGCGCCCAGCTCCGAAGGGCGTCCTGTCGGCGAGCCGGACGACGACGACAAGAAGGGCAAGGACGACACCTCGATCACCGTCGATCTAGAGGGGATCGCCGCCAGGGTCGTGCAGGTGCCGGTGCCGGAGGGGCGCTACTCGGCGCTGCGCGCGGTCAAGGGCGGGTTCGTCTGGCTGCGCGAGCCGCTGGCCGGGGAGCTCGGCGAGGACCGGGACGAGGTGGGCGGTGAGGCCCCCAAGCCCGCGCTGGACCGCTACGACCTGGTCAAGCGCAAGTGGGAGGAAGTGGTCGACAAGCTCGACTGGTACCGGGTGAGCGGCGACGGCACCCAGCTCGTCGTCTCCCACAAGGGCACGCTCACCGTCCGTCCGGTCACCGGCAAGAACGGCGACGACGCGACCGTCGACCTGTCGCGGATCCGGATCACCGCCGACCCGCGGGCCTACCGGCGGCATGCCTACACCCAGATGGGCCGCCGGATGCGCGCGGACTTCTGGGTCGAGGACATGGCCGACGTCGAGTGGGAGGCCGTGCTGGAGGAGTACCGGCCGCTGGTGGAGCGCGTGGCGACCGCCGACGACTTCGCCGACCTGCTCTGGGAGGTCGTCGGGGAGCTCGGCAGCTCGCACGCCTACGTCGACGGCGCCCCCTGGGGGCACCCCGCCTCCGACCCGGTCGGCCTGCTCGGCGCCGACCTGTCCAGGAACGGCGACGGCCGCTGGCAGGTGGACCGGGTGCTGCCGGGTGAGTCCTCCGACGTGCACGCCCGCTCCCCGCTGGCCGTGCCCGGCGTGGGGATCCAGCCGGGGGAGACGCTGCTGGCGGTCGACGGCCGCCCGGTGCCGCCGCAGGGCCCTGCCCCGCTGCTGGTCGGTGCGGGGGACAAACCGGTCGAGCTGACCCTGGGCGGCGGGCGCAGGGTCGTCGTCACACCGCTCCACGACGACCGGCGCCTGCGTTACCAGGACTGGGTGGCCGGGCGCCGGGCGCATGTCCGCGAGCTCGGCGACGGCCGTGTCGGCTACCTGCACATCCCCGACATGGTCGCCGAGGGCTGGGCGCAGTTCCACCGCGACCTGCGCAGGGAGATGACCTTCGAGGCGCTCGTCGTGGACGTCCGGGGCAACCGGGGCGGCCACACCTCCGAGCTCGTCATCGAGAAGCTGATCCGCAGGGTCATCGCCTGGGACCTCCCCAGGGGCATGACGCCGATCACCTACCCCGAGGACGCTCCGCGGGGCCCGCTGGTCGCGGTCACCGACCAGGACGCCGGATCCGACGGCGACATCGTCACCGCCGCCTTCAAGATCCACAAGCTCGGGCCGGTGGTGGGCACCCGCACCTGGGGCGGCGTCATCGGCATCGAGGGCGGCCACCGCCTGGTCGACGGCTCGCACATCACCGTGCCCCGGTACTCCTTCTGGTTCGAGGGGCTCGGCTGGGGAGTGGAGAACTACGGCGTCGACCCCGACGTCGAGGTGGACATCACCCCCGATGACTGGGCCGCCGACCGGGACCCGCAGATCGAGGAGGCGGTACGGCTCGCGCTGGCCGCCCTCGACGAGCGCCCCGCGGCCACCCCGCCCGACCCCGGGACCCGTCCCTCCCGCCGTCGCCCGGCGCTGCCGCCCCGCCCGTAGCTGACATTTGTCATCCCACGGAGCTGAAAGATCCGTGGTCGTCCGGTGATATCGGCGACTACCTGCTAAAACGGTGAAACGCGACGATTGTCCGCATGAGAACAGCGCAGCTCGCGGACGCGTCCGGCACCGGAGCCGCCGACCTCGGGAACGTGATCGAGGTCGGCGGGCTCCGGCAGAAGTACGGTGATTTCGAAGCCGTCCGCGGCATCTCCTTCACCGTCGCGAAGGGTGAGATCTTCGGCCTGCTCGGCACCAACGGCGCGGGCAAGACCACCACGATGGAGGTCCTGGAGGGCTTCCGGCCCGCCACCGCCGGCACGGTCCGGGTGCTCGGCCTCGACCCGGTCGGCCAGCACCGCCTGCTCCGGCCCCGGGTCGGGATCATGCTGCAGGAGGGCGGCTTCCTCGGCGACCTCACCGTGGCCGAGACCGTGAGCCTGTGGAACGGGTTGAGCGAGGACGCCGGTCGCCCGGTCACGCTGGTCGGCAGCACCGCGCTGCCCGGGGGCTTCAACCTCCTGGGCCGGGTCAGGGGCGTGGACCGGGCGACCATGGGGGCGCTGGAGCTGGTCGGCCTGGAGAGCAAGGCCAGGACCAAGGTCCGGCAGCTGTCGGGTGGCCAGAAGCGCAGGCTCGACCTCGCGCTCGCGGTGCTCTCGCGGCCGGAGGTGCTCTTCCTGGACGAGCCGACCACGGGGATGGACCCCGAGGCCCGCCGGACCACGTGGCAGGTGATCGAGGACCTGCGGGCCGGTGGCACCACCGTGCTGCTCACCACGCACTACCTGGAGGAGGCCGAGCGCCTCGCCGACCGGCTGGCAATCATGCACGAGGGCCACATCCACACCTACGGGACGGTCGAGGAGGTGGTGGCCGGCTCCGGCGACACCATCGCCTTCCGGCTCCCCGGCACCTCATGGACCTTCGGCGACCTGCCCGCCCCGGACGGCGTCACCCCCGTGCTGACCTACGCCGACGGCGGCACCGAGGTCGCCTACACCGTCACCGGCGGACAGGCCGAGCTCCGCGCGCACGCCGCGCTCCGGCCGCTGCTGGCCTGGGCCGACGGGCGGGGCGAGGTCCTGCAACGGCTCGCCGTACGCCGAGGGACCCTTGAGGACGTCTTCATGAGCGTGGTGGGGGAGGGGCGATGAGCGGGGGCGTGCCGGGCGCCCCCGGTGTGACGGCCGGCGGAGGGCGCGCGGTCATGTGGTGGACGGTCCGGACGAGGAGTGGTGAGTGATCATGAAGACCGACGTTCTGCACGCCGTACGGCTGGCGAGGCTCGACCTGACCCTGGTGGGCAGGAACACGACGGTGCTGTTCAACGTGCTGCTGCTGCCGCTCCTGATGGCCTGGATGTTCACCCAGACCCAGAACGGGATGGACGTCGCCGGGGTGCCCGGGCAGCTCTACGTGCTGACCGGGGTGCCCGGCCTGATGCTGGGGTTCGCCGTCTTCATCAACCTGGTCAACTCCTTCACGGCGCGGCGTGAGGAGCTGGTGCTCAAGCGGCTGCGCGGGGGCCAGCCGTCCGCGCCGGCGGTCCTCGGCGGCGCCGCCCTCGGCGCGCTCGCCCTCTACCTCGGGCAGGTGGCGCTGCTGGCGATCTGGATGCGGAAGTCCGACGGGCTCCTGCCGGCCAACGTGCCGATGCTGGTGGCCGCGGCCGCCCTGGGGGTCGTGCTGTTCGGCCTGCTGGCCGCCGCCTTCTCCGGGATCACGCCCAACGCCGAGCTGGCCCAGATCACGGTCCTGCCGGTGATCCTGGTCATGATGATCGGCGCGCCGGTGGTCTTCCCCACCGACGCGCTGCCCGGCCCGCTGGGAGTGATCTCCGGCCTGCTCCCCGTGACCCCGGTCGTGGAGATCATGCGCACGGCCTTCCTCGGCACCGACCACATCTCCGGCGGCGGCGAGGCGCTGAGCATGGCCGGGCAGTGGATGGCGGCGCTGCCCTCGTTCGGGCTCCTGCTGGCCTGGATCGCGGTGGCGGCCCTGCTGGCCAGGTGGCTGTTCCGGTGGGAGCCCCGGCACGGATAACGTTCACTGCGAAATGCTGATGAATGCTGACGAAGAGCGGACGGGGCGCTTGAGGCGCTCCGTCCTGCACGTGCTCCCCCGCCGCAGGAAGCGGACATCCGTCGAGCGGCTCCGCCGGTTCACCCTCTGGTCGCTGACCACGGGCATACTCCTGGTCTGGCTGGGGGTCGTCGCGGGGATCGCGGAGGCCAGGAGCGGCCCGACGCCCGTCCTCGTCCTCGGACTGCTGGGGCTGGTCGTCTTCAGCGTCCTCTACATGAGGATGGTGAAGGCCGCCGTCGCCGGCCTCGCGGCCAACCGCGAACTCGTGGCCTCGGGCGCGCTCGCGGCCGTCCTCCTGCTGACCCAGGGCGGCGACCTGTGGGCCTGGGGGCTGGTGGCCCCGGCCTGGGCGGCGGGCGCGGCGCTGTTACTGGGCAGGGTCGGCACGGCCGTCGTCACCGTCGGCGCGGCCGCGGCGGCCCTGCTGCTGGCGTCGCTCGGGGACGGCTACGGCACCGTCTTCGGCCACGCGATGATCGCACCGTCCGAGGGCAAGGACCGGTCCGCGCTGATCGGCGCCTTCGTCGGCGCCGGGCTGGCGCTGCCCTGTGCCAACCGCTTCCAGCTCTGGTTCTGGGAGGTCGTCAGGTCGGCGGAGGAGGGCAAGGAGGCCCAGGCCCGGCTGGCCGTCACCGAGGAGCGGCTCCGCTTCTCCCGCGACCTGCACGACCTGGTCGGGCACAGCCTGTCGGCGATCGCGGTCAAGAGCGAGGTGGCGGCCAAGCTGTCGAAGGTCGACGCCGAGCGGGCCGCGGGTGAGATGGACGAGGTCCGGGGGCTGGCCCGGGAGGCGCTGAAGGAGATCCGCACGGCGGTGCGCGGCTACCGTACGGTCGACCTCGACGCCGAACTGCGCAGCATGACCGCGGTGCTGGAGGCCGACGGCATCCGCTGCACGCTGGAGGCACCGGGGGGCCAGGTGCCGGAGGAACTGGGCACGCTGCTGGCCTGGGTGGTCCGCGAGGGCACCACCAACGTGCTGCGGCACAGCTCGGCGACCCGGTGCCGGATCGCGATCGCGATCCGCGACGGCGCCGCCGTGCTGGAGATGACCAACGACGGGGTGCGGACGGTGGACGGGCGCGGCGGCACCGGCCTCATCGGCCTGTCGGAGCGGGTGGCCGCCATGGGCGGCACCGTCACCGCCGGTGCCGGCGGTGCGGGGGAGTTCAGACTGCGGGCGATGATCCCGCTGGAGGGGGTCCGGTGATCCGGGTACTGCTGGCCGACGACGAGCACCTGATCCGCGGGGCGATCGCCACGCTGCTGGGCCTGGAGCCGGACATCGAGGTGGTGGCCGAGGTCGCCAGGGGTGACCTGGTGGCGCAGGCCGTACAGGAGCACCGCCCCGACGTGATCGTGCTGGACATCGAGATGCCGGGGATGGACGGGCTGAGCGTGGCCGAGACGCTGCCCGGCCAGGCCGTGCTGATGCTGAGCAGTTTCGGGCGCCCCGGATACCTGAGAAGGGCCCTGGCGGCGGGGGTGCGCGGCTTCATCCCCAAGGACGCCTCCGCCGACGAACTGGCGACCGCGATCCGTAAGGTAAACTCCGGCGGACGCTATCTCGACCCTGAGATGGCGGCCTCGGCGATGATGGCGGGGGAGAGCCCGCTCACCGACCGCGAGCGCGACGCCCTGGCCCTGGCCTCACGGGGTGCCTCGGTCGGGGAGATCGCGGCCTCGCTGCACCTCACCGAGGGCACCGTGCGCAACTACCTGTCCAGCGCCATCACCAAGCTGGGCGCGAGCAACCGGATCACCGCCATTCACGCGGCCCAGGAAAAAGGTTGGCTTTAAAGGTATTTTCCCTCTGGTTTGGGGCAGGGGGAGCCCATGGTGGCAGGGAAGGTGGACACGGCACGCGGGGAGACCGCGTCCCGCCCGCCGTGAAATCGTGAAACGCGTTGCGTGACCGTCCGCCCGCGGTAGCGCACCAAGATTACGTCCGGTCGCGTCCACCCCGCGGCCCGACCTGAGGAGGTGGCATGCGCGTCCCCGGAAACCCCGGAGCCCAAGTGATCAGTGTCGGCAACCGGCTCGACGTCGGTACCGTCGCCGGGATGCGCCCACGGCTGCACGAGGCGGTCGACTCCGGCAGCGGCGATCTGATCGTGGACCTCTCCGGGCTGGAGATGATCGACGCCACCGGCCTCGGTGTGCTGGTGGGCACCCACCGCCGGGCGCTCGGCGCCGAGCGCCGTCTCGTCCTGCGCGGGGTGCCGCCCCGGATCATGCGCGTGCTGGCGGTGACCCGGCTCAACCGGGTGCTCACCGTCGAGGTTCACATGGCGGCGGTGGCCTGACACCGGCGGGTCCGCGGCACGGAGTCCGGTACGGCGGGCTCACGTCACGGGGTCCGGTACGGCGGGCTCACGTCACGAAGGACCGGTAGAAGATGTGCACGGCGGTGCTGATCAACCGCTCGACCGGGGGCGGGTCGTCGGCCAGCACCCACTCGATGAGCAGTTCCTGGATCGCGCCGATCATGCCCAGCGCCAGCAGGTGCTGATTGGCCTTGACCGCCTCCGGCAGGTCGAGGACGGCGGCCTCGATGATCTGGCTGAAGGCCGCCACGGCCTGCTGCCGTGACCGGGTGAGGCAGTCACCCGCCCGGCGCACCTCCAGATGCATGATCCGGGCGCGGCGCCTGTCCTCGGTGACGAAGCCGATGTATCCGGCGATGCCCGCCTCGACCCGGCTGAGCAGCGTGTCCGGCGCCTGGTCGATGGACTTGGCCACCGACAGCAGCGTCTCCTGCACGCATCTGTCGTGCACCGCCTGCAGCAGCTCGTTCCGGCCGGAGAAGCACTCGTAGAAGGCGCGGTTGGAGATGCGGGCCGCGGCGCACAGCTTCTCGATCGTGGTCTCCGGGAAACCGGGGTCGGAGTAGAGCGTGTATGCCGCGGCGATCAATCGCTCCCGGCGCTCCGCCAGCCGCTCCTCTGCTGACATTCCTCTGTATGATCGCCCATTCATGTCAAGTCTCCGTCTCCGTCGCGGGCTTGACAAATGCTCGCTTTATCACTTCCACCTCATGATCCTGGCCCCCAGAATCCACCATTATGGGTGCAAGATCCTTTTTGCGGAAGAGTAAGTGTGCTATCGCTTGCGTCCTCCATGCAAGAAGGTGAGAAGCCTGACTAGCCAGTCAAGTTCCTGCTGTCGGCGAGTGAGCGGGGCGAGACTGTACGCGGATGAGAGGGGTGGGGGCGGTCCGGATCGCCCCCGGCCGGACCGCCGTCGGCCAGGAGAGTCGATCATCGTCTACCGGGTGAGGAGTCCCCGGTCCAGCGCCGTGGTCACGGCGGCGGTGCGGTCGGAGACGCCGAGCTTGCCGAAGACGCGCAGCAGGTGGGTCTTGACCGTCGTCTCGCTGATGAACAGGGCCTTGCCGATCTCCGCGTTGGTCAGCCCGTCGGCCACGAGGGAGAGCACCTCCGCCTCGCGCGGCGACAGCGACTGGCCCACCGGGGCCCGCATCCGGGTGACCAGCCGGGTCGCCACCGACGGCGACAGCACGGTCTCGCCCCGGGCCGCCGAGAAGATCGCGGCCAGAAGGTCGGCCCTGGAGGTGTCCTTCAGCAGGTATCCGGCGGCCCCCGCCTCGACCGCCCGCACGATGTCCTGGTCGGTCTCGTAGGTGGTCAGCACGATCACCCTGCTCTCCGGCCGCTCGGCGAGGATGCGCGAGGTGGCGCTCACCCCGTCCCCGTCCGGCATGCGCAGGTCCATCAGGATCACGTCGGGCCGCAGCTCTCCGGAGCGCACGACCGCCTCGTCCCCCGACGCGGCCTCACCCACCACCGTGATCCCGGGGTCGGCCTCCAGCATCCCCCGCAGGCCCTCCCGGACCACCGGGTGGTCATCGACGATCATCAGACGCAGCACGTGTCACGCTCCCTGGTCGGGCCGGTCGGCGGGGAGGACGACCTCAAGGGTGGTGCCCCCGCCCGGAGAACTCGTCAGCCTGAGGGTGCCGCCCACCTGCTCCACGCGGGCGCGCATGCCAGGCAGACCGTACCCCCCGGTGTGGGTGGGGTCGAAACCGCGGCCGTCGTCACGCACCTCCAGCGTCACGGTCTCCGGGCCGTAGGACGCCGAGACGTCCACCCGGCCCGCCGCCGCGTGCTTGCGCACGTTCGCCAGCGCCTCCTGGGCCGCCCGGATGAGCACCACCTCGACGGCCGGTGGCAGCGGGCGCGGCTCCCCGTGGACGGTGAAGGCGGCGGCGGTCCCCGTCTCCTCGCCGAGCCGGCCGGTCAGCCGCACCAGCGCCTCGTCCAGGGTGGAGCCGTTCAGCGGCGCCGGGCTGAGCGCGGCCACCAGCGCGCGGGCCTCGGCCAGGTTCTCGCGTGCCGTCTGTACGGCCAGCCGCAGGTGGCGGGCCGGGTCGGACTGGGCCTCGGCCGCCTGGATCAGCATGATGATGCTGGTGAAGCCTTGGGCCAGGGTGTCGTGGATCTCCCCGGCCAGGCGTTCGCGTTCGGCCAGCGCCCCGCGCTCGGCCGAGAGCCTGGACACCTCGGCCCGCTGGGCCTCCAGCTCCTCGATGAGGGCGGCCCGTTCCTCGCTCTGCTCCATGATCCGTTCCATCCAGACACCGAACACGGCCGAGAAGAAGATCACGATCGTGATGACGGTCATGAAGTTGAACGAATCGGCCCCGGTCGCGCCGACCAGGAAATGGACGGCCGGGCCGGCGTTCAACGCGATCACGACGATGATCGCCCATCTGGCCCGCAGGACGATGAACGCCTGCGGGCAGAGGCCGAAGAGGGCGAACGTCGTGGAGGACTCGATGAACGTCGCCGGGGTGAACAGGGCGACCACGACGACGAGGTAGGCCAGGCCCCGCCGCCGGTTCTCGGCCAGGATCGCCGGCCGGCCGAGCAGGAAGTAGACCGGGACGATCGCGGCCACGAGGCCGGCGGCGAGGTATCTCTCCAGGGGCGGGAGATCGCCCGTCAGGATGAACGGCGCGGGCAGGAGCGTCGCGACGACCAGGAGCAGCTCCCAGCCGCGCAGCGAGCGCCAGACGTGCGGCTCGGACGGGCCGGCGGGGCGCCCGAGCCGGACCGGCGGCCTCATCCGTCGCGGCGACTCTTCCAGCGGAACGTCACCAGGCACAGCACCAGCCCTCCGACGACCCAGGCTCCCAGGATGAGGGCGACCCGGCCGAGTTCGTACGATTTCGCGAGCTCCAGTGTGGCACCGGCGTCACCCAGGAAGACCGAGCGGAAACCCTGGCACATCCACTTGAGCGGGAAGATCGACGCGATGTTCACCAGCCAGGCCGGGAGCTGGGCGACGGGGATGAACACCCCGGAGATGAACTGCAGCACCACGAACGGCATGGCGATCACCGCGCTGGCGCTCTTGCCGGACCGGGGCAGGCTGCTGACCGCGATGCCGAGCAGGGAGGAGCCGAGCACTCCCAGCACGAACACCCAGGCGAAGGTCAGCCAGGTGGAGACCGCCGAGGGCAGCTCCAGGCCGAACAGCGCGACCCCGATGGCCAGCAGGATCACGACCTGGCAGGCGGAGATGACCAGGGTGTTGAGCGCCTTGCCGATGAAGTAGGAGGCGGCCGGCAGCGGCGTGCCCAGCAGCCGCTTGAGTGTGCCGTCGTCGCGGTCCATCGCGATGCCGATGCCCAGGTTCTGGAAGCCCGTCATCGCCGCCGAGCCGATCAGCCCGGCCACGTAGAGCTGGGAGACGCTGAGCCCGCTCACCCCCAGATCGCCCTCGAAGATCGACCCGAAGATCACCAGCAGGACGATCGGGAAGGCGAAGGTGAAGATGACCGCGTCTCTCTCGCGGAAGAACAGCCTGGTCTCCAGCGCCGCCCGCGACAGCCCCAGTCGTGTCGCGGAAGGCTGCCTGGCCGCGAGGGCCGGGGCGGGGGCTCGGGTGACGGTCTTGCTCACGGAATGATCACCTCGGGGGATCGATGAGGGCTGATGGGGGTGACGGCCGGCTCCCCACCTGCCGCGTCGCGGTACGGGCGGGGGAGCGGCCGGACGGGGAGCCGGCGGGCCGGGGACGCGGACCGGGGAGGGGCCGGACGGAGAGTTCGGCGTGGCCCGGGGAGGGGCCGGGGAGCTCGGTCCGGGAAAGGCCGGGCGGGAGGTCCGACGGACCGGCCGGACGCGGTCCGGGAAGGCCCGGCGGTCCGGGGAGGGGGCCGGACGGAGAGTTCGGGAAGCCGGACCGAGAGTTCGGGAAGCCGGACGGAGAGTTCGGCGCGGGCCGGGGTGTGGTCAGCGGGGATCTTCGACGAGCCGGAGGTACACATCCTCCAGGGAGGGGCGGGTCACGGTCAGCTCGGGCACCTCGCCGTCGAAGCGATGGGTCAGCTCAAGCACGGTCCTGGTCGGGACATCGGTCTCCAGCACCCGGCGCTCGCCCCCGTCGGACCAGCTCACCGTGGCCTTGGCGGTGGCACGGCCGCCCAGGGTCGCCGGCTCGCCCTCGGCCACGACGCGGCCCCTGGCGACCACCGCCACCCGGTCGGCCAGCGCCTCCGCCTCGTCCAGATAGTGGGTGGTCAGCACGATCGTGGTCCCCTGGTGGGCCAGGCCCTCGATCAGCTCCCAGAACTGCCGGCGCGCCTCGGGGTCGAACCCGGTGGTCGGCTCGTCGAGGAAGAGCAGCTCCGGGCCGCCGATCACCCCCAGCGCCACGTCGACCCGGCGCCGCTGGCCGCCGGAGAGCTGGCGGATCCGCTTGCCGGCCTTGTCGGTCAGGCCGACCTGCTCGATCACCTCGTCCGGGTCCTTGGGGTTGGGGTAGTAGCCCGCGAAGTGCCGCACGGTCTCCCGTACCGTCGCCTCGGCGACGTCGTTGGCCGTCTGCAGCACCACGCCGATCCGGGAGCGCCACTCGCGGGTCGGCCTGCCCGGGTCGGCGCCCAGGACGCTGACCTCTCCGGCGTCCCGGGTCCGGTAGCCCTCCATGATCTCCACCGTGGTGGACTTCCCTGCCCCGTTCGGGCCGAGGATCGCGAACACCTCGCCCGCGTTGATGTCGAGGTCGATGCCCCCGACCGCCTGCACGTCGCCGTATCGCTTGGCCAGGCCCCGCACCGTCACCGCTGTCGTCATGTCTCAAGCGTCGTCCAGGCGCGGCTCGCGCGACACCAACGACCGGTGGAACCCCCTGTCCTCCGTTCGGAGGACAGGGATCACGCCGCGGTGGACACCGCCGGGCCGCGGTGGACGGGGCCCGGCCCCGGGGCTGGAACATGGCCGGAAATCTGGAACGGGGCCAGGAGCCCGGAACGGGGCTGGAACCTAGAACAACGGGGCTGGGACCTAGAACAGGGTGTCGTTGCGCTCGATGCCCCGCAGCTCGTCGTAGTCGAGGGTGACGCAGCGGATGCCGCGGTCCTCCGCGAGGGTCCTGGCCTGCGGCGCGATGGCCTGGGCGGCCAGGATGCCGGAGACCGGGGCGAGCAGGGGGTCGCGGTTCATCAGCTCCAGATAGCGGGTGAGCTGCTCCACGGCGTCGATGCCCGCGCGGCGCTTGAGCTCCACGGCCACGGTCGCTCCAGCGTGGTCACGGCAGAGGATGTCCACCGGGCCGATCGCCGTCATGTATTCGCGGCGGACCAGCGTCCAGCCCGCGCCCAGCGTGGTGATGTGCTCGGCCAGCAACTCCTGCAGGTGAGCCTCGACGCCGTCCTTGATCAGACCGGGGTCCACCCCCAGCTCGTGGCTGGAGTCGTGGATGATCTCCTCCATGGTGAGCACGAGCTTCTCACCGGTCTTGCCGTGGGTCACCGTCCAGGTGCCCTCCTCCTCGCGGAGCTTGCACGGCGGATTCATCCAGTTCAGTGGTTTGAAGGCCCGGTCGTCGGCGTGGATGGAGACCGAGCTGTCCGCCTTGATCAGGATCAGCCGGGGCGCCATCGGAAGATGCGCAGTGAGCTTTCCCACGTAATCCACGCTGCATCGCGCGATGACCAACCGCATGAGCGCCAACCCTACCGGTGAGATCCCGGTGCCGAGGGCCCAAGCCGGTTTTGGGGTGGGACAGGCACCTCTGGGAGACTGGGCCGCATGACGCGCAGCTTTGAGAAGGTCGGAGTGGTCGGGCTCGGCACGATGGGCGCGGGGATCGCCGAGGTGTTCGCCCGCGCGGGGCTCGCGGTCACCGGTGTGGAGGCCGACCCGGCGGCGCTGGAGCGGGGCCGGGGCCACCTGGAGGGCTCCACCGGAAGGGCCCTGGCCAAGGGGAGGCTGAGCGAGGCCGGGCGTGCGGAGATCCTCGGCCGGGTGACCTTCACCACCTCCCTGGAGGACCTCGCCGACGCCGATCTGGTGATCGAGGCCATCCCCGAGGTCATGGAGTTCAAGCGCGCCCTGTTCACCGACCTCGACCGCATCTGCAAGCCGTCGGCGGTGCTCGCGACCAACACCTCCTCGCTCTCGGTCACCGAGATCGCGGCCACCACGACCCGGCCCGGCCAGGTCGTGGGCATGCACTTCTTCAACCCCGCGCCGATCATGAAGCTGGTCGAGGTCATCCGTACGGTGGCCACCGAGGACGGCCTGGCCGGGGAGGTGGCGGACCTCGCGCGCAGGCTCGGCAAGACCCCGGTGACCGTCGGCGACCGCGCCGGGTTCGTGGTCAACCGGCTGCTGCTGACCTACCTCAACCACGCCGCCACGCTGCTGGACGGCGGCCTGGCCACCCGCGACGACATCGACGTCGCGATGAAGGCCGGCGTCGGGCTGCCGATGGGCCCCTTCACCCTGCTCGACCTGATCGGCCTGGACACCTCCTACGAGGTGCTGTGCGTGCTGTTCCAGGAGAGCCGCGACCGCCGCCACGCCCCCGCGCCGATCCTGCGCGAGCTGGTCACCGCCGGCCTGCTCGGCCGCAAGTCCGGCGGCGGCTTCTACCGGGGCGAGGAGCCCGGCGGGCCGCCGGCGGACAAACCGTCGGTGAACTCGGTGGCGGTGCTGGGCGAGGGGGCTCAGGAGCTCGCCGACAGGCTCTCCGCCGCCGGGTTCAAGTCCGCCTCCACGGAGGACGCCGACGTGGTCGTCGCGCTGTCGCGCACCCCCGTGGTCGAGCTGGCCGCGGGGCTGCCGCACCCCGAGCGCCTGGTCGGCCTGCACCTGGTCGGCGACAAGGTCGCCGAGGTCGCCTCCACGGTGCTCACCTCGCCCGAGGCCGCGCGCGCCGTGGAGGGCCTGGTGCGGATCGCCGGCCGGACCCCGGTGCCGTGCAAGGACCGGGCCGAGTTCGTGGTGGACGCGCTCCTCTACCCGTATCTGAACGACGCCGTGCGGATGTACGACTCCGGCTACGCGAGCGTCGAGGACATCGACGCGGCCATGAGGCTGGGCTGCGGCTACCCCACCGGGCCGTTCGAGATGCTCGACGAGCTGGGGCTGGAGACCGTCCGCGACGGGCTGCGCGCCCTCTACGCCGAGTATCGCGAGCCGTCCCTGGCCCCGGCGCCGCTGCTCGACCAGCTCGTCACGGCCGGGGTGCGGAGCATCCGCGACCTGCCATGAGCCCTCGCAGAGCCCGCCGGATGAGCCCCTTCGACCGGGGCGGCAGCCGCAATTCCTCCTCCCGCCCGGTCGGCGGGTCCGTGCCCGGGGTCGACCAGGTCGAGGAGTGGCCCGACGGCGACTGGCACGTGCGCCGGGTCACCGGCGCCGGAGCGGACAAGGTCTACCGCTGCCCCGGCTGCGACCAGGAGATCAGGTCCGGCCTGCCGCACCTGGTGAGCTGGCCGGCATGGGCGGGCGGGGAGAACGAGCGCAGGCACTGGCACACCGCGTGCTGGCGCAACCGGGTCAAGCGCGGCCCCGGCCGGACCCGATACTGACGACGATCGCGTGGCGCCCGTCCCCGGACCCCGGTCCACCGGCGCCCGCTCACGAGATGGAGTGGGATACATGGAGATCCGGGCCTCTACGGTGCTGCCCGCGCGCAGGGAGCCGATCGAGCTGCACACGGCCGACGGGCTGACCCTCGTCGGCGAGCTGGCCCTGCCGGCCGACCGGCCCCCGGTGGCCACGCTGATCTGCCTGCACCCGCTGCCCACGCACGGCGGCATGATGGACAGCCACCTCTACAAGAAGGCCGCCAACCGGCTGCCCGCGCTGGCGGACCTGGCCGTGCTGCGGTTCAACACGCGCGGCACGACCTCCGACCGGGGCACCTCCCAGGGCGCCTTCGGCAAGGGGGAGCAGGAGGGGCTCGACGTCGCCGCCGCGCTGGAGTACGCCGAGTTCCACGACCTGCCGCGGGTCTGGCTGGTCGGCTGGTCGTTCGGCACCGAGCTGGTGCTCAAATGGGGTCACGACCCGCTCGTGGAGGGGGCCGTCCTCCTCTCCCCGCCGCTGCACCGGGCCACCGACGCCGACCTCGACGTGTGGGCGGCGTTCGGCCGGCCGCTGACCGCGCTGGTCCCCGAGTTCGACGACTACCTGCAGCCGGAGAAGGCCCGGGAGCGCTTCGCCCGGGTCCCCCAGGCCGAGGTCATCGGGGTGGACGGCGCCAAGCACCTGTGGGTCGGCGAGCCGTACGTGCGGATCGTCCTGAACGAGATCGTCCGACGGGTGAACCCGGCCGCCCACCCCCTCCCCACGGAGGTCGCCGGCCCGTAGGGTCCCGCCCGGCCCCCGGCGGCGGAGCCCGCGCCCACGGCCCCGGGGGCGGGGAGGCGCCGGCCCGCAGGGGCCCGCCCCGTCCTTGACGGTGGAGTCAGCGCGCCATCACAACCCGTTGTGAATCAAGGGGTGCCAGATCGCTGCTCCGCGATTACGGTGGACTGCGTGCACCTGTACACGCGATCGGCGGGCGAGGGACTTCCGGTCGTCCTCCTGCACGCCTTCCCTCTGTCATCGGCCATGTGGCTGGCCCAGCGCGAGGGGCTGAGCGCCGTCTGCAAGGTCATCACCCCCGACCTGCGCGGTTTCGGTGGCTCGGTGCTGGGCGACGACGCCCCCTCCCTCGACGTGATGGCCGACGACGTCGTGCGCCTGCTCGATCACGAGGGCGTCGACCGGGCCGTCGTCGGCGGGCTGTCCATGGGCGGCTACGTGACGATGGCGCTGTGCCGCCGGCACCCCGACCGGGTGCTGGGGGTGGTCCTCGCCGACACCAAGGCGGCCGCCGATGCCGAGGCGGCCAGGGCCAACCGCGAGCGCATCGCCGCCGCCGTGCTCGACGGCGGCACCTCGATCCTGGTGGAGGAGGTGCTCCCGTCGCTGCTGGGGGTGACGACCGCGCGGCGCAGGGCGATGGTGTCCGGCCGGGTGCGCGGGCTGGTCCAGTCGGCCCCGCCGAAGGCCGTGGCCTGGGCGCAGCGGGCCATGGCGGCCCGTTCCGACTCCCTCGACACCCTGCGCGGGCTCAAGGAGCCAGCGCTGGTGATCGTCGGGGAGGAGGACCTGCTCACCCCGCTCGCCGACGCCGAGACGATGGTCGAGGCCGTGCCGGACGGGCGGCTGGCCGTGATCGAGAAGGCGGGCCACCTGAGCGCGATCGAGCAGCCCGAGGCGTTCAACCGCGCGGTGGCCGGCTTCATAGCCGGGCTTGCCGGGGGAGCACCACCTCGCGGATGATCAGCGCGATCGCCGCGGCCACCGGGATGGCCAGCAGCGCTCCGACGATGCCGAGCAGCGCGCCGCCGAACAGCGCGGCGATCACGGTGACCGCCGGGGCCACGTCCACCGAGCGCTTCATCACGCGCGGATAGACCAGATAGTTCTCCACCTGCTGGTAGACCAGGAAGAAGATCCCGCAGGCGATGCCCAGCGTCCCCGACTGCAGCAGCGCCACCACGCTCACCAGCACCGCGCCGATCGTCGCGCCGACCAGCGGGATCAGGTCGGTGACCGCCACGACCAGGGCGAGCGCCAGGGCGTACTCGACGCCCAGGACGCCGAGGAACACCCAGCTGACCACGCCGGCGATCACCGAGATCAGCAGGTTGCCGGCCACGTAGCCGCCGATGCCGCTGATGATCTCGTCGCCGAGCGCCCGGGTCCGCTCCCTGCGACTGCTCGGCACGAGCCGGAAGAGGTAGTCCTTGATCGAGGGCAGCGAGCCGAGGAAGTACAGCGTCAGGACCAGCAGCGTGACCCCGGAGAAGAACGCGTTGAACACCACGGCGCCGGCGCCGACCAGGCCGCCGGCCACCGTCGTGGCGAGGCCGCCGCCGGTGATGAAGTCCCCCGCCCGGGTCAGGATCTGGTAGTCGCTGTCGAGCTCCTTGAGCGTGGGGTTGGTGAGCAGTTCCTGCATGTAGCCGGGGACCGCGCCGATGAACGCGGTGATCTCCTGGCTCACCGGCGGGACGATCGCGAGCCCGAAGAGCACGAAGAACATGATCACCGCGCCGAAGACGATCGTGATCGCCCCGCGGCGGGCCAGCCGGTGCCGCTGCAGCGCCTCGACGGCCGGGTTCAGTCCCAGGGCGAGGAACATCGCCACCACGACCAGGACGATCACGCTGCGCGAGGTGACCAGGGCCTGGGCCAGCGCCCACGCGGTCAGCAGGCCCATGCCGGCGGTCAGGCCGATCAGGAAGGGGTTCTTGGCCAGCGGCTTACCCGGCCGGCCGTACGGCGCCGCGTGCTCCTCCAGGGCCTCCGGGAAGGCACGGGGGCCCTCGGCGGCACCGGCGCCCCTGGAGGACGGAGCGGAGGACGGAGCGACGGCCGCGGCGGCGTCGGACCGGACGTCGGCGGAGGCGGCGTCGGGCGGGATGTCGGCCGCGGGGGCGTCGGCGTCCGGGGAGGTGCGAGGTCCCGGCGCGGGCGCCGCGGGGACGTCGGCTGTCTGGGACGCTTCGGGCACGGCTGCTCCTAGCTCAGGGGTGCGCGCGAGCGCGCCGCGGGGTGCGCGGAGCCGCGCGGGACGGCGGAAAGACAGAAGGAGAGCCTAGCGACCCGAAGGTCGCCAGGCTCTCCCGTAGCCGTCGTCAACGCCCCGATCCGGTGGTGCCTACTCCTGCCACCACTCCGCGTCGTCGTCCTTCGTCTCGGCCTTGGCCGGGGCGGGCGCGGGAGCCGGGCTCTCGCTGCCGTTGGCCGCGGGGATGGCCGGCTTGGCCGGGGCCGCGGCGATCGCGGGCTCCGGCTCGGAGGCCGGGAGCGGCGCGCCGCCGAGCAGCTGGCGGAGCTGGGCGAGGTGGCTGGTGATGCTGTCGCGCTGGCGGGTCAGCTCGTCGACCTGGCGCTGGGCCACCGAGCGGGTCCGCTCGGACTCGGTCTTGGCGTCGGAGACGATCGACTCGGCGCTCGCCTTGGCCTCGGCGACGAGCTGGTCGGCGTTCTTGCGCGCGTTGGCGAGCAGCTGCTTGGCGTGGGTGTCGGCCTCGCGCCGGGTCTGCTCGGCCTGCTGGGTGGCCTTGGTGGCGCGCTGCTCGGCGGTGGCCGCGCGCTGCTCCGCCTCGGAGACCAGCTTCTGCGTGTTGGCCTGCGCGGTGGCGTGGCGCTCGGCCTCCTGGCGCTCGGCCTCCTCGCGGCGGGCGGCGAGCTGGATCTCGAACTCGGCCTCGTCCTGGGCGCGCTTGGCCTCGGACTCCTCCAGGACCCGCTGGGCCTGGGCGCGCATCTCGTCGGCCTGGCGCTTGGCGGTGGTGAGGACCTCGTCGCGCTCGCGCTTGGTCGAGGCGCGG
Organism: Streptosporangium brasiliense; assembly: GCF_030811595.1. NCBI lineage: Bacteria > Bacillati > Actinomycetota > Actinomycetes > Streptosporangiales > Streptosporangiaceae > Streptosporangium > Streptosporangium brasiliense. The sequence continues at coordinate 62,860 of NZ_JAUSRB010000001.1, forward strand.
AGCTGGGCGACCTCGCGCTCGGTGGTGGTGCGCAGCTTGGCGATCTCGCGCTCGGCGTCGGCGCGCTTCTCGGCCACCTCGTGGTCGGCGGTGGCCCGCAGCTTGGCGACCTCGCGCTCGGTGGTGGCGGTCAGCTCGTCGGCCTCCCGGCGGGCGGTCGAGCGGATCTCCTCGGCCTCGCGCTCGGCGGTGGTGCGCATGTCGTCGGCCTCGCGGGTGGCGAGGGCGCGCTTCTCGGCCGCCTCGTTCTCCGCCGCGGCGCGCAGGTCGGCGGCGTCGACCTTGGACGCGGCCTTGATCTCGTTCGCCTCCGACCGGGCGGCCTGGACCAGCTCGGTGGCCTGCTCCTCGGCGAGGCGGAGCAGCTGCTCGATCCGCGCCCCCAGGCCGGAGTAGGTCGGGCGCTCCTGCTCCTGCAACTGACGCTGGGAGTCGGACAGATCTCGCTGCAGGCCCTGAACCTGCTCCCGGGCCTGGCGCAGCTCGTTGTCGACCTGCTTCAGATGGTCGTGAACCTGGTGCCGGTCATAGCCACGGAGCACCACGTCGAATTCCCGAGCGGGGGCGTCTTCAAAGAAGTTGTTGAGCTGGGCGTCGATGTCGGACTGCATGGAGGCTCGATCCTGGGTTGTCGAGACGGCTACACGGGCCGGACGGGGGATTTCGGACATCCGAGGCGGGAGCCGTGGCGGGATCCACGTCCGGTGATAGGCCAGCGTACTCTGGTGTTGCCGTGTTGGCGGTCTCCTCCGACTTTCTGCGCGATTTGTTACGTATGAGCCTTTCTTGCATTTGACAGAACGCTCGATCAGTGGTTATGGCCTTGGTCAGTGGGCCGGGCCTGAACGAGTTCTGTCAGCATTCCTCCCACATCCTTGGGATGCAAGAAAGCGATGGAAGAGCCCATCGAGCCGTGCCGGGGCTTCTCGTCGAGCAGTCTGACGCCCCTGCCGCCGATCTCCCCCATGGCCTCGGTCACATCCGGGACGCCGAACGCGACGTGGTGCACCCCCTCCCCGCGCTTGGCGAGGAATTTGCCGACCGGCGTGTCGGGGGAGAGCGGTTCGAGGAGCTGGATGTAGGAGCCGCCGCCGTCGCCGTCGACGACGTGCAGCATCGCCTCCTTGACGCCCTGCTCCTCGTTGATCTCGCGCGCCACCACCGTCAGCTCGAAGATCCGTTCGAAGAGCGCGATCTTCTCCTCGAGGTCGTGACAGGCGATTGCCACATGGTCGATACGCATGAACATAGGGCCGGCCTCCATAGCGGTCGCTCAGGTGCTCATGGGTATGGTGGCAAAGTCGCCCCAAGTCCCGCCAGGGAGGCCCCTTTTATGTCTGCTTCCGTCATCGTCGCCGGAGCTCGCACCCCCATCGGCCGGCTGCTCGGCTCGCTGGCCGGTCTGTCGGCCGTCGAGCTCGGCGGCATCGCCATCAAGGCGGCGCTGGAGCGCTCCGGCGTCGCTCCCGAAGCCGTGCAGTATGTGATCATGGGCCAGGTGCTCCAGGCCGGAGCGGGCCAGATCCCCTCCCGCCAGGCCGCCGTCAAGGCCGGGATCCCGATGTCCGTGCCGTCGCTGACGATCAACAAGGTCTGCCTGTCCGGGCTGGACGCCATCGCCCTGGCCGACCAGCTCATCAGGGCGGGCGAGTTCGACATCGTGGTCGCCGGCGGCATGGAGTCCATGTCGAACGCCCCGCACCTGCTGCCCGGCCTGCGCCGGGGGGTGAAGTACGGCGGCGCCGACATCGTGGACTCGATGGCCTTCGACGGCCTGACCGACGCCTACGACCAGGTGTCCATGGGCGAGTCCACCGAGCGGCACAACGCGCGCCTGGGCCTGACCCGCGAGGAGCAGGACGCCTTCTCCGCCCGCTCCCACGAGCTCGCCGCCGCCGCGATCAAGAACGGCGTGCTCGACGACGAGATCGTCCCGGTGTCGATCCCGCAGCGCAAGGGGGAGCCGCTGGTCTTCGCCGCCGACGAGGGCGTGCGCGGCGACACCACGGTCGAGACCCTGGGGCGGCTGCGGCCGGCCTTCAGCAAGGACGGCACCATCACCGCCGGTTCGGCCTCGCAGATCTCCGACGGCGCCTGCGCGGTGGTCGTGATGTCCAAGGCCAAGGCCGAGGAGCTGGGCCTCGACTGGCTGGCGGAGATCGGCGCGCACGGCAACGTGGCCGGGCCCGACAACTCGCTCCAGTCCCAGCCCGCCAACGCGATCAAGCACGCCCTCGGCAAGCAGGGCCTCTCGGCCGACGACCTCGACCTGCTGGAGATCAACGAGGCCTTCGCCCAGGTCGTCCTCCAGTCGGCCAAGGAGCTCGGCGTGCCGCTCGACAAGGTCAACGTCAACGGCGGCGGCATCGCGGTCGGCCATCCGATCGGCGCCTCCGGCGCCCGCATCGTCCTCACCCTCGCCCACGAGCTCAAGCGCCGGGGCGGTGGGCTCGGCGCCGCCGGCCTGTGCGGCGGCGGCGGCCAGGGCGACGCGCTGATCATCCGCGTCCCCTCGGCCTGACCGCGGAGGGATCCGACGTGGCCGCGCCGGACGAGCGGTCCCCGGCCGGGGACGCCTCCGGCACGGCCGCTCGGGGCGCGCCGTCACCGGCGGCTCGGGGTCCCGGGCCGGCCGCACGGGACCGGCGGCCCCCGGCCGTGGGGAGTCCCGCCGCGGCCGCTCGGGGCGCGTCGGAACCCGCCTTGGACGTCCCCGAGCTGGTGGCGCGGGCGCGGGAGGGCCGGCCCCGCGCGGTGGCCAGGCTGATCTCCATGGTGGAGAACGGCTCGCCCCGGCTCCGGGAGATCACCGCGGAGCTCTGCGCGGACCGGCCGTCCCGAGCCCGGGTCATCGGGCTCACCGGCGCCCCCGGGGTGGGCAAGTCCACCTCCACCGGGATGCTGATCCAGGCGTTCCGCAGGCGGGGCATGAGGGTCGGCGTGCTCGCGGTGGACCCGTCCTCGCCGTTCACCGGCGGGGCGCTGCTCGGCGACCGGGTCCGCATGCAGGAGCACGCCACCGACCCGGAGGTGTTCATCCGGTCGATGGCCGGCCGCGGCCACCTCGGCGGCCTGGCCTGGGCCACGCCCCAGGCGCTGCGCGTCCTGGAGACCGCCGGGTGCGAGGTCGTCCTCATCGAGACCGTCGGGGTCGGCCAGGCCGAGGTGGACATCGCCTCACTGGCCGACACCACCGTCGTGCTGCTCGCCCCGGGCATGGGCGACGGCGTCCAGGCGGCCAAGGCGGGCATCCTGGAGATCGCGGACGTGTTCGTGGTGAACAAGGCCGACCGCGATGGCGCCCAGGCGGCCGTCCGCGAGCTCCGCAACATGGTCGCCCTGGCCGGACGGGCCTGGCGGCCGCCGATCGTGCCGGCCGTGGCCGTCCGGGGCGAGGGCGCCGAGGAGGTGGTCGCCGCCCTCGACGGGCACCTGGCCTATCTTGAGAGCTCCGGTGAGCTGGGCCGCCGGCGCCATGCCAGGGCCTGCGCCGAGATCGAGGCCATCGCCCTGGCCGCCCTCCGCTCCCGCTCCGCCCACCTCCACGGAGACCGGCGCCTGGACGCCCTCGCCACCCGTGTCCTGGAGGCCGGCCTCGATCCCTACCGGGCCGCCGACGAGCTGCTGGCGGCCGTCGGCTGACGCCGGGCGGTCAGGGCTCGTCGGCGAACTTGACGGTCACCTTCTCGAAGCCGAGGGTGGTCAGCATGCCCCGGAGCATGTTCTTGGTGTTCTGGTCGGCGCGGTTGCGCAGGTCGCTGGCCTGGGCGGCCTCGGCGATCTTCTTCTCGGCGAGCACGTAGAGCTCCTGCTGGTCGGCCGGGGAGGAGGACAGGAAGTCCTCGACCCGGTCGAACAGGCCGCGCTGCTGGGCGTAGACGTAGGAGCGCTTGTTGTCGAGGTTGGGCTTTTCGAGCTGGGCGCGCGGCAGCTTGACCGTGACCTCCTTGCGGTCGGGCGAGACGGTCAGCGCGCCCGTGGCGAGGCCGCCGAAGTCGACGTAGGCGTCGACGCCGCCCGCCCCGACGAAGAGCGTCCGGCTGCCCTTGACGGCGTCGGGCAGGAAGGCGGCGTCCTTCTCCAGGTCCACGACGACCTGGAAGTTGCCGGTGGCCGCCTCGAAGCGGCTCAGGTCGTGAATGGACTGCAGCAGCACGGGCTGGCTGCGGTCGACCGTGGTCCCGCCGAACGGGTCCAGCCAGGACCAGGCCAGGCGGGCGCCCACGACGAGGAGCGCGACGGCGACGAGGAGCCCGGCGAGGAAGCGCCAGCCACGCCGGCGAGGCGCGGAGGGGACCTCGGGCGGTGCTTCTGTAGGGGCTTTCACAGCGGTCTCCTTCCCTCGGCGGCCGCTTTCTCACGCCGAGCCTATGCTGATCTTGTCAGCCCCGCGGCCGTGTCTCCGTCCGCGGTCTCTCGGCGGGGGCCTCCCTCGGAAGGCCCGGCGGGACCGGGGCGGCGGAGGGCACGGTGGCGGGCGCCTGGTAGGAGGGCTCGGCCTGCGGGACCGGCAGGCCCTGACCGTTCTGGCCGATCTGCTCCGGCCGCGTGGGCCCGCCTGTCTGCCAGGTCTCTCCCACCTGCCCGCCGAAGTGAGTGCTCTGCAGCCGGCAGCCGACGAAGTCGGAGTAGTACAGCCGCAGCCAGTCCCGCCGCTGGGCGTCGGTGAGGCCGGAGAACCAGGCGGCGGCGTATTGATGCTCGGGGAGCGGCCCGCTGGGCAGCGGCTTGCCGCGCAGCCACGCGGACACGATGTCGCGGTATCCGCCGGCCGGGGTGCCGTCGCAGTCTTCGGCCAGGCTCTCGACGAACTCGTCGGCCGCCTCGTCGGCGAAACCGGCGGCCAGGTCGTCGACGTGGATCGGGGCCGCGCCGGGCGGCAGGGAGACGTCCTCGCGCCGGGGATGCTGCTCCAGCCGGGAGAACTCACCGGGCGTCCCCGCCAGCCGGGATGCGATCTTGACGAACGCGGAGCCGAGTTCGGGCAGCCCGGTGCGCATCCCCGGATGCACGCAGACCATGATCGGCCATTCCTGGCAGCTGTAGACCACCCGCTGGGCGGAGATCGTCGTCGGCTCGCTGAGCAGCCGGGCCACTCCGGTCCCGGCGGCCAGCACCGCCAGCAGCGCGGCGGCCAGCACGAGCGACTGCCGGGTCACGACCGCGGCCCAGCCGAGCAGCAGCGCGGCGCTGACGCCCAGCAGCCAGAGCGTCTGGTCGGTCAGGGCGGCGGCGCTGAGCCCCCGGAAGGGGTCGTAGGGCTCCTGCGTGGTGGGGGCGAGCCGGTCGGCCCAGGTAGCGCCCTGGGCCAGCCAGGTGAACAGGCCGTAGCAGCCGAGCCCGGCGAGCACCGGCGTGATCGTCCACGGCAGCAGCCAGCCGGTCACCCAGCCGATGGCGACGTACAGCGCCAGCCCGGCCACGCCCATGACCAGGCCGCTGGGCAGCAGCCGTCCCGCCTGCTCGGTGAGCATGGCCCGGACCGCCAGGACCAGCAGCGTCGCGGTGAAGGCGCCGCCGACCGCCACCAGGACCGCCAGCGGCGCGCGCACCGCCTGCCAGGTCGTCAGTGACCGCCGGCCGGTCCCGCGCCGCCTGCGCACCGCCACCCAGGCGGCGAACGCCGCGGCCACGGGGCCGGTGACGCGGAGCGAGCCGATCACCGCGACGATGATGTTCTCCCACGCGCTGACACCGGGAATGAGGACGCTCCACGCCGCGGCCACACCAAGCACGAGCAGGACGGCGACCGCCACCATTGCGCTCTGCTGGAGTTCTTCGCGTGAAACGCCCCTGTTCTCACGCACCGGCGCGCGTGGAGCGGGTCCACGCCGTGCCGGCTGAGCAGAAGCCCGTGCGGCGTCCGCACGCCATTGAGTTGTCGTTCATCAAGCAACCCCCCGTGCCGTGAATGCGGCCGCCGGTCCCCTCGGCGACCGATCCGGTCTGCATCCCCCGCAGGCCGGAGCGAGTCCGCGCTGCCACTTGGCCACGCCCTCACCATTCGATGTGGGAACCATAACTGAGCGTGACGTTTGGCGCCCGGGTTCTTGGTGAAGCCGTCAATCCGGTGACTCTACGTATATGGGCGAACCGGGATGAGGCCGCGCTACCGTAGCCCTGTGGCTACAGGTCAGCTGAATCTGCCGTTCGACCCCATCGAGCGCGCCGCGGAGACGTGGCGTGTTCACTTCGGGCCGTCCTCGGCCATGGCCGCCGTCACGTCGATCATGAGAGCGCACCAGATCCTGCTCTCGCAACTGGACACGCTACTTAAACCGCATGACTTGACCTTTGCCCGGTACGAGGCACTGGTTTTGCTGACGTTCAGCAAGACGGGAGCGTTGCCGCTGTCCACGATCGGCGAGCGGCTGATGGTGCATCCCACCAGCGTGACGAACACCGTGGACCGGCTGGAGCGGGCCGGGCTGGTCCGCCGCATGCGCAACCCCCGGGACGGCCGGGGGGTGCTGGCGGAGATCACCGACGGGGGCCGGGAGGTCGTGGACCGGGCGACCGCCGATCTGATGGGCGCCGATTTCGCCATGACCATGTACGGCGAGGCGGAGCTGGAGCAGATGTTCGGGCTGCTCAGGACCTTGCGGGTGGCCGCGGGGGATTTCGAGGGCTGACCGGCGGAGCCGTACGGCCGGGACGGTCCGGCGGTCCGGCGACCCGCGCCGGTCGCACGGTGGCCCGCGCCGGTCGCACAGCGGCCCACGTCGGTCGCACAGCGGCCTGCGCCGGCCGTACGGTGGCCCGCGCCGGCCGGGAATTAATAGGGCGTCCTAGTATTTTCTGTGAGGCCACACGCCGGACAGGAGCCGCGAGCCGTACAGGGGGGCTGGCCATGGACGCCGGGGAGATCGAGGCGGGGCGGGCGCGCTGGCAGGCGCGGTTCGACGGGGCCCGCACGCGCGGCTCCGGGTTCCGGACCCTCTCCGGCCTCGACGTCGCGCCGGTCTACGGGCCCACCGGCGACGACCCGCGCATGGAGCGCATCGGCTGGCCGGGGGAGTATCCCTTCACCCGGGGCCTGTACTCCACCGGCTACCGGGGCAGGACGTGGACCATCCGGCAGTTCGCCGGGTTCGGCAACGCCCGGCAGACCAACGAGCGCTACCGGATGATCCTCGGCGCGGGCGGCGGCGGGCTGAGCGTGGCCTTCGACATGCCGACGCTGATGGGCCGCGACTCCGACGACCCGCGCTCGCTCGGCGAGGTCGGCCACTGCGGCGTGGCGATCGACTCCGCGCTGGACATGGACCTGCTCTTCGACGGGATCCCGCTCGGCGACGTCACCACCTCCATGACGATCAGCGGCCCGGCCGCCCCGATCTTCTGCATGTACGTCGTGGCCGCCGAGCGGCAGGGGGTGCCGGCCGCCCGGCTCAACGGGACGCTCCAGACCGACATCTTCAAGGAGTACATCGCGCAGAAGGAGTGGCTGTTCGCCCCCGGGCCGCACCTGCGGCTGATCGGCGACCTGATGGAGTTCTGCGCCGCCGGCGTCCCGGCCTACAAGCCGCTCAGCGTGTCCGGCTACCACATCCGCGAAGCCGGCTCCACGGCGGCGCAGGAGCTGGCCTTCACCCTGGCCGACGGGTTCGGCTACGTGGAGCTCGGCCTGTCGCGGGGGCTGGACGTCGACGTCTTCGCCCCGGGCCTGTCCTTCTTCTTCGACGCGCACATCGACTTCTTCGAGGAGATCGCCAAGTTCCGGGCCGCCCGGCGGATCTGGGCGAGGTGGCTGCGCGACGTCTACGGGGCCAGGACCGACAGGGCGCAGTGGCTGCGCTTCCACACCCAGACGGCGGGGGTGTCGCTGACCGCGCAGCAGCCGTACAACAACGTGGTGCGCACCGCGGTCGAGGCGCTCGCGGCCGTGCTCGGCGGCACCAACTCGCTGCACACCAACGCGCTGGACGAGGTCCTGGCGCTGCCCTCGGAGAAGGCCGCCGAGATCGCGCTGCGCACCCAGCAGGTGATCATGGAGGAGACCGAGGTCGTCAACGTCGCCGACCCGCTCGGCGGATCCTGGTACGTGGAGGCGCTGACCGACCGGCTGGAGGCCGAGGCCGAGGCGATCTTCGCGAGGATCCGGGACATGGGGCACGACGGGTCGATGACCTCGGGGATCCTGCGCGGCATCGAGGACGGCTGGTTCGTGTCCGAGATCGCCGAGGCCGCCTTCGGCTACCAGCGCAAACTGGAGAAGGGGGACAAGCGGATCGTCGGGGTCAACTGCCACGCGGCCTCCGTCGAGGAGCCGCTGGAGATCCTGCGCGTCGGCCATGAGGTCGAGCGCGAGCAGAACCGCGTCCTCGCCGCCCGCCGCGCCGCCCGCGACCGGGAGGCCGTGGACGGCGCGCTGGCCGCGCTGGCCCGGACCGCCAGGGGGGAGGGCAACCTCATCCCGCCCATGCTCGACGCGGCCCGCGCCGAGGCCACGCTGGGGGAGATCTGCGGCGTGCTCCGGGACGAATGGGGCGTATACCTGGAGCCCGCCCGCTTCTAGCGGTGGGGAGTCGGCGCAGTAATCGGGATACGGCAGGATTGGAGGTATGAGCCCAGCGGACTTCACTCGACCCGGATCGCTCTACGGTGCCGTGGACCTCGGCGCGCGCAAGCAGGCGCTGGACGCGCAGGCGCGGCGGGAGGCCGCGGCGCAGGAGAGCGGCGGCACCCCGGTGCAGGTCGTCTACGTCGATGACGCCAACTTCGCGACGGAAGTCGTCGAACGCTCCATGAACAGCCTCGTGCTGCTGGAGCTCACGGTGACCCGCGCGGAGCAGGCGAAAGAATACAGTTTGCTGCTGGAGAAGCTCGCCGCCGAGAACGCCGGCAGGTGGGTCCTCGCCCGTGTGGACGTCGAGGCCAGCCCGCAGATCGCACAGGCGCTCCGGGTGCAGAACGTGCCCGCCCTGTACGCCATCTTCCAGGGTCAGCCGGTGGCGGTCGCCCCCGGCATCGCCACCGAGCCGCAGCTGCGTGACTGGCTGTCGCAGCTCATGGAGGCCCTGGCCCAATACCTCCCGCCGGACACCGGGGAGGCCCAGGCCGAGGAGCGGCCGCAGGAGCCTCCGGCCGACCCGGACGTGGTCGCCGCCGAGCAGGCCATCGACGCCGGCGACCTCGACGCGGCCGTGGCCGCCTACGAGCGGCTGCTGGCCCGTTCCCCCAACAACGAGGACGCCAAGCTGGGCCTGGCCGGGCTCGGGCTGATCCGGCGGACCCAGGACGTCGACCCGGCCGAGGTGCAGGGCCGGCTGGCCGACCCCGCCGACATCGACGCCCAGCTCCTGGCCGCCGACTTCGAGATGCTCGCCGGTGACGTGGACACGGCCTTCGACCGGCTCATCGGGGTGGTCCGGCGGACCTCGGGCGACGAGCGCGACAAGGTCAGGATGCATCTGCTCGGCCTCTTCGACGCCCTTCCGGGCGACGACCCGTCGATCGGGCGTGCCCGCAGGAACCTGGCGAGCGCACTGTTCTAAATACTGGTTTTTGTTCTGAATGCCCCACTTTGGGGGCATGAACAGGACATGCGGGTCGTCACCATCTCCGCGACGTACGGCACCGCCGGCAGCGTGATCGGGCCGGCGGTGGCCGGGCGCCTGGGTGTCCCCTTCGTGGACCGGGCGATCCCCAGCGCGGTGGCCGACGAGCTCGGCTGCACGCTGGAGGAGGCGCTCGCCCATGACGACCGGGCCGAGCACGGGCTCGGCCGGCTGCTGGCGGAGGCCATGCGGCTGCCGACGGTCTCCTTCGGCGGCGTGGACATGTATCTCCCGGGGAACATGCCCCTGCCCGCCGAGGACTTCGTCGCCCACACCGAGAGGGTGATCAGGCAGACCGCGCGGGGTCAGGGCGGGGTGATCCTCGGCAGGGCCGGGGCGCTGGTCCTGGCCGACCACCCCGGCGCGCTGCACGTGCGGCTGGACGCGCCCGCCGGACGCAGGGTGATCCAGACCGCGACCCTGACCGGAGTGACCGAGCGCCAGGCGCGCAGGATCGTGGAGGACAACGACCGGGCGCGGGCCGCCTACGTCCGTCATTTCTACCGGGCCGACCCGGCCTCCCCGCTCCACTACCACCTGGTGCTGGACAGCACGAGCATCCCGATCGACACGTGCGTGGAGCTGATTGTGACCGCATCGACAGCGCTGAGCTGAACAAGCCCGGCACGGACACCCGTCTGGGGGTGGCACCATGGAGGCATCCCAACCAAGTCAGTCGCAAAGGAGCGGATTGACTGTGGCCACCGTGCCGAGTGTGTCGTACTCCATCACCGTGCGCCTGGAGGTGCCGGCGGGTGGTAAGGCCGTCAGCCAGCTCACCCACGCCGTAGAGTCCGCGGGAGGTGTGGTCACCGCGCTGGACGTGACCACCGCGGGCCACGAGACATTGCGCATCGACGTGACCTGCGCCGCGCGTGACACCGACCATGCCCAGGCGATCGTGGACAAGCTCGACGTGGTCGAGGGCGTCGTCATCCACAAGGTCTCCGACCGCACCTTCCTCATGCATCTCGGCGGCAAGATCGAGATGAAGTCGAAGGTGCCGCTGCGCAACCGTGACGAGCTGTCCATGGCCTACACGCCCGGTGTCGCCCGGGTCTCCATGGCCATCGCCCGCAACCCCGAGGACGCCCGCCGCCTGACCATCAAGCGCAACAGCGTCGCCGTGGTCACCGACGGCTCGGCCGTGCTGGGCCTGGGCAACATCGGCCCGGCCGCCGCGCTGCCCGTCATGGAGGGCAAGGCCGCGCTGTTCAAGCGGTTCGCCGACATCGACGCCTGGCCGATCTGCCTCGACACCCAGGACGTCGACGAGATCGTCCGCACCGTCCAGGTCCTCGCCCCCGGATTCGGCGGCATCAACCTGGAGGACATCTCGGCGCCGCGCTGCTTCGAGGTGGAGCGGCGGCTGCGTGACCTGCTGGACATCCCGGTCTTCCACGACGACCAGCATGGCACCGCGATCTGCGTGCTCGCCGCGCTCACCAACGCGCTGCGGGTGGTGGGCAAGGAGCTGAGCCAGGTCCGCATCGCCCTGGCCGGCGCCGGCGCCGCCGGTACGGCCGTGCTGCGCCTGCTGCTGGCGGCCGGCGCGCACAACGTCGTCGTCTGCGACTACCTGGGCGCCGTGCACGGCGGCCGTGACGACCTGGACGACTCGCTGCGGTGGATCGCCGACCACACCAACGCCGAGGGCTACTCCGGAGACCTGCGCGGCGCGGTCAAGGGCGCCGACGTGTTCATCGGCGTCTCCGCCCCCGGCATCCTCAACGGCGACGACATCGCCACGATGGCTGACGGCGCGGTGGTCTTCGCGCTGGCCAACCCCGAGCCCGAGGTCTCGCCCGACGACGCCCGCGAGCACGCCGCCGTGGTCGCCACCGGCCGTTCGGACTATCCCAACCAGATCAACAACGTGCTGGCCTTCCCCGGTGTCTTCCGCGGTCTGCTCGACGCCCAGGCCAACCTGGTCACCCAGGAGATGCTGCTGGCGGCGGCCAGGGCGCTGGCCGCCGTGGTCACCGACGAGGAGCTCGGCCCCAACTACATCATCCCGAGCGTGTTCCACGCCGATGTGGCGGGCGCCGTCGCGGCGGCCGTGCGCGAGTCGGCCGGCGGCCGGGCGCGCAGCGGCCTGACCGAGGCCTGACGGTCCGTGACGCGGGACGGCCCGGACGCCGAGGCGTCCGGGCCGTCCCTGTTCTCCGTGCTCTTGCCTCTCGGTGTGCTCTCGGAGGTCAGAAGGCGATGCTCCAGCTGTTGAGGGTGCCGGTGTCGTTCTGGAAGTAGTCGCCGACCACGAGGGTCCAGGTGCCGTTGCCGGAGCGGGCGGGGTTGTTCACCGTGAACCGCACCGGCCCGTTGTACGGCGTGCAGGCGGTGTAGGACTCGTACTTCAGCACCTGAGACGTCCCGTCCGGCCGGATGAGGGTCAGGCGCAGGTCCTGCGAGCAGGTGTGGTCGATGTCGGCCGAGATCGTGAACGTGGCGTCCGGGGACCCGGTGAGGGTGACCGGGATGTCACTGGAGTCCTGGTAGCCGTCCTCGATGGCGAAGGGCGTGTCGTTGGTGAAGGTACGGCCGCCGCCGGTCCCGCCGACCGTCAGGGTGTAGACCGCCGAGCGGTTGGCGGAGGTCCCGGTGCCGTTGAGGGCGATGGTGTAGGTGCCCGCCGGGGTGGAGGCCGAGGTCGCGACCGTCACCGAGGACGTCTGGCCGGCCGTGACGGTCGAGGGGGTGAAGGTCACCGTGGTCCCGGCGGGGGCGCCGGAGGCCGACAGCGACACGCTCTGCGCGTTGCCGGAGGTGACCGTGGTGCTGAGCGTCGCGGTGGCCGACTGGCCCGCCTGGACGGTGCCGGACGCCGGGTTCACGGCCATCGCGTAGTCGTCACCGACCGGGCCGGAGCGCACCGCCAGCTTCCACAGGGCGTTGGCGATGGCGTCGCTGTTGCGGTCCAGCGCGGTGCTGTTGATGTTGGAGGTGGTGTCGCAGGCGGAGTGGTAGCAGCGGTCGAAGGCCTGGCCGGCGGCGCCGCCCCACTTGGTGGCCTGGGCCGAGCTCTTCACGCTGGAGGCGCCGGTGAAGACGCCGCCCACCTTGACGCCCGCGTTCTTGAACGGGGCGTGGTCGCTGCGGCCGTCACCCTCGGTCTCGATCTCGGTCGGGACACTGAGCGTGGCGTAGTAGTCCTTGAAGATCTTCTCCAGGGCGGTGTCGTCGTCGTAGACGAAGTAGCCCGGGTTCGGCGAGGCGATCATGTCGAAGTTGAGATACGCCTCGACGCCGGCGGCCCCGCCGTTCTGGACGTAGTGGGTCGAGCCGCGCATGCCGAGCTCCTCGGCGCCCCACCAGCCGAAGCGGACGTGCTTGGTCAGCGTGGGGTTGCGGTCGGCCAGGGTCAGCGCGACCTCCAGCAGCGCCGCCGAGCCGGAGCCGTTGTCGTTGATGCCGGGGCCGGCGCTCACGCTGTCGAGGTGGCTGCCGAGCATGACCGTCGGGCCGGTGGGGCCGGCCGGCCAGTTGGCGATCAGGTTGGCGTGGGTCTGGCCGTTGTAGGTGAAGTTCTGCACCGTGGTGGTGTAGCCGGCCGCGTCCAGCTTGCCCTTGATGTAGTTCAGCGAGGCGGTGTAGCCGGAGGTGGCCGAGGCCCGGTTGCCGCCGTTGCCGGAGGCGATCGACTGCAGCTGGTTCAGGTGCGCGCTCACGTTGGCCACCGGGATGTCCGGCGCTCCGGTCGGCGGGTTGCCGGTGCCGACGGTCAGCGAGTAGGTCACCGACTTGGCGCCTGAGGGGGCGCTGGCGTTCAGGGTGATCGGGAAGGTCCCCTGCGGCGTGCTCGCCGAGGTGGCGAGCGTCACCGTCGAGCTCTGGCCGGCCGTGACGGAGGCGGGGTCGAAGCTCACCGTGGCGCCCGAGGGGACGCCGGCCGCCGACAGGGTCACGGTCTGCGCGCTGCCAGTCACGACCGAGGTGCTCAGCGTCGCCGTCGCCGACCCGCCGGGCTGGACCGTCCCGGAGGTGGGGCTCACCGAGATGGAGTAGTCGTTGCCCGGCGCGGTGCAGGGCGGCTCGCCGCTCTGCGCCGGGACGTTGACGGCGGTCCAGGCGGCCTTGACCGCGCTGACCTCGACGCAGCTGTTCGGGAACAGCTGCTTGGCCGCGGCCACGGTGGCCGAGCGCGCCTTGGCGTGCGTCCACGGGATGGTCTTGGCGTTCAGACCGGACATGAAGATCTGGCCGGCCTTCTGGATGCCGATGCCGGTCAGGCTGGAGGGGCCGGAGCAGACCGGGCTGGCGGGCTTGCCGGGCGGGTTGGTGCCCTCGGCCAGCAGGTAGAACCAGTGGTTCTGCGGGCCGGCCGCGGCGTGCACCTCGGTGTTGGGGATGGAGGAGCTGTAGCAGTTGGGGTCGCCCAGCGCGCCCGGGTTGTACATGTTGCGGATCGGCCCCTGGCCGACCAGGTCGACCTCCTCGCCGACGAGATAGTCGGGATCGTCGAGGGTGGCCGGCTGGTTGGCGAAGTGCTCGGTCAGCGCGCCGAAGATGTCGCCGGTCGACTCGTTCAGGCCGCCGGCCTCGTTGCCGCTGCCCGCGCCGCCGGAGCCGGAGAACTGGAAGATCGCGTGGCCGTACTCGTGTGCCACCACGTCCATCGGGGTGGCCTGCTTGCTGTTGGCCTGGTTGTGGCCGAAGTTGGTGTAGGAGCCGTTCCAGTAGGCGTTGACGTCGGAGAGGCCGACGCGGGCGGGGAAGGCGCCGCCGGAGCCGTTGAAGCCGTTGCGGCCCAGCCAGTCGCGCAGCATGTTCCACTCCTGCTGGGCGGCGTACAGCGCGTCCACGCAGGCGGTCTCCAGGTTGGTGCCCTGGCCGTTGCCCCAGGAGTCGTCGGTGCCGGTGTAGGCCGAGCCGTTCTGGCCGCCGCAGCGCAGGCCCGACCGGGTGGTGTCGGTCATCGAGTAGGAGCCGCCGGAGCCGGAGGTCTGGATGGTCACCGGGTTGCCGTTGTAGAAGCTGTTGCCGGTACCGGCGCGGACGTCGTCGACCTTGTCGATGACCGCGCCGGTCCGGGCATCGACGTAGACGTGCAGCACGCTCGGTGCCCGCTCGGTGGCGCCGGTGACGATCACTTCCCACGCCAGCACGGGCCGGTCGGTGGCCGCGTGCACCACGAGCACGGGTGCGGCGGCGGTCTCCACGGTCGTGAGCTGGCCGCGCGCGGTGGCCGAGGCGGCCTCCGCGCTGACGGCGGCCCTGGTGTCCAGATCCAGCTTGGCCTGCTGGCCGGAGCTGAGGCTCTCCACCGTGCCGCCGGACCTGTCGGTCACGACGATCACGTCACCGCCGTAGACGGGCAGTCCCCGGTAGGTGCGCTTGTAGTGGAGATACTGGAGGCCGCGTGTCCCCACGACGACCCTGTCCCGCTCGAAACGGTCTCCGGGCGCCTTCCGCAGGGCCCTGGAGCCTGAGGCCAGGGCACGCTCGGCGCTGGTGATCGCGCGTCTGCGGCCGTCGGCGTCCGGCGGGGCGGAAGCGGGCTCGCGCTCGGGGGAGACCTTCACCGGGACCGGGTCCGAGGGCGCGGTCCCTCCGGCGGCCGGGGCGCTCAGCGCGCCAGCCGGCGTGGGCGCCGCCAGGGCCGCGGCCGCCAGTACGGCGACGGCTCCTAACTTGACTTTGGTTCTCACTCTGGGTGACTCCTCTCACCAGTCCCCTGGGGGGAAAGGGACCTAAGGAGCCGAGGCCGGCCAGGGCTGACCCAAAAGTGGCATCACTGATACCTGTTACAGAACCCTCTAGATGTCCATAGGTTCTTCCTATGGACATGGATCACCGCGGCGGAACGGAGATCACTGCGGCGGATGGGGCGGCTGCCCGTTGCGTTTGATCCAGCACGCGTATGCGGGGGCTTTCAGCGCCTCACTCCAGTACGCGCGCATCACGCTGCTCACGAGCGGCACCGCGCTGTCGGCCAGCGGGCCGTACTGGGTCCATCCGATGATGTGACGGAAGACCAGGGGCGTGTCCACCAGCGGGCGCACGGCGATCCCCGCCCGCCCCTGATGGGTCGCCTGGAACATCGCCACGCACCGGCCCGCCCTGACCAGGTCGTAGGCGAGGTTGGCGTTGAGGGAGAACGAGACGCGGGGCACGAAACCGCGTTCGGCGCAGGCCGCCCAGAAATGCTCGCGGTAGCCGAACTCCACCTGAGGGGGCATCGCCCACTCCTCCTCGGCCAGGTCCGCCAGCTCGATCTCCTCGCACCGGGCCAGCGGATGGGAGGCCGCCACGCCCACGAAGATCGGTTCGGTGGCCGGGACCTCGTAGATCACGCCTGGTGGGGGCAGCAGCTCGTAGCCCGGATAGTCGCCCAGGACGGCCAGCTCCAGCCGTCCGGCCGAAAGGAGCGCGGGCAGGACGTCCATGCACTCCTCGGTCCGGATGGTGAGGTCGGCGTGGGGCGCCAGGTCGTACAGGCAGTTGCTGATGTGGCCGGCGATGGAGGTGTTCCCGCATCCAAGCCGGATCACCGGCTTGCCCGTCCCCCGCTCGACGCGGTGGCGGGCGTCGCGCTGCAACGTGCCGAACGCGTGCAGCAGCGAGCCGGAGCGGTCGAGGAGCCAGGCGCCCAGCGGCGTCGGGCGGCTGCCCTCGTGGACCCGCTCGAACAGGCGCCCCCCGATCATGCGCTCGATCCGTTGCAACTGGCCGGCCAGAGAGGGCTGGGACAGCCCGAGGGAGGAGGCGGCCTTGGAGATGCTGCCGTATTCGGCTATGGCATGGATGACCCGAAGATGACGTACTTCCAAGTCCATGGAGGGATGATAGGAAAAATCAAAATGCAGATAAACGTGAAAGTCGATACACGTTTCAGTGGCGGTTTTTCCCGGCCCGGTGGTGCGTAAGGTCAAGGGGATTTCCCGGCCCGGTGATGTGTGAGGCCGAGAGGAATGGAGCGGTGGGTTCCTCCGGATCGGTCGCAATTGCCGCATAAAGTCGCTGCCCGTGCGCTCTGGGTAACATGCCGGGAGATCTTGGAGATCTGTGGCCGGGGTGGAGCAGCGCGAGGTGGGCCCGACCCCTCATGATGGAGGTATGGCGGAGGCGATCTACGTCGGTGGTCTGCTGGTGGCGACACCGCAACTCGACGATCCCAACTTCCGGCGCAGCGTGGTCCTGGTCCTGGAGCACGACCACGACGGCGGCACGCTGGGCGTGGTGCTCAACCGGCCCAGCGACATCTCGGTGACGCAGGTGCTGCCGACCTGGGACGCCATGGTGACCGGCCCGCCCGTGCTGTTCCAGGGCGGCCCCGTGCAGACCGACAGCGCCCTGGCCCTGGCCGCCGTCCCGAGCGGGCAGGAGCCCCTCGGCTGGCGGCGGCTGCACGCGGGCACCGCGGCGGTCTCCCGGCTCGGCACCGTCGACCTCGACGCCCCGCCGGAGATCCTCGCCGGGGAGATCGCCCAGATGCGGATCTTCGCCGGATACGCCGGCTGGACCGCGGGGCAGCTGGAGGCCGAGATCGGCGAGGGCGCCTGGTACGTCGTGGACTCCGAGCCCGGCGACACCTTCCACCATGACCCCGGGTCGCTGTGGCGGGCCGTGCTCCGCCGCCAGCGGGGCGAGCTCGCCTACGTGGCGACCTGCCCGGACGATCCCTCGATGAACTGAGGGCCCTGGCGGGCGCGGTCCCAGCCGGGGCGCATCGAGCGCTCGGCCATGGCCAGCATCGCCTCCAGGCGCCGGGCCAGCGCGGAGAGGTCGTAGCCGCCGTCGGGCGCGCAGAACTCGAAGCCGATCCGGGTCACACTGGTGAAGAGCGCGACGACGAAGTTGGCCAGGAGGTCGTCGCGGTCGGCGCTCTCGCGCCGGGCGACCTCGGCGACCAGCCGCCGCTCGTGCTCCATCATCCGCCGCACGCTCCCGGCCAGCAGCGCGGGGGTGCCGTCGATCAGCTCACGCGCTTTGAGGAACCTGGTCCGGTCGGCAAGATCCCCCTCCTCTAACATGGTGACCATCGCGCGCAGGGCATGGCTGAGCGCGGTGAACGGCGGTTCCTCCGCGGGCCGGGCGGTCAGCTCGGCGAGCATGACCTCGACGCCGTCGAGCGGCAGGGAGAGCGCGACGTCCTCCTTGGTCGCGAAATAGCGGAAGAACGTGCGGGGCGAGACGTCCACGGCGGCCGCGATCTGGTCGACGGTCGTGGCCTCGTACCCCTGCTCCGCGAACAGGTCGAGGGCGGCGTCGACCAGCGCCAGTCTCGTCTTCTGTTTCTTGCGCTCCCGTAGGCCGGGTCGACTCATGCATGTCACCCCTTCGAAACGTATAGTTCACAGTCTGCCATATGTCATGACATGACTCTTAAAATGATTTGTCATATGTCAGGGACTGCCATAAATTACCTCAGGTTGACACGCCTCAAGCGGGGGCGATCAGACTCACGAGGGGACCCTTCCATGGCAGACGCCAAGACGGTGGCCGCACCGCCGCCGCCAGATCCCGGCACGTCGTCGAGGCAGGGGCACCCGTGGCTCACGCTCCTCTCGGTGTCGCTCGGTGTGATCATGGTGATGCTCGACGGCACCGTCGTCGCCATCGCCAACCCGGTGATCGCCCAGGACCTCAAGGCATCCCTTGCCGACCTGCAGTGGGTGACCAGCGGCTACCTGCTCGCGCTCGCCGTGTTCCTGATCACCGCGGGCAAGCTCGGCGACCTGTTCGGCCATAAGAGGATCTTCCTGGTGGGCGTCGCCGGTTTCGCGCTCACCTCGCTCGCGATCGGCCTCAGCTCCTCGGTCGGCATGCTGATCGGGCTGCGCGTGCTCCAGGGCCTGTTCGGCGCGCTGCTGCAGCCGGCCGCCCTCGCGCTGCTGCGGGTGGCCTTCCCCGGCGAGCGGCTGAAGATGGCGATGGGCGCCTGGGGCGGCATCATCGGCCTGTCCAGCGCCGCCGGCCCGATCGTCGGCGGCCTGCTGGTCGAGCACGTGAGCTGGCAGTCGGTCTTCTTCATCAACGTCCCCGTGGGCGTCGTGGCCATGGCCATGGGCCTGTGGGTGCTCAGCGAGAGCAGGGCGCAGACCCTGTCGAAGGTCGACTGGCTGGGCGTCGTGCTGCTGTCGGGTGCGATGTTCGCCCTGGTCTGGGCCATCATCAAGGCTCCCGACTGGGGCTGGGGCGACCCGCTGACCATCGGCTTCCTGGCCGCGGCCGTGCTGATCGGCGCCGTGTTCGTGTGGTGGCAGGCCCGGGTCGCCGAGCCGCTCCTGCCGCTGAGCCTCTTCAGCAACGCCTCGGTCTCCATCGGCACCGGCCTGATGATGCTCGTCGCGTTCTCCATGTTCGGCGCGATGTTCTTCCTCACCTTCTTCTTCCAGGGCGTGCACGGGCTCACGCCCCTGGAGTCCGGCCTGCGGATGCTGCCGATGAGCGCGGGAATGATCGTCGCCTCGCCGCTGGCCGCCGTGCTCATCGGCAAGCTCGGCACCAAGATCACTATCGCGGGTGGCATGCTGGTCACAGCCCTGGCGATGTTCCTGATGTCCAGGCTCAGCCTCGACGCCGCGTTCATGGACAGCGGCATCCCGTTCGTCCTGCTGGCCTTCGGGCTCTCGCCGGTCTTCGTCGGCGCCACCGAGATCATCGTCGGCAACGCGCCCGAGGACCTCAGCGGCGTCGCGGGCGGCATCCAGCAGTCCGCCATGCAGGTCGGCGGCGCGCTCGGCACGGCCATCCTCGGCGCGATCGTGTCGGCGCGGGTGGCCGACGTCTACCCCGGCCACTGGGCGGACGCCAAGCTCCCGCCGCTCCCGGCCGAGCAGGTCGACGGGCTGAAGGAACTGGCGACCTTCGGCGGGGCGCCTTCGGCCCAGATGATGCCCGGCGTGCCCGAGCAGGTCGTCCAGGGCATCGCCGGCGTCTCACACCTGTCCTTCCTGGACGGCATGCACCTCGGCTTCCTGGTCAGCACGGGCGTCGCGGTCCTCGCGGCCGTGCTCGCCCTGTTCGTCAAGGCGGGCCGCAAGTCCGAGGACGGCCCCATCCACATGGGCTGACCCATCCCGTCACCGTACGGCTCCCGCCATCGCCTGGCGGGAGCCGTACCCGTTCACGCGGGTGTGACCGTGAGCGTCTGCGTGCCCGAGGCGGGGGTCGTCACGGTGAGGATCCGCCGGTCGGGGTCCCAGGTGGAGGACAGGGCCCCGGTGACCCTGCCGCCCCGCGGGAACTCGTCGGCGGGCAGGTAGACCTCGGTCGGGCCGGTCCCGTTGGCGTCGAAGCGGACGGTCAGCGAGTGGGACGCGCGGTCGTAGGCGACCTGCCGGGGGACGCCCCCGATCGCCCTCGGGTACGGCCTGGCGTAGACGGGCACGAGCGGGCCCGGGGCTCCCTTGCCGTCGTAGGGGCCCCAGGGCCCCGGGTCGCGCGACCAGTAGGCCCGGCCCATGCCGAGCTCGTCGGTCACCTCCAGCATCCGCTCCACCAGTTCGACGGCGCCCGGCCGGGTGGTGTCGAGGCCGAACTCGCCCAGGATGACCGGCCCGTCCTGGCGCTCGGCGAGGCGGAGCATGTTCGAGCGCCACCAGCCGAGCGTGGTGTCGGTCCACTCGCGGGCGGCGCCCACGTAGTCCTCGCCGAGGTCCAGCGGGAGCGGGTAGATGTGCGGGGCCAGGCCGATCCGCGGCTCGCCCGCCCGCGGGTCCTCGAACCGGGGCAGGCCGCTGGGCAGGCCCCAGTTGACCCCGACCGCCTGCGGCTCCACGAAGATCCAGTTGTCCTGGTCGATGCTCCGGATCTGCGCGATCGTGCGGCGGTAGAGCTCGGCCAGCGGCCCGTTCTCGAACGCCGCGCCCTGCACCGCGCCGCCCCACGGCTCGTTCATCAGGTCGTAGCCGATGACCGCCGGGTCGTCCTTGAAGTGTTCGGCCACCGCCCGCCAGGCCCTGGCGTAGTGGTCCATCAGCTCGGGGTGCTCGCCGGTGGTGTTCCAGAAGTGGTCGAAGGCCCGCATGACGCCGGGGTCGAGGTAGTACAGCTCCCAGGTGTCGTGTGCGCGGGCGACCGGCAGGCCGTCGGTGTGGGTGGCCCACCCGGGAGCGCCGTTGCCCGCGTGCCCGTCGGGGGTGACGCGGTCGCCCCACAGGTCCTGGTGCATGTCGAGCATGACGTGGTAGCCCCGCTTGGCGTACCAGCCGACCCGCTCAGCCACTTTCTCCAGATATTTCGTGTCATAGACGCCGGGAGATGGCTCGACGGCCCGCCACTGGATCAGGAACCTGACGAAGTTCGTGCCCATCGCCCGGTACTCGGTCTCGACGTCCGCCTCGGTCAGCTCGGGCAGCGCGTCCGGGGTGCTCTTGGCGCTGCTCGCGGTGTTGAAGCCGTGCAGCGTCAGCGCCCGTCCCCGGTCGTCGGTGACGTATCGCGGGACCCGCTCGGGCGCGTCGCCCCGGGCGACCGAGGCCACCCCGCCCGCCGCGGCGACGGCCAGGGCCAGCCCCGCGACGGCCAGCCGCGGGCGCCTCATCGGGGCGTCCTTCCGGTGGCGGCCGGGGGCCGGTGGCCGGTGGTGCCCGTTCCGTCGGGGGCCCGTCCTGCGACGGCCGGCCGTGGGTGCCTCATCCGGATGCCTCCATCTCCCCGCCGTCTTCCAGGGCTGTGCCGCGCGTCCCGGCACGGCGGACGGGGACGCGGCGGGACCCGGTGGAGCCCGGCGCACGGGATGCGGCGGCCCCCGGATCCGGGTCTTTCACGGGAATCGGTTGGGCGCTAGCCTGCCGAACATGAGCATTGTTCGCAATAGCCTGCCGACGGTCGTTACCTTGCTGATCGTCTCGGCGTTCGGGGTGTTCGGCGCCGGCCTCGCCACCGCCGCCGGCTATCTCGCCGTGCCCTCCGCCGTGGGCCTGCCGTACGGCCTGCCCGGCCTGCGGGCGGTCCCGCTCGGCGAGACCGGCTGGCCTCTCACGCTCACCGAGAACCTCGCCGCCCTGGCCCTGGCCGGAGTGGTCGCCTGGGTGACCACCCACCGGCGGGGCGGGGCCGTGCGGGCCTTCTTCGCCGGCTGGGGCGCCTTCGTCCTGGGCGCGCTGGTGGCCAACCTGCTGCGCGCGGTCGTCATCTCCCAGACCGTCGAGGCCGGTCCCGGCGCCTACGCCGGGCTGCTGCTGGGGGCCCTGGCCGCCGGGCTGCTCTGGGGCGCCGCGCTGGGCTGGACGGCCGGGGCCGCGGCCGTGGCGAGCGTCGGCGCGGGGACCGCGGTGGTGCGGGCATAAAATCGACAGGGTGAACACGAAGATTCTCCCTGAGAGCGATATCCGGCCCGACCTGTCGTTCGGCGACGGCGACCACGAGCGGTTCGCCCACTACGCCGACAAAGACAAGATCATGGAGAGCGCGTTCAGCGGCACTCCGGTCCGCGCGATCTGCGGCAAGGTCTGGGTGCCCAACCGCGACCCGCAGAAGTTCCCGGTCTGCCCCGAGTGCAAGGAGATCTACGAGGGGCTGCCCAAGGGCGAGGACAACAACGACAACAAGTGAGTGTTGTTCGTGGGTGATCGCCACCGATGAGGTTACGGTCGGGATGCCGCTGGGGAGCGGCAGTCGACCAGCAGATGTGACCTGTCGGGGGAGTTCATGGCTCGGCGTGCGATCGCCGCTATTTTGGCATGCCTGTTCACAGCGGGCGCCGCTCCCGCCGCCCCGGCGTCCGCTGTGGCCGAGTCGCCGGAGTCCCTGGAGTCCCAGGGGTCGCCGGGGTGCGCGAGGGCGCTCCGGGCCGCGACCCCCGGACGCGGGCCCGAGCCGCGCGCGCCGGACCCGGCGCAGGTCGCGGAGATGCTCGCCGATCTGAGACGGCGCCTGTCGGGGATGCGCCGCGGGCCCTGGACCCCGATCACGGTCCCCACCCAGGTGCATGTCATCGCCGCCGGCCCCCTGGGGGCCCAGGACGCCGCGGTGCGCAGCCAGATCGCCACACTCAACGCCGCCTACGCCGGCCGGTACGGCGGGGTCGACACCGGGATCCAGTTCCGCCTCGACAACCTGACCCGGACCGACAACGTCGCCTGGTTCCGGGAGCCGCTCTCCTACGAGGCGCAGATAAAGAAGGCGCGCAAGGGCGGCGCGGAGACCCTCAACCTCTATGTCGCCCAGCTCAGCCAGCTCGTGCTCGGCTACTCCACCTACCCCTACTGGTACAAGAACGAGCCCCAGCTCGACGGCGTGGTCATCGACTGGCGCAGCCTGCCCGGCGGGTCGCTGCGCAACTTCGACCGGGGATACACCGGGGTCCACGAGATCGGCCACTGGCTCGGGCTGCTGCACACCTTCGAGAACGGCTGCCAGTCACCGGGTGACGGGATCGACGACACCGTGCCGGAGGGCACGCCCACCGAGGGCTGTCCGGCCGGCAAGGACAGCTGCAAGGGCGGCGACCCCGACCCGATCCACAACTTCATGGACTACTCCCACGACCACTGCATGTCGGAGTTCACCACCGGTCAGGCGGCCCGGATGCACGAGATGTGGTCGACGTACCGTGCCCCGGAGCCGGACACTACGCTTGACGGGTGACAGCACCGAAGACACTTGACGCTCCATACGGATCCCCCCGGATCTTCGGTCCCGAATACCGCACGGCCTCCCTGGGCATCCTGCTCGTCGTCACCCTGATCGCCTTCGAGGGCATGTCGATCGGCGCGGTGATGCCCGCGGTCTCCAAGGATCTCGACGCGCTCGACCTGTACGGCATGAGCTTCTCGGCCTTCCTCATCTCCGGCCTGCTCGCCAACGTCGTCGCCGGCCTCTGGTCGGACCGGCGGGGACACGCCCTGCCCTTCCTGCTCGGCGTGGGCCTGTTCGTGCTCGGCATGGCCCTGGCGGGCGCCGCCGGATCCAAGGAACTCTTCATCGTGGCGCGCGCCGTACAGGGGCTGGGCGGCGGTGCGGTCATCGTGGCCATCTACGTGATGATCGTGCGGGTCTACGTCTCCGAGGCCAGGCCCAAGGTGTTCGCCGCCCTGTCGGCCGCCTGGGTGCTGCCCGCGCTGGTCGGCCCCGGCATCGGCGGCCTCATCGCCCAGACGCTCGGATGGCGCTGGGTCTTCTTCGGGATCGTGCCGCTGGTGATCCCGGCCATGCTGATGCTCCTGCCCGCGCTGCGCGGCGGCGAGGCCCCGGCCCCGACCCCGGAGGCGGCCGGCCCCCGGTCCCGGCCGCTGGCGATGACCCTGGCGGCGATGGCCACGGCCGGTGGCGCCGGGGCGCTGCTGTACGGCGTGGACCGGCTGCACACCACCCCGGTCCCCGGCGGGATCGCCGCCGCCGCCGGACTGGTCGCGCTGGCCGTGGGCCTGCCCCGGCTGTTGCCGCCGAAGGCGCTCAGGTTCGGCCGCGGCCTGCCCACCACGGTCATGATGCGCGGCGTGCTCTCCTCGGCGTTCTTCGGGGTCAACGCCTTCATCCCGCTGTTGCTCACCGAGGTGTCCGGCCTGTCGGTCGCGCAGGCCGGCGTCGCCCTCACCACGGGCGCCCTGGGCTGGACCACCGGCTCCTACCTGCAGAGCCGCCGCGAATACGACCGCCCCCGGCTGGTACGGCTCGGCGCCGCCGCGGTCACCACCGGCATCCTGCTGACGATGCTCGCGCTCGTGCCCGGCGTCACCGGCTGGGTCACCGTGCCCGCCTGGGTCGTCGCCGGATTCGGCATGGGCATCGGCGTCACCAGCGTCAGCGTCACCGCGATGCGCCAGTCGCCCGACGCGGAACAGGGCGCCAACTCCGCTGCTCTCCAGGTCGTCGACACCCTGGGCGGCGCGCTCACGATCGGCGTCGGCGGCGTGCTGATCAACCTGATCGGCCACGACGACATCGCCACCGGCTACACCACGATCGCCGCCCTCATGGCGGCCATAGGACTGCTCGGAGTGATCGTCGCCGTGCGCATGCGGGACGTCTCCTGACTCATCGGTCACTCACGTAACCACGATCACCTATAGCCGGACCGCGCCCCGGGAGGCATGGTAGGACGGTATGACCGTGACCACCGGGAGGAGTCGTCGTGGACGAGCGCCCTCACCGAGCGCGGCCACCGGAGGACCCCGGGCGTGAGACCGGGCGCCGGGTGTGGCCCCCGGAGGGGGCCGGGCGCGGTGGCCGCCGCGCCCGGCCGGCCGAGGATCTCAGGCGCGACGACGGGCGCGCGGCGCCGCCCCTGGAGGAGGCCGGGCACGGGGGGCAGCACCGGGCGCGTCCGCGGCAGGAGCCCGAGCGCGGCTCCCGGCGGCGGGCGCGGCCGTCGGAGGGCGGTGCCGGACCGGCCTGGGCCGCCGGGGAGGAGCCGGAGCGGGGCGGCGCGTGGACATGGCCCGCCGAGGAGCCGGAGCGCGGCGGCCGGCGGCGGGCGCGGCCCGTGGACGGGCCGGGGCGTGGCGGCGGGCGGCCCTGGGCCGCCGAGGAGGCGGAGCCCGGCTCCCCGCGGGCCCGGCCGGTGGGAGAGCCGGAAGACGGTGGCGGGCGGGGGTCCGCGGTGGGCGTGCCACCTGACGACCTCCCGCCTTCGGCCCGCTGGTACGGCACGCCGGCCGCCCCGCCCCGCAGCCGGCTCCCGGGCCGCCTCCGACGCCGCCTGCTCGCCCTGACCGCCCTGGCGGCCGGGGCCGGAACCGTCGCCGTCGCGGCCGTCGTCCTGGCCCCCCGGGTCCTGCCCGCCGCCCCGCCGCCCGCCGTGGTGAGCGACCGCCTCGCGGGCGTGGGATACCCGCTGCCCGAGGGCTGGCGGGCGGGCACGGTGCCGCCGGTCACCGAGTTCACCGCGGTGGCGGGCCGCGGCGGGGAGGCGACGGTGATGTCCAGGCCCGCGGAGCCGGTGACCGACGTGCGCAAGGCGACGGTGGAGCTGGCCGACATCTACGCCCGGCTCCTGCTCCACGGCGACGAGGTCGAGGTCGTCGACGACCGGGCGGTCACGGTGGGCGGGCGGAGCGGCCACAGCCGCGCCCTGCGGGCCGAGTATCGAGACGTCGTCAACCGCCCGGCCTATCTCCGTGTGGTGTTTCTCACCGGCGCCGGGGGACGGCCGGTCGTCGTGGTCGGCATGGCCCAGCCCGACGACCCCCGGCTGCGGGCCGAGATCGACACGGTGATCTCCGGGGTCCGTTAGGCGTGACGGCGGCCCGCTCCCGCGCGCCCGGCGGGCGTCCGCGGCAGGGCGTCGGGGGGACGGCGGGAGGCCCCGGGGGGCGCGGCCGTACGCGGCCGGGAGACCTCTAGCACGCGGAGGTGACCTTGGCGAGCATCTCGCCGGATCGGCACGTCTTGTCGGCGACTCAGATTACCCTGGGGACACTGTGAGCACTTTCGCCGCATCCCACCTGTCCCCCTCGTACCCCGAACGTGCCGCCTGGGGCACCGCGCCGAAGCTCCGCGCCTGGCAGCAGGAGGCATTCGACCTCTACTCCAGACGTGAGCCGCGCGACTTCCTCGCGGTCGCCACGCCCGGTGCGGGCAAGACGACCTTCGCGCTGCGCATCGCCAGCGAGCTCCTGTCGCGAGGGATCGTCCGGGCTGTGACGATCGTCACACCCACCGAACATCTCAAGCAGCAGTGGGCCGACGCCGCCTCCAGGGTCGGCATCGCCATCGACCCCGAGTTCAAGAACAGCCAGGGCGCGACCTCTCGCGACTACGTCGGCGTGGCCGTCACCTACGCCCAGATCTCGATGCACCCGGCGCTGCACCGCGCCCGGACCGAGGCGCGCAAGACGCTCGTCATCTTCGACGAGATCCACCACGCGGGCGACGCGAAGTCCTGGGGCGACGGCGTGCGCGAGGCGTTCGAGCCCGCCGCGCGGCGCCTGGCGCTGACCGGCACGCCGTTCCGGTCCGACGTCAACCCGATCCCGTTCGTCACCTACATGGAAGACGGCGAGGGCATCCGGCGCAGCGTCTCCGACTACTCCTACGGCTATGGCCCGGCGCTCGCCGACGGCGTCGTCCGGCCGGTCATCTTCCTCGCCTACGCGGGCGAGATGCGCTGGCGGACCCGCGCGGGCGACGAGATCGCCGCGACCCTCGGCACCCCGCTCACCAAGGACCAGCTCGGCCAGGCGTGGAAGGCGGCGCTCGACCCCAAGGGCGACTGGATCCGGCAGGTGCTCCACGCGGCGGACCGGCGGCTGACCGAGGTGCGCAGGGGCGTCCCCGACGCGGGCGCCCTGGTCATCGCCACCGACCACGAGACCGCCCGCGCCTACGCCAAGCACATCCGCGCCATCACCGGGGAGGGCGCCACGGTCGTGCTCTCCGACGACCCCGAGGCGTCGAAGAAGATCAAGCAGTTCTCCGCGTCCCAGGACCGCTGGCTGGTGGCGGTCCGGATGGTCTCCGAGGGCGTCGACATCCCCCGCCTGGCCGTCGGGGTCTACGCCACGAGCACCTCGACCCCGCTGTTCTTCGCCCAGGCCGTCGGCCGTTTCGTCCGGGCCCGCAAGCGCGGCGAGACCGCCTCGGTGTTCCTGCCCTCGGTGCCCACCCTGATGGGGCTGGCCGGGGAGATGGAGGCCGAGCGCGACCACGTGCTCGACCGCAGCCTTCCGGAGGAGGGCCTCGACGACTTCCTGCTCGACGACGCCCAGCGCAAGAAGGACAACCCCGACGTCCTGGGGGACGAGCTGCCCTTCGAGACGCTGGAGGCGGTCGCCACCTTCGACCGGGTGCTCTTCGACGGCGGCGAGTTCGGCACCGCCGCCGAGCCTGGTTCCCCCGAGGAGGAAGACTTCCTCGGCCTGCCCGGCCTGCTGGAGCCCGACCAGGTGCGGACCCTGCTGAGCAAGCGCCAGTCCGACCAGCTCAAGGCCAAGCGGAACCGCCCCGAGCCCAAGGAGCCCCAGCTCGCTCCGCACGAGCTCATCGCCAACCTGCGCAGGGAGCTCAACGGGCTGGTCGGCGCGTGGAACCACCGCACCGGCCAGCCCCACGGCGTCATCCACGCCGAGCTCCGCCGGGCCTGTGGCGGCCCGGCCATCGCGCAGGCCACCGCCGAGCAGGTCCAGGAGCGGATCGACAAGATCCGCCACTGGGCCACCCAGCGGTCGCACTAGCCGCCGCCCCGCGGCGGACGCGGGCTCCGGGAGCCGGAAGGCGGCCCTGGAGCACCGATGGGCGCGTGCCCGTTCGGCTCAGGGAGGCTCGGGGGGGGCAGCTCAGGGAGACTCGGGGGGCAGCTCAGGGAGACTCGGGGGTCAGCTCAGGGAGATCGGCCGTCCGGTCCGGCCGTCGATGGCCCGGAACGCCCCCTTGCCGGGCAGCGGCGGCGCCAGGCGCACCTCCACCGAGGCCATCCCGTCCGCCACGCTCACCGGGAGCCTCCGGGCGCCGGCGGGCCGGTGCCTCATCGGCCCCTCATGCAGCCAGACCTTGACGTCCCGCCGGTCGCGGCGCAGGACGACGGTCGCGGTGTCGCACTCGTCCGCCACGGCCGTCCAGCGGAACGTCACGGCGCGCAGGTCGCCCTGGCTCCGGGCCGGTCGAGCCTGCTCGGGGGAGGGCAGCCGGGCGGCGCAGGCCGTCGCGCGCCCGGCCGGCTCCGCCGCCGGGGCGGTCATGGCCGGGGGCCGGGCGGCCGGGGCGGTCATGGCCGGGGGGTGGGCGGCCGGGGTGGACGGGGTCCGGGTGGTGCTGTGGACCCAGAGCGTGGTCACCTCCAGTCCGGCCAGCGCGACCACGCTGCCCAGCCGGGTCGCGCCGTTGCCGCGTATCAGCAGCCACAGACACAGGGGAGCCAGGATCAGCCATGAGACACCGAGCACGAGCATGGACGGTCACCACCGTGAGATCAGAGGATTACGACTCTCCGTAATACTCTTATCGCATCGGGTAGCGACCGTCTTGGAAGTTTCATGACCGGCCTGTAGGCCCTTCCGGGACCGTGCCGTCGGGGTCGGGGCCGATCGATCCGGCCGGGGCCGTACGGCCGGAGTCAGGAACGGACCACCGGCTCGCCGCTGAGGCCGGCCCCGGCGGCGCCGAGCTCGGCCAGCGCGGCCTCCGTGGTCGACCTGGCCACCCCGGCGGTCAGGTCCAGCAGCACCCGCACGGCCAGGCCGTTGCGGACCGCGTCCAGGGCGGTGGCGCGCACGCAGTGGTCGGTGGCGATGCCGACGATGTCCACCGCGCTCACCTGGCGCCGGGCGAGCCAGTCGGCCAGGCCCGTCCCGTCGGGGGCGCTGCCCTCGAAGCCGCTGTAGGCGGCGGCGCGGGCGCCCTTGCTGAACACCTCCTCCACCTTGGCGGTGTCGAAGGCGGGGTGGAACTCCGCGCCCGAGGTCCCGGCCACGCAGTGGGCGGGCCAGGAGCCGACGTAGTCGGGCTCGGCGGCGAAGTGGTCGCCGGGGTCGACGTGGAAGTCACGGGTGGCCACGACATGGTCGTAGTCGTGCGAGGCGGCGTGCCGGGAGATGGCCGCGGCGACCTCGGCGCCGCCGCCCACCGGCAGGCTGCCGCCCTCGCAGAAGTCGTTCTGGACATCGACGATGATCAGTGCGGTTGCCATGAAGGCTAGTCAAACACGGTCGGAATGGCGGCGTAGCCCCGGGACAGCTGGTGGGCCTCGGCGGGGAGCTCGGCGACGGTCTCGCGGTGCCGGAGGCGGGCCGCCTCCAGCTCCTCCCGGCCGACGACCTCGCCGCCGCGGACCAGCTCGACCTGGAGCGGGCGGCTGTCGGCGGGGCGGTCGCCGGAGACGGTGACCAGCTCGGTGAGCGCCGTGCCCGCCGGGTCGAGCTGCCGGAAGGCGTTCTTGCGCCCGCCCCGGCTGGGCTTGCCCACCGATCTCTTGGCCACCGGCTGCACGATCCCCTCGGCGTCCTCCCGGGCGACGAGCTTGTAGACCAGCGCGGCCGTCGGCACGCCGGACCCGGTGACCAGCGAGGTGCCGACGCCGTAGGCGTCCACCGGGGCGGCCGACAGCGCCGCGATGGCGTACTCGTCCAGGTCGCTGGTGACGAGGATCCGGGTCTTGTCGGCGCCCAGCGAGTCGAGCTGCCCGCGGACGGCGTGGGCGACCTCGGCCAGGTCGCCGGAGTCGAGGCGGACGGCCCCCAGGTCGGGGCCCGCCAGCTCCACGCCGGCCCGTACGGCCTCGGCCACGTCGTAGGTGTCCACCAGCAGCGTGGTGCCCTCGCCGAGCGAGTCGATCTGGGCCTGGAAGGCGTGCCGCTCCGAGTCGTGCAGCAGGGTGAAGGCGTGGGCGGCGGTCCCGGCGGTCGGCACGCCGTACAGGTGACCGGCCATCAGGTTGGAGGTGAAGGCGAACCCGCTCAGGTAGGCGGCCCGCGCGGCGGCCACGGCCGCCACCTCGTGGGTGCGCCGCGAGCCCATCTCGATGAGTGGCCTGGATCCGGCGGCGCGGACCATCCGGGAGGCCGCGGTGGCGATGGCGCAGTCGTGGTTGAGGATCGACAGCAGCACCGTCTCCAGCAGCACGGCCTCGGCGAAGGTGCCCTCCACGGTCAGGATGGGGGACCCGGGGAAGTAGCACTCGCCCTCGCGGTAGCCGTACAGGTCGCCGGAGAAGCGGTAGCCGGCGAGGAAGTCCAGGGTGGGGGCGTCGACCACCCGGTTGTCACGGAGGAAGGCGAGCTCCTCGTCGCCGAACCGGAAGTTCTCCAGCGCCTCCAGCACGCGGCCGGTCCCGGCGACCACCCCGTATCGCCGCCCTCCGGGCAGGTGCCGGGCGAACACCTCGAACACCGTCCGTCGTGCGGCCGCTCCGCTGCGCAGCGCCGCCTGCACCATTGTCAGCTCATAGTGATCTGTCAGCAACGCCCTGCTCATGCTCGTCATCACGAGTCGAAGACTAAGCCCGCGGTAGGGCAGACTGGTGTATGTGGGTAGCACCGCTCCAATGGAGGTCGAGCGTCCGTCAATCGACGTCCGGCCCGATCTGCCGTGGCTGACGATCGTCTGGAACGACCCGGTCAACCTGATGTCCTACGTCACGTATGTCTTCCAGTCCGTCTTCGGTTACTCGAAGGAGAAGGCGGAGAAGCTGATGCTCGACGTGCACCAGAAGGGCAGGGCCGTGGTCTCCAGCGGCACCCGCGAGGAGATGGAGCGCGACGTGCAGATCATGCACTCCTACGGTCTGTGGGCCACCGTGCAGCGGGATTCATGAGCGGCGGACGCGGCGGGACCCGTCCGGCGCCCCGTCCCGCGGCGACCGGGGGCGGGCCCCGGCGGGAGACGGACGGGGATCGGTGAGCGAGCGGTGAGTTCAGGCTTCAAGCGTGGGCGCAAGGGCGGTGTGATCACCGTTTTCGACGCGGCCGAGGTCTCGATCCTGCGTTCGCTGGTCTCCCAGATCCTCGGCCTGATCGAGCCCGGGGAGACCGGGGACGACCCGCTGGAGCGCGCGCTCGGCATCGGCCCGTCCGAGCAGTCCGCCGACCCGGTGCTGGCCCGGCTGTTCCCCTCGGCCTACGAGGACGCCGAGCAGTCCGCCGAGTTCCGCCGCTACACCGAGGCGACCCTGCGCGACGGCAAGCGGGCCGACGCGCAGACCATGCTCGACAGCGCCGAGCCCGGACGGGTCGAGCTCACCCAGGAGCAGGCGCAGGCGTGGATGCGCGCGCTGAACGACGTACGGCTCGCGCTCGGCACCCGGCTGGAGGTGACCGAGGAGGTCCACGACGAGATCGCCCGGATGGGGGAGGACGACCCGCGCTATCCGGCGTATGTCACCTACGACTGGCTGACCTACCTTCAGGACACCTTGGTCCGTGCCCTTTGGTAACTTCCTGACATGCTCACGATCTCCCGGGAACTGGTTGACAAGATCATCGCGCACGCCCGGGCCGACCACCCGGACGAGGCCTGCGGCGTGATCGCCGGACCGATCGGCTCCGACTCCCCTGAGCGGTTCGTCGCGATGGAGAACGCCGAGCGGTCGCCCACCTTCTACCGCTTCGACTCGATGGAGCAGCTGCGGGTCTGGCGCGAGATGGACGACCGCGACGAGGAGCCGGTGGTCATCTACCACTCCCACACCGCGACCGAGGCATACCCCTCGCGGACCGACATCAGCTACGCCTCCGAGCCGAACGCCCACTACGTGCTGGTCTCCACCCGCGAGGAGCTGGGCGAGGAGGCCGAGCTGCGCTCCTACCGGATCGTCGACGGGGTGGTGGAGGAGGAAGAGGTCACGGTCACCTCGGGGTGAGCCGCGTCCCAGTGGCCGATACGGCCGTGATGTGAATCGTCCCTTTGGGTAAGCTGATGACCATGTCGACCGTTGACCCGAGCCTGGAGGACGTCGTGCTCTCACGTACCGGCGCACGGGCCCGGCTCGCGGGTCTCGCGGCCGTGCAGAGCTTCCTGTTCGCGCACACTCCCACCGTCGTCGTCTACGACTGTCGCTGACCGGCAGTTCTGGAATCCCTCCGTGCCCGCCGGTGTTCTGGATCCGGTGGGCGGCACTCCCATGACGACACAAGGAGATTGACCCGCGATGGCCATCGAGGTTCGCATTCCGACCATCCTGCGCACTTACACCGACGGCGCCAAGGCCGTCGACGCCAAGGGCGCGACGCTCGAGGAGCTGATCGGCGACCTGGAGACCCGGCACCCTGGGCTGAAGGACCGTCTGATCGACAAGGGCGCGCTGCGCCGCTTCGTGAACGTGTACCTGAACGACGAGGACGTCCGCTTCCTGGGCGGCCTGGAGACCCCGCTCTCCGACGGCGACACGGTCACCGTCCTGCCGGCCGTGGCCGGCGGCTCCCGCTAGCGGCGCGGCGCCGCCGCGCTCGACCGGGCGGCGGCGCACGCCGATGTTTCTGGTTTGTCACCACGGAGCGGAAGCCGTAGACGATGCGCTTTGACTCACTGATCGATTCCGTAGGCCGTACCCCGCTGGTCGGCCTGCCCCGGCTGTCACCGTCGGAGGACGTGCGGATCTGGGCCAAGCTGGAAGACCGCAACCCGACCGGTTCGATCAAGGACCGTCCCGCGCTGTGGATGATCGAGCAGGCGGAGAAGGACGGCCTCCTCCGGCCCGGCTGCACGATCCTCGAACCCACCAGCGGCAACACCGGCATCTCGCTGGCGATGTCCGCCCGGCTCAAGGGCTACAAGCTGATCTGCGTGATGCCGGAGAACACCTCGGAGGAGCGCCGCCAGCTCCTGCGCATGTGGGGGGCGGAGATCATCTCCTCCCCGGCGGCCGGCGGCTCCAACGAGGCGGTCCGGGTCGCCAAGGGCCTGGCCGCGGAGAATCCGGACTGGGTGATGCTCTACCAGTACGGCAACCCGGCCAACTGGCGCTCCCACTACGAGACGACGGGGCCGGAGATCCTCCAGGACCTGCCGGCCGTCACCCACTTCGTGGCCGGTCTGGGCACCACCGGCACCCTGATGGGCGTCGGCCGGTTCCTGCGCGAGCGCGTCCCCGGCGTGAAGATCGTGGCCGCCGAGCCCCGCTACGGCGAGCTGGTGTACGGCCTGCGCAACGTGGACGAGGGCTTCATCCCCGAGCTCTACGACCCCGACGTCCTGACCACCCGCTTCTCCGTCTCCTCCGCCGACGCGCTCCGGCGCACGAGAGAGCTGCTGGCCGCCGAGGGCATCTTCGCCGGGGTCTCCACCGGAGCCGCCCTGCACGGCGCGCTCGGTATGGCGAGCAAGGCCGTCAAGGCCGGGGAGCGGGCCGACATCGTGTTCGTGGTGGCCGACGGCGGCTGGAAATACCTGTCCACCGGCGCCTACGAGGGCACCCTCGACGAGGCCGAGGAGCGGCTCGAAGGCCAGCTCTGGGCGTAGGGGGACCACCGGGCCCCGGGCCCGGCGCCTCCGGAAGAGCAGAAGGCGGGCACCCCATCGGGGTGCCCGCCTTCTGCGTGTTCTGTCTGTTCCGCTTGTTCCGCACCCGGCTCCGCCCGGCCCGGCCCGGCTCAGCCGGAGCCGGGCCGGGCGGCGCTCGGCGGGGTCAGGCTCAGTCGAACAGGACCCGCAGGGAGAAGGACGCCTCGCTGCCGTTCTGCGTCCCGCTCACACCGACGGCGCGCAGCTGCTGGAGGTTCGCCTTCTCCTCGCCCTGGAGGGTTTCGAGGTAGAGCTTCTCGACCTTGTTGAGGTCGACGTAGGCGGCGAAGGTCGCCGAGTCGGCGTCGGGGATCGCGAGCTTGAAGCCCTCGTCGTCGGCCAGGCTCCCCTCCTTGGCGAGCTCGGCGGCGTACTCCTGCGAGCTGGCCAGGACGAAGGTGCCGTCACCGGGGACCTTGGCGAGCTGCGGGGCGGCGGTGCCCGAGTCGGCGAGGAACTTCTCGATCTTGCCGACGACCTCCTGCGCCTTGGCCGGGTCGGTGACCACGCGGGCACCGAACTTGGGCTGGCCGCTGTCGAGGCCGTTGGCGTCCACCGCCAGGGTGATGTTCTTGCCGAGCAGGGTCACCAGGTCGGCGGGGAGCGCCAGCCCGTACTTCTGCTGGGCCTGGTCGGCGAACTGCTGGAAGCTCCCGCCGGCGGCCTGGTCGGCCGACTTCATGATCTGGGCCCACTGCTTGCCGATGATGTCGCCGAGACCGGAGATCGAGACCGCGCCGGCGGTGGAGGCCGGGAGCTGGCCGATCCTGGTGGCCTCCGGCTCGCCCAGCCCCTCCAGGGGCTGCGCGCCGCGGCTGATGCCGGCCAGCTCGACGTAGCTGCCGTCGAAGCGGAGCGCGCCGGCCACGCGGGCGTTCTTGATCTGTTCGAAGGCGGCGGCGTCCTGGCCGGCCATCTCCGGGGCGAGCTGCGCGATCTTGCCGCCGTCCATCCAGAAGGAGAGCACACCGGTCTCGCCGAGGGCGCTCAGGTCGTCGGAGAAGTTGGCGTTGTCGGTCAGCGGCGCCGCCTTGGTGGCCTGGTCGGCCTCCGCCTGGGTGCCGCTGAGCAGCGCGTAGTCCTCGCGGAAGGCGATGCCGTACTTCTCCTCGCCCATCAGCTTGGCGATCCCCGCCTTGGCCTTGGCCTCGTCGGTCACCTGGACGGCCACCACGAAACCGGGATCGGCGTCGGCCTTGGCCGGGGCGAGCACGGCCATACCGACGCGGTCCCCGATCCACGGCTGGATGTCGGTGGCGTAGTTCACCTTGCCGGCGCTGCCCATCTTGTCGGCCAGGTCGAAGAGGGCCTTGCGCGGGTCGTCGCCGGTGAAGGAGTCCTTGGTGACGGTGAACTTCTGGGCGATGCTGAACAGCGCCACCTTCTGGTTGGCGGCCGGGTCGAAGTCCAGGCGCACGTAGCCGACGGCGTTGCCGGGGAGCACGTCGTGCGGCTGGGTGCCGCCGCCGCTGAGCATGCTGACCGCGAACGCGCCGCCGCCGCCCACGAGGGCGACGACCAGGGCGGCGACCACCGCGAGCAGCCAGCCCTTGCCACCCTTACGGGCGGCGGGCGGAGCCGGCTGTCCCGCGCCGAGGAAATCGGTGCCCTGCTGCTGCCAACCGGGCTGCTGTCCGTAGTTCTGCTGTCCGTAGTTCTGCTGCTGGTAGCCGGGCTGCTGGTAGCCGGCCTGGCCCTGCTGCTGGTAACCGGGGTAGCCGGGCTGGCCCTGCTGCTGTCCGTAGCCCTGCTGGCCCTGCTGCGGGTAGCCGGCCTGCTGTCCGTAGCCCTGCTGCGGCTGGCCCTGCTGGTAACCCCCCGCGCTCTGCTGCGGGTAGCCAGGCTGCTGCGGGTAGCCGGGCTGGCCCTGCTGCGGGTAGCCGGCCTGCTGGGGATGGGGCTGGGTGTGCGGCTGACCGTGCTGCTGCGCACCCTCGTTCCAACGGTAGGCGATCGTCCTGTCGGGCTGCTGGCCCGGCGTGGGCGACTGGTCGGGGGGATTGTTGGCAGACATGCTCACTCACAATGTGGACTTCTCGGATAAAGAGAAGTTAGTGCACATCGCTAGCGGACGCCTTGCAATGAACTAACCAGGCGATTGCTCTGTCCAAGGAGAATCAGACCCGCTGCAGCGCTTTGGCGGGTTTTCTCAGGGTGATCTCGCCGTTTCCGGTGGAGGCCACCGCGTCCCACGAGACGATGCTGCTGCCGGTGTAGAGCGTCCGGGACAGGAGCTTGAACAGCCAACTCGTCCGGTTGCCGGGGTCGCGGGTGCGGCCCAGCATCACCGGGGCCCGCCGGTGCGAGACGACCAGGCCGGAGACCGTGAACTGCTGCTGCATCCCGAAGTCGGCCCTGCGGTTCTTCCTCATCCGGACGTCCACCACCTGGCCCACCCACACCCCCTCCGAGTCCCACACCGACTGACCGATGAGGTCACCGACTCCCGCCATCCCCGGCCTCCTGCTCCCGCGAAATCGCTTGGAAAATGGTTATCAGTCTCTCAGCGGAATCTCGTTTTCCCAGGTAGCGGCACGCGTTCCGGGCCGATGGGGCGGAGGTCGCGCGGACTGGGTAAAGTGAGCGCTCTAGAACAAGGTTCGGGAGCGTGAATGACGAAGTTCGACGAGGCGACGCAGGCCATCAGGGTGGACGAGACCACCTACGACGTGTGCCTGGACCCGGGATACTCGATCGGCGGGCCGCTCAACGGCGGCTACCTCATGGCCGTGCTCCTGCGCGCCGTCGTGGACGCCTCACCGCACGACCATCCGGTGACCACCAGCGCGCAGTTCCTGCGCGCGCCCCGGCCCGGCCCCGCCCGGGTGCGGCTGGAGCAGATCAAGGCCGGCCGCACCGCCGCGATGACCCGCGCGACCCTGGTCCAGGACGATGTCTCCTTCATCGAGACCCTTGTCACGACGGCGACCCTGAACGAGGCCGTCCCCGACTGGACGGACGGTCCTTCGGCGGCCATGCCGCCCATCGAGCGGTGCGTCAGGCTGCCCGACCCCAAGCCCGAGTCGAACATCACGCTCAACGCGCAGATGGAGATGGCCTTCGACCCGCCCACCGTCGGCTGGCTCGACGGCAGGCCCACCGGCCGCCCCGAGGCCCGCGCCTACTTCCGGATGGCCGAGCCGCAGGACCCCGACCCCTACGTGCTGGCCCTGGCCGTGGA
Source organism: Streptosporangium brasiliense (assembly GCF_030811595.1). Lineage (NCBI taxonomy): Bacteria > Bacillati > Actinomycetota > Actinomycetes > Streptosporangiales > Streptosporangiaceae > Streptosporangium > Streptosporangium brasiliense. The sequence continues at coordinate 99,421 of NZ_JAUSRB010000001.1, forward strand.
CGCGCTCCCGCCGGTGGTCTTCTCCGCCGGAGCCCGGGGCTGGGCGCCGACCGTGGACCTCACCTGGCACCTGCGCGCCCTGCCCGCCCCCGGCTGGCTCACCCTGCTCGGCAGCGGCCGGATGATCAGCGACGGCTGGTTCGACGAGGAGGTCGAGGTCTGGGACTCCGCCGGCCGCCTGGTCGCCCAGTCCCGCCAACTCGCCCGGGTGGGCCGAGGCTGAGCCGCGGCGCGCGGCGTCGCCGGAAGCGCGTGAGGGGGCGCCGGTGCCTGGACTGAGGAGCGCGCGCAGCGTAGCGAGCACGTGACGAGGGAAGGCGGCGGTTACCAGCTCCCGAGCCGCGGCGCGCGGCGTCGCCGGAAGCACGTGAGGGGGCGCCGGAAGCACTGTGAGGATTCTTACCGTGAGCGGTCGTCCCAGGTCGCCTAACCTTGGGAACCATGTCGCAAGCGAGTATCGGAATCTTTGACAGCGGTGTGGGCGGCCTCACGGTGGCCAGGGCGATCATGGATCAGCTGCCCGGTGAGTCGATCTTCTATGTGGCCGACACGGCGCGGCAGCCGTACGGACCCAAGACCATCGCGCAGCTCCGTGCCTACACGCTGGAGGTGATGGACCACCTCGTCGAGCACGACGTCAAGATGCTGGTGATCGCGTGCAACAGCGCCAGTTCGGCGGTACTGCGGGATGCGCGCGAACGCTATGACGTGCCGGTCGTCGAGGTGATCCAGCCGGCGGCGCGCCGGGCCGTGCGGGCCACCCGCAACGGCCGGGTCGGAGTGATCGGGACCCGGGCGACGATCGAGTCGATGGCCTACCAGGACGCGTTCACCGCCGCCCCGGACATCCTGCTGACCGGGGTGGCGGCCCCCCGGCTGGTGGAGTTCGTGGAGCGCGGGGAGACGATGAGCGAGGAGCTCATCGAGGTCATCCGCGGCTACCTGCAGCCGGTGCTGGACGACGGGTGCGACACGCTGATCCTGGGATGCACGCACTACCCGCTGCTGACCGCGCCCATCTCCTACGTCGCGGGAGACGGCGTCACGCTGGTCTCCAGCGCCGACGAGACGGCCAAGGACGTCTATCGCGTCCTGCACGACCGGGGCCTGGCCGCCACGGGCCGCACCCCCCGTCACCGGTTCGGCGCCACCGGCGACACCGTGCTGTTCGAGCAGCTCGGGCGGCGCTTCCTCGGTCCCGAGATCGAGGCCGTCGAGCTCACGCCGGTGGGGGACGTCCCCGGCAACGGGCAGTGCCCGTGAAGACGGCGGCCACCGACGCCCGGGCCGTGGCATGCAGCGCCGCAATCTGAGAAGAGCCGAGAAGGAGGAGGCCGCCGTGAAACTGACGATCATCGGGTGCTCTGGGAGTTTCCCCGGCCCGGACAGCCCCTCCTCCTGCTACCTGCTGGAGGCCGAGGGGTTCCGCATGCTGCTGGACTTCGGCAACGGCGCGCTGGGCGCGCTCCAGCGGCACATCGGCCTCTACGACGTGGACGCGATCTGCCTGTCCCACCTGCACGCCGACCACTGCCTCGACATCTGCCCCTACCACGTGGTGCGCACCTACTCCCCGGAAGGGCCGCTCCCCAGGGTGCCGGTCCACGCCCCCGCCGACGCGCCCCGCCGCCTGGCCGCCGCCTACGGCATGCCCGAAGAGCCGGGGCTCGAGACGGCCTTCGACTTCGCGCCGCTGGCGCCGGGCGTGTTCGAGGTGGGGCCGTTCGAGGTGACAGCCGCGCTGATGAACCACCCGGTCGAGACCTACGGGTTCCGGGTCTCCTACGGCGGGCGCTCGGTGGCCTACTCGGCCGACACCGGCGAGTCCGCCGAACTGGTCAAGCTCGCCTCGGGGGCGGACGTGCTGCTGTGCGAGGCGTCCTTCCTGGAGCGGCCCGACCTCCCCACCGACCTGCACCTGACCGGCCGTCAGGCCGCCGAGCACGCGGCCAGGGCGGACGTGGGCACCCTGGTGCTGACCCATCTCGTGCCCTGGCACGACCCCGCGCGGATCCTCCAGGACGCCTCCCGGGGTGGTTTCGGCGGGCGGATCGAACTGGCGCGGAGCGGGGCCGTATATGACCTAGGGTGAGTTTCATGGCTCGTGCAGATGGACGTTCTCCCGATCAGCTCAGACCCGTCACCATCACCCGTGGCTGGCTCGCGCACGCCGAGGGCTCGGTGCTCGTCGAGTTCGGCGGCACCAAGGTGCTCTGCGCCGCCTCCGTGCAGGACAGCGTGCCGCGCTGGCGCCGGGGGAGCGGCCAGGGCTGGGTCACCGCCGAATACGCCATGCTGCCCCGGGCCACCAACACCCGTAACGACCGGGAGTCGGTGCGCGGCAAGATCGGCGGCCGGACGCACGAGATCTCCCGCCTGATCGGCCGGTCCCTGCGGGCCTGCGTCGACTACAAGGTTCTCGGCGAGAACTCGATCGTCATCGACTGCGACGTGCTCCAGGCCGACGGCGGCACCCGCACGGCCGCGATCACCGGCGCCTACGTGGCGCTGGCCGACGCGGTGAGCTGGATGCGCGAGCGGAAGATGTGCAAGGGCGACCCGCTGATCGACTCGGTCTCGGCCGTGTCGGTCGGCGTCGTCGGATCCACGCCCCTGCTGGACCTCTGCTACACCGAGGACGTCGCCGCCGAGACGGACATGAACGTGGTGATGACCGGGGCCGGCGAGTTCGTCGAGGTCCAGGGCACGGCCGAGGGCAAGCCGTTCAACCGGGGGGCGCTGGACGAGCTGCTCGACCTGGGCGTCGTCGGGTGCGCGGAGCTCACCCGCCTGCAGAAGGCGGCGCTGGCGTGAGCACCGAGACGGCCGGGCGCCCCGGCACCGTCGTGAGCCGGGTGGTCCTGGCCACCCGCAACACCGGAAAGATCGTCGAGCTCCGTCAGATCCTCGCCGCCGCCTCGGTGCCGGTGGAGATCGTCGGCCTGGAGGAGTTCCCGCAGATCGGCGATGTCGCCGAGACCGGCCTGACCTTCGCCGAGAACGCCCTGATCAAGGCGCACGCCGTCGCCCAGGCGTCGGGCCTGCCCGCCATCGCCGACGACTCGGGCCTGTGCGTGGACGCGCTGAACGGCATGCCGGGCATCTTCTCGGCCCGCTGGTCCGGCCGGCACGGCGACGACGGGGCGAACCTGGACCTGCTGCTCGCGCAGGTGTCCGACGTGCCGCGGGAGCACCGGGGCGCCCACTTCGCGTGCGCGGCGGCGCTGGCCCTGCCGTCGGGGGAGGAGCGGGTCGCCGAGGGCACGCTGCACGGCCTGATCATCGACGCGCCGCGCGGGACCAACGGTTTCGGCTACGACCCGATCTTCGTGCCCGAGGGGGAGAGCCGGACGACCGCCGAGCTGTCGGCCGAGGAGAAGAACGCCATCAGCCACCGGGGCCGTGCCTTCCGCGCCCTGGCCCCGATCCTGGCCGAAGCGGTCGTCTGACCGATCCCGGCCGGCTGCGCGGTCCAGGCCGGTTGAGCGGTCCGGTCCGGTTGAGCCCGCCCGTTCCGTGACGCGGTCCGGTCCGAGTGAGCCCGCCCGCTCCGTGACGCGGGGCATCCGCCGCGGGCGGGTGCGCTCCGGAGCGGAGCGGGCCGGATCGTAATCGGGGCGTAAGATCCCGTTCGCTCCGATGGGCGTAGCGTCGGAGGATGGAGAGCAACGGGCGCGTGCCCCTGTGGGCGGCGGCGCTGATCGGCCTGGTGTCCGGTGCGGTGGCGGTCGGGGTGTCACTGCTGGCCGCGGGCCTGGTGAAGGCCTCCGCCTTCCCCGTCGTGGCGGTCGGCAACGCCGCCATCGACCTCACTCCGGCGGGACTGAAGGATTTCGCGATCCGCACCTTCGGCGAGAACGACAAAGTCGTCCTGCTGGCGGGCATCTTCCTGGTCCTCGCCGTGATCGCCGCCGCCGTGGGCGTCCTGGCCGCCAGGGACATCCGGTACGGCCTGGCGGGCCTGGCCGCGTTCGGCGTCGTGGGCGTCCTGGCCGTCCTGACCCGGCCCGACGCCGGCGCCGTGGACGTCGTCCCCACGCTGGCGGGCGTCGCCGCCGCCATGTTCGCCCTGCACCGCCTGACGGGCCGTGCCCTCCTCCCCCGGGAGGCGGGCGCCGCCGCTCCCCGGGAGGAGGGCTCGCCGACCGGCGCCCACGACGCCCATCCGGCCGGCGAGGCCCACGAGACCGGAGACGATACGGGAGAACGGCACGGCACGCCGGTCCCGCCGGTCATGCGGGCAGGGGAGGATCTCCGCACGCTCGACCGGCGGAGGCTGCTGATCGGGACGGCCGGGGGCGTCGTCGTCGCGGGAGTGACCGGCGTGGTGGGGCGGATGCTGTCGGGGCGGGCCCAGGTGGCCGCGGCCCGGGTCGGCATGGAGCTGCCCCGGCCCTCCGTCCGGGCCACGCCGCTCCCGGCCGGCGTCGACCTGAAGATCAGGGGGCTGTCGCCGTTCGTCACCCCGAACCACGACTTCTACCGGGTGGACACCGCCCTCATCGTGCCCCAGGTGGACCCCCGGAACTGGACCCTGAGGATCCACGGCATGGTGGACAGGCCCGTCGAGCTCGCCCTCGCCGACCTGATGAAACTCCCCCTGGAGGAGGCCGACATCACGCTGTGCTGCGTCTCCAACGAGGTCGGCGGACCATACATCGGCAACGCCCGCTGGCTGGGCGCCAGCCTGGCCGGCGTCCTGCGCGACGCGGGGGTGCGGGCGGGGGCAGACATGCTGCTCAGCACCTCCGCGGACGGCTGGACCTGCGGCACCCCGATCGACGTCGTCCTCGACGGGCGCGACGCGCTGCTGGCCCTGGCGATGAACGGCGAGGCGCTCCCGGTCGACCACGGTTTCCCGGTCCGCCAGGTGGTCCCGGGCCTGTACGGCTACGTCTCGGCGACCAAGTGGGTGACGGAGATCAAGGTCACCCGGTTCGACCAGGACGAGGCCTACTGGACCTCCAGGGGGTGGTCGGCGCGGGGGCCGATCAAGACCCAGTCGCGCATCGACCTGCCGAGAGACGGCTCCAGCGTCGCGCCGGGCCGTACCGTGATCGCCGGGGTCGCCTGGGCCCAGCACAAGGGGGTGGACGCCGTCGAGGTGCGGGTCGACGGCGGGCAGTGGCGTCAGGCCCGGCTGGCCGAGGCGCCGACCGCCGACACCTGGCGCCAGTGGGTGGTCGACGACTGGGACGCCACGCCCGGCAGCCACACGATCGAGGTGCGGGCCACGGACGCCACCGGCTACACCCAGACCCCCGACCACGCCCCGGTGACCCCCGACGGGGCCACCGGCTGGCACAGCGTCAGCGTCGAAGTCGCCTGAACGCCCGGTGCGGTCCGGCCCGGCGCGGACGGGGACGGCGGAAGCGAGGCGGTCGAAGGGGTCAAAGGGCGGCGGTCAGACGGAGCTGCGCATCACGGACATCGCCTGGGTGAGCCGGCCGAGCTCCTCCAGCATCGCGCTCGCCGACTCCGACAGGGTGCTGTCGACGGTCAGGGTGCCGTCGGCGGCCACGCTCTTGCGCCGGAAGACGGTCACCGCAGCGCCTGCCGGGACCATGCGCAGCTTGGTCACGACCGGCTTGAGCAGCTCGACCGCGCGCAGGCCGCCGGAGAGCCCGCCGTAGCTGACGAACCCGACCGGCTTGTGGGCCCACTCGCGGTGGAGGAAGTCGAGGGCGTTCTTCAGGGGGGCGTTGAAGGCGTAGTTGTACTCCGGCATGACGAAGACGAACGCGTCCGCCGCGTCGATCGTCGCGCTCCAGTCCTTGGTGTGCTGGTGGACGTAGTTTCCCGTGGTCGCGTCCTCGGGCTCGTCCAGGAACGGCAGCCCCACCTCGGCGAGGTCGACGAGTTCCACGTCGAACCCGCCGTGCTCGACGGCGTGGCGGGTGAACCAGTCGCCGATGGCGCGTCCGGTCCGGACCGGACGGGTGCTGGCGACGATGACCTTCAGCAGCGGCATGGCGTGCCCCCCTCAGAAGTGGTTTACGTGTAAACAGAGACTGCCGCCATTTTGGTTACATGTCAACTAACGGCTGGGGTCCGGAGGGGCCGAGGTCCGGGGGAGGGGCCCCGGCGTGGCGGGCCGGCCGGCCCGCGGCCGTCCCGGCGCACTGCCGGCCAGGCGCGGCACAGTGTCACGCGATGATCGACATCGGTTACGCGATGCCGACTGCCGCCGGGGCCCGCCGGTCCTCATGCTGATCGCCAACACGATCAGAGAGGCCACCCCCATGGCACGAACCTCGTCCCTGCGCGCGCTCCAGCGCCTGGCAGCCGAGCACCACGACGCCCGCCGTCTCCGGATCCCCGTCGAAGACCTGCGCGGACTGCGCGCCGAGGCCGCCGCCGTACCGGGCGGTATCGCCCGCCGTGACCTGCTCAGGCGCGCCGCGCTGGCCGGTCTGGCGGTCACCGCGCTCGGCTCCGCCCAGGGCCGCGCCCGCGCCGACGTCACGCCGCAGGCCAAGCCGCCGCTCAAGCCCGCCCGGGTGGCCGTCATCGGCGCCGGGATCGCCGGGCTCACCGCGGCGCTCACCCTCAGGGACGCGGGGGCCACCCCGATCGTCTACGAGGCCGACCCGTCACGGGTCGGCGGCCGGATGTACTCCCAGCGCTCCCACTGGGCGGGCGGCCAGACCTCCGAGATCGGCGGCGAGCTGATCGACGTCGAACACAAGAAGATGCTGGAGCTGTGCCGCCGTTTCGGCCTGTCCACAGTCAACTTCGCCGGGGCCGGGCCGAACGGCGCCGAGGAGATCCTGCACGTCAACGGCGCCTACTACCCGCGCTCCCAGGCGGACGCCGACTTCAAGGAGATGTATCAGACGCTCCACGCCGACCTGCAGGCCGCCGGCGAGGTGAGGTGGGACAGCACCACGCCGGAGGGCACCGCGCTGGACAACATGTCGATCCGGCAGTGGATCGACTCCCGGGTGCCCGGCGGCTACGCCTCGGACCTCGGCCGCTTCCTCGACGTCGCCTACAACGTCGAGTACGGGGCCGAGACGACCGACCAGTCCTCTCTCGCGCTGGTCCTGCTGATGGGCTACCAGCCCAATCCCGGCCACTTCAACGTCTGGGGCCTGTCGGACGAGCGCTATCACATCGTCGGCGGCAACGACCTGCTCCCGCAGGCCATGGCGGCGGCCCTGCCGTCCGGCTCGGTCCAGACGGGCTGGGAGCTGCTGGCGGTGCGGGCGAACGCCGACGGCACCCAGACGCTCACCTTCGACAACGGCGGCACCACCAGGACTGTCGTCGCCGACCACACGGTCCTCACCGTGCCCCTGCCGATCCTGCAGCGCCTGGACCTGTCGCGCGCCGGATTCGACGCCCGCATGACGGCCCTGCTGCGTGACGCCCGGATGGGCTACGTCACCAAGCTCAACATGCAGTTCACCCGCCGGACCTGGATCGGCGCCGGCCCGTGGCCGGGGGTGTCGGCCGGGGACTGCTTCACCGACCTGCCCTTCCAGCAGTGCTGGGACACCACCAAGGGGCAGGCCGGCTCGACCGGGGTGCTCATCCAGTACGGCGGCGGCGACGCGGCCCGGTCCCTCGACCCGTCCACCCCGTTCCCCACCGACTCCGACGCCTACGTCCGCGCCCTCGTCGCCTCGACGCTCACCCGGATCGACACGGTCTTCCCCGGCACGAAGGCGGAGTGGAACGGCCGCGCCCAGCTCTCGGCCTGGCACAGGAACCCCTACGCCCTCGGCGCCTACTCCTACTGGCCGGTCGGATACCTGCACAGGCACGCGGGCTACGAGGGGACCAGGCAGGGCAACGTGCACATCGCCGGAGAGCACTGCTCCTACGACTTCCAGGGGTTCATGAACGGCGGCGCCACCGAGGGAGAGCGCGCCGCGGGCGAGGTGATCGACGCGCTGCGGTAGGACACGGGGACGGCCCGTGCCCCCGTGAAGCCATCGCGGGGGCACGGGCCGCACCTCAACGCGGGCCGTACTTCAATGTGGGCCGTACCTCGACGCGGGCCGTACTTCAACGCGGGCCGCACCTCAACGCGGGCCGTACTTCAATGTGGGCCGTACCTCGACGCGGGCCGTACTTCAGGACGGGCCGCCTCTCATGCGCCGGCCGTACTCTCACATGCGGTCAGTCACGTTCGACGGTGTCCTCCAGCACGATCCGGCCGATGATCGCGTACTTCTCGGGCCTGCGGGCCCTCAGATAGAGGGCGAGGGCGGCACCCAGCACGGCGGCGCCGAGCACGATCCAGGGGATCAGGGCGAAGAACGGGGACTTGGCGGCGTCTCCGGCGGCGGCCTCCTGGTTCTGGAACAGCAGCAGGACCACGTAGGCCATCGCCAGGCCGCCCAAGAGCGGGGCCAGCAGGGTGCGCCACCAGGACGCGGTCTCCGGGTGCTTCTTCCTGACGTGGAAGTAGCCGATCACCGAGAACGAGCAGAGGGTCTGCACGATCAGGACGGCCAGCGTGCCCAGCACCGCGAGCAGGGTGTAGATGTGCAGATAGGGGTCCATCCCGGCGAAGAAGAACGCCAGCACGATCACCACGGAGATCGCGGTCTGCACGGCTCCGGCGATGTGCGGGGAGCCGTGCCTGGGGTGGGTGGCGCCCAGGGTCGCGCGGGTGCCGGGGATGAGATCCTCGCGGCCGATCGCGTAGAGGTAGCGGGCGGCGCAGTTGTGGAAGGCCATCGAGCAGGCGAAGGAGCCGGTCAGGATGAGGATCTTGAACAGGTCGACCGCCCACTCCCCGACCAGTTCCCCGGTGGGGTTGAAGAAGATCCCGGCGAACTCCTCGGCCGCGATCTGAGGCGCCTTCACCCCGTTGGCCGCCACCGTCATCCAGGAGACGAAGGTGTAGAACAGGCCGATGCCGATCACCGAGACCAGGGTCGCGATCGGGATGATCCTCTTGGGCTCGCGGGACTCCTCCCCGTACATGGCGGTCGACTCGAACCCGACCCAGGACCAGAAGCACATGAACAGGCCGAGCCCGACGGCGCCCGTCTCCAGGCCGGTGACGGTGAAGGCCCTCGCGGGGTTGAGGGTCTCCGCCATCAGGCCGTCCGGGCCGCCGCCGTGGAAGAGGGTCACCGTGGCGGTCAGCCCGAGCATGAGGATCTCGGTGACGAGGAAGACCCCCAGGACCTTGGCGGTCAGGTTGATGTCGAAGTAGGTGAGGATCGCGTTCAGCGCCAGGCCGAGCAGGGCGAACCAGAGCCAGTGGATGTCCACACCGGCCAGGCTCTTGAAGGTGTCGTTGGCCGAGTAGGCGAAGAACCCGATGATCGAGGCTTCGAAGACGACGTAGGCCATGGTGGCGAGCAGGCCGGCCACCATGCCCACGACCTGGCCCAGGCCGTGGGAGATGTAGCCGTAGAAAGCGCCAGCGGAGGTGATGTGCTTGGCCATCGCCACGTAGCCCACCGAGAAGACGGTGAGCACGATCGTCGCCACGAGGTATCCGGCGGGCACGCCCAGGCCGTTGCCGAAGCCCACGACGATCGGGACGTTGCCGGTCATCGCGGTGATGGGCGCGGCGGTGGCGACCGCCATGAAGATGACGCCGACCAGCCCTACGGCGTTCTTGCGGAGGCGGTGGACACCGTCGGCCGGGGCCTCGGTGCTGTCGGTGATGCTCAAATCGCGTGCGCCTTTCTGGGACCAGCGCCGGATGGGGGGATGGCGAAGATATTGACCGGCGGTGAGACCGACGAACAAGGTGCCTGCGGACCTCAAACGATTACGACATGTCATCTTGTCCTGCCGGTCCTGCCGGTCCTGCTGGTCCTGCTGGTCCTGGTGCGCGGACCGGCAGAGGCTCCCGCTCCTCTGGTTCATCGGGCCGGCGCCTGCCCGCGGCGGCCGCAGGAGCGACGGGGGCCGACGGGCGGGCCGATGGGCGGACCGTTCTGGTTACATGTCAACCAACGGTTAGGGTGGGCGCATGGCCGACCCACGGTGGCTCGACGAGCGGGAGTTCCGGGCGTGGCTCGGCTACCGCCGGATGCGCCTGTTGCTCGACGCACAGATCGCCCGTGACCTCAGCCGGGAGTCGGGCCTGTCCGATCCCGACTACGACGTGCTGTCCGCGCTGACCTCCAGCGAGGACCGCCGCTGGCGCCTGCAGGCACTCGCCGACCGCATGCTGTGGTCCAAGAGCCGCCTGTCCCGGCACATCAGCCGGATGGAGGAGCGCGGCCTGGTCACCCGCGAGGACTGCGCCACCGACGCCCGCGGCGCGGTCATCGTCCTCACCGAGTCAGGGCAGCGGGCCATCGAGGCCGCCGCCCCCGGCCACGTCGAGTCGGTCCGCCGCCACCTGATCGACCTGCTCACCCCGGAACAGATCGATACTCTCGGCGACATCGCGGACACGGTGCTCGCGCACCTCGCCGAGGCGCAGGGCGACGCCGGCCCTTGAACTGGTCAACTCGCCCACGCCGCGGGGGAGAGCGGCCTAGCATCGGGCGCGAGGCGGATGGGCGAGGGGGACCCGGTGACTCGGTTGTTTCTACCCGCGGGGGTCTACAACCCCGTCGTGACGGCGGACGGCCAGCGGTGGCGCGACTTCGAGCTGGAGGCTCCGGGTCCGGCCGGGGTGGCGGCGCCACGGGAGCCCGAGCGGGTTCCCGACCGGATTCCCGACCGGGTTCCCGACCGGGTTCCCGACCGGGTTCCTGAGCGGGCGCAGTGGAGGCCGCTGCGGCTGGAGCGGTGCCGGCCGTACGGCGTGGCCGGGGGGCTGGCCAGGCCCGACCCGCAGACCCAGGAGGACATGGTGCGGGCCGTGCCGGTCACCGAGCAGGGGGTGCCCCGGCGCTTCCCCGATCCGCGGGGGATGTGGATCAGGCTGATCAACGGGGCCGGGGCCGCCGAGGACCCGTTCCGGGCGACCAACGCGGTGGACTGCGCGCTGGCGGTGCTCTCCACCTGGCACGGCGCGCCGGCGGTGGCCGCTCCCCGGCGGCCGGAGTACGACCGGGTCGGAAAGCCGCTGCTCACCGGTGAGGCCGGGGGAGTGGCGCGGGCCGAGCGGTGGCTGGGCCAGCGCTTCCAGTACGTGGGACAGGGGCGCCACGCCTACGTCCCCATCGCGCAGGCACTGCTGGCGGGCGGGCACGGTGCCGCCGCGATCATCGTCAACCGCTGGCCGGCCGGCGGCAGCCACGCGTGGAACGCGGTCAACTCCGGCGGAGAGGTGATCTGGATCGACGCGCAGCGGGGCCACATGGCGGTCGAGCCGCCGTACGAGTCGGTGACGGGCGTCTTCTGCGTGGTGATCGACAGAGAGGGGCGGCGGCTGTGAAGCTCGACCAGGCCAGGGCCATCGCCGAGGAGTATTTCAACGGTGTCCGCAGCCCAGGCTCCGCCGCAGAGATCAGGATATATACCTTCAAAGAAGGCTATGTCGCCTGGGCGAAGGAGCCCGAGCCCGACGACCCCAGCGTGCTGCCCGACACGGCCGGCGCGGGCTGCATCGTGATCGACAAGGCCACCGGGGAGGTCGTCATCCGTCCCCTGCTCAACCCCGAGACGGTGGCGGAGCAGTGGCCGGGGCGCCGCCCCCGATAGAAGGCGCCCCGGCCACCGGGAGGAGCCCGACCCGCGGACGGAGGCCCAGCCGGTGACCGGAGCGCCCGGCCCGCGGGCGGGGCCCGGCCAGCCACCGGAGTGCCCGGCCCGCGGGCGGTGAGTGCCAGGTCAGCCGGCCACCGGGAAGAGCCCGACCCGCGGGCGGGGCCCGGTCGGCCACCGGAGTGCCCGGCCCGCGGGCGGAGGGTGCCAGGTCAGCCGGCGGCGAGCGAGCCCACGATCGAGGCGCGCGCCGCCCGGCGGGCGGGCAGCACGGCGGCGACCACCCCGGCCAGGCCGGACAGCGCCACGAACGCCAGGATCTGCAGGACCGGGAGCTGGAAGACGACGTCTTCCGTCATCGTCCGCGCCGCGGCCCAGCCGAACGTGACGCCGAGCACCACGCCGACCAGCGCGCCGATCAGCCCCAGGATGAGCGCCTCCACCGAGAGCATCCGCCGTAGCTGGGGCCGGGTCAGGCCGAGCGCCCGCAGCAGCGCCGACTCACGGGTCCGCTCGTGGACCGACAGGGAGAGCGTGTTGGCGATGCCCAGCAGGGAGATGAGCACCGCCAGGCCCAGCAGGCCGGTGATGATCATCAACATCATGTCGAGCGCCTCGTCGAACTCGCCCCGGACATCCGTCGAGCTGGCGACCTTCGCCGTCGGGTACGGCTGCGCCGCCGCCTCGACCACCTTGCGGGACCGCTCGGGGCTGACGCCGTCCTTGGCGTTGATCATCACCCGGCTGTCGTCGACCGTGCCGAAGTAGCGCTCGAAATCCTTGTCCGGCACGGTCACCTCGGCCAGATCGGTGTTCTGCGGGTCGAAGGTGGACACGATCGTGAGGTCCACCGTGCCGGCCCTGGCCGTCCGCACCGGCAGCCGGTCGCCGACCTTGAGCTTGAGGCGCTTGACGACGTGGTCGGCGACGACCGCGGTGCCGGGCCGGAGAAGGTCGATCGAGCCCGTGGCGAGCTCCGGCCTGAAGTCCGAGCCGGCGGTGAAGGTCCCGACCTCATACTTCTCGCTCCTGTCACCGGCCCTGGCGGCGCTCGCCCGGAAGGCGACGACCGAGGTCAGCTCGGGCTTGGTCCGCAGGTCCTCGGCCAGCGCGCGGGGCAGCCCGGAGTCCCGGGCCTGAGCCTGGACCATGTAGTCCACGGGGAACTGGTCGTCGAGCTTCTGGGTGTAGGTCATCCGGATGGTGCCGGTGAGGACGGCGATGAGCGTCATCAGCGTCACGCCCACGGTCAGCGCCACGGTGGTGGTGGCCGACCGCTTGGGATTGCGCCGCGAGTTGTCCACGGCCAGCTTGCCGGGCACCCGGAACAGCTTGGCGGGCAGCCAGCCCACGAAGGCGCCGAGCGGCTTGACGATCACCGGGCCGAGGGTCAGCACCCCGAGGAAGACGAGCGAGCCTCCGGCCATGACCACCACGAGCGCGGTCTGACCGGCCCCCATGTTCAGCGCGGCCACCGTGGCGCCCACGCCCGCGACCAGGAACAGCGACGCGAAGATCACCCGGGTCAGGCCCGCCCGGAAGGTGTGCTCCTCGACCTGCGTGCGCAGCGCCGCGATCGGTGCGACCTTCGTCGCCGACCGCGCCGGCAGCAGCGCCGCCCCCACCGTGACGACCAGGCCGATGAGCAGGCCGAGAGCGATCGTGCGCGGCGTCAGCGCGGCGGTCGCCTCGGGCAGCGGCGCCCCGACCGAGGACAGCACGGCCAGCGCCCCCGCGCCCAGCCCGTAGCCCAGCAGCAGGCCCAGCACCGACGACAGCACGCCCACCACGACGGACTCCAGCACGATGGAGCCGAACACCTGCCCGCGGGTCGCGCCGATGCAGCGCAGCAGCGCCATCTCGCGCGTCCGCTGGGCGACCAGGATGTTGAAGGTGTTGTAGATGACCAGCGCGGCCACGAACATCGCCACCAGGCCGAACAGCAGCAGGCCCAGCTTGAGGAACTCGGTGTCGGCGCCGTTCTGCCGGGCCATGGCGTCGGCGTACTGCTTACCCGTCTTGACCTCGTATCCCGAGCCCAGGGCCGCGGCGACCGAGTCGCGCACCGTCTCCTGCGACACGCCCTCGGCGGCCGCGACGTCGACCTCCCGGAAACCCTTCTCCCCGGTCATCGTCTGGGCCGCGCCGGTGGTGAAGCCCACCGCGCCGGTGTAGCCGAGCTCCTGGTTGAGGCCGACATCGAATAGGCCCACCAGCGTGAACCGGTGCTTGGCGTTCCCGGAGTCCAGCACCGTGACGGTGTCGCCGACCTTGAAACCGCGGGTCTCGGCGGTGTTCTCGTCGAGCACGGCCTCCGTCGGGGTCTTCGGGGCGGAGCCACTGGTGATCGCCGTGCGGTTCAGCGAGCCCTCGGCGATGGAGATGCCGGCCGTGGGATAGTCACCGGCCGCCTTGCCGTCCTTGCCGATCAGTGCGGCGGTGCCCTGCACGAGCCCCTGCGCGTCGGCGACGCCGCCGACGGCGCGGATCTTCTCCAGCGTGGCGGCGGAGACGGACGGCACCGCGTCGGACTTCTCGTCCGGCACGGGCAGCACGGCGACATCGATCTTGTCAGCCGCCGCGGAGAACTTCTGGGTGAAACCCGCTTCGATGGTGTCGGTGAGCACGAACGTGCCCGCGATGAAGCCCACCCCCAGCGCGATCGCCAGCGAGGTGAGCAGCAGGCGCAGCTTGTGCGCCCGCAGTCCGGCCAGAGTCGTCTTCAGCAACTCAGGCCTCCAGCTTCATCAGCGTGTCGAGCACGGTCTGCGGCGTCGGCTTGACCACCTCGCTGACCAGCAGGCCGTCACGGAGGAAGACCACCCGGTCGGCGTAGGAGGCCGCGACCGGGTCGTGGGTGACCATCACGATCGTCTGGCCGAGCTCGTGCACCGAGGTACGCAGGAACGACAGCACCTCCGCGCCGCTGCGCGAGTCCAGGTTCCCGGTCGGCTCGTCGGCGAAGATGACCTGCGGCTTGCTGATCAGGGCGCGGGCCACCGCCACGCGCTGCTGCTGGCCACCCGACAGCTCGGTCGGCTTGTGGCCGAGCCGGTCACGCAGGCCCACGGTCTCCACGACCCGGTCGAACAGATCCCGGTCGGCCTGGCGCCCGGCGATCTCCAACGGGAGCCGGATGTTCTGCTCGGCGGTCAGCGTCGGCAGCAGGTTGAACGCCTGGAAGATGAAGCCGATCCGCTCGCGGCGCAGCAGGGTGAGCTGCTTGTCGCCCAGCCCGGTGAGCTCCACGTCGCCGATGTGCACCTGCCCGCCGCTGACCGTGTCCAGCCCGGCCAGGCAGTGCATCAGCGTGGACTTGCCCGACCCGGAGGGGCCCATGATCGCGGTGAAGGCGCCCGTCGCGAAGGAGACGTCCACCCCCCGGAGGGCGTGCACGGCAGCGTCCCCCTGCCCGTACACCTTGGTCAGACCTCTGGCTACCACGGCGGCCGCCACGCTCTCCCGCGCCTTCCAGGCGCCGACCTCTCCGGTGATGGTCACGTCAACTCTCCTCGGCAAACATCTGCGTTTACGACGGGATAAACGCTATTGCCGGAGAAAGCGCAGGCCATCGGACTGAAGGACGGACTCTCCCTCCGCCGCAGGGCTCCCGCGGAAGGATCACCGCCACCTCAGGGGTAGCCCCGCATCGGCCATTCGGCCGAGGAGCGCCCCGCCATCGCCGCGTCAGCCCGCCGAATGCGGGGTCACGAGCCCCGACTCGTAGGCGTACACCACGACCTGCGCCCGGTCCCGCAGGCTCAGCTTGGCCAGGACCCGGCCCAGATGCGTCTTGACCGTCGCCTCCGCCAGCACCAGCCGGTCGGCGATCTCCGTGTTCGACAGGCCCCTGGCCACCAGCACGAGCACCTCCCGCTCCCGCGCGGTCAACCCGGTCAGCGCCGCCGGCTCCGCCGCGCCCGGAGAGGGGAGATGCACGGCGAAGCGCTCCAGCAGCCGCCGTGTCGTGCTCGGCGCGACCACCGCGTCCCCGCTGTGCACCGAGTGGATCGCACTGATCAGGTCTGACGGCGGCACGTCCTTCAGCAGGAACCCCGAAGCGCCCGCCTTCAGCGCCGCGAACGCGTAGTCGTCCAGGTCGAAGGTGGTCAGGATCAGCACGCGGGGCCGCTCGCCCGCCGCGCAGATCAGCCGGGTCGCCTCCACCCCGTCCATGACCGGCATCCGCACGTCCATCAGCACGACGTCGACCTCGGCCGTCCGCGCCGCCTCGACCGCCGCCGCCCCGTCGCCCGCCTCCGCGACGACCTCGATGTCCGGCTGCGCGCCGAGCACCATGCGGAACCCGGCCCGCAGCAGCACCTGATCGTCGACCAACATGACCCGGATCACCGGCCGCTCACCGCTCCCCGTCCCCTCCGTCGGCTCGCCGGCCTCCACCGGCACCGGCTCCCCGGCCCCGCGACGGTCCGGACGGAGACTCCGCCCACCGCGTCCGGCACGCCCGTCACGCGGCCCGGCTCCGCCCGGTCTCGCCGATCGGCAGCCGCGCGGTCACCTGGAACCCACCGCCCATGCGGGGCCTGGCCTCGACGCTCCCGCCGAACATGGCCGCCCGCTCCCGCATGCCGACCAGACCGTGCCCGCCCGGACGCCCCGGGGCGGCTGCGCCGCGACCGTCATCGGTCACCCGCAGAAGCAGCTCGCGCAAGCCGTACTCCATCTCGACCGTGGCCCTGGTGTCCGGACCGCCATGCTTGAGGGTATTGGTGAGCGCCTCCTGCACGATCCGGTAGACCGTCAGCTGCTCCCCCTCGGGCAGCTCCTGTGGAGCGCCGGTGACCTGGAAATCGACCGGCAGCCCCGAGGAACGCACCTGCGCCACCAGGTCGTCCAGCTGCGACAGGCTCGGCTGCGGGGCGTATTCCTCCTCGACGGCGGCGCCGTCGGTCCGCAGCACGCCGACCATCCTGCGCATCTCGGCCAGCGCCTGCCGGCCCGTGACGGAGATGGCCTGCATGGCCTTACGGGCCTGCTCGGGATCGCTGTCGATCGCGTAACCCGCCCCGTCGGCCTGAACGATGATCACACTCACGTTGTGCGCGACCACGTCGTGCAGCTCGCGGGCGATCCGGGCCCGCTCGGCCGCCGCGGCCAGCTGGGCCTGCTGGTCCCGCTCCCGCTCGGCCCGCTCGGCCCGCTCCTCCAGGCTCTCCAGATAGTGGCGGCGGGTGTTGGCGTAGATCCCCGCGATCCAGATCGCGACCACGAACACCGAGGCGCTGGCGAAAGTGCGCGGATCAGGATTTGTCGTGATCTGACCGAAAGACAGGGCGAGCCCCAGCTCGGCCACCAGACCCGCCGCGATCGCCCACCGCAGCGAGCACAGCGACGCCACCGCGTACATCGCGATGAGCACCGCCATGTTGAACGGCGTCGCCTCCACCCCCGACAGCCACTGCCCGAAACTCACCGTCGAGACGATCGCGAACACCGTCAGGGGCCACCTCCGCCGCCAGAACAGCGGGACGACCAGCACCACACCCAACCCCAGATAGCCCCAGAAGCCCATCCCGCTCTGCCCGAGGTAAAGCTCCGGATCCAGCGCCAGCCCGACGACGGTGCCCAGACAGGCCAGCATGAACGGCGCCAGCCACAGGGCGTCCACAGCACTGGGATGGCGCCGGCTCCAGGCGCGTAATCTGCCGAACACATCACCACAATACGTATCCGCAGATCAATGCCCTTCCCCCTCAGGGGGGAGCCCCGTCTACGACCCAGGTCGCACATCACCCATGGCTTACGCCTTCTTTACCCCCAATTGGGCATCATGGTTTCCGGGAGCACCCTCCGGGGTGAGTAAAGGGAGAATGTTTGTGATGGCGGATCACAATCACGCCGGGTCGCGCGGTGAAAAGGATGCACCGCGCGACCCGATCCCCGGCGCCGCCACCCGCGACCGGCCGGGCCTCACACCCCTCACCTGACCACCCGCCGGATTTATTCAGTGGTGCACCGCCCCCGACGTCGGGCATATTCACCCCGGTGGAACGCCAACTGATCAGTCATATCGCCCACCAGGACCATCCGATCGCCTCCCCGGTGAGCGACGCGCATCTGGAACGCCTTCTCACCCGGGCGAAACTCCCCGCCGGAGCACGCATCCTCGACCTCGGATGCGGAGAGGCCGCCTGGACGCTACGGGCCCTGGAACTGCACCCCGGCGCCACCGCCGACGGGGTCGACATCTCCTCGCACGCGCTGGCCGCCGCCAAGAAGGAGGCCGACCGCCGAGGGCTGTCCGACCGGCTCAGCCTCCACGACATCCCGGCCGCCGACTTCACCGGCACCGGCCCCTACGACCTCGTGCTCTGCGTCGGCTCCACCCATGCCTTCGGCGGCCTGACCCAGACCCTGGAGGACATCAGCCGCCACCTGCGCCCCGGAGGGCTCGCACTGGTGGGAGAGGGCTTCTGGGAGCGGCCCCCGAGCCCGCAGACGCTGGCCGTACTCGACGCCCGGCCCGACGACTACGGAGACCTCCCCGCGACCGTGGCCCAGGCCGAGAACGCCGGATACGCCACCGTCTACGCGCACACCAGCGAACCCGCCGAATGGCACGAATACGAGTGGTCCTGGACCGGCACCCTCACCAACTGGGCCCTCGACCACCCCGGCCCCGACGGCGACGCCGCCCTCGCCGCCGCCCACGACCACCGCGACATGTGGCTCAACGGCTATCGCGACACCCTCGGCTTCGTCACCCTCCTGCTGCGCCGCACCACCTGAGAGCGGTCAGGGACCGGTCGGCCGCAGGGCTGCGGCCGACCGGCCGGACCTCACCCCGTCGGCTCCCCGCCGCCACAGCCCTCCGCGGCGTCCCACGGCTCTGCCCCAGCACCCTCGTCCATCTCGCCGAACGCGACGGCGTAGTCCTCTTCGGGAGTGGATTCGCGCAGCAGTTGAATCGCTTTACGCATCACCGCGGATCTCGTCCGGGCGCGTTTCTGATTCAAGTAATACTCGACGAAAAAAGCGTCCTGGGGGGACAGGGTGACACTGGCCGTCACGGACCTGAGATCGACGGCATAATTCTTAGGACGTTTGTGGGGCCGCCGGGATTCGAACCCGGACTGCGCGCCACCTAAAGACGCTGCCTCCTGCCGTTGGGCTACGGCCCCTCTGTTTTTCCCTGCGAAGTTCTCCGTCTGAGAGTGGCAGTTCGGACAGAGAAATCGCAAGTTATTTATTCTGTTGTCAAGCCAGTCGCCGTTGAGATGGTCGACGTGCAGCGTGAGCGGTCCACCTTCCCAGACGCCCTCGATCTTACAGCCATCGCACCGGTAGGGCACGCCCGCTTCCTGAAGCGCCCGGCGGAGCATAGGGGGCTTGGTCCTGAGGGAACCCGGCGGGCGTACGCGGAGAACCTCGCTCGGTGGAAGCCGCCTGGCCGAGCGCCGTCCTCGATGATGTGCTTGGCCGAGAAAGTGCGAGGTGTCGATCCCGAGGCGCTTCAGTTGGCGGCTGATGTGGGCGTGATTGCCGCCCGCGATGGTGATGCCGAGGTGGCGGAGGACGTCGGCGATGCTGAGGGAGTTGGCTGCCGCCTCGGCCAGCATTTCGGGGGTGTACTTGTATTTGGTTGGCATGCCCCAAGGATAGGTAATGGGGCTGACATTTCTTGGGGCATGCGCATGCTGTGATAAATGGCGAAAAACGGTATTTATTCGAGCCCGAGTTCGCGGCGGAGGCGGGCCACGTGGCCGGTCGCCTTCACGTTGTAGAGGGCCTTTTCGATTTTCCCGTCGGCGTCGATGACGAAGGTGGAGCGGATGACGCCGAGGGTGGTCCTGCCGTACATCGTCTTCTCGCCGTAGACGCCGTAGGCCTTGTGGACCTCCAGGTCGGGGTCCGACAGGAGGGGGAAGGTCAGGGCGTCGCGCTCGACGAACTTGGCGAGCTTGGCCGGGCTGTCCTTCGACACACCGAGGACCACCAGGCCCGCCGCGGTCAGGGAGGCGAGGCTGTCGCGGAAGTCGCAGGCCTGCTTGGTGCAGCCGGGGGTCATCGCGGCGGGGTAGAAGTAGAGGATGACCCGCTTGCCGCGGTAGGCGTCGAGGGAGACGGTGGTGCCGTCGGCGGCGGGGAGAGTGATGTCTGGGGCGGCGTCGCCCGGCTCGAGTTTCATGTGGCTCCTCTGAGGAATCGTTCCCGGGTCAACTTACCGGCCGACCTGAAGTGTCGTGGGAGGGTCGGACCTGACAGACTGATCAATGTCAAGGGCGATGAGAGGAGAGCCATGGCGGACACCGATCCCGCGGAGTTGGAGCGGCGGATCGAGCGGACCCGTGCGGAGTTGGCCCAGACGGTTGACGCCATCGCCGATCGGGTGAGCCCGAAGAAGGTCGCGAGGCGCACCGTCGCCAAGGCGGAGACGAGCGCGAGGCAGTTCCTGGTCTCGGTGGGGGACCGGGTCGGCGAGGCGGTGGGGGGCGCGCCGCGGCCGGTCAGGCTGGGTGATGAGCCCGATGACCTGTGGGCGGACGATCAGCCGGATCTGGCGCCGCTCCTGATCGGGGTGGGCGCGGTGCTGGCGGTCAGCGCGATGATCATGCTCTGGCGGCGCCGGCGCGGCTGATCCGGCGGGTCCGCCGCCGGTGTCGGTCTCCGTCCGGAGGAAAGCCCGGCTCGGAGGAAGGCCCGGTTCGAGGGAAGGCCCGGTTCGAGGGAAGGCCCGGCTCGGAGGACGGTCAGGCTCGGAGGCCAGGCTCGGAGGACGGTCAGGCTCGGAGGCCAGGCCCGGAAGGTGACCCGGCTCAGAGGTCAGAGGTCAGAGGAAGGTCCGGCCCTCGCCCCGGTAGGTGGGGGCCTCGTCCACGATCTCGTCGCCGTCGATCAGGTGCAGGGTGGCGAAGCGTTCGCAGAGCTCGCCCGCCTTGGCGTGCCGGAACCAGACGCGGTCGCCGACGCGCAGGTCTTCGGCCGCCTGGCCGAGGAGCGGGGTCTGGACCTCGCCGGCGCCCTCGTCGGGGTCGTAGCGGAGCCCGCAGGGCAGGTAGGGCTGGGGGAGGCGGTCGGGGCCGGGGGCGCCGGAGGCGTGGTAGCCGCCGCCGAGGACGGTGACGACGCCGGGTGCCGGGCGGCGGACGACGGGCAGGGCGAACAGGGCGGCGGGGCGGCCGGTGAAGCCGCGGTAGAAGTCGAACAGGCGGGGGTGGAAGAAGCCCGATCCGGCGGCCACTTCGGTGACGGCCTTCTCGCGGGCGGTCTTGTCGATGCTGCCGGTGCCGCCGCCGTTGACGAACTCCAGGTCGGCGATCTGGGTGACGGCCTGGACGATGCGGCCCCTGCGCATGATCAGCTCGCGCCGCGACCGGGCCTGCATCAGGCGGATCGCCCTGGTGAGGGCGGGGTTGCCGGGAGGGTTGTCGCCGACACCGGCGATCTGGGCTTCGTAGGCCATCAGGCCGACCAGTCGGAAGCCGGGCCGTTTGGCGATGTCGGCGGCCAGGTCGGCGGCCTGGTCGGCGTCGCGGATGGGGGAGCGCCGGGCGCCGGCGCGGAATCTGCCGCCGAAGGCGATGAATCCGGCATCGATGTCAAGGCATATCCGGATCTCGTGGCGGTCGCGGACGTCGGCGACGGCGGACTCGATGAAGTCCAGGTGCTCGGCCCGGTCCACCATCACGGTGATCTCCTGTGCCGCGCGGGTGTCGGCGGCCAGCATGGCCAGTGCGGCGCGGTCGGCGGTGGGGTAGGCGACGAGCACGTCCCGCAGGCCGGTGGAGACCAGCCAGAGGGCCTCCGGCAGGGTGAAGGCCATGATCCCGGCGAAGCCGTCCATGGCGAGGATCCGTTCCAGGACGGGCCGGGATCTGATCGATTTGCTGGCGACCCTGATGGGCTTGCCGCCGGCCCGCCGTGACATGCCGGCCGCGTTCGAGCGCAGGGCTGCCAGGTCGAGCAGGGCGAACGGGGGGTCCAGGTGCGCGGTGGCCCGGTCGTAGCGCTGGCGGTCGTCCATGACGGCAGGATAACCTGATCCAACCGAATGTGAGTATTGTTCATATTGGTGGCGCGGCGGTAAATTCTCCGGCCAGGGCGGCTCCAAGATCGTGAAAGTGGCAGGTCGGGACCCGCGCGGGACGCCAGGGCCGCGTAAACCTGACCGGGTGATGAGCACTCTCCAGGACATCCTGTCGAGCGCGGGGAGCACAGCGGGCGGGGAGAACCTGAACGCGGTCCGCCGCCGGTCGCTGCGGTCGCTGAGACCGGGCAGGACCCCGGCCGGTGTGGTGGTCGCCCTGGCGGCCTCCCTCACACTGTCCACCGCGACCGGGGTGACGGTGGGGCTGGTGACGGGCTCGCCGTTCGGGCGGATGCCGTACCGGCAGTTCGCCGCCTGGGTCGGCGAGGCACAGTGGTCCGACACGATCCCGCTCCTGGTGTCGCTGGCCACGGTGATGACCGGGACCCTGCTGCTCGCGCTCGCGGCGCTGCCGGGCAGGACCCGGCTGGTGCCGCTGGAGTCCGCCGACCCCCGGATGGTGATGGGCCTGACCAGGTCCGGGCTCCGCCGCACGCTGCGGGCGGCGGCCCAGTCGGTCGACGACGTGGACAAGGCGCGGGTGCGGCTCGGCTGGCGGAACATCGAGATCACGGTGGTCAGCGACGCGGAGCGGACCGGGCCGCTGCTGCGCCAGGTCGGCACGGCGGTGGGCGACCGGATGACGGGACTGGGCGCGATGTGCGGGGGCGAGGTCATGGTACGGCTGCGCAGGCGGGGGATCTGATGAAGGTCTACCAGGGCAACCGGATCGGCCTGGCCGTCACCGGGGCGGTGCTGGCCGGGGGCGGGCTCTACGGGTTCCTGCGGGGGTGGGGCAAGCTCCCGCAGCCGCGCGGGGACCGGATCCTGAACAGGGAGCTGCCCGCCCACCTTGCCGAGCACCCGTGGGTGGGCTGGCTGGCCGCGCTGCTACTGATGGTGCTGACGCTGCTGGCGATCCGGTGGCTGCTGGGCGCCGTGGGCTGGGGGCGCTGGGGGAGCCGGACGGGCAGCGGGATCGCGATGCTGGGGGTTGCGCTTAAAGAAGTCGAAGGGCTCAGGCGCATCCATGTCAGGGCGGTGGCGGGCGACCGGCTGCGGATCGGGATCAGCTGCGGGCCAGAGGCGGACGTCGCCAAACTCGTGGCGCGGCTGAACAAGGACGCCGTCGGCAAGGTCCGCAGGACGGTCGGCGACGACGGGCTCGGGGCCTCCGTCCGTCTGCACGTCAGGCGCCGCTGACGGCCGTCGCCGGGTGCCGAAGGCCAGTCCGGCGGCCAGGCACACCAGCGGCAGGGCGGGCACCACGTAGCGGTGGTCGAAGGCGGCGATGAAGGGCGGCAGGACCAGCAGCACGGTGCCGGCGGCCCACGGCATCAGCACGGCGCCGCCGAGGTCCCGCAGGCGGAGCAGGACGCCGGCGAGGCCGGCCAGCAGGATCGCGGCGAGGAACGGGCCGCGCAGGAAGCCGTGCTCCTGGTAGGCGCGCAGCCAGCCGGCATAGGGCTCGACCAGGGAGGGCGCGCCGGAGACGCCCTGGTAGGCCGTGGTCACCTCCTCGGCGGTCCTCCCCTGGGAGGCGGTCCCCTTGGGGAAGGGCCGGGCCGTGTCGGGGAAGACGTAGGCGCTCTGCGGGCCGGGGGTCGGATAGACCCGGCGGGTCCAGTCGAAGATGTGGGCCACGTCGGTCAGGCCCGCCCGGAGGAAGTCCAGGGGCTGCGCCTTGATGGCCTGGACGGCGAAGTCGCCGGCGAGCCTGTCGCGCTCGGCCCAGCTGCCCTTGACCTTGTTGAGCGGTGATGCGCCGTCCCAGATGTATACGGGTGGGGGTTTGCGCTCGCTCACCGGGCCGGGGAGGCAGAGCGCGGCCTCCGGCCCGGCGGGCTTGATCTTCGCGCAGTCGGCGAAGGTCGCCGTGCGCGCCCACAGGAAGGCGTTGCCCCGGGTGAGCCCGTAGTCGCCGTGCTCGGACCTGAACCAGGTGGCGTAGGCGCCCAGGCCGATCGCGGCGGCCAGCGCGGTGGCGGTGACCGCCTTCCAGCCGGCGCGGCCGATCACCAGGCAGACCAGCACCACGGCGGTCAGCGGCAGCCCCATCGTCCGGGTGACGGTCGCCGCGGCCAGCAGGGCCCCGGCGAGGAGGGCGGCCCACACCGGCGGCCGGCGCCGCCACAGCAGCAGCGTGACCGCCAGGACCGCCAGGAACTCCATCAGCAGGTCGGCCATGACGAGGTGTTCGAGCTGGACCTGGTGGACGTCCAGCAGCACCGGCAGCGCGGCGAGCGTCGCCCCCCATCCCGGCAGGCCGCCCAGCCGGCGCAGCAGGAGATAGACGCAGACGGCCATGGTCAGGCCGAGCAGGTGCTGGAGCACGACCACGGCCTGGACGCTCGACAGTGGCTGCAGCGTCCACAGCAGCAGGGAGTAGCCCGAGGGGCGCGACTCCATGGGGCGGGGGTCGAGTCCGGCGTTGAGGTAGACGAAGGAGTCGGCCCAGAACCACAGGGCCGGCCGGTAGCCGAGCACGGCCAGGACCCTGAGCCCGGCGCCGGCCAGCAGGGCGGCCAGGAAGAGCCCGTGGGCGCCGGAGAGGCGGAGGAAACGGCTCGCCGGACGTTCTCCCGCTGGCACCAGGACCTCCCGAGTCTCCGAGGCAGGCGGGCTCCATGACAGGAGCCACCGTGACGAGCCACCCAGCATAGGTGCGAGACGGGGCGATCCCGTACGAGATGATGAAGCCCGTGCCGATCGACCTGTTCACCCGAGAAGTCGAGGGGTCCGCGGAGCGGACCCTGCTGGTCGTCCACGGCGGGCCGGACTGGGACCACAGCTACCTGGTGGAGCCGCTGATCCGGCTGGCCGGCCGGCACCGCCTGGTCTTTCCCGACCTGCGGGGATGCGGGCGCTCGCCGAAGGGCGATCTGGAGTACACGCCGGACGCGAT
Organism: Streptosporangium brasiliense; assembly: GCF_030811595.1. Taxonomy (NCBI): domain Bacteria; kingdom Bacillati; phylum Actinomycetota; class Actinomycetes; order Streptosporangiales; family Streptosporangiaceae; genus Streptosporangium; species Streptosporangium brasiliense. Next base: position 123,951 of record NZ_JAUSRB010000001.1, read on the forward strand.
CGTGGCCGACCTGCTCGCCCTGATCGGCGGCTCGGCCGTCGACGTCCTGGGCTTCTCGTACGGCGGGCTGCCCTCGCCGCGCCTTCCGGACGGCCCGCGGCGCCTGGCGGCGCTGGGCGTGCCGATGCTGCTCCTGCACGGCCGCCAGGACATGGTCTTCCCGGCCGCGCTCGCCGCGCGGGCGGAGAGGCTGATCCCCTCGGCCACCGCGCGCGTGCTGGAGGAGGCCGGGCACATGGCCCACATCGACCAGCCGGACCGGTGGCTGGCGGAGGTGCAGGGTTTCCTGGACGGCCGGTTCAGCATTCGATGACGTTGACGGCCAGGCCGCCGCGGCTGGTCTCCTTGTATTTGTCGAGCATGTCGCGGCCGGTGTCGCGCATGGTCTTGATGGCCTTGTCCAGGGAGACGAAGTGGCGGCCGTCGCCGCGCAGCGCGATCCGGGCGGCGGTGATGGCCTTGATCGAGGCCACCGCGTTGCGCTCGATGCACGGGATCTGCACCAGGCCGCCGATCGGGTCGCAGGTCAGGCCCAGGTTGTGCTCGATGCCGATCTCGGCGGCGTTCTCCACCTGCTCCGGGGTGCCGCCCAGCACCTCGGTGAGCCCGGCGGCGGCCATGGAGCAGGCCGAGCCGACCTCGCCCTGGCAGCCGACCTCGGCGCCGGAGATGGAGGCGTTCTCCTTGAACAGCACGCCGATCGCCCCCGCGGTGAGCAGGAAGCGGACCACGCCGTCGTCGTCGGACTTGGGGGTGAAGCGGTCGTAGTAGGTCAGCACGGCCGGGATGATGCCGGCGGCGCCGTTGGTCGGGGCGGTGACGATCCGGCCGCCCGCCGCGTTCTCCTCGTTCACCGCCAGGGCGTACAGCGAGACCCAGTCCATGGTCTGCAGCGGGTCCTTCTCCGGGGACTCGCTCTGCAGCCGCCGGTGGAGCTGGTGGGCCCGGCGTCTGACCTTCAGCCCGCCGGGCAGCACGCCCTCCTTGGCGGTGCCGCGCCGGACGCACTCGGCCATGACCCGCCACAGGTGCAGCAGCTGGTCGCGGATCTCCTGCTCCGAGCGGCCGAAGGCCTTCTCGTTCTCCAGCATCAGCCCGGAGATCGACAGGCCGGTCTCCGCGCAGTGGGCGAGCAGTTCGGCGGCCGTCGTGAAGGGGTGCGGCAGGACGGTGTCGTCGGGTTTGATCCGGTCGGCGCCGGTGGCGTTCTCGTCCACCACGAAGCCGCCGCCCACCGAGTAGTAGACCTTCTCGCGGAGCTGCTCGCCCGTCTCGGAGAAGGCGGTGAAGCGCATGCCGTTGGGGTGGTGCGGCAGCGAGATCTTGCGTTCGAACACGAGGTGCTCGCCGACCACGAAGGGGATCTCGCGGGAGCCGTACAGGGAGATCGTCCCGGAGGCGCGCATGGCGGCCAGCCGGTCGTCGACGGTGTCGACGTCCACGAGCTCGGGCTTCTCACCCGACAGGCCCAGCAGGACGGCCTTGTCGCTGCCGTGGCCCTTGCCGGTCAGTCCGAGTGAGCCGTACAGGATCACCTCGACCCGGGCGGTCTTCTCCAGGAGCCCGTCCTGCTCCAGGCCGCGGGCGAATTTGTGCGCGGCGGCCATCGGCCCGCCGGTGTGCGAGCTGGACGGGCCGATTCCGATCTTGAAGAGATCGAAGACGCTGATCGCCATTGATCTGGTCCTTGCCTTCACATCGCCGTGACCACGCGCACCCGGTGGTGCGCGTGATCACGGCGCAAGAGGAGAAATTTCAGGACTCACCCGAGGTGAGCGCGGCGTACTCCTCGGCGGACAGCAGGTCGTCGGCGTCGCCCTCAAGACGGACGCGGAACAGCCAGCCATCACCGTAGGAGTCACTGTTGACCAGGGACGGGTCGTCCACGACGGCCTGGTTGACCTCGACGATCTCACCGCCCACCGGCGCGAAGATGTCGCTCACCGACTTGGTCGACTCGACCTCGCCGACGGCCTCGCCGGCGGCGACCGTCGCCCCGACCTCGGGGACCTGCACGTAGACAACGTCGCCCAGTGCCTCGGCGGCGTAGGCGGTGATGCCCACGGTGAGGGTCAGGCCGTCATCGATGCCCGCGATCCACTCGTGCTCCTTGGTGTAGTGCAGGTCATCGGGAATGCTGCTCATTATTTCCTCCTGTAGAAAGGCAGGTCGACGACGTCGACCGGTTCGCGACTACCCCGGATGTCCACCGCCAGGCCGGTGGACAGGTCGTTGTCCACGTAGGCCATGGCGATGGGCCGGCCCAGTGACTGGGAGGGGGCCCCGCTGGTGACCTCGCCGACGACGGCGCCGTCCTCGGAGACCACCGGATACCCGTGCCGGGGCACCCGGCGGCCCGTCGCGACCAGTCCGACCCGGCGACGGGTCGGCGGGACGTCCTTGAGAGGCTCCAGGGCGGCCCGGCCGACGAAATCGCCCGGCTTGTCAAACCTCACCACACGGCCGAGCCCCGCGTCGAACGGAGTGAGATCGGCCGACAGCTCGTTGCCGTAGAGCGGCATGCCCGCCTCCAGGCGGAGGGTGTCGCGCGCCGACAGTCCGGCCGGCAGCAGCCCGTGCGCCGCGCCCGCCTCGGTGAGCGCGGCCCAGAGCGGCTCGGCGTCGGCGGCGGCGACGAACAGCTCGAAGCCGTCCTCGCCGGTGTATCCGGTGCGGGCGATGAGGGCCTCGCGGCCGGCCACGGTGGCGGGCAGGCCGGCGTAGTACTTCAGCCCGTCGAGGTCGGCGTCGGTGACCTCGCCCATGATGGCGCGCGAGCGCGGGCCCTGGACGGCGACCAGCGCGTACTGCTCGGAGCGGTCGTCCACGGCGGCGTCGAAGGACTTGGCGCGCTCGGTGAGCTCGGCGGCGACCCGCGGGTAGTTGGAGGCGTTGGCGACGACCATGAACTCCTCGTTGGCCAGGCGGTAGACGATCAGGTCGTCCAGCACGCCGCCGGAGGGGGAGACGATCATCGTGTAGCGGGCGCGGCCCGGCTCAAGGGCGGACAGGTAGCCCACCAGCGCGTAGTCGAGGGCCTCGCCGGCCTGCGGGCCGGTCACGAAGATCTCGCCCATGTGGGACAGGTCGAACAGGCCCGCCGCCTGGCGGACCGCGTTGTGCTCGGTGGACTCGCTGCCGTAGCGCAGCGGCATCAGCCAGCCCGCGAAATCGGTCAGCGTCGCGCCGAGGGCCTCGTGGACACCGCGCAGCGGCGTAGGTCGGGACATGTTCGCACCTCAGGCAGGGGTCAGATGAGAGCATCCTCCCCCTCTGTCATCGATGCCTGAGAGCTTCGCCCGGTTTTTACCGGACTTTCACCTTCGGCGAGGCCGTGAGACCTGCTTTCCAGAGGCCACCTACCCGCACGGTCCTTTGCCTTGAGAGGTTCGCGGGGAGGGCTTGCTCCTTCAGGGGTCCTGGCCTGGATGTCAGGACGCTCTCCCGCGCGGGATTCATCGGTGTCGTGACCAGCCTAACCGCCCGCACCGGCCGAGCGAAATCCCCCGGGCGCGTGTTCTCGCCGCCGGGGCGGCCGCGCCGGTCAGGGGCGGCTGCGCCGTACCAGTTCCTCGAACAGCGGGCACTCGTCGTCGGCTTCGGGGTGCCACTGGACGGCGAGGGCGAACGGGTGGCCCTCCAGCTCCACGGCCTCGACCGTGCCGTCCTCAGCGTGGGCGGTCACGGTCAGGCCCGCGCCCAGCCGGTCGGCGGCCTGGTGGTGGTAGTGGGCCACGTCCGCGGTCTCGGTGTCGAGGATCTTGGCGATCTGGCTCCCGGGGGTCAGCCGTACCGGCATCCGGCCGAAGCGGCCGGGGGCCGGGGCGTGCCCGCTGTGGCCGACCTCGTCGGGCAGGTGCTGGCGCAGGCTGCCGCCGAGGGCGACGTTGAGGACCTGCAGGCCCCGGCAGACTCCCAGCAGCGGGATGCCGCGCTCCAGGGCCGCGTGGGCCAGCCCGAACTCGGCGTCGTCGCGGAAGCCGCGGACGTGGCCGGTCCGCTCGTGCGGGGCCTGGCCGTACCGTGCCGGGTCGACGTCCCCGCCGCCGGCCAGGATCAGCCCGTCCAGGCGCCCGGCCAGCGCGGCGGGGTCGCCCACCGGCGGCAGGATCACCGGCTGCCCGCCGGCGCGGGCCACGTGGTCGACGTAGCCGTACGGCAGGAGCGCGGTGGGCATCTCCCAGACGGTGAACGTGGCGGGCTCGATGTAGCAGGTGATGCCGATGACGGGACGGGACATGATCTCTTTCTTGCCGGACGCCGGGACGTGGGGCGTCTGCCCACGTCCCGGCACGTTATCGGGCGTGGAGGGGCTGGGGCGGGCAGACACGGCCGGGGCCCTTCCGCGGGCGGTCCTGGCCGCCGCCGGGCGCCGCGGCGGTCACAGCGGGGTGACGTAGGCGCCCGAGATGCCGCCGTCCACCAGGAACTCCGAGCCGGTGATGAAGCTCGCGTCGTCCGAGGCCAGGAACGCCACCGCCGCGGCGATCTCGGAGGCCTCGGCGAAGCGGCCGGTGGGGATGTGCACCAGGCGGCGCTGCGCCCGCTCGGGGTCCTTGGCGAACAGCTCCTGCAGCAGCGGCGTGTTGACCGGCCCCGGGCAGAGCGCGTTGACCCGGATGCCCTCGCGGGCGAACTGCACCCCGAGCTCGCGGGACATGGCCAGCACCCCGCCCTTGGAGGCGGTGTAGGAGATCTGACTGGTGGCCGAGCCCATCACGGCCACGAAGGACGCGGTGTTGATGATCGACCCCTTGCCCTGGCGCCGCATGTAGGGGATGACGTGCTTGCAGCACAGGTAGACCGAGGTGAGGTTGACCTCCTGGACCCGGCGCCAGGCGTCGATCCCGGTCTCCAGGATCGAGTCGTCCTCCGGCGGCGAGATGCCCGCGTTGTTGAAGGCGATGTCCACGCTGCCGTAGGTGTCGAAGGCGGTCCGGAACATCCGGACGACGTCCTCCTCGCTGGTGACGTCGGCCTTGACGAACAGGCCGTCCACCTCGGCCGCGGCCGCCGACCCGCTCGCCTCGTCCAGGTCCACGCACACGACGCGGGCGCCCTCCTGGGCGAACCGGCGGGCGGTGGCCAGGCCGATCCCGCTGCCCGCGCCGGTGATGACGGCGACCCGGTCCTGCAAACGCTGCATGGCTGTCAATCCTCCGAAATGAAGACGTTCTTGGTCTCGGTGAACGCGGTCAGGGCGTCGGGGCCCAGCTCCCGGCCGAGGCCGGACTGCTTGAAGCCGCCGAACGGGGTCCAGTAGCGGACGCTCGAATGGGAGTTCACGCTGAGGTTGCCCGCCTCGACGGCCCGGGCCACCCGGAGGGCGCGGCCGACGTCCCTGGTCCAGATCGACCCGCTGAGGCCGTATCTGGTGTCGTTGGCGATCCGTACGGCGTGCTCCTCGTCGTCGAACGGCACCACCGCCACCACCGGCCCGAAGATCTCCTCGGTGAAGGCCGGGTCGTCGAGGCTGTCGGGGGTCAGCAGCGTCGCGGGGAACCAGAACCCGGGTCCCTGCGGGCACCGGCCCTGCAGGCGGACCGGCCCGGTGAGGTAGGAGGCCACCCGGTCGCGGTGCTCGGCGCTGATCAGCGGCCCCATCTCGGTGGCCTCGTCACGGGGGTCGCCGACCCGGACCTTCAGCACCGCCGCCTCCAGCCGTGCCAGGAAGTCGTCGTGGACGGTGCGCTCCACCAGGATTCGGGAGCGCGCGCAGCAGTCCTGGCCCGAGTTGTCGAACACCGCGTACGGCGCGGTCGCCGCGGCCTTGTCCAGGTCGGCGTCGGCGAAGACCACGTTGGCGCTCTTGCCGCCCAGTTCCAGGGTGATCCGCTTGACCTGCCCGGCGCACTTGGCCGCGATCTCCTTGCCCACCTCGGTCGAGCCGGTGAACACGATCTTCGCCACGTCCGGATGGTCGACCAGGCGGGCCCCGGCCACCTCCCCGGTCCCGGGCAGGACCTGGAGCACCCCCTCGGGCAGGCCCGCCGCCAGGGCCAGCTCGGCCAGGCGCAGGGCGGTCAGCGGCGTCCACTCGGCGGGCTTGACGATCACGGTGTTGCCCGCGGCCAGCGCCGGGGCCACCCCCCAGGTCATGATGACCATCGGGAAGTTCCACGGCACGATCACGCCGACGACGCCCAGCGGCTCCTGGAAGGTGACGTCCAGCCCGCCGGCCACCGGGATCTGCCTGCCGTGGTTGCGCTCCGGCGCTCCGGCGTAGAAGTTCAGCACGTCACGGACGTTGCCCGCCTCCCAGCGGGCGTTGCCGACCGTGTGCCCGGAGTTGGCGATCTCCAGTTGGGCCAGCTCCTCGGCGTGCTCCTCCACCAGGGAGGCGAAGGCGCGCAGCAGCCGGGCCCGATCTCCCGGGCCGACGGCGCGCCAGGTGGCGAAGGCGCGCCTGGCGCGCTCCACCGCCCGGTCCACCTCGGCGGCGTCCACCGGCTCGACCTCGGCGACCACCTCTTCGGTCGCCGGATTGATGATCTTCATGTTCACATCCGCTCGAATCCCCGGAACAGCTCCCAGTCGGTGACCGCCGCGTCGAAGGCGGCCAGCTCGACCCGGGCGTTGTTGGCGTAGTGCGCCACGACGTCCTCGCCGAAGGCGTCGCGGGCCTTGCCGGAGCCCTCCCACAGCTCCAGCGCGCCGCGGAGCGTGTGCGGCACGGTCTCCGCCCCCGACGCGTAGGCGTTGCCGGTGAACGGCTCCTGGAGCGGCAGCTCGTTGTCGATGCCGTGGAGCCCGGCGGCGATCAGGGCCGAGACCGCCAGGTAGGGGTTGACGTCGCCGCCGGGCACCCGGTTCTCGATCCGCAGCGACGGCCCGTGGCCGACCAGCCGCAGCGCGCAGGTGCGGTTGTCCACCCCCCACTTGACCGCGGTGGGGGCGAAGCTGCCCGCCACGTAGCGCTTGTAGGAGTTGACGTTCGGGGCGTAGAGCAGGGTCAGCTCGCGCAGGCAGGCCAGCTGCCCGGCGATGAAGCGCCGCCCGGTCTCCGACAGCCCGTACGGCCCGTCCCCGGCCATGACCGGTTCCCCGGCGGAGTCCCGCAGGGAGATGTGGATGTGGCAGGAGTTGCCCTCGCGCTGGTTCGGCTTGGCCATGAACGTGAGCGACATGCCCTCCTGGGAGGCGATCTCCTTGGCGCCGTTCTTGTAGACGGCGTGGTTGTCGCAGCTGGTGAGGGCGTCGGCGTAGCGGAAGGCGATCTCGTGCTGGCCGAGGTTGCACTCGCCCTTGGCCGACTCGACGTACATCCCGGCGCCCTCCATGCCGAGCCTGATCCTGCGCAGCAGCGGCTCGACCCGGGCGGTGCCCAGGAGGGAGTAGTCGACGTTGTAGAGGTTGGCCGGGGTCAGGTCCCGGTACGCGCGCCGCCAGGCCTGCTCGTAGGTGTCGTTGTAGACCACGAACTCCAGCTCGGTCCCGACGGACGCGCCCCAGCCCCGCTCGCCCAGCCGGTCGAGCTGGCGGCGCAGGATCTGCCTCGGCGAGGCGGCCACGTCCGAGCCGTCCTCCCACACCAGGTCGGCCATCAGCAGGGCGGTGCCCTCCTGCCACGGCACCCGGCGCAGGGTGGACAGGTCGGGTCTCATCACGAAGTCGCCGTATCCCCGCTCCCACGACGACATGGCGTAGCCGTCCACCGTGTTCATGTCCACGTCCACCGCGAGCAGGTAGTTGCAGCCCTCGGAGGCGTGGTGCAGCACCTCCTCCAGGAAGTAGCGCGCCGACAGCCGTTTCCCCTGCAGGCGGCCCTGCATGTCGACGATCGCCAGCAGCACGGTGTCGACCCGTCCCGCGGCCACCTCGTCGCGAAGCTCGCTGACGTCCAAGCGGCTCCCCTCGTCGGAGTCTTATTGGGCTACTCTCATACCATTGAGTTCCATGTGAGGATCTGTTGTCAAGGGTGGAGGTGAGATTGGACGAGTCGCCGCGATTGACGACCGTGCTCCGGCCGGTGCGTGCGGGGAACGCGTTCGAGGAGACCGTGGAACGCCTGCTCCAGGCGATCAAACTCGGAGTGGTGACCGAGAAGCTGCCACCGGAGCGGGAGCTGGCGGTGCAGCTGGGGATCAGCAGGGTCACCCTGCGCGAGGCCATCCGCGCGCTGCAGGAGGCGGGCTACCTCACCGTGCGGCGCGGCAGGTACGGCGGCGCGTTCGTCACCTACGCCCCGCCGCGCCCGAGCCAGGGCGACCTGCGCAAGGTCGTGGCCGACATGGGCACCGACGACCTGGCCGACGCGCTCACCTTCCGGATGGCCGTGGAGTGCGGCGCCGCCCAGGTGCTGGCCACCGCCGAGCTGAGCCAGGCGCAGCGCGACACGCTGCGCCGGCGCCTGGCCGGGGTCAACTCGGCCGGGCCCGACGACTACCGCCGCCTCGACACCGCCTTCCACCTGGCCATCGCCGAGCTGACCGGCTCCCCGCTGCTCGCCGCGGCCTGCGCCGACGCCAGGCTGCGGGTCACCGACCTGCTCAACGCCATCCCCGTGCTCCAGCGCAACATCGAGCACGCCGCCACCCAGCACGAGGCGATCGTGGCCGCCATCCTGGCCGGAGACCCCGACGCCGCGCGCCGCGCCGTGGCCGAGCACCTTGAGGGGACAGCCGCGCTGCTGCGGGGATTCCTCGCATAATCTGGTGAAACCGTGGGAGATCTGTTAAGAGAGCGAATCGTGGACGCAGGACGGCTGCCGCTGTTCTGTTTCTTCGTCGCGCTGATCGTCACTTTCGTGTTCACCCGGATCAACGTCCGGCTCATCCGTGCCGAGGTCGGCTGGTTCCGCAACGTCAACGTCGGTGAGATGCACATCCACCACGTGGTGTTCGGCGTGGTGCTGACCCTGCTCGGCGGGGTGTCGGGGCTGGTCGTCTCGGGCATCTCGCAGGGCTGGTACGCCGTGACGGCGGCCGTCTTCGGCGTCGGCGCCGCCCTGATCCTGGACGAGTTCGCGCTGATCCTGCACCTGCACGACGTCTACTGGGAGGAGGAGGGGCGCACGTCGGTCGACGCGGTGTTCATCGCGATCGCCCTCACCGGCCTGCTCCTGCTCGGCCTGCGCCCGCTCGGCTGGGAGCGTTCCGACGGCACGCCGCAGGGGACGTGGATCACCGCCGGGATCATCGTCGGCAACCTCGTGCTCGCGGTGGTCACTCTGCTCAAGGGCAAGATCTGGACCGGGCTGGCCGGGCTGTTCGTCCCGCTCCTGCTGATCCCCGGCGCGCTACGGCTGGCCCGCCCGGGATCGCCCTGGGCCCACTGGTTCATGGCGTCCGGCGCCCGGCGTCCCCGCCCCCGCCAGATGGCCAGGGCCGAGCGCCGCGAGGAGCACTGGCGCCGCCCGGCGATCCGCGCCAAGATCGCCTTTCAGGAGTTCGTCTCCGGCCGGCACGACCTGCCCTCCAGCCGCCGCCGCGCCCGGTGGTGAGTGGGCGGGGCCCGGGGGTGGCCGGGCGGGCATACTGGGAGGCGTGAGCGCGCTTCCATCCCGCTGGGACGGTGTCGATCAGCGGGTCCCCGATTCCCTGGCCGACCTGCGCGGTCCGGCCACGGGGATGGTCGCCCTGCCCGTCCACCTCGGCTGGTCGGGGCTCACCGAGTTCGACCTGATGAACCCGCTGCTGCGGATGAGCCTCTACCGCACGGTCATCACCGGCGGCGGCCGGGGGGACGCCGAGTCCTACCTGAACGCCGAGCTCCTGGTCGCCGACTGGCCCACGCTCCGCCGCGGCCTCGGGCCGAGCTACCGCCGGGCCTGGGAGGGCAAGATCGCCGCGCTGGGCCGGGAATGATGCTCCTGCCGCCCCTCCAGCAGCGGATGCTCCAGGCCGTGCTCCCGGTCTGCGCCCGGTTCGGGCTGGTCCTGGCCGGCGGCTACGCCATGAACGCCCACGGCTTCACCGAGCGTCCCAGCAACGACCTCGACTTCGCCACCGCCGCCGAGACGCCGCTGTCCGAGGTCGCGGACGGGGTCGCCCGGGCCCTGGCGGAGAGCGGGCTGGAGGTCACCGTGGTCGAGGTCACGCCCCGGATGGGCCGGCTGGTCGTGAGCGACCCGGTGACCGAGCAGAGCTGCGAGTTCGACCTGCTGCGGGAGGCGTTCCAGCAGCAGCCCGTGATCGTCGGCGACCTGTCCGTCGTCTCCCTGGACGACGCGGTGGGGCTCAAGATGCGGGCCCTGCACGAACGGAGCCTCGCCCGCGACGTCATCGACATCGCGTCGGTCTCCCACCTGTACGGCTTCCGCGACCTGGAGCGCCTGGCCCGCCTGCACAACGAGGAGTTCTCCCTCTCCGAGCTGGTGATGCGGCTGGAGTTCGTCGATCTGATCGCCGATGAGGACTTCGAGGCGTACGGGGTCACCGGGGAGCGCATCGCCGAGATCAGGCGCCTGTCCTACGCCTGGGTGGAGGACATCAAGCTCCGCCGGGCCGACGAGGGCGACGCCGAACCCGGCGCCGACTACGACGACGTCCCCGCCCCCGACTGACCGCGGCCCCGCGAGGACGCCTGTCACGCCACGGCGGCCGGTCGGGCCCGAGAGGCATATCCGGCCGCCCGCCGGGCAGTCGACGGTCCTGCCTGCCGAAGGAGTGTGGATCGTGAGTCTCGTCGAGAAGCTCAATCTGCGTGAGATGAAGGCCAGGGCCAAGCGGAAGCTGGGCAGCCGGACGGGCAACCGCCGGCTGGCGGCCGAGGGGCGGACCGAGGAGGCCGAGGCGAAGCTCCTCAAGACCCAGGACGAGATCCTGGACACCGTGGCCGAGATGCGCAGGGAGTACGGCGTCCGCCGCCGCGGCTGACCCGCCGCGGGCCCCCGGAGGCCGGTGCCCGGCGGACGTACGGCGAGCCGGTCCGCGCGCCGGGGGCGCCCGGCGCGGAGCGCTCCTCACACCGCCCGGTCGGGCCCCGTACGGCCAGCCCCAGGCCGAGCGCGACGGCGACGGCGGCGGCGCCGATCAGAGCGCGCCGATTGATCCGGAGCTCCATGTGTCAGTCGGTCCTTTCGGTCGCCGGCCACGGCTGTGACCGGCCTGGTGGTGCTGGGGAGGGAAAGGAGCCGGCCGGATTCCCCGCTCCTCCATTCGCCGCCGGGCCGCCTCCGGATTGGCGGATTTTCTGAGCAATGAATCATCGGTAAATGAGTGGAAATTTCCAGAATTTAGGCTGGTAGGACATAGACGGAACTTGTGTCTGTTTCGCTATAGTCCGGGCATTGCGGGGACCTGAGTGGATCGATCCCTTTACTTTTAAAGGCGGGCGAATGGCAACCCTCGATTCAGCCACATCCGTAGTCCGGTCCGCGATCGCCGAGGTGCTCAGCGTGCCCAGCGATCAGGTCAAGCCCAGCGCCACCATCGCCGACCACCAGATCGACAGCCTGGAATGGGTGGAGATCGCCGTCATCATCGAGGAGAAGCTGGGCATCCAGCTCGAACCCGGCGACTTCGCGGGCGCGCGGACCGTCGCCGACATGGCCGGGATCCTGCACGCCGCGCTGGCGGCCCGGTGACGCGCGTCGTCGTCACCGGGCTGGGCGTGAAGAGTCCGGCCGGCAACACCGTCCGGGACGCGTTCGCCACGGTTCTGGCCGGCAAGTCGCTCGCGACCGTGATCCCGGCACTCGCCGAGGAGGAGACGCCGGTGCCGATCGGGTGCCCGCTGGCCCCTTTCGAGCCGCTGGACTACTTCACCGGACGCGAGCTCAGGACGCTGGACCGCACCTCCCAGATCGGTCTCGCCGCGGCGGCCGACGCCGTCACCGACGCGGGGGGCCTGCCGGCCGAGGGCTGCGGCGTCTACGTGGGCACCGGCGGCGGCGGGTTCGCCGCGCTGGAGAGCCTGATCGTGGGCCACACGCTCGGCCGGGAGAAGGTGCCCGTCCACGCCGTGCCGACGCTGATGTCCAGCTCGACGGCCGCGCGCATCGCCATCCGGTACGGCTACCGCGGCCCCTGCCTGACCTTCAACACGGCCTGCGCCAGCGGGGCCACGGCGATCGGGGAGGCGCTGCGCGCGATCCGCTCCGGGGTGGTCGGCGCCGCGGTGGCCGGCGGGCTGGACGCGCTGCTGTCCCCGCTGGCCATGTGCGCCTTCGCCCGGGTCGGGGCCCTGTCGGAGCGGATCGGCTCGCCCGCGGAGGCCTGCCGGCCCTTCGACGGGGACCGGGACGGCTTCGTCATGGGAGAGGGCGCCGCCTTCCTCGTCCTGGAGCGCGCCGACCTCGCCGAGGCCCGGGGGGCCCGCGTCTACGGTGAGATCGGCGGATACGCGGCCAACTGCGACGCCGCCCACATCGTGGCGCCGCTCAGGGACGGCTCCGTGGCGGCCGACTGCATGCGCGCCGCCCTGCTCGACGCGGGACTCGCCCCCGATGACATCGGCCACGTCAACGCGCACGGCACCTCCACCCCGCACAACGACAGCGCCGAGGCCGTCGCCCTGCGCGGCTGCTTCGGCGACCGCACGCCCCCGGTGACCTCCACCAAGGGCGTGACCGGCCATCTGGTCGGCGGCGCCGGGGCGCTGGAGGCGGTGATCGCGCTGCTGTCGGCCCGCGAGGGCCTCGTCCCCCCGACCGCCAACTTCACCGGCGGCCCCGAGGGCGACCTCATCGACCTCGTCCACGGCGAGCCCCGCCCCGTCCCCGCGGCCCCGGTCCTGTCCAACTCCTTCGGCTTCGGCGGCAGCAACGCCTGCCTGGTGCTGATCCCCGCCTAGGTCCCGTCCCGCGGCCCACCGGCCGTTGAGCGCGGCCCGTGCCCGTTGAGCGGCCACCGGCCGTTGAGCGCGGCCCGTGCCCATTGAGTGGGGCCCGTGCCCGTTGAGCGGCCACCGGCCGTTGAGCGAGGCCCGTGCCTGTTGAGCGGTCTGTGCCCGTTGCGCGGGGCCGTGCCCGTCGGACCCCGCTGAGACTTCGCGCCGCGCGGTCCGGGTGCGGGCCGCGCTCCGCACGAGCGCGTGAGGCGCTCGGGCCCATGCCGGTTCTCGCCGTGGACCGGTCCGGCCGGGTGCTCTTCCGCCGGGGTGGGTGCGGTGTTCGGCCGGTCCGGCCGGGTCCTCTTCCGCCGGGGTGGGTGCGGTGTTCGGCCAGTTCGGCCGGGTCCTCCTCGGCCAGGCTGACCGGGTCCTCCTCCGGCGGGGTGGGCGTGGCGCTCGGCGCTCGGTCGACCACGCGGGATTCTCGCCCCGCTCCGCCCCCGAGCCGGGACAGGTGTTCCGCCCCCGAGCCGGGACGGATCTCCCACCCCTGAGTCGGGACGGGTGTTCCGGAGATCTCACCTAACCCTCAGCACCCCTAGACCCCTTGGCGGTCAACTTTGGTTGACATCGACGATCACGTCAACCTATGTTGACGTCATCGACTTTCGTCTACGGATCCGGACGGGACGCCCGGCGTGGGTCCGTGCGCGGTAGATAGGAAGGACGGCGACCGGGGGCCGGTCACGTCAGCTCAGAGGAGATGAAATTGCCCGAGACCGCCTCCTGGCGACTCCTGCTCGCCTACGTCCGCCCGCACAGACGGGCCCTGCTCCTGGGCGGCGTCCTCAGCCTCGTCGGCTCGCTGGCCGGGCTCGCGATGCCGCTGCTGGCGAAGGTGGTCATCGACGCCTTCGGCGAGCAGCGTTCCCTGGTCGGGCCGGTGCTCGGCCTGACGGCCGCCGTGCTCCTGGGCGCGGGCGTCGGCGCGCTCGGCAGATACGTGCTGGAGCGCATGGGTGAGGGCGTCGTGTTCTCCGCCCGGCAGAGCCTGGTGGGGCGGATGCTGCGGTTGCGGGTGTCGGAGGTCGACCGGCTCAAGCCCGGCGACCTGCTGTCGCGGGTCACCTCCGACACCACGTTGCTGCGGGCGGTGTTCACCGACGGCGTCGTCGAGATGGTCGGCTCGGTGTTCATGCTCCTGGGCGCCGTGGTGATGATGGCGATCATGGATGGGCTGCTGCTGGTCATCACGCTGGCGGTGCTGGTCCTGGTCGGCTCCCTCGTGGGCCTGGTCATGCCGCGCATCCGGCGGGCCTCGACGCAGGCGCAGGTGGCGGTGGGCGAGATGGGCGCGGTGCTCGACCGGGTGCTGCAGGCCTTCCGCACGGTCAAGGCCAGCGGCGCCGAGGAGCGCGAGATCGCCACCGTGGGAGAGGCGGCCCGCGAGGCGCGGGACCGGGGCATCGCGGTCGCCTGGTGGACCTCGATCGCCGGCATCTCCGCCTGGGTCTCCGCGCAGCTCGCCTTCGTGGCCGTGCTCGGCGTGGGCGGAGCGCGGGTCGCCTCCGGCGCGCTGGAGGTGTCCTCGCTGATCGCCTTCCTGCTCTACCTGTTCTACCTGGTCGCTCCGGTGGGGCAGCTGGTCCAGGGGTTCACCCAGATGCAGAACGGCCTGGCGGCGGTGAAGCGGATCCGCGAGATCGAGGAGCTGCCGGCCGAGGAGGCGGGCGGCGCGGCGGGGGAGATCGGCACGGCCCCGGCGGGGGTGACCTTCGAGGAGGTGGCCTTCCGCTACGGCGACGACCGGCCGGTCGTCCATCACGACGTCTCCTTCGCGGTCCCGGCGGGTGGCATGACCGCGCTCGTCGGCCCGTCGGGGGCCGGCAAGTCCACGGTGTTCGCCCTGCTCGAACGGTTCTACGAGCAGCAGGCCGGGACGATCACGGTCGACGGCCGCGACATCGGGCAGTGGCCGCTGCGCGAGCTGCGCGCCTCCCTCGGTTACGTCGAGCAGGACGCGCCGGTGCTGGACGGCACGCTCCGGGAGAACCTGGTCTTCGCCGCGCCGGGTGTGAGCGAGGCCGACATCGGACGGGTGCTCGCGCTGACCCGGCTGGAGGACCTGGTCGCCCGGCTCCCCGAGGGCCTGGAGACCATGGTCGGTCACCGCGGGATCATGCTCTCCGGCGGTGAGCGCCAGCGGGTGGCCATCGCCCGCGCCCTGCTGCGCCGCCCCCGGCTGCTCCTGCTCGACGAGGCCACCTCCCAGCTCGACGCGGTCAACGAGCTACGGCTCCGTGAGGTGATCGCCGAGGTGGCGAAGGAGACGACCGTGCTGGTGATCGCTCACCGCCTGTCCACGGTGACCAGCGCCGACCGGATCGTGGTGATGGAGGCGGGGCGGGTGCGGGCCGTCGGCACCCACCATGAGCTGCTCGACGACGACGACCTCTACCGCGAGCTCGCCGCCACCCAGTTCCTGCTGCCCACGTAGATCCGAGCTCGGGGCCGGTGTCGCCGGCGGCAAATTCTGCGGAACGTAACGTAATGATTCGGACACCCGTCCCGCTGACTGGTTGGCCGCCCAGGAAAGCGGGCATCCCGGCCTGTGCGGAGCTTCTCCTTCGCTCGGGGTGCCTGCCGGGCACCCGCCGTGTCCGGTCTCCGGTCCAGTCCGTGCGGGACGAGGGCCAGGGGAAAGATCGGGCCGGCGACCGGAAAACGGGGCATCCCGGATGTGCTGCCCGGGATGCCCCCCTCTGTCCAGGTTGACCGGTAGCCTCCAGGTGACAAATATGAATACATTCATTCAGTCCTGATGGGGAGGCTCGGTCATGACCGGCAGCCGGATCGTGCGCGCGCCGCGCGGCACCACGCTCACCGCCAAGGGGTGGCCGCAGGAGGCGGCCCTCCGTATGCTCCAGAACAACCTGGATCCCGAGGTGGCCGAGCATCCCGAGCAGCTCGTCGTCTACGGCGGATCCGGCAAGGCGGCGCGCGACTGGCGCTCCTTCGACGCGATCACCCGCACCCTGGCCACGCTGGAGGGGGACGAGACGCTGCTGGTGCAGTCCGGCCGTCCCGTGGGGGTCTTCCGTACGCACGAGTGGGCGCCGCGGGTGCTCATCGCCAACTCCAACCTCGTGCCCGACTGGGCCAACTGGGAGGAGTTCCGCCGCCTGGAGGCCGCCGGCCTGACCATGTACGGGCAGATGACCGCCGGCTCCTGGATCTACATCGGCACCCAGGGCATCCTGCAGGGGACCTACGAGACCTTCGCGGCCGTCGCCGCCAAGCGGTTCGGCGGCTCCCTGGCCGGGACGATCACGCTGACCGCCGGGCTCGGCGGCATGGGTGGCGCCCAGCCGCTCGCCGTCACCATGAACGACGGCGTGGTGATCTGCGTCGACTGCGACCCCAGGTCGATCGACCGACGCATCGAGCACCGCTACCTGGACGTGCGGGCCAAGGACCTCGACGAGGCGCTGCGCCTGGCCTACGAGGCCCGCGACCAGCGCAGGCCGCTGAGCATCGGCGTCGAGGCCAACGCGGCCGAGGCCGTGCCCGAGCTGCTCCGCCGGGGCGCCGAGATCGACATCGTCACCGACCAGACATCGGCGCACGACCCGCTGATGTACCTGCCGATCGGCGTGGCCTTCGAGGACATGGCCGCCGAGCGGGAGAAGGACCCGGCCGGGTTCACCCGCAAGGCGCGTGAGGCCATGGCCAAGCACGTCGAGGCCATGGTCGGCTTCCAGGACGCGGGCGCCGAGGTCTTCGACTACGGCAACTCGATCCGCGGCGAGGCGCAGCTGGCCGGTTACACCCGCGCCTTCGACTTCCCCGGCTTCGTGCCGGCCTACATCCGGCCGCTGTTCTGCGAGGGCAAGGGCCCCTTCCGCTGGGCGGCGCTGTCCGGATCCGCCGCCGACATCGCCAAGACCGACCAGGCGATCCTGGAGCTGTTCCCGGACAACGAGCCGCTGGCCCGGTGGATCCGGATGGCCCGGGAGCGGGTCCACTTCCAGGGTCTGCCCGCCCGGATCTGCTGGCTCGGCTACGGCGAGCGCCACCTGGCCGGCGAGCGGTTCAACGACATGGTGGCCTCCGGCGAGATCGAGGCCCCGCTGGTGATCGGCCGGGACCACCTCGACTGCGGTTCGGTCGCCTCCCCCTACCGGGAGACCGAGGGGATGGCCGACGGCTCCGACGCGATCGCCGACTGGCCGCTGCTGAACGCCATGCTCAACGTGGCCTCCGGCGCCGCGTGGGTCTCCATCCACCACGGCGGGGGCGTCGGCATCGGCCGTTCCATCCACGCCGGCCAGGTCACCGTCGCCGACGGCACCAAGCTCGGCGCCGAGAAGCTCAACAGGGTCCTCACCAACGACCCGGGCATGGGCGTGATCCGCCACGTCGACGCGGGCTACGACGGGGCCGTCGAGGTGGCGCGAGAGCGCGGCGTCCGCATCCCGATGCAGGAGTCCTGAAAGGCCCGACGCGGGAGTCGCGGAGGGTCTGGTGCGGGTCCTGAAAGTGGTTCCGGAGGGTCTGATGCGGGAGTCCTGAAAGGCTCGACGTGGGAGTCCTGAAAGGCCCTGACATGGGGTCTCGACGGGCTCCGGCGGGCGGGTTCCGGAACGGACCCTCTCCCGCCCGCCCCGACGTGCCGGCGGGCAGGTGCGCCGCAGGCGGGCGGGCGGGAGACGGCGGGCGGGAGAGCGGGAGCCGGGCGGGAATTCCCGCCGACGATCGGGCGGTTGGAGGTGACGTGGGGGACGCACTCGATCGACTTCTGGAGGGCCGGCGGCTGTCGCCTGTGCAGCGGCGGATCGCGCGCTACCTCGACGACCACCTGGCCGAGGCCATCTTCCTGTCCAGTGTGGAGCTGGCCGAGCGGGCCGGGGTGAGCCAGCCGTCGGTGACCAGGTTCGCCATGGTGCTCGGTTTCGCGGGATACCCCGAGCTCAGGCAGGCGCTGCGGCCCTTCGTCATGGGCGAGCGGAGCCCGTCGCGGGCCAACGACCTGCAGACCGCGATCGACGTGGAGATCGAGAATCTGCGGAGGGTCCGAGAGGGGCTGAACGACCCGTCGTCCATCGCGGAGCTGGGCGCCGGTCTGGCCGGGTGCGAGCCGCTGCCGGTGCTCGGACTGCGGGTGTCGAGCGGGCTGGCCACCACCTTCGCCTACTTCGCCCGCCGGATCCACCCCGACGTCCGGCTGCTGACCCACGGCGGCTCCGAGCTGGCCGACGGCCTGCACGCCGCGCGGCGGGCGGGGGCGGGCTGGCTGGTCGCGGTGGTGCTGCCCCGCTATCCGGCCGAGGCCGTACAGGCCCTCGCCGACGCCAGGGAGCTGGGCCTGCGGACGGCGGTGATCACCGACCGGCCGGACGTGCCGTTCGAGGCCGACGTGATCCTGGACGCCCCGGTCGGCGAGCGGCTGGTGTTCGACTCGCACGCGGCGCCGCTCGCCCTGGCCATGGTGCTGGTGGAGGCCATGGCGGACGCGGCGCCGCTGCGGACGCAGGCCCGGCTGGAGGAGTACGAACGGATGACCGACCAGGCCGGGGTCTTCGTCGACCGGCCGGCCACACCGCGCTGAACGGCCGACCACCCGCCGGCCGCGTACCTGACCTCACCGCGTACCTGACCTCACAGGGCGGTACGGCTAGCCGGCGAGCTTGCGCAGCGAGCGGACCGACCAGGTCAGGGCGAGCGCGCCGAGCACGAGGAAGACGCCGAAGGCCACCGGGACCGTGCCGTCGGACAGGTCGCCGGCGAACAGGGAACGGCCCGCCTCGACCGAGTAGTAGAGCGGGTTGAACCTGGCGGCCGTCTGCAGCCACTCCGGCCCGAGCGAGACCGGCAGCATCATTCCGGCGAGCAGGGTCAGCGGCAGCGCGAAGAACTGGACGAGCTGCGACATGCCGTTCTCGTCGCGGATCGCCAGCGCCAGGCCGTAGGAGAGGCTGGCGGCGAACAGGCCGGTCGCGGCCATGAGCAGCAGCATCAGGCCCAGGGCCGGCAGCGGCAGCCGCAGGCCCATCAGCACGGCCACCCCCATCACCAGGAGCGCCTGCAGGACGAGGACGAGCATGTCCTTCATCACGCGGCCGAGGATGATCGCCGGACGCCAGGCCTGGCTGACCGCGAGCCGCTCCAGCACCCCGTTGCGGGTCTCATTGATCATGCTGAAGCCGGTGAACAGCGAGCCGAACAGGGCGATCATCATCATCGCGCCGGGCGTGAAGACCCTCAGCGCGTCGACCAGCGTCCCGCCCGGGACCATCCCGGTCAGCAACGGGGCGAACAGCAGCAGATAGAGCACGGGTTGCAGGATGCCGAACAGCGGCCAGACCGGGTTGCGGCGGACGTTGCCGAGCTCGTAGCCGAAGAACAGCATGGTGTGTCGGAACATGGGGGGTCCTAACGGGGTCAGGCGGCGTCGCGGAGGGAGCGGCCGGTGTGCCGCAGGAAGACGTCGTCGAGCGTGGCCCGGTCGAGGGAGATCGACCGGATCGCCAGGCCGCCGGTCTCCAGGGCGCGGAGCAGGGCGGGCAGGTTGTGCTCGCCGTCGTCGAGGTAGGCGCGCAGGCAGTCGTCCTCCGGCCGGGTCTCCTTGATGTAGGGCTGGGCGTTCAGGAGCTCCCCGGCGGCGGCCAGGTTGTCGAGCCTGAGCGTGACGACGTCGCCCGCCACCTCCTGCTTGAGCCTGTCGGGGGTGCCCTCGGCGACGATCAGGCCGTGGTCGACGATGACCAGCCGGTCGCAGAGCGCGTCGGCCTCGTCCAGGTAGTGGGTGGTCAGCAGCACGCTGGTGCCCTGGTCGCGCAGGCTGCGGACCTCGTCCCAGAGGTTGGCGCGGTTCTGCGGGTCCAGGCCGGTGGTGGGCTCGTCCAGGAAGACCAGCGGCGGCCGGTTCACCAGACCGATGGCCAGCGCGAAGCGCCGCTTCTGCCCGCCGGACAGCGACCTCACCGGGCGGTCGGCGATCTCGGTGAGGCTGAAGGTCTCCAGCAGCTCGGCGGCGCGGGTGTGCGCCTGGCTCCGGGAGAGCCCGGACAGGCGCGCAGACAGCAGCAGGCTCTCCCGGCCGGGGGCGTTGTCGTCCACGCCCCCGGCCTGGCTGACGTAGCCGATCCGCTCCCTGACCTTCGCGGCCTCCCTCACCACGTCGTGCCCGGCCACCCGGGCGGTGCCGGCGGTGGGGGCGGTGAAGGTGGCCAGCATCCGGACGGTGGTGGTCTTGCCCGCGCCGTTCGGGCCGAGGACGGCGAAGATCTCGCCCTCGCCGACGCTCAGGTCGATGCCCCGGACGGCCTCGACCTCCTCTGTCCTGCCTCGTCCGCGTCTGGCGGTGAAGGTCTTGCACAGGCCGTGCGCTTCGATGATCATCTTTCTCCGTTCCGGAGCGGGGGGTGGGGCCGGAGAGCCGCGCTCCCCGGCAGGGGTGAGGAAGGAGCGGTGGTCCCCGGCAGGGGTGAGGAGGGAGCGGTGGCCTCCGGCGGGGCAAGGAAGAGGATGGACCCTCTGGCCGGGGGAGGCTCAACCGGTTTTCCGGGGCCCGGCGGCTCTCCGGGGGCGGGCGCCCCTCAGGGGAGCTCGCCGTTCTTGACCTTCTCGGCGGCTCCGTCGACCCAGGCCAGCTGGGCCTTGAGCTGGAGGATGTTGAGCCGCAGGCATTCGTCGATGTGCCGGGGGGCGCCGTAGGCCTGCTTGCCGCCGATGGCGCGCTCGGTCATCCCGATGGCGAACTGGAGCTGGGCGGCCCTGGCCTCCATCGCCGAGGCCAGCTCGGCGGGCGAGAGCCGGTCCATGAAGGTGATCGCCACCTGGAACGGGTCCACGATCGGCTTGATCTCCCACCAGTGGCTGAGCAGGTGACGCCCGAACTCGGCCCGGCCGACGTCGGTGATCGCGTAGAGGGTCTTGCCACCTTTGCCTTCCTCCATCCGATCCAGCAGGCCCTCGTCGGCCATCTTGCCCAGCCCGTGGTAGATCGAGCCGTAGGCCACGTTGGCCCAGTGCTGGGTGCCCATGAGTTCGAGGCGGCGCCGTACCTCGTAGCCGTGGAGCGGGCCGTCGAGCAGCACGCCGAGAAGTAGAACACGGGTGGAAGACATATCCAAATTTTTATTAAAATTTGTATACAGTGTCAACCATGCGAGAGATCAGGCGTGACGACGACGGCGCCCTGCTGGGCTTCCTGCGGCCGGTGGACGGCGGATGGGAGCCGCTGACCGTGTTCGGCTACCCGCTGGGAGGGGCGCGCCCTGAGGGGGAGGCCGCCGAGGAGGTCCACCGGTCGGGGCTGGAGGTGCTGATGCGGCCGTGGGAGTTCCTGGAGGACGGCGAGTGGTACCGGTGCGTGATCCTGGAGGCCGCCGCCGGCGAGATCAGGATCCGCCCGAACGACCATCGCTACCCCCACGACGTCTACGCCCTGACGCTGGAGCGCCCCGGACCCGCCACGTTCCGCCCTCGGTAGCCGGGAGTGACCGGAGTAAGGTGACCTGCATGTCTGCACGACCGACCGCGCTGGTCACCGGAGCCTCCCGAGGGGTCGGGGCCGCCGTCGCGCATGCCCTGGCTCCCACCCACGACCTGCTGCTCGGCGGCCGCGACGTCGACGCGCTGGCCAAGGTCTGCGCGGGCCTGCCGCACGCGCGGCCCTGGCCGGTGGAGCTCACCGCCGTCACCGAGGCCGACGTCGCCGGGATCGACCGGCTCGACGTCCTCGTGCACAGTGCCGGGGTGGTGACGCTGGGGCGGATCGCCGAGACCCCCGCCGAGGTCTGGCGGCGGACGATGGAGATCAACGTGGTCGCGGTGGCCGAGCTGACCCGGCTGCTGCTGCCCGCGCTGCGCGCGGCCGGCGGCCACGTGGTGGCGGTCAACTCGGGGGCGGGACAGCGGGCCAACCCCAACTGGGGGTCCTACGCGGCCAGCAAGTTCGCGCTGCGGGCCTTCGCCGACGCGCTCCGGCTGGAGGAGCCCGGCCTCAGGGTGACCACGGTCTACCCCGGGCGGATCGACACCGACATGCAGCGCGGCGTGCGGGCCCAGGAGAACGGGACCTACGAGCCGGAGAAATACCTGGCCCCCGAGTCGGTGGCCCGGGCGGTGGCGGCGGCCGTGACGGCCTCTCCCGACGCCCACGTCACCGAGATCACCGTCCGCCCGACGGCCGGGCCCGCGAGCTGAGCACCGGGCCCGGGCGCCGGAGGGGCGCGGGGCCGCGCTCCGGAGCGGATCCCGGCCCTGAGGCGGGGCCGTGTCCCGGGGCGGGGCGGGGTCCGCGCGCCGAAGGGGGCGCGGGTTCGCCAATGAATGACCCCATTCACAATAATGGAGGGGTGTTCGACGAGATGTGGGGTGCCATCGCGCACCTCGGACGTGACGGCCGGACCCGGGGCTACCTGCGCGACGCGTGGTCGCCCGCCGATCTGGAGCTCCGCCAGTGGTTCCGTCAGGAGGCCGCCGGAAGGGGCCTCGACCTGCGAGAAGACCGAAACGGCAACCTGTGGGCCTGGTGGGGTGACCCGTCGGGCAGACCGGGCGTCGTCACGGGCAGCCACCTCGACTCGGTGCGGCAGGGCGGCGCCTTCGACGGCCCCCTCGGCGTCGTGTCCGCCTTCGCCGCCCTCGACGCCCTGCGGGCCAGGGGGTTCGAGCCCGCCCGCCCGCTGGGGGTGGCCTGTTTCACCGACGAGGAGGGCGCCAGGTTCGGCGTCCCCTGCATGGGCTCCCGGCTGCTCACCGGCGCGCTCGACCCCGACCGGGCCCGCGGCCTGACCGACGACGGGGGCGACTCGATGGCCGAGGTGCTGCGCCGGGCCGGACGCGACCCCGGCGAGCTGGGCCGCGACGACGAGACCCTCGGGCACGTCGGCGTCTTCGTGGAGCTCCACGTCGAGCAGGGCCAGGCGCTGGTCCACCAGGACGCCCCGGTCGGCGTGGCCGCCGCCATCTGGCCGCACGGCCGCTGGCGGTTCGACTTCCGCGGTCAGGCCAACCACGCCGGCACCACCCGGCTGGAAGACCGCGACGACCCGATGCTGCCCTTCGCCCGGACCGTGCTGCGCGCCCGCGAAGCCGCCGAGCGGGGCGGTGTGGTGGCCACCTTCGGCAAGCTCCGGGTGTCGCCCAACAACGCCAACGCCGTCCCCGGGCTGGTCAGCGCCTGGCTGGACGCCCGGGGCGGCGACGAAGCCGCGGTCCGGGCGCTGGTCGCCGAGCTGAGCGAGTTCTCCGGGGCCGAGGTCAGCGCCGAATCGTGGACCCCCGTCGTCGACTTCGACGTGGTCCTGAGGGAGCGGATCGCCGCCGTCCTGGGGGATGTGCCCGTCCTGCCGACCGGGGCCGGTCACGACGCCGGGATCCTGGCGTCCGCGGGCGTGCCCAGCGCGATGGTGTTCGTACGCAATCCAACGGGAATCTCACACTCCCCTGAGGAACACGCCGAGATGTCTGACTGCCACGCGGGGGTCGCCGCCCTCGCCACCGCCCTGGAGGAGCTGTGCCGGAGCTGAACTACTGGTGCGAGCTGGCCTGGCTGCCGCCCGGCGAGGTCGTCGCGGGGGTGCTTGTCCGGATCTCGGGCTCCCGCATCGAGGAGATCACACCGGGCATGGCCGACCCTCCCGCGGGGGCCGTCCGGCTCGACGGGCTGACCGTCCCCGGGCTGGCCAACGCGCACTCCCACGCCTTCCACCGGGCCCTGCGCGGGGTGACGCAGCGGGAGAAGGGCAGCTTCTGGACCTGGCGTGAGCAGATGTACGGCGTGGCCGCGACGCTGGACCCCGACTCCTACCTCAGACTGGCCAGGGCCACCTTCGCCGAGATGGCGCTGGCCGGGATCACCGGTGTCGGGGAGTTCCACTACCTGCACCACGGCCCGGGGGGCAGGCCGTACGACGATCCGAACGTCATGGGGCACGCGCTCGTCCAGGCCGCGCGGGAGGCCGGGCTGCGCATCGCGCTGCTGGACACCTGCTATCTGAGCGGCGGCTTCGGCACCCCGCTGACCGGCACCCAGCTCCGCTTCGGCGACGGCGACGCCGACAACTGGGCCGTGCGGGTCGAGGCCCTCGCCGGTGCCTACCGGGGCGCGGAGGACGTGGAGGTCGGCGTGGCCGTCCACTCGGTCCGCGCGGTCCCCGCCGAGCAGATGCCGACGGTGAGCAGGTTCTCCCACCACCACGCGCTCCCGATGCACGTCCACGTCTCCGAGCAGCGCGCCGAGAACGCCGCCTGTGTGGAGATGTACGCCGCCAGCCCGGTCCAGGTGCTGACCGAGCACGGCGTGCTCGGCCCCCGCTCCACCGCCGTGCACGCCACCCACGTGTCCGATGTGGACATCGCGCTGCTCGGCCAGTCGGGCACCCACGTCTGCATGTGCCCGACGACCGAGCGCGACCTGGCCGACGGCATCGGCCCGGCCAGGCTGATGTTCGAGGCGGGCTCGCCGATCACACTCGGCTCCGACAGCCACGCGGTCATCGACCTGTTCGAGGAGGCCCGTGCGGTCGAGCTGGACGAGCGGCTGGCCAGCGAGCAGCGCGGTCACTGGACGGCCGCCGAGCTGCTCCAGGCCGCCACCGCCGCCGGACACGCCTCGCTGGGCTTCCCCGACGCGGGCACGCTCGTGCCGGGCGCGTGGGCCGACCTGGTGTCGGTGCGCCTCGACTCGGTCCGTACGGCGGGCGCCTCGCACAACGGCGCCTCGGAGACGGTGGTCTTCGCCGCGACGGCCGCCGACGTGCACTCGGTGATCTCGGGCGGCCGCCAGGTGGTCGTCGAGGGCCGGCACGTCCTCGGCGACGTGGGCGCGCTGCTCGGCGCGGCGGTCGCCGAGGCGCGGGGGGAGAGCGCATGAGCGTCCTTTTTGACCGGATCGGCCTGCTCTACACCGGTGACCCGGCGCGGGAGGAGATCGAGGACGCCGCCATGGTGGTCGACGGCGGCACGGTGGTGTGGACCGGAGCCGCCGGCACGGACCCCGGCGCCGACGAGCGCGTGGACGTGGGCGGGCGCTGCGTGATCCCGGGCTTCGTCGACAGCCACGCCCACCTGGTCTTCGCCGGGGACCGCACGGCGGAGTTCACCGCCCGCATGTCGGGGGAGCGCTACAGCGCCGGCGGCATCCGGACCACCGTCGCGGCCACCCGCGCGGCCGACGACGCCGCCCTCGCCGGGCGGACGGCCGCGCTGGTCGCCGAGATGCTCGCCCAGGGGACCACCACCGTCGAAATCAAGAGCGGCTACGGCCTCACGGTCGAGGACGAGCGCCGCTCCCTGGAGATCGCCCGCAGGTTCACCGGGGAGACCACCTATCTGGGCGCGCACGTCGTGCCTCCGGACGCCTCCTCCGCCGACGACTACGTCCGCACGGTCACCGGGGAGATGCTGCGGGCCTGCGCGCCGTACGCCAGGTGGGTCGACGTGTTCTGCGAGCGCGGCGCGTTCGACGCCGACCAGAGCAGGGAGATCCTGCTCGCCGGGGTCAAGGCCGGGCTGCTGCCCCGGGTCCACGCCAACCAGCTCGGGGAGGGCCCCGGCGCGCGGATCGCCGCGGAGGTGGGTGCCGCCTCGGCCGACCACTGCACCCACCTGACCGACGAGGACGTCTCGGCGCTGTCCTCGGCCGGGGTGGTGGCCACCCTGCTGCCCGGCGCGGAGTTCTCCACCCGCTCGCCCTACCCGGACGCGCGCCGCCTGCTGGCGGCCGGGGTGACCGTCGCGCTGGCCACCGACTGCAATCCCGGGTCCTCCTTCACCTCCTCCATGCCGTTCTGCGTGGCGCTGGCCGTCCGGGAGATGCGGATGACGCCGCTGGAGGCGGTCCGGGCCGCCACGTACGGCGGAGCCAGGGCGCTGCGCCGCGACGACGTCGGCACGCTGCGGGTGGGGGCCCGCGGTGATCTGGTGATCCTGGACGCCCCGTCCTACGTCCATCTGGCCTACCGCCCGGGGGTACCACTGGTGGCGCAGGTCTGGAAGGAGGGACGCCGCCTGGTTTGAAGCCGGTCCGCGAGGGCAGCCGCAATGCCTGTGACGTCACGTTCGAAGACATCCTCCTTAAGGAGGAAATTCAAAACCGTTCTCCGGACGTACTTTTTTAGGGAATCTTTGCCCTGATCCGAGCGTTGATTAGGCAAGCGACATGTCTGCACGCGCGGGGCCTTGGGCGAGCGTGCGGGCATGCCATAAGCAGGCGGAGCGAGGTGCCATCGGATGGCAAGGCCGACGGGGAATCGGACGCAGGATCAGCACGTCTCGGATCGAGACCTGCTCGGGACCTACCTGGCTGAGATCGGGCGGGTCCCCCTGCTCACCGCGGAGGAGGAGGTCGAGCTCGCCAAGCGGATCGAGGCGGGCCTCTTCGCGGAGCAGTTGCTGGACGGCGGACTGGCGGAGCCGCGGATCGCGGACGCCGCCGACGAGGAGCTCGAACGACTGGCTGTTTCGGGGCAGCGGGCCAAGGACGAATTCATCCAGGCCAATCTACGTCTTGTGGTGGCGGTCGCGCGCAAATACTCCGGAAGGGGAATGCCGCTGATCGATCTGGTCCAGGAGGGAAACCTGGGCCTGGTCCGGGCGGTCGAGAAATTCGATTACCGGCGCGGCTACAAGTTCTCCACATATGCCACCTGGTGGATCCGTCAGTCGGTGGGCCGCGCGATCCACGAGCAGGCCCGGCCGGTCCGGCTGCCCACCCACGCGGGTGAGCAGATGACCCGGCTGATGCGGGTCCGGCGCGACATGCTGGCCGAGTTCGACCAGGAGCCGACGGACGCCGACCTGGCCGCGGTGCTGGAGCTGCCGGTCGAGCGGGTCCGCGAGCTGCGCCGCTGGGCCTCCGACCCCGTCTCCCTCCAGCTCGGCGTCGGCGACGAGGACGAGACCGAGCTCGGCGACATGATCGCCGACGAGACGTGGGCCGACCCCGAGCAGCAGGCGATGGACATCCTGGAGCGTGAGCGCCTGGAGCAGTGGCTGACCGGGCTGGAGGGCCAGACCCGCGAGATGCTCCGCTGGCGCTACGGCCTCATGGACGGCCGCGAGCACACGCTGACCGAGGTCGGCGAGCGCTACGGCATCGGCCGAGACCGGGCCCGCCGCATCGAGCGCGACGCCCTGGCGCGGCTGCGGAAGATGGCCACGGCGGCCTGACCGTCCGCCGGTCCGGTACGGCCGCGCCGTACCGGACCGGATCTTCCCAGCCCTACCGGCCAGGTGGCCGGCGACCGCTGAGGTGGCCGGACCTCTTCCCGTCCCCGCGGGAGCCAGGGCCGCGTCCCCGGCCGTCCGCGCGGGGTCGGGGACGGGGCCCGGGTTCCGGGGACGTCAGGGCTTGGCGTACTTCTCCAGGTCGTCGAGGATCTTCCCGGCGGCGGTGACGCCGATGCCGAGCATCCAGGTCTCGTCGTCCACGTTGTGCGCCCTGCCGTCCTTGACCGCCGGCAGGTTCTTCCACAGGGGGCCGCCGGTGACCGCGGCCTGGCTCTGCGCCGCCTGGGCGCCGTAGGCGCTGTAGAAGAGCACGTCGCCGTCGGCCTGGGAGAGGTTCTCCTGGCTCAGCTCGCCGAAGCGCTTGTCCTGGGCGTCGGCCAGCCGCTGCGGCTCGGGACGGCCGAAACCGGCGTCGCCGACGACGATGCCGCTGAACGACTCGGGGCCGTACATCCGGATCTGGGTGGGCATGAAGCGCACGATGCTCACCTCGACCGCGTCGGAGCCGCCCAGGGAGCCGGCCCGCGCCTGGTAGTCGGCGAGGAGCTTGTCCGCCTGCGCCTTCTTCCCCAGGGCGTCGGCGTCGAGCAGGAGGTTCTCCTTCCAGGTGATCCCGACCTTCTCGGTGAACACGGTGGGCGCGATCTGGCTGAGCTTGCCGTAGAACTGCTCCTGCCGGAACTTCGTGCCGAGGATCAGGTCCGGCTTGAGCGCGGAGATGGCCTCCAGATTGGGCGCCTGGAGGGTGCCGACCGGCTTGGTGGCGTCGAGCGCGGATCCCAGGTATTTCGGCCAGGCCTGATTTTCGGACGCCTGCGCCGCGCCGACCGGTGTGAGGCCCAGGGAGACCATGGTGTCGAGCTTGTCGGTGTCGAGCACGATGACCCGCTTGGGGGACTCGGGCACCTTCGTCTCGCCCATCGCGTGCTTGATCGTGCGGGTCGGCCCCTCGGCGGCCTGGCCGCCGCCGGAGGAGCCGCAGGCCGCGAGGGCGAGGGTGGACAGCAGGACGGCGGCCGCGGCCCTGGCCGTGCGGAAGGTCATCGATTCCCCTTAGAGCTTTAGGTAAGGCATGCCTAAGCATAGTTGTGGTCATCTGCGGGCCAAGGGGCGCCCTGTCCGAAACACCCTCGAAACACCGTGTGGCCGAGTTTCACAGATGCGAAACACACCTGGTCGGGACCTGAAACGGCGGAAGCGGACGCTGTGGCGCAACGTCAGTGCGCGGCCGGTCGACGGAGCCCAGGAAGCGTTCACTGCGACTGTGAAAACGGCCACACGCCATTTGTAAGGGAGGGTCGCATCGAATGAAGATCGATAGCGGCACCACTGCCTGGATGCTCACGGCCACCGCGCTGGTGTTGCTGATGACTCCTGGGCTCGCGTTCTTCTACGGGGGCATGACCAGGGCCAAGAGCGTCCTGAACATGATGATGATGTCGTTCGTCAGCATCGTCACCGTCACCATCGCCTGGGTTCTGTACGGACACTCGCTGACCTTCACCGACAACGGCAGCGACATCGTCAACAAGTTCGTCGGCGGCTTCGACGCCCTCGGCCTGCAGAGCCTGGTCGACACGGCCACCAAGGACGACGGCACCGGCATGCCGAGCCTCGTCTTCTCGGCCTTCCAGCTCACTTTCGCGATCATCACCGTCGCCCTGATCAGCGGTGCCATCGCCGACCGTGCCAAGTTCGGCGCCTGGGTGCTGTTCACCGTCGTCTGGGCGACCGTCGTCTACTTCCCCGTGGCCCACTGGGTCTGGGGCAACGGCTGGCTGTTCAACCTCGGCATCGAGGACTTCGCCGGCGGCACCGTGGTCCACATCAACGCGGGAGCGGCGGCACTCGCCCTCGCGCTGGTCCTCGGCAGGCGCGCCGGATGGCGCAAGGAGCCGATGCGGCCGCACAACCTGACCCTGGTGCTGCTCGGCGCGGGTCTGCTCTGGTTCGGCTGGTTCGGCTTCAACGCGGGCTCCGAGCTCGCCGTCGACGGCACCGCCGGCCTGGCGTTCATGAACACCCAGATCGCCACCGCGGTCGCCGCCGGCGCCTGGATCGTGGTTGAGAAGACGCGCGACGGCCACGCCAGCAGCCTCGGCGTCGCCTCGGGCGCCGTCGCCGGCCTGGTCGCCATCACCCCGGCCTGTGGCTTCGTCGACCCCTGGGCCGCCATGCTCATCGGCGCCCTGGCCGGCGCGGTCTGCGCCTACGCCGTGGGCCTGAAGTACAAGCTCGGCTACGACGACTCGCTCGACGTGGTGGGCGTGCACCTGGTCGGCGGCGTGATCGGCGCGGTCTCCCTCGGATTCCTCGCCGCCTACCCGTTCCTGGAGCAGCAGCACAAGGGTCTGTTCTACGGTGGCGGTGTCATCCAGCTGGGTCTGCAGATCCTGGGCCCGGTGGCCGTCGGCGCCTATTCGTTTGCCATCACCTGGGTCATCGCAAAGATCATCGACAGGGTGATGGGCTTCCGGGTCAGCACGGAGGAAGAGGTCACCGGCATCGACATCACCTCCCACGCCGAGACCGGTTACGACCTCGGCACCATCCACTCCTCGGGTGTGGCCTCCGCCAACGGCGCGGTCGTCGCCCCGGCGTCCAAGAAGGTCGGCGCATGAGACTCATCACCGCGGTCATCAAGCCCTTCAAGCTCGACGACGTGAAGGCGGCCCTGGAGCAGTTCGGTGTCAAGGGCATGACGGTCAGCGAGGCCAGCGGGTACGGCCGCCAGCGCGGCCACACCGAGGTCTACCGGGGCGCCGAGTACCAGGTGGACCTGGTGCCCAAGGTCCGGCTGGAGGTGCTCGCCGAGGAGGACGACGCCGATGACGTCATCGACGTCATCGTCAAGGCCGCGCAGACCGGCAAGATCGGTGACGGCAAGGTCTGGTCGGTCCCGGTGGACACGGTCGTCCGGGTCCGCACCGGGGAGCGCGGACCCGAGGCGCTCTGACCGGTGAGAGGCGACACCCGCTCGTACGCCGCGGCCCGCAAGGAACGGGCCGCGGACATCGACCGCTGGCTGACGGACCTGCTCCGGACCGCCTGCGGCACGCCGTACGGGCGCACGGGGAGGAGCGGGGACTCCAGGAGCACCGACGAGCGCGGCGCCCTCAGCGGTGTCGCGCTCGTCGCGGTGGGCAGCCTGGGCCGCGCGGAGCTCGCTCCGGGCAGCGACCTGGATCTGGTCCTGCTGCACAACGGCCGTGACGACGTGGCGCGCATCGCCGACCGCGTCTGGTATCCGGTCTGGGACTCCGGAGTCGGGCTCGACCACTCGGTGCGGACCGTGGACGAGGCCGCCACGGTCGCCAGGGACGACCTCAAGGCGGTGCTCGGGCTGATCCAGGCCCGGCACGTGGCGGGGGACCCCGAGCTGACGCGCGCGGCCCGCGAGACGGTGCTCTCCGAGTGGCGGGCCGACTCCAGGCGCCGCCTGGGCGAGCTGCGCGAGGCCACCGACAGGCGCGCGGAGTCGAGCGGGGAGCTGGCGTTCCTGCTCGAACCCGATCTCAAGGACTCGCACGGCGGGATCCGCGACGTGCAGGCGATGCAGGCCGTGGCCGCCGCCTGGGTCGCCTCGGCCCCGGGCCCCCGGGTCCGCGAGGCCTACGAACTCCTGCTCGACGTACGGCACGGCCTGCACCTGGTGACCGCCCGGGGCGCCGACCGGCTGGTCCTCCAGGAGCAGGACGCGGTCGCCGGGGCACTGGGCCTGCTCGACGCCGAGGCGCTGATGCGCAGGCTCGCCGAGGCGGGTCGGACGGTCGCGCACGCCTTCGACGCCACCTGGCGCACCGTCGACCGGCTGGTGTCGGGCCCCGCCCCCCGGGGCCGCCGTCCGCTCGCCGACGGCGTCGTCGAGCACGGCGGCGAGGTCGTGCTCGCCCGCGGGGTCAACCCGCGCAAGGACCCCGTGCTCGTGCTCCGCGCCGCCGCGGCCGCCGCGGAGGCGGGGCTGCCCCTCGCGCCCGCCACCGTGAACACGCTGGCGGCCCAGTCCCCGCCGCTCCCGGTCCCGTGGCCGGACGAGGCGCGGGACGCGCTGGTCGCGCTGCTCGGCGCGGGGCGAGCGGCGGTGCCTGTCTGGGAGGAGCTGGACCAGGCGGGGGTGCTGGTCCGGCTCCTGCCGGACTGGGAGCGGGTGCGCCACCGCCCGCAGCGCAATCCCGTGCACCGCTACACCGTGGACCGGCACCTGATCGAGGCCGCCGCCGGAGCCGCCTCCTTCACCCGCGAGGTGTCCCGGCCGGATCTGCTGCTCATCTCCGCGCTCCTGCACGACGTCGGCAAGGGCTGGCCCGGCGACCACTCCACCACCGGCGCGGTCGTGGCCCGTGACATCGGCACCCGGATCGGCCTGTCCCCGGCGGACGTCGACATCCTGGAGACCGTGGTCCGCCACCACCTGCTGCTGCCCGAGACGGCGACCCGCCGCGACCTGGACGACCCGGTGACGATCTCCCGGGTGGCCGAGGCGGTCGGCACGCGTGAGGTCCTCGAACTGCTGGCCGCCCTGGCCGTGGCCGACGGCAACGCGACCGGGCCGGCCGCCTGGAACTCCTGGAAGGCCTCCCTGGTCACCGACCTCGTGCGCCGGGTGCGCTCGGTCCTGTCGGGCACCCCGCCGCCGCCCGCGCCGGCGCTGTCGACCGCGCAGGCGTCGCTGGCCCGGCACGGCGGCGGCGCCGTACGGGTCAACGGGGGAGCGGTCACCGTGGTC
This sequence comes from Streptosporangium brasiliense, assembly GCF_030811595.1. Lineage (NCBI taxonomy): Bacteria > Bacillati > Actinomycetota > Actinomycetes > Streptosporangiales > Streptosporangiaceae > Streptosporangium > Streptosporangium brasiliense. The sequence goes on from NZ_JAUSRB010000001.1 coordinate 155,632, forward strand.
GCGCCGGACCGGTCGGGACTGCTCTGGCGCGCGGCCGGCGTGCTCGCCGCCCACCGGATGGTGGTCCGCGCCGCCTCGGCCGCCTCGGCGGGGGCGACCGCCGTCATCGAGTTCTCGGTCGTCCCCGAGTACGGCTCGCCGCCCGATCCGGCGACCCTGGAGGCCGACCTGCGCCTGGTGCTGGCCGGCCGGCTCGACATCGAGCAGCGTCTGGCCAGAAGGGCCCGGTCGATGCGCCCGGCCCGGGTGCCGGTGGCCCCGCCGCGGGTCACCCTGGTGGACGACGCCTCCAACACGGCGACTGTCGTGGAGGTGCGCGCCCACGACCGTCCCGGACTATTGTGGCGAATCGGCAGAGCTTTTGGGGACTGCGGTCTTGACGTACGCGCTGCGCGTGTGGAGACTCTCGGCGCAGAGGCGGTAGACGTCTTCTACGTCGTAGACAGGGCCGGCCGTCCTCTGACCGATGAGGCCCAGCGGGCACAGGTGCGGGACCAGGTGCTTGCCGCCTTGCGGTAACCGTAATCCATCGTTCTCTTGTCACCTTCGTAACGATTAAGTCCGGTTTGTCGGTTTTGCCGATTATGTCCCGTGACCTTGTGGTCTGATGTTGGCCACTTATGTCGTGACGGTGAGGGGTAGCGAGAGCGGTGACGACGGCGACATCCGAGAGCGACGGTGCTCCGGCACACGACCGCGGCAAGCGGCCTGCCGCCCGGTTCGGCCTGCGGAACTGGCGCGTGCGGTCGCGCCTCACGGCCCTGATCCTGGTGCCGACCGTGGTGGGCGTCGCGCTCGCCGGCACCCGCGTGGTCACCTCCGTCGACAGTGTGGCGGGCTACCAGCGGACCGAGTCGGCGGCCGAATACTCCGGCGACATCCGCGACCTCGCCCAGGCGCTCGGTTTGGAACGTGACCGGGTCGCCTGGGCCTCCTTCCAGCCCTCCAACAAGGGGCTGAAGGACAACGCCGGGGCGCAGCGCAAGACCGTCGACGCGCTGGTCGGAAAAGTGCTCCTCGACCTGCGGGCGATCGACGACTCCTACGGCCTCCGGGTGGCCGAGGCCGCCAGGGACGTGACCTACCAGCTCTCCGGCCTCAAGGAGCTGCGCGAGCTCTCCGGTACGGCCCAGGCGGAGCGGTACGGCCTCATGGTCGCCCCGCTGCTCCAGCTCCACGAGGAGCTCACGCTGGTCAGCGACGACCCGGAGATCGTCGGCAACACCCGTGCGCTCAGCGCGCTGGCCTACGCCAAGGAGGAGATCTCCAAGCAGCGGGCCCGCCTGCTGGCCGGCTACTACGCGCCCTCGCTGGTCAACGCCCAAGAGATCGAGAAGTTCATCGCCTCCCGGTCGCGCATGGAGGAGTACAAGGCGGACTTCGGTGTCGAGGCGAGCCCGCTCAACGGCCAGCTCCTCGTCAAGGCCATGATCGACGAGAGGGTGCACCGCGCCGAGCTGACCAAGGCCAGGGCGATCGTGCTGGCCAGCGACCCGGCCAACGAGGGCCGCCTGCTGTCCGACTTCAACGAGGTCAAGCAGTGGTTCTCCGACAACGGCGCGACCATCGACAAGATTCAGCAGGTCGAGGAGAAGGTCGCCGGTGACGTGATCACCCGGGCCCGGGACCTGGAGAAGACCGAGCAGCGCAACGCGATCGTCACCTCCGGCCTCATCCTGCTCCTGCTGCTGCTGGTCCTCGGCCTCACCGTCCTCATCGCCCGCTCGATGGTCCTGCCGCTGCGCCGGCTGCGGGCCGAGGCGCTGGACGTCGCCGGATTCACCCTTCCCGAGGTCGTGCGCAAGCTCCGGGTCTCCGGAGACTCCCGCACCCCCGACATCGACCCCATCTCGGTCGACACCAAGGACGAGATCGGGGAGGTCGCCAAGGCCTTCGACGAGGTCCACCGGCAGGCCGTGCGGCTGGCGGCGGAGGAGTCCGAGCTCCGCTCCAACATCAGCGCGATGTTCGTCAACCTGTCACGCCGCACCCAGACCCTGGTCGAGCGGCAGATCTCGCTGATCGACGGCCTGGAGAAGGGCGAGGAGGACGGCGGCCGCCTGGCGGACCTGTTCAAGCTCGACCACCTGGCCACCCGCATGCGCCGCAACTCCGAGAACCTCCTGGTCCTGGCCGGTCACGAGCCGACCCGCAGGCGCAGCCAGCCGGCCAAGCTCGTCGACGTCGTGCGCGCCTCGCTGTCGGAGGTCGAGGACTACGAGCGGGTCCAGGTCAAGGTGCACCGCACGATCTCGGTCGCCGGGAGCGCCGCCAACGACATCGTCCACCTGGTCGCCGAGCTGGTGGAGAACGCCATCCAGTTCTCGCCCCGGGCCAGCCAGGTCGTGGTCTCCAGCAGCATGATCGAGGGCGGTGCCGCGCTGCTCGCGGTCAGCGACGCCGGCATCGGCATGACCACCGAGGAGCTGATCGAGACCAACCGGCGCCTGGCCGACCCGCCCGTCGTCGACGTGTCGGTGTCGCGGCGGATGGGCCTGTTCGTGGTCGGCAGGCTGGCGCTGCGCCACGGCATCCGCGTCCAGCTCCGCCCGCAGGAGATCGGTGGCCTCATCGCCATGGTCCTCTTCCCGCCGGAGCTGATCGTCGAGGCGGCGCAGCCGCCGTCCATCACCCCCTCGTGGGGCGCCGAGCCGCAGGCCCAGCAGCCCGCCCCCGATCAGTCCCCGTTCGGCCAGAACTCGTTCGGGCAGACCTCGTTCGGCCAGACCTCGGCTCCCTCGGCCTCCCCGTTCGGTCAGAACTCGTTCGGGCAGACTTCGACCCCCTCGGCCTCCCCGTTCGGTCAGACCTCGTTCGGGCAGACCTCGTTCGGGCAGATCCCCGACCCGCAGGCGTCCCCGTTCGGCTCCACGTCGTTCCCCGGCGGCCAACCGGCCCCGGACCGGCCGCAGCCGCTCAACGCCGGCCCGTCCGGCGCCCCGGCGCCCACCGGCGGATCCCCCCTCCCCAAGCGTCCGGTCCCCGGAGCGAACGGCGGCGGGAGCGTTCCAACCCCCGCGGCCCCGTCCTGGGGGCAGCCTCCCCAGGAGGATCCGGCGACCGCGTCGATGCCCGCCGTACGGGTCTCCCCGCTCGAATCCGAGCAGGAGGAGTTCCTGCCGATCTTCGCCTCCATCGAGTCGGCTTGGTTCCGCCGGGCCGACGACACGGGTGAGCAGGCGGCCGTCACCGAGGAGCCCGCGCCCCGGGAGACCCCCGCGCCGCCGGACCCGCTCGGCTCGGTCGACCCCGCGGTCGAGGCGCCCACGCCCCCGGACGGCATGCCGGTCCGCGAGCCGGTCACGCAGCAGGCGCCGGTCCGGGAGCAGGGCGGCTGGCAGACCGCGGCCGACGCCGGATGGCAGGCGGCCCAGGCGGCCAGCGACCCGGCCCTCGGCGGGATCACCTCGGCCGGCCTGCCCAAGCGGACCCCCAAGGCCAACCTGGTGCCCGGCGCCGCGGCCAGCGCGCCGTCCAGCCCGATGCCGTCCCTCTCGCCCGAACGGGTGCGTAGCCGTTTGTCGAGTTTCCAGCAGGGCGTACGGCGGGGCCGTGCCGAACTGAACGAGGAGACCGCCAGAACCCTGGCAGATAAGGAGGAGGGCTCGTGACGACCCTGAGCCATGAGGCGCGCAGGTTCGACTGGCTGATCACCGAGTTCGTCCGCGGCACCCCCGGTGTCGCGCACGCGGTGTGCGTCTCGGCGGACGGCCTGCGGATCGCCAGCTCGGACGGGTTCCCCGACGACCGGGCCGACCAGCTCGCCGCCGTCGCGGCGGGCCTGCTCAGCCTGACCGTGGGCGCGTCCCGCGTGTTCGACGGCGGGGCGGTCACCCAGACGGTGGTCGAGATGGAGCGCGGGCTCATGCTGGTCATGGCGATCAGCGACGGTTCCGTGCTCGCGGTGCTGGCCTCTCCCGAGTGCGACATGGGGCTGGTGGCCTACCAGATGACGCTGCTCGTCGACCGGGCGGGCCAGGCGCTCACCCCGGCCCTCCGGGCCGAGCTGCAGTCCTCCAGGGGGCGGTAGTGTCCGAGTCCTTCGCGGCAACCGAGTCCTTCACTGGAGAGGGACGTGCTCGGGAGTGACGGAACCGGGGACGAGGAGCCCCTGTTCCGTCCATACGCGGTCACCGGCGGCCGATCCGAGCCCCGGTATCACATGGCGATGGAGACACTGGTCTCCTCCTCGTTCATCATGGACGAGGAGCTGGCCCTGCTCACTCCCGAGCAGGACGCCATCATCAGGATGTGCCGTTCGTTCCGTTCGGTCGCCGAGATCTCGGCGCTGCTGAGGGTCCCCCTCGGGGTGGCCCGCGTGCTGGTGGCGGACATGGTCGACGAGGGCCTCGTCCGTCTCCACCAGCCACGGCTCGAACAGGGACAACCGGATCTAAACATGCTCGAAAGGGTGCTCAGTGGACTTCGCAGGCTCTAACCACGGCGGCCTGACGTCGACGAAGATCGTCGTAGCGGGCGGGTTCGGCGTCGGCAAGACCACGTTCGTGGGCGCGGTTTCGGAGATCCTCCCCCTGACCACGGAGGCGGTGATGACCGACGCCAGCGCCGGCATCGACGACCTCGGTCTCACGCCGAACAAGGCGACGACCACGGTCGCGATGGACTTCGGCCGCCTCTCGCTCGACCGTGACCTGATCCTCTACCTGTTCGGCACGCCGGGCCAGCACCGGTTCTGGTTCATGTGGGACGACCTGGTCCGCGGCGCGCTCGGCGCGGTCGTACTGGTCGACACCCGGAGGCTGGCCGACGGGTTCCCGGCGATCGACTACTTCGAGGAGGCCAAGCTCCCGTTCGTGGTCGGCATCAACGGCTGGGACGGGCGCTTCCAGCACACCGAGGACGAGGTGCGGGAGGCCCTGGCCCTCGCCCCGCACGTCCCCGTCGTGCGCACCGACGCCCGCTCCCGCGACTCCGTCAAGGGCACGCTCATCACGCTGGTCGAGCACGTCCTGCGGGTCCGCGCCGCCTACGGCATGTCGGTCTAGGCCGGGCGCGGCCCGTACGGCCTGTGGCCTTCCGGCCCGGGCCGGGCGTCTCCCGCGGGTCCGCGCCGCCTGCGGCATGTCGGTCTAGGCCGGGCGCGGCCCGCGGCGGAGGGCGGTGTGTCAGTCGGGCACCCAGTCCTTCCACACGATCCGGTTCGCGTCGATCCACTTCTGGGCCGCCTGGTCGGCGTTCAGGCCGTTGTTGGTCATGTCGTCGGCGACCGCGTTCTGCTGGCCGTTCGTCCAGGTGAAGTTGCGCACCAGCTCGTAGGCCCGGCCGCCGGTGTCGGCGAACCTCCTGCTCACGATCTTGTCGAGCAGGTAGGGCGGGTAGTCGCACGCGACCTTGGCGGCGTCGGTGTCGCAGCCGATCGCGTAGGGCGGCAGGTTGATCTTGGCCAGCTTGATCTGCGTGAACAGCCACTGCGGTTCGTAGAAATACATCAGCAGCGGGGTGCGCCGCCGTGTCGCCGTTCTGGCGGCCCTTATCAGGGCCTTCTCGCTGCCGGCGTAGACGACCTTGTAGTCGAGCTTGAGATTGCGGACCAGGGCCTCGTCATTGGTGACGTATGAGGCGTCCCCGTCAAGGAGCTGACCGAAATTACCTGATTTATCGGTCTTGAATAGGTGGGCGTACTTGTTGAGCTGCCGCCAGTCGGTGATATCCGGGTACCGGTCGGCCATCCACTGCGGGACATACCATCCGATCACCCCTCTGTTCCCGTTTCTTCCGGCGGATACGGCGACCTTCTTCTCCTCGATGTAGGTCTTCTTCTCGGTCTCGTGGCCCCAGTTCTCGACGATGACGTCCACCGTGCCCTTTTCGAGCCCCTCCCAGGATTGGGCCTCGTTGAGCTCCACCCTCCGCACCTCGTAGCCGAGCTCCTGTTCCAGGAGCCGGCCGAGCACCGCGGCGCTGGCCTCGTAGCCCGCCCACCCGTTGATGGCGATCTTCACGGTGCCGCCGGCCGGCGGAGGCCCCGCCTCCTCGCCGCTGCACGCGGTGAGGAGGAGGAGCGCCGCGACGGCCCCGGCGAGTTGTCTTCTCACGGAATCGGCCGATCGGTTACTTGGGGATCCAGGAGGTCCAGACGGCCGGGTTGGCCTCGACCCACTTCTTGGCCGCGTCCTCGGGGCTCAGACCGTTGTTGGTCATGTCGTCGGCCACCGCGTTCTGCGCCTCGTTGGTCCAGGAGAAGTTCTTGACCAGCTCGTAGGCCCGGCCGCCGGTCTCGGCGAACTTCCTGCTCACGATCTTGTCGAGGTCCAGCTCGGCGTAGTCGCAGGCGACCTTCTTGGGGTCGGCGTCGCAGCCGTCGGTGTGGGGCGGCAGGTTGACGCGGACCAGGTCGATCCGGCTGAACAGCCAGTGCGGGTCCCAGAAGTAGAACAGCAGCGGCTTGCGCTGCTTCTGGGCCTGGGTGGCCGACTCGATCAGCGCCGCCTCGCTGCCGCCCACGACCACCTTGTAGTCGAGCTTCAGGTTCTTGATGATCGCTTCTTCGTTGCTGACGTAGGACGGGTCACCGAACAGGAGCTGTCCCTTGCCGCCCGACTCCGAGGTCTTGAACAGGCCGGCGTACTTGTTCAGGTTCTTGTAGTCGGTGATGTCGGGATACTTGTCCGCCATCCACTTGGGGATGTACCAGCCGATGACGCCCTTGTTGCCGGTGGAGCCCGCCTCGGCGGCGACCTTCTTCTCCTCGATGAAGGTCTTCTTCAGGTCGTCGTGACCCCAGTTCTCCACGATGAGGTCGACGTCGCCGCTCTCGAACCCCTCCCAGGAGACCTGCTCGGCGAGCTCCTTCTTCTCGACCTTGTAGCCGAGCTCGTTCTCCAGCAGATATGAGAGCACGGCGGCGCTGGCCTCGTAGCCGGCCCACGGGTTGACGGCGATCCTCACGGTGCCGCCCGTGGCCGGTGCCGACGACCCGGTGGCGCCGGTGGACGGCTGCCCCGGGCCGGCGCCGGTCTCCACCTTGGCGCCACCGCAGCCTGCGGCGGCCAGCCCGAGTGTCAGAACACCGGCGAGCAGGCGGACTCTACGTCCGATCCTCATGCGATCCTCTTCTTCTTTCGGGGGGAAGGGCGCCTGTCGGCGCCCTGCGTTATCCGGTCGAGCACGATCCCGAGCAGCACGGTGGCCACCCCGGCCGCGAAGCCCATGCCGAAGTCGGTGCGCTGGGAGAATCCCGAGACGACGTCGTAGCCCAGGCCGCCCGCGCCGACCAGCCCGCCGACCACGACCATGGCGAGCGTCATGACGATGCCCTGGTTGGCGGCGAGCAGGATCGCCGGGCGGGCCATCGGCAGCTGCACCTTCCACAGCAGCTGCCGGCCGGTGGAGCCGGACGACCGCGCGGCCTCCACGGCTGCCGGGGAGACGTTCCTGATCCCGTCCTCCACCAGCCGGACGACCGGCGGCACCGCGTAGACCACCGAGGCGAAGATCGCGGTGAACCGGGTCGCGCCGAACAGCGCCAGCGCGGGCAGCAGGTAGACGAAGGCGGGCATGGTCTGCGCGGCGTCGAGCAGCGGCCGCTGCGCGGCGGCGAACCGGGGGGAGCGGGCCGCCGCGACGCCGAGCACGAGCCCGGCGGCCAGGGTCGGCACCACCCCGGCCAGCACGGTGGTGAGCGTCTCCATGGTGTGCTGCCACAGCCCGAGCAGCGCGGTGGCGAGCAGGCACCCCACCGCGGTGACCGCGGGCCGCGCCCCGCCGGTCCGCCAGGCGAGCGCGAGCACGGCCGCCGCGACCAGCCACCAGGGGGCGGTGGTGAGCACCGTCTGCAGGGGGTTGAGGAGCGCCTCGGTGGTGGCGTTCCTGATCGCGTCGGTGACGCCGTACCAGGAGAACTTGGCCCAGTTCACGGCCTCGTTCACCGGCCCGGCCAGGCGGAGCACCCACTCCTGGGGGAACTCGGCGGGCAGGGACCGGGCCACGAGCCCGGTGGCGAGGAGGAGGAGCGCCGCGACGGCGAGCCGGGACCGGGAGGAGAGGGCACCGGAGGGCACCGGCCCGCGCGCCGCGGCGGCCATGGTGATCCGGTCCAGCACGACGGCCATGACCACGATGGCGATGCCCGCCGGGAGCATGAGGCCCACGTTGGCCCGGGAGAGCCCGCGGACGATGTCCGAGCCCAGCCCCGGGGCCGCGATCAGTGCCGCGATCACCACCATGGACAGCGCCATCATGACGGTCTGGTTGATCGCCAGCGCGATCGTGGCGCGCGCCATCGGGATGTGGACCTTGCACAGCGTCTGCCGGCGGGTGGCGCCGAGCGCCGTGGAGGCCTCCACGGCCGTCGGGGAGACCTGCTCGATGGCCAGCGCGGTGATCCTGATCGCGGGCGGGATCGAGTAGATCATCGTCGCGACGGTGGCCGACGCGGGCCCGATCTGGAAGAACAGCACCATCGGCGCCAGGTAGGCGAACGTCGGCATGATCTGCATGACGTCGAGGACCGGGGTGAGCAGGCGGCGCAGCCGTACCGAACGGCCCGCCCACACGCCCAGCGGCAGGCCGACGAGCAGCGAGAGCAGGACCGCCGTGAGCACGAGCGCGAGGGTGTCGGCGGCGGCCTCCCACAGCCCCAGCACCGCGAACGAGCCGGTCCCCAGTACGGCGAGCAGCGCGATCCGCAGGCCGCCGGCCAGCCAGCCCAGTGTCCCCGCGGCCCCGATCAGCCCCGCCCAGCCGGCGCCGTGCAGCACGAGCCGGAGAACGTCGTGGAGGGCGCCGACGGACAGCCGCACGTAGTTCACGAAGAACAGGAAGAGCGGGCTCTCGTTGCGGTTGGCGTCCACCCAGTCCCGCGCGTCGTTGACGGCTGCGAACTGCGCGGCGTCGTCGTCGTGGGGGAGGAGCGCGGTGCCCCGGAAGAGCAGGTAGGCGGCCACCGCCACGGCCGCGCCGCCGAGCGGTGCCAGCCAGGACGGCAGCGGCGTCCTGGCGCGGGGGGTGGGTGGGACCGTCTGCGCCGGGGAGAGCGCCGCCGGCGGGGAGGTCATGCCCCGGCCCCGGTGGCCGGCCGGGGCCGCTCCGGGCGGGCCCCGGAGCCCGTGGGGTCCTGCGGGTGGCCGGCTCCCGTTCGCGGGGGGTCCTGCGGGTGGCGGGCTTCCGATCGACTGGGGTCCGGCGGGCGGCCGGCTTCCGAGCGCGGGGGGTCCTGCGGGTGGCGGGCGTCCGGTACGGCCACGCCCGGGCCGCCGGCCATCGCCGCGAGGATGTCGAGACGGTCGACCACGCCGATCAGCTCCCCGTCCCGCATGACGCGGATCGGCCGGGCCGACGCCATGGCGGCCGGTACCGCGTCGCGGATGACGGTGGCCGCCGGGAGCGCGGGACCGTCGAGGTGCTCCTCCTCCAGCGGGGGGCGGCAGATCCAGCGCAGCGAGAGCACCTCGCTCCTGGGCACGTCCCGGACGAAGTCGGCCACGTAGCCGTCGGCGGGTGCGCCGACCAGCTCCTCGGCGGTGCCGAGCTGGACGATCGCGCCCGCCCTCATGATCGCGATGCGCTCGCCGAGCTTGAGCGCCTCCGACAGGTCGTGGGTGATGAACACCATGGTCTTGCCGACCTCGCGGTGCAGGCGGATGACCTCCGCCTGCATGTCCCGGCGGATCAGCGGGTCCAGCGCGCTGAACGGCTCGTCGAACAGCAGCACCTCGGGGTCCACGGCCAGTGCCCGGGCCAGGCCGACCCGCTGCTGCATGCCGCCGGAGAGCTGGTCGGGGCGGGCGTCGGCGGAGCCGTCCAGGCCGACCAGGGAGAGGATCTCCCGGGCCCGCCGGTGCCGTCGCGCCCGGGGGACGCCCTGGACCTCCAGCCCGTAGGCGACGTTGTCGAGGACCCTGCGGTGGGGCAGGAGGCCGAAGTGCTGGAAGACCATGCTGACCCGGTGCCTGCGCAGGTCCCTGAGCTGGGCCGGGGAGGCGGCGCGCACGTCCTGACCGGCGATCGAGATCTCCCCGGCGGTCGGCTCGATCAGCCGGGTCAGGCAGCGGACCAGGGTGGACTTGCCGCTCCCGGACAGGCCCATCACGACGAACACCTCGCCGGGCCGCACCGTGAAGCCGACGTCCCTGACGGCGGCGACGCAGCCGGTCTTCTCCCGGAGCGCGGCCGGGTCGAGCCGTGCGTCGGGGCCGTCGAGAACGCGCTCGGCCCGGGGGCCGAAGATCTTCCACAGCCCGCGGACCTCGATCGCGGCACCGTCGGATGGGGCCACTGTCTCCTCCAAAGCTCGGCGCCCGGATCCGGCGAGCCTCCGGATGTAAGGAGTCAACATATGGGGGAAATATCGTGAATCACAATCGTGTGATCTTTTGGAGGCCGCCGCACTTATACCCGTTCTCCTTTCTGGAACGGTGCAAACGGCCATACGGGCACGAGAAATACTTAATAAGGTTATATGGATGTCCGTAATAAGGGTTCCAGCCTTAACTGGAGCTCCAGATCTTATCCCTGCTGCCTCATAAGTAATCATTTGTGGAGCTGTGTTCGATTGGCCCCACCGGTAGAGATGTGCTCGAATTACCGGGAACCAAGGGAAATTCGGCCAGCGGGTTCGTCCACCGAGAGGCAGCGTCGGTGAGTACACACAACATCCAGGGTGCGGGGAGCGGGCTCCGCCTGCGGAACTGGAGGGTGCGCTCCAGGCTGGTCGCGCTCATCCTGGTCCCCACCGCGGCGGCGGTGCTGCTCGGCGGGGTCCAGGTCTTCGCCTCCATGCGGGCCGCCGCCGACTACCAGCAGGTCAACGATCTGGCCAGGCTCTCCGACCACATCGGCGCGCTCACCCACGAGCTGGCCGAGGAGCGCGACCGCACGGCTTGGTTCATCGCCCTCGGCCGCCCCGAGCGCGAGGCGGAGGGCGTGGGTAGGCAGATGGAGGCGGTGGACGCCGCCGTGGCGCACGTCCGCGACAGCGGCACCCTGCTCAGGAAGGCGGTGAGCGGCCGGACGAGGGACGAGGTCGAGACCGTGATCACCCGGCTGGACGACCTCGGGCCGCTGCGGGAGCAGGCCCTGAAGTCGGCGCTGCTGCCCGACGCCGCCATCGACGCCTACTCCCTGGTGATCGCCGACCTGCTCTCCCTCCACGACGAGCTCGGCAAGGGGAGCGCCGACGACGTGCTGTACGGCCAGGCGCTGACCCTGGACGCGCTCGCCCGCGCCAAGGAGGCCGCCTCGCTCCAGCGGGGGCTGCTGGCGGTGGTGCTGGTCGCCGGCCGGTTCGAGCAGGAGCAGATGGAGAAGTTCCTCGGCGCGCTCTCCTCCGAGCGCAACGAGCGCAAGACCTTCGCCGCCGAGGCCGGCAGCGGGCAGCGCCGGCTCTTCGACGAGACCGTCAACGGCCGGACCGCCGACCAGGCCGAGTTCCTCCGGGAGCTGGTCCTGCTCCGCGCGGCCTCCGGGGCCTCGCTGAAGGGGCTGGACCTGGCCGAGCGCGACGACGCCAGGCAGTGGTACGACGCGGCGACGGTCACGATCGACCGGATGCGGCAGGTCGAGCAGCGGCACGCCCAGGACATCGTCACCCGCAGCCAGGAGCTCGGCGACGCCGAGCAGAGCCGTGCCCTGCTGGTCGCCGGGTCGGTCGCCGGACTGCTGCTGGTCGTGCTGCTGATCACCACGGGGGTGGCGCGTTCGCTGGTCAGGCCGTTGCGGCGGCTGCGCCGGGAGGCCCTGGAGGTGGCCGGGGAACGGCTGCCCGCCTACGTCCAGCGGGTCCGCGAGGTGGGCGACGACGGGACCGCCGCCGAGGTGCCGCCGATCGGGGTCATCTCCCGCGACGAGATCGGCGAGGTCGCCCGGGCGTTCGACGAGGTCCACCGGGAGGCCGTACGGCTGGCCGGCGACGAGGCCAAGCTGCGCAACACGGTCAACGCGATGTTCGTCAACCTCTCCCGCCGGAGCCAGACGCTCGTGGAACGCCAGCTCACCCTGGTCGAGCGGCTGGAGCGCGGCGAACGCGACGACCAGCGCCTGGCCGACCTGTTCAAGCTGGACCACCTCGCCACCCGCATGCGCCGCAACAGCGAGAACCTGCTCGTCCTCGCCGGGCAGGAGGTGGCGCGGCGCTGGCGGCAGCCGGTCGAGCTGATGGACGTCGTGCGCGCCTCGCTGTCGGAGGTGGAGAACTACGACCGGGTGGTGACCCGGGTCCAGTCCGAGGTCGCCATAACGGGTCCCGCGGTGAGCGACGTGGTGCACCTGCTCGCCGAGCTGGTGGAGAACGCGGTCTCGTTCTCGCCGGGGGCGAGCAAGGTCGTGGTCTCCAGCAGCCGGATCGACGGGGGCGGCGTGATGGTCTCGGTGACCGACCAGGGCATCGGCATGACGCACGAGGAGCTCTCCCAGGCGAACTGGCGCCTGGCCAACCCCCAGACGGCCGATGCCTCCGTGGCCCGCCGCATGGGTCTGTTCGTGGTCGGCCGCCTCGCGCTCAAACACGGCATCCGGGTCCAGCTCCGCCCCCAGGACACCGGCATGACCGCCATGGTCCTCCTCCCCGAGACGCTCTTCGCCGCCCTGCCCGGCCTGTCCCAGCCCGCCGGGCCGCCCCGGCCTCCCGGGGCGCTCCACCCGGTCGCGCCACCCGACTCCCCGTTCCCCGCGAGGCCCGACACTCCTTTTCCCGCGGTGCCCGAGACCGCGGCGGGCCCGGCGTTCCCGCCCGTCCCGGGTGCCGTGCCCGCCCGGACGGGGGCCTCGCCCGCCGCCGTGCCCCTTCTGGCGGCGCCCGTCCCGCAGGAGACGGCCGTGCCGCCGCAGACCAGATCCCGGTGGGCGACCGGCCCGAACGTGTGGAGCCCTCCGGCGGAGCGGCCGCGCCTTCCGGCGGGGGAGGAGGGACGGTTCCCGCCGCCGCCCGGCCTGCCCGATCACCGTCCGGGCCCGGCGGAGGCGGACGCCACCGGGCCGCTGCCCAAGGTGGAGATCTCGGCTCTGGACTCCGACGAGGACTTCCTGCCGATCTTCGCCTCGGTGGAGTCGGGCTGGTTCCGCGTCGGCGCCCCCGCCCCCGCCTCTGCCGGCGGGGCCGGGCAGCCGGACGAGCCCGGTGAATCCGGTGAGCTAGGTGAGCCCGGCGCCTCCGCCCCCGTCCCCGCCGAGCCCGCCGCCTGGTCGTCCCCCGCCGACACCGGATGGCAGGCCGCCCAGGCCGCGAGCGCTCCCGCGCTCGGCGGGATGACCACCTCTGGCCTGCCCAAACGGACCCCCAAGGCGAACCTGGTGCCGGGCTCGGTGAATCCGCCCCCCGACCCGGTCCAGCCGCCCCCGGCCGCCCCTGTCTCGGCGGAGCGGGTCCGCAGCCGGATGTCGAGTTTCCAGGAGGGCGTGCGCAAGGCCCGCAACGAGCTCCCGGACCGGGAGGGCTGAGCCATGTGGGGCGGATACCAGGAGAGCGGACAGGGAGCGGGACCGGGACCGGGATCGGGAGACGGCTACGGCCCGGCGCCGGGCGGATCCCCCGACTACGGCCCACCGCGAGGGGAACCACCCCGGTACGGCGGGCCGCCCGGCCATGGGGCGCCGCAGGGGGCGCCGCCCGGGTACGGCCTGCCGTACGGGGAGCCCTCCGGTTACGGGCCGTCGCCGTACGGTGAGCCGCCCGAGGAGGAGAGCTCGCTGGTCCGGATGTACGCCGTCACCGGCGGCCGGACCGCCCCGCGGACACAGCTCGCCATGGAGGCCCTGGTCTCCTCCGCCACCTCCGCCCAGCTCGGCCTGTCCTACATCCGCGAATACCGCGACATCAGCGAGCTCTGCCGGCAGATCCGCTCCGTCGCCGAGATCTCCGCCCTCCTCGGCATCCCCCTCGGCGTGGCCCGCGTCCTGGTCGCGGACATGGAGGCCGAGGGCCTGGTCCGGGTCCACCATCCCCGGATCGACAAGGACGGCCCCGGCCTCCAACTGCTGGAACGCGTCCTCAGCGGTCTGCACCGCCTGTGAGCGCGCTCAGTGCTGGGCCAGCCACCAGTGGGCGGCGACGAGCTCGGCCACCAGGGTCTCGGTGAGCAGGGCGACGTCGGGGTCGTCGTCGTGGAGATAGCGGACGGCGGCCCTGGCGTCGGGGTGCTCGCCGCCGACGGTGAGCACGGTGGAGCCGCGCTGGCGGATCCAGTCCATGGCCTGGTCGTCGTAGCGGGACCCGGGGAACAGGATGGCGCGGTAGTCGAGAGTCTTGGTCAGGTAGACGTCCACGTGGGACCAGTCGCCGGTCTCGCAGGCGTCGGCGGCGCGGCGGGGGCCCTCACGGAACATCAGGGCGGACTGCTCGGCCGAGGACAGGCGCTCGGCGGGGGCGATCGTGTAGACCCCGGCCGGGCCGTCGAGCAGGGTCATCGCCGGGTCCAGCCACCTGCCCCGGCGCTCCAGCAGGTCGGCGGTGGCCTCGGCCGAGCGGCGGAGCAGGCCGGGTACGTCCAGGGCGGTGCCGGAGCCGGCGGAGGTGGCGCGGCCCGGGGCGGTGAGGCGGTTCTGCAGGGCCAGGAGCAGGCCGAGGGTGTGCTGGAAGGTCCGGCAGGACACGCCGCCGCGCTCCTCGCCCGCCGCCATCGGCACCACCAGGTCGGCGCCCTCGGTGATCGCCGAGCCGGACCGGTTGGTCAGTGCCAGCACGTAGGAGCGGCCCCGGTGGCGGGCGACCGCGTCGAGGGTCTCCCGGCTGCCACCGGTGGCGGAGACGGCGACGGCCAGGGTGTCCGGACCCGGCGGGTAGGAGACGGAGGCCGAGGCGTACTCGGCCACCGCGTCGACGCCCGCCGCCCGAAGGCGCAGCGCGGCGACCCCGGCGGCGTATCGGGAGCTGCCCATGCCGAGGAAGACCACCCGCCGGATCCCGGCCGGGATCCCGTCGAACGGGTCGCCGGCCTCCAGGGCGCTCGCCAGACCGGCCAGCGCGGCGGGCTTGGCCTCCAGATCGGCGAGGTACAGCTCGGGGTTCACATTCTCTCCTTGGGTTCAGTCGGCGGCACGGGGACCGGCCTTGGGTTCAGTCGGTGGCACGGCTCCGCTCCGGGGCGGTACCGGGTCCGGCCCCGGAGGGCCGGCGCGGTCACGGCCGCCGGGGGACGGGGCCGGTCACGGGTGGTGCCAGGCGGTCACGGATACCAGGACCGCAGGACGCCCATGGGGGCGTAGCGCCAGCGGGGCAGGTGGCGGGCGGCGTAGATGAGCTCCCTGCACTCCTGCTCGATCTCGAACGGGCGCAGCAGGGAACGGTCCAGCAGGGTGGCGTGGCCGCGTCCGGCGAGGCGGGCGAGGTAGGCGGACTCCAGGGCGGCGCGGGCGGCGGTGGCCCACGCGGAGATCACCAGCGGGTGGGCGTCGCGGCGCCTGACGGCGACCTGCCCGACGTGTTCGAGGCTGGTGATCAGCTGGGCGAGGTCGCGGGCGGCGGGCTGGTAGGGGTCGGCGCCGGTGACCGTCGGGTTGCCGTCGAAGTCGATCACCGCGTAGCCGTCCCGCCAGCGGAGCATCTGCCCCACGTGCAGGTCGCCGTGGATGCGGATCAGCGGGGTGGCGTCCGCCCAGGCCAGGGGGGCGAGCTCGGCGCGGAGGGCGTCGGCGTGGGCCGCGAGCCACTCGCCGTCCTCGCCGTCGGTCAGCGCGAGCGCCTCCTCCAGGGCCTGCCCGGCACGGGCCGACCAGGCGCCCGTCCCCTCCTGCGGGGCGGCGGGCTCGTGCCGTACGGGGTCGGGGAAGGTCGTCGACGGGGTGGCCATCGCGGCGTGCAGGTCGGCGGCCAGCGCGCCCAGGTCGGCGGCGAAGTCCGTGCCGCCGGCGACGGCCTCGTCCACGCACCACTCCCAGCCGTCCCGGGCGTCGGGCAGATAGGCGGTGACCAGGGCGAGCAGCAGCTCACCGCCGTCGTCGCCGCGGCGGGACACGGCGGCGTACGGCGTGGCGGTGGCGGTGAAGCCGACCGAGGTCAGGTGGGCGAACATGTCCGGGGTCGGCTGGGGGAGCGGAGCCGGCGGGGTGAGCCACTTGACGACCACGCTCTCGCCGACGACCACCGAGTGGTTGGTCTGGTCCACGTCGAAGCCCCGTTCGGGGGTCCCAGAGGAGCCATCGACCGGTAACAGTTGAACATCGGTTGAAAAACATGGTGTCGCCGGACCGGGTAGCGGATGGAATCGGCGGACGGTGAACGGTGCGGAGACATCGCAGCTCAGAGCGGCGATCAGCGCGCTGCTCCGCCCGTCGCCGGCACGGGGCACGGTGTCGAGCTGATCCCATATTGAAGGTGGATTCAACAGACAGACCAAACTTCCCTGGGGTGATGTCCGGCAAAGTCTTGCCCAAGTTATTCTTGGCTGCAACACTCCTGCTTTGGTCTGCCGTGTCCGTAACGGCCGGTCTACCCTAATTACACTTGAAATTTGAAGGAGTAGCGGTCGTGTCCCGTGCCCGGTACACCCGTCGTCTTCCGGCCGCCGCCCTGGTCGCCGGTCTCGCTCTCGCCGTCTCGGCCTGCGGCGGAGGGTCCACGGACAGTGCCGCCGCGCCCGCCGCGAGCGCCTCGTCCGCCCAGCTCGACCCGAACATGGACCTGTCCAAGCAGAGCATCACCATTTCGGTCTGGCCGGGCTACACCCCTGAAGACCTTCCCAAGAGGGTCAAGGACAAACTCAAGACCGATCTCAAGGTCACGCTGCACGACACCAACGAGATCATCATGGGCAAGCTGACCGCCGGCGCCGACACCGGCCTCGACGTGGCCTTCGTCTCCGGCCAGTATGCCCAGGCCCTCAACGAGGCCGGCCTGCTGGAGCCGATCCACCCCGAGCTCATCCCCAACCTGGCCAACCTCTACCCCGAGGCCAAGGAGCTCTCCTACGACAAGGGCAACGTCTTCTCCGTCCCCTACACCTGGGGCACCACCGGCATCTGCTACCGCAGCGACCTGGTGAAGACCGAGCCGACGAGCTGGAACGACATCCTCAACCCGCCGGACGAGGCCAAGAAGAAGGTCACCATGATGACCACCGAGCGCTGGCTGGCCCTGCCCGCCGTCAAGGCGCTCGGCCTGTCGGTCAACACCAAGAGCGACGAGGACCTGGCCAAGGTCAAGGCGAAGCTGCTGGAGGCCAAGCCCAACCTGCTCCGCTACGACGACGTCGACTTCGGCAAGCGCCTCACGAGCGGCGAGGCCGTGATGGTCGAGGCGTGGGACGGCTGGTGCCCGACCAGCGAGAAGAACATCAAGTTCGTGGTGCCGAAGGAGGGCAGCGACCTCTGGGTGGACACGATGGTCGTGCTGAAGAGCTCCAAGAACAAGGAAGCCGCGCACGCGTTCATCAACTTCATCCTGGACCCGGAGATCCACGGCTGGGCCGCGGAGAACATCCTCTACAAGGTCCCGAACAAGGCCGCCATGGACAAGCTGCCCAAGGACCTCGTGGAGAAGAACGTGCCGCTCCAGATGACCCCGTCGCAGCTGCTGGCCGGTGAGTCGATCATCGACCTGGGCGAGGACTCCACCAAGTTCACCCGTCTGGCCACCGAGGTTCAGGCAGCGAAGTGACAAGCTCTACCGTCTCCGGCGCGACCGCGAAGTCGCGGTCGCGCCGGTCGCGTGTGCTCGGAAGGCTGGTCTTCCTCAGCCCTGGCCTGACCTATCTGATCATCCTCATGCTGATCCCGCTGGCGCTGGTGATCAGCTACGCGTTCTTCCGCAGGGGACGTTTCGGCGGCGTCATCTACGAGCTGACCGGGGAGAACTTCACCCGGCTGCTCGATCCGATCTACCTCGACGTCGTGCTCGACTCGCTGAAGCTGGCCACGGCCGCCACGGTGATCGCCCTGCTGGTCGGCTACCCCACGGCCTACGTGATCGCCCAGCTCCCCGCGAAGTGGAAGACGGTCGCGCTGGTCGCGATCGTGCTGCCCTTCTGGACGAACTTCCTGGTCCGCATCTACGCCTGGATCGTTCTCCTCAGCGGCCCCGGGCTGGTCAACACCGCGCTGGGCAAGCTCGGCCTGGGCCCGTTCGAGTTCCTGTACAACCAGGGCACGATCGTCACCGGCCTCATCTACTCCTACCTGCCGCTCATGGTGCTCCCGCTCTACGCGGCGATCGAGAAGCTGGACCCGCAGCTCCGCGAGGCCTCGGCCAACCTCGGCGCCAGGCCGGCCCGCACCTTCGCCTCGGTGACGCTGCCGCTGACCCTGCCGGGCGTGGTCACCGGGTGCATGTTCGTCTTCGTGCCGAGCTTCGGCAACTTCGTCATCCCCGAGCTGCTCGGCGGCGGCCGCTCGATCATGGTCGGGAACCTGATCCGGGACCAGTTCCTCAAGGCGCGCGACTGGCCGTTCGGCTCCGCCCTCACGCTTGCCCTCCTCGCCGTCCTGATCGTCCTGCTGCTCCTGCAGGCCTGGAGTTCCCGCCGTGCGTAGACCGCGTCTGCTGTACGTCCCTTTCTGGGTGACCTACATATTCCTGTACGCGCCCATCGTGGTGCTCGTCGTCATGTCGTTCAACGCCGGCAAGTCGCCCTACACCTTCGAGGGCCTGAGCCTGAAGTGGTACGGCAAGCTCGCCGGGAACGAGACCGTCCGTGAGGGCCTGGTCAACACCCTGATCGTGGCCGCCGGGTCCACGGCGCTCGCCACCGTGCTCGGTACCCTGCTGGCGGTGGGCCTGGCCCGTCACACCAGGTCGCGGCTGCTGGACGGGCTCGGCGTGCTGCCGGCCGTACTGCCCGACCTGGTGCTGGCCATCGGCCTGCTGGTGCTCTACGCCATGATCAAGATGACCCTCGGCCTGCACTCGGTGCTGCTGGCCCACACGGTGTTCGGCATGGCCTTCGTGACCGCGGTGGTCCGCACCAGGCTCACCCACGCCGACACCTCCCTGGAGGAGGCGTCCAGGGACCTCGGCGCGACGCCGCTGACGACGTTCGTCCGCGTCACGCTGCCCCAGCTCATGCCCGGCATCGCGGCGGGGGCCCTGCTGGCGTTCACGCTCTCCATCGACGAGTTCGTGATCGCCTTCTTCACCGCGGCGCCGACCACCCCCACCTTGCCCATCGTCATCTACTCAATGGTCCGCTTCGGGGTCACCCCGGAGATCAACGCGCTGGCGACCCTGCTGCTGGCCGTGAGCTTCACCGTGGTGATCGTGGCCCAGCGGATGACCCGACTGACGGAGTCGCTGTCCTAATGCTGCAGATCACAGGTGTCAGCCGCCGGTTCGGCGACGTCACGGCGCTGTCGGAGATCTCCCTGGAGATCCGGCAGGGGGAGTTCTTCGCGCTGCTGGGCCCCAGCGGCTGCGGCAAGACCACGCTCCTGCGGATCCTGGCGGGCTTCGAGTCCCCCGACTCGGGCACCGTCACGCTCGACGGCGCCGACCTGCTCAGCCAGGCCGCGCACCGCCGCCCGGTCAACCTCATGTTCCAGTCCTACGCGCTGTTCCCGCACATGAGCGTGGCCAAGAACATCGCCTACGGCCTGGAGCGGGAGAAGCTGCCCAAGGCCGAGATCCGCGAGCGGGTGGAGGAGGTCCTGGAGAAGGTCGGCCTGAGCGCGATGGCCAAGCGCAGACCGCAGCAGCTCTCCGGCGGCCAGCGGCAGCGTGTCGCGCTGGCCCGCGCGATCGTGAAGCGGCCGCGGCTGCTGCTGCTGGACGAGCCGCTGTCCGCGCTGGACAAGAAGGTCCGCGCCGAGATGCAGCTTGAGCTCAAGCGGCTCCAGCACGAGGTCGGCATCACCTTCGTCGTGGTCACCCACGACCAGGAGGAGGCCATGTCGCTGGCCGACCGGATCGCGGTCTTCAGCGCGGGCAAGGTGGAGCAGGTGGACGCGCCGGTGACGCTGTACGAGCGGCCCCGCACGCCGTTCGTCGCCGACTTCGTGGGCGCCAACAACCTCTTCGAGGGCAAGGCGTGCGCGGACGGCCTGTCCAGCGACGCGCTCGGCGTCCTGCCCGGCCTGTCCGACCTGGAGGAGGGCGCGCCGGCGCTGCTCGCCGTACGGCCGGAGCGGCTCAGGCTGGTCAGCTGGACCCCGGCGGACACCGAGGACGAGACGGCCGAGGAGACGGTCGCCGAGGACGCGACACCGGAGGGTGAGAGCGTCGAAGAGACGGCGGCCGGGGCCGAGGGCGCCGACGGCACCGAGGACGCCGACGACACCGAGGGCGCAGAAGGCGACGAGGGCGCCGAAGCCGCCGAAGACGCGGAGGGCACCCAGGACGCGGCGGGTGACGAGAGCGCCGAGAGCAGCGAGGACGCTGAAGGCGTTGAGAGCGCTGAGGACGTCAAGGACGCCGAGAGCGCCGAGGACGTCAAGGACGCGGACGCTGAGACTGCTGAGGACACCGAGGCCGCCGAGGGCACCCAGGACGCGGCGGACGCTGAAGGCGTTGGGAGTGCTGAGGGCGCCGAGGCCGCCGAGGACGCGGCGGATGCTGAAGATGTTGAGAGTGCTGAGGACGTCAAGGACGCTGAGGACGTCGAGGACGCTGGAGGCGTTGAGAGCGCTGAGGAAGCGGCGGACGCGGACGCCGAAGACCCTGAAGGCGCTGAAGACGCTGAAGACGCTGAAGGCGTCGAGGACGCTGGAGGCGCCGAGGCGGCCGTGAGCCCGGTGGCGGGGGAGGGCGTGCTGCGGGGGAAGGTCGCGGACGTCAGCTTCTACGGCGGCATCTCACACGTCTCGGTCCAGGTGGACGGTCGCCCGACGCCGGTCCTGGTGGCCACGCAAGGGGCCACCCAGGTCCAGGCGGGCTCCTCGGTCGCCCTCACCTGGGCGGCCGAGGATGGGGTGCTGATCCCTCAATGAGACGTCTTGAGCGGGTTGTTCGTGACGGTCCTGGCGTAGGAAAGGATCAGTTCCGCCGCCTCCTGCGGGCCGATCACCGGGTGGCGGGCCGTTATGCGGTAACCGTACGCATCTTCGAGCGCGACGAGGTTGCGCGCGATGACGAGGGAGTCGCCGGACAGCGTGAAGGTCCCCAGGGCGGCCCCGGTCTCCAGGACGCTCTGATACATGGAGACCTGGCGGTCGTAGAGCGTGGTGAGCAGCAGGGCGTACATCCTGTTGCGGGCGGCGGCCCCGCCGAGTTCGTTGAGCAGCCGCACGTCCGGGTCGTCCGGCCCGTGCGGCAGGCCCGAGCGGACGACGACGATGAGCTTGTCGGCGGGGTCGCGCATGCCGCTGATCCGCTTGAGACGCTGCTCATAGAAACGTTCCATCCCGGCGTGATGGGCGTCCACCAGCAGCTCGCTCAAGTTGGGGTAGTGGTAGAGAACCGCTCCGGAGGTCAGACCGGCCTCCTCGGCGACGTGGTTGAGGTGCACTCCCTCAGTGCCGTGCCGGATGATCGCCCGGTGTGCGGCTGCAATGAGATCCAGGCGACGATCCGCCCGGCTCTTGCGCGTCATAATCCCCCACTCGTTGAAAACCACGCTCTGTGCCGGGGTCCATAGTGACCGCTTTCCGGCGGTTTAGCTAGCTCTAAGAATTGAACCATTCTTCAAAGCCAGAATTTCCTCTCACTTGGAGGCATGATGTCTCTCACGATCCTGTTCATGCCGGAGAGCGCCTACGGGCCGACGAACAACTGCATCGGCATCGGCGACATTCTTCGCAAGCGCGGTCACCGGGTCGTCTTCGCAGCTGAAGCCTCCTGGAAGGGCAAATTGGAGGCTCTCGGATTTGAGGAGGACCTGGTCGATCTCGCGCCGCCGTCGGAAGAGGAGCAGGACCCGGGGCAGTTCTGGAAGGACTTCATCCGGGACACCGCGCCGGAATATCGCAAGTCGACCTCGGATCAGCTTGAGACGGTGACCAAGCCGATCTGGGAGGCGCTCGTCGACGGCGTGAAGTACTGCGAGCCTCAGCTGAAGGCGATTATCGAGCGGGTCCAGCCGGATGTGATCGTCGAGGACAACGTCATCACCTTCCCGGCACTGCTCACGGCCGGCAAGCCGTTCGTCCGCATCGTCTCCTGCAACCCGCTGGAGGTGCGCGGCGAGGGCGTCGCGCCGGTCTTCTCCGGCCTGCCGGCCGACGACCGGTCCGAGTGGGAGCCCTTCCGCGCCGAGTACGACCGGACCCACCGCGAGCTCTGGACCGCCTTCAACGAGTGGGTCGTCGCCCAGGGCGCCCGGCCGCTGCCGGAGCTGGACTTCATCCACGAGGGCGACCTGAACCTCTACGTCTTCCCGGAGATCGCCGACTACACCGACGCCCGGCCGCTGGGCGAGTCCTGGCACCGCCTGGACTCCTCGGTCCGCGAGACCGACGGCGGCTTCGAGCTGCCCGCGTCGCTGGCCGGGCGGGACGGCGCGCTGGTCTACTTCTCGCTCGGCTCGCTCGGCTCGGCGGACGTCGCGCTGATGCAGCGGGTCATCGACGTGCTGGGCACCACCCCCCACCGCTTCATCGTCTCCAAGGGCCCGCTGCACGAGGAGATCAAGCTCGCCGACAACATGTGGGGCGCCGAGTTCGTCCCGCAGACGAAGATCATCCCCATGGCGGACCTGGTCATCACGCACGGCGGCAACAACACCACCACCGAGGCGCTGCACTTCGGCAAGCCGATGATCCTGCTGCCCCTGTTCTGGGACCAGTACGACAACGCGCAGCGGATCCACGAGCTCGGCTACGGCGTCCGCCTGGGCACCTACACCTTCACCGACGAGGAGCTGACCGGCGCCCTGGACAGGCTGCTCGGCGACGGCGAACTCCGCGAGCGCCTGGCGGCGGCCGGTGAGGAGATCCGCCGCCGCGACGGCCTGCGCAAGGCCGCCGACCTGATCGAGCAGGCCGGCGCCTGAAAGCTCTGAGCACCACCATTACGAGGGAAGTTCCATGGGCAAGTTGATCAACCCGGCAGACGGCCAGCTCCTCAGGGAGGTGGCCGACACCCCGGTCCCCGAGGTCGCGGCCGCCGTACGGCGGGCGCGCGCGGCGTACGAGGAATGGAGCAGGGCCACCCCGGCCGAGCGGGCCAAGGTGATGCTGCGCTTCGCCGACCTCGTCGAGGCCGACGCCGAGGAGCTGACCCGGCTGGAGGTCGCCGAGACCGGCAAGCCGGCGGCGGTGTTCCGCGACGGCGAGCTGCCGTTCGCGGCCGACAACCTCCGCTTCTTCGCCGGGGCGGCCCGCTCGCTGGAGGGCACCGGGGCCGGCGTGCTCAGCTCCGGCTACACCTCGGTGCTGGTCCGCCGCCCGGTCGGGGTCGTCGGGTCGATCGCCCCGTGGAACTTCCCGCTCGTGATGGCCATCTGGAAGATCGGCCCCGCCCTCGCCGCGGGCAACGCGGTGGTCATCAAGCCCGCCCCGCAGACGCCGGGCACCACGCTCCGGCTGGCCGAGCTGTTCGCCGGGGCGGGGGCGCCCGAGGGCCTGCTCCAGGTCGTCCTCGGCGACGCCGAGGTGGGTGAGGCTCTGGTCACCGATCCGGGTGTGGACATGGTGAGCGTGACCGGCTCCACCGAGACCGGCCGCGCCGTCATGCGCGGGGCCGCGGGGTCGCTGAAGCGGGTCCACCTGGAGCTCGGCGGCAAGGCGCCGGCGCTGGTGTTCGGCGACGCGGACCTGGCCGAGATGGCCAGGGGAGTGGCCATGGGCGCCACCTACAACACCGGCCAGGACTGCACGGCCGCGACCCGCGTCTACATCGCCCGGGAGGTGTACGGCGAGGCGGTCGAGGCGCTGCGCGAGACTCTGGCGAAGATCAAGGCGGGGGACCCCTGGGACGAGGCGACCGACATCGGTCCGCTGATCTCCGCCGGGCACCGGGCCCGCGTGCACGGGTTCGTCGAGCGCGCCGTCGCCGCGGGCGCCTCGCTCCTGTGCGGCGGCGCCCCCCTGGACGGCCCCGGCTTCCACTACCCGCCCACGCTGATCTCCGGCGCCCGCCAGGACAGCGAGATCGTCCAGGGTGAGCTTTTCGGGCCGGTGTTGGTGGCTCTGCCGTTCGACGGTGAGGACGAGGCGGTACGGCTGGCCAACGACACCCCCTACGGTCTGGCCTCCTCGGTCTGGTCCAGCGACGTGGCCCGGGCGCTGCGCGTCTCGCACCGCCTCGACGTGGGCGTGACCTGGGTCAACGACCATCTGCCGATCGCCTCCGAGGCGCCGCACGGTGGGGTCAAGGGCAGCGGATTCGGCAAGGACATGAGCCAGGAGGCGGTCCAGGAGTACTCCGTGACGCGCCATCTGATGATCAAACACCAGGCTCCCGAGGCGCGAGACTCCTTCCGGCCGGCCTGAAATTCTGCGCCGTATATCCCTTTTGTGGGGATTTGTCGACACTTACTCCATTCGAAGTGACATAAAGGATGTGCTCAAATTGCTTTCGCCGCATCCGCACCCGGCGAGGGGTTACGTAGGCCAGTGATGACACAAGACCGCCGGAGCCACCGCGCGTCAGGGGTGGGCAGCCGACTACTGCCGTCGAACTGGCGCGTGCGTCCCCGACTGGTCGCGCTGATCCTGCTCCCGACCGCGGCAGCTGTGGCGCTGACCGGACTCCAGCTCACCAGCTCGCTGGCCAGCGCCGGCGAGTATCGCAGGATGAGCGAGATCGCCTCGCTCGTCGAGCAGCTCGGCACGCTCTCCCACGAGATGGCCGAGGAGCGTGACCTCACCGCCTGGTACATCGCCGACAGGCGCCGTCCCGCCCGGCTCACCAAGGTCAAGCAGCAGCGTGAAGTGGTCGACCAGGTCAGCGCGCAGGTGCAGAAGTCGATCGAGGGCCTCGACCGCGGGGAGGCGGCCCGGGTCGTCATCGAGACCTCCCAGGTGAACCGCTGGCTGAAGGGTCTGCCCGGTCTGCGCAGGCCCATGGAGCAGGGGGTGCTCCCGCGTGCGGCCCTCAGCATCTACTCGCGGATGATCGCCGACTTCATCACCCTCCACGACGACCTCGGTCGCAGCGGCGGTGACGAGCGTCTCATCGGTGACGCGCTCGCGCTGGGCGCGCTGAGCCGGGCCAAGGAGCAGGTCGCCAGGCAGCGCGGCATCCTCCTCGTCGGCCTGCAGGAGCGCAAGTTCGACTTCGACGACCCCGCCGAGTTCCTGGGCGCCTACAAGAGCCAGCTCAGCGAGCTGTCCGCCTTCCAGGCGACCGCCTCCCCGAACGACATCAAGCGCTTCCGGGAAGCGGTCAGCGGCCAGCGGATCGACCGGGCCGACGCCACGCGCGCCCTGGTCATGTCCCGCATGCGAGAGTTCCTCCCCCTGCCCCCCATGGGGATCCGGGGGATCAACAACTGGTACATCACCTCCTCGGCGACGGTGGACGGCATGCGGACCGTCGAGCGCGGCCTGTCCGCCGCGGTCGTCGCCCGCAGCCAGGAGATGGAGAGCAACGAGCAGCGCAGCGCCATCATCTCCGGTGCCGCGATCGTCGTCCTGCTGATCCTGATCCTGCTGATCACCGCCTGGGTGGCCGGCACGCTCGTCCGGCCGCTGCGCAGGCTGCGCAGCGAGGCGCTCGAAGTGGCCGACACCCGGCTGCCCGAGACCGTCCGCGTGCTGCGGGAGTCCGGGGACCTCGCGCCCAACGTCGAGGTGCCCTCCATCGGGGTGCTCTCCCGCGACGAGATCGGGGAAGTGGCCCGGGCCTTCGACGAGGTTCACCGCGAGGCCATCCGGCTGGCGGGCGACGAGGCCCGGCTGCGGAACAACGTCAACGCGATGTTCGTCAACCTCTCCCGGCGCACCCAGTCGCTCGTGGAACGCCAGATCGACCTCATCGACGACCTGGAGCAGGGCGAGCAGGACGACAACCGGCTGGCCAGCCTCTTCAAGCTGGACCACCTGGCCACCCGCATGCGCCGTAACTCCGAGAACCTCCTGGTCCTCGCGGGCCAGGAGCAGAGCCGCCGCTGGAGCGAGCCGGTCCCGCTGAGCGACGTCGTCCGCGCCTCGCTGTCGGAGGTCGAGAACTACGAGCGGGTGTCCCTCCGGGTGGAGTCCGGCACCTCGATCATCGGCTCGGCCGTCAACGACATCGTCCACCTGATCGCCGAGCTGGTCGAGAACGCCATCTTCTTCTCGCCGCAGGACACCAAGATCACGGTGAGCAGCAACGGCAATGAGACGGGCGCCATCATCCTGGCGGTCACCGACGTGGGCATCGGCATGAGCGACGAGGAACTGGCCGAGGCCAACCGCCGTCTGGCCGAGCCCCCGGCCGTGGACCTGTCGGTCTCCCGTCGGATGGGCCTGTTCGTGGTCGGCCGCCTGGCCATGCGCCACGGCATCCGGGTCCAGCTCCGCCGTCCGGAGGTCGGTGGCCTCAGCGCCGTCGTCCTGCTCCCCGTGCAGGTGGTGGCCCAGTCCGGGATGCCGGAGCTGGCCATGGCCGGTCAGAGCATGTCGTCCCTGTCGTCGTTCGGCAGCATCTCCAACTCCGACCCGTTCGCGGCCGGGCCGAACCCCGACCCGTTCGGCACCGCCCCGGCACGCGGGCCGGCCGACCGGACACCCGCGGCCCCGGCGGCCGCCGCCCCGCCGTCCCCGGCTCCGGCGGCCGACATCTGGTCGGCGCCGGTGATGTCCGCCTCCGCGGTGGAGGACCTGTGGTCGTCGCCCTTCACGTCGGTCTCGCCGCCGCCCCCGGCCGCGCCGCCGACCCGGGCGCCGCAGCCGCCGGCCTCGGCCTCGCAGCCGTCGTTCCCGCCGTCCTGGCCGGAGATGCCGCCGGTCGACCCGTGGACGCCGCCGCAGCAGGAAGCGGCCGACAGCACCCAGAACCTTCCCGCGGTCGAGGTGTCGGCGACGGAGTCGGAGGATTTCCTGCCGATCTTCGCGGCGGTGGGATCGGACTGGTTCCGCAGCAGCTCCTCCACCGAGCTCGAACCCGAGCCCGAGGTCGGGTCCGAGGCGGAGCGGCCCGTGCCCAGGCCTCGGCCGCTGGAGCAGCCGGCCCAGGAGGCCGCCCAGCCGCTGCCGGTCCGCCAGCCCAGGCAGAGCATGCAGTCCGGTGAGAGGCAGCCGTGGAGCACCCCCTCCGACCAAGGCTGGGCCGCGGCCGAGGTGGCCAAGAAGCCCGTGGAGGGCGGCACGACCGGCGCCGGTCTGCCCAAGCGGGTGCCCAAGGCGAACCTCGTCCCCGGATCCGCCTCCGCGGCGCCGGCGACGCCGCCACCGCCGATGCCCCCGATCTCGGCGGAACGAGTGCGCAGTCGTCTGTCCAGTTTCCAGCAAGGCGTACGGCAGGGCCGCGCTGAGATGAGCGAGCGGTCCAACGCCGTCGAGGGAGAGAAGCAGTGAACCACCAACTCAGTCAGGCCGCACGTGGCTTCAATTGGCTGATCACCGAGTTCGTCAAGGAGATGCCGGGAGTCGCCCACGCGGTGATCGTCTCTGCGGACGGTCTTCCACTGGCCTACTCCCAGGGCTTTCCGAAGGACCGCGCCGACCAACTCGCCGCGATCACGGCCGGCCTGATCAGCCTGACCCAGGGGGCCTCCCGGGTGTTCGAGGGCGGCCCCGTCGCCCAGACCGTGATCGAGATGCAGCGGGGTCTCCTGCTGACCATGTCGATCAGTGATGGTTCCGCGCTCGCCGTACTGGCCTCGCCGGACTGTGACATGGGCCTGGTGGCCTACCAGATGACACTGCTGGCAGAGCGGGCCGGCCAGGCGCTCACGCCCGCGCTCCGGGCCGAGCTGCAGTCGGCTCAGCGATAGGGAGGTGATATGGACGCACCAGGTTGGCGTGGTCCGGGGGAGGAAACCCCGAACACGTCTCAGGCCAAGAGCGGGCGAGATCGTCTGATCCGCCCGTACGCTGTGACCGGGGGAAGGACCGCCCCTCGGATGCAGCTCGCACTCGAGGCGCTGGTCTCCTCGGCAACGTTCGTGAGCGTGGATACGGGCACGCTCTCCACGGAGTATCAGGCGATCATCTCGCTGTCCCAGCAGGTGCGCTCGGTGGCGGAGCTCTCAGCTCTGCTGCGGATGCCGCTGGGCGTGACCCGGGTCCTGATCGCGGACATGGCGGCCGAGGGCCTGGTGCAGATCCACCAGCCGTCACTGGATGCCGGAAAGCCGGATCTCAACTTGCTTGAAAGGGTGCTCAGTGGGCTTCGCAGGCTCTGACGCCGGAATGACGTCGACGAAGATCGTTGTCGCCGGAGGATTCGGTGTCGGCAAGACGACCTTCGTCGGCGCGGTCTCCGAGATCATGCCGTTGACCACGGAAGCGGTCATGACGGAGGCCAGTGCGGAGGTCGACGACCTCTCGCACATCCCGACCAAGCGGACCACCACGGTGGCCATGGACTTCGGTCGGGTCTCGCTGGACCGGGATCTGATCCTGTACCTGTTCGGTACGCCGGGTCAGCACCGGTTCTGGTTCATGTGGGACGACCTCGTGAAGGGCGCGATCGGCGCGATCGTGCTGGTCGACACCCGGCGGCTGGCCGACAGCTTCCCGGCGATCGACTACTTCGAGGAGGCCGGGCTGCCCTTCGTGGTGGCGCTCAACGGCTTCGGCGGCTCGCACATCCACGGTGAGGAGGAGGTGCGGGAGGCTCTGACGATCTCCCCGCACATCCCCGTCGTCCGGACCGACGCCCGGTCCCGCGACGCCGTGAAGTCGACCTTGATCACCTTGGTCGAGCACGTCCTCACGCTCCGGGTCTGAGACCGTGGCGTGGGGCCCGCCACCAGGCGGCCCCACGCCACGCCCGTACGCCACGCCCGTACGCCACGCCCGTACGCCACGCCCGTACGCCACGGCCCCGCGCCGCGCCTCCGGGCGGGTCAGCCCCGGGCCGGATGCCAGGCGAGCACGCGCCGCTCCACCCGGAGGAAGGCCGTGTTGAGGCCGTAGCCCAGCAGGCCGATCAGGGTGATGGCCGACCACATCGACGGGATGTCCAGCTCGCTCTGGGCGACCAGCATCCGGTAGCCGATGCCCTCGGTGCTGCCGACCAGCTCGGAGACGATCATCATGATCAGGGCGAGCGAGACGCTGAGCCGAAGGCCCGCGAATATCTTCGGGGCGGCGGCCGGGAGGATCACCAGCAGCAGCCGCCGGCCCCGGTCCAGCCCGAAGACCTGGGCGGCCTCCAGATACCCGCGGTCCACGTGGCGGGCGCCGTCCGCCGAGTTGATCAGCACCGGCCACATGACGCCGAACACGATCGCGGCCACCTGCATCGGGGCCCCCACGCCGAACAGCAGCAGGAAGATCGGCAGCAGGGTGGGCGGGGGGACGGACCGGCCGAGCTGGATCAGCGGGCCGGCGTACTCCGACAGGCGCACCGAGCGGCCGACGGCCACCCCGGCGACGACTCCGGCCAGGCACGCGGCGCCCCAGCCGAGCGCCAGCCGGCCCAGACTGGGCAGCACGTTGCCGAGCGCGTCGTCGGTCAGGAAGAGCCGGGTGGCCGGCCCGGACAGCCACATCTCGTGCAGCCGGGTCACGATCACCGAGGGCGGCGGGAAGTAGACCGCCCCGGCCCACCGGGTCAGCAGCTCCCAGGCCACGAGCGCGACGGGCACGATCCACGACCGGATCAGCAGGCCCCTCACCCGGATCAGCAGGCCCCTCACCGGACCTCCCCGGCCCCGGCGCGACGCCAGCCGAACAGCCGGTGCTCGGCGGCGACCAGCAGCGCGTTGAGGGCCAGGCCGATGACCCCGGTCCAGACGACGGCGGCGAGCATCACGTCCCGCCGGTTCCCGGCCGCCGCGTCGCTGAGGAAGGTACCGATCCCGGTGCCTCCCGCGACGAGCTCCACGCTCACCGCCACGATCAGGGCGACCGAGGCCGCGATCCGCACGCCCGTGACGACGAACGGGGCCGCGCTGGGCAGCGAGACCCGGAGCACGACGGCCAGCGGGCCGAAGCCGAAGCTCCGCAGGGTGTCCTTGGCCAGCGGGTCCACCTCCCGCAGGCCGTACACCGTGTTGATCAGCAGCGGCCAGGACGCGGTGAACACGATGAGCGCGACCTTGGCCTGCGCGCCGTCGGCGAACAGGAACAGGGCCAGCGGGATCAGCGCCACCGAGGGGATCGGCCGGAGGAACTCGATCAGCGGGCGCAGCGCGCCCTCGACCGCGGGGACCGTCCCCAGCAGCAGCCCGGCCGGTACGGCCGCCGCCACCGCGAGCAGCAGCCCGCCACCACAGGCCAGGAGGGTGTGGCCCGCGGCGGCCAGGAAGTCCGGGTCGGCCGCGAGCCCGGCCGCCCTGGCCGTCACGGTGGAGGCGAGCGGCAGCAGCAGCGGGTCGATCAGCCCGGTGCGGCCGAGCGTCTCCAGCACGGCGAGGAGGGCGGCGACGCCGGTGACGCCGCGGCGGGCCGTCCGCAGGTTCAACGGTCACGCCCCTCGGGGCGCGGGCACGTCGTCATCCGGGCGCGGCCGTCACCCCGCCACGAGGGCGGTGGCGTCGATCTTGGTCTTGGTCAGCCCGAACTCGGACATGAGGTCGGCCACCCGCTGGACCCGCGCGGCGTCGAGCGAGGTGCTGAAGGTGCCCAGGGTCATCTCCGCCGCCACGTCGGCCGGGATCCGGGTGTAGGCCGGGATCACCCTGTTCAGTTCGGTCCGGTCGGAGGCGGCCAGCTTCTGTGCCCTGCCCAGGGCGCGCTGGAAGGCGGCGGCGGTCTTCGGGTGCTTGGCCGTCCAGTCGGCGCTCGCCGCCCAGCCGTCCAGGGGGAGTCCCTCGGTCGGGCCGGTGAGGGTGTCGACCAGGACGCGGGCCGACAGCTCCTTCTTGGCCGCCGAGATGTAGGGCTCGGTCATCCAGGCCGCGTCCACCCGGCCCGCCCGCAGCGCCGCGAGCTGCTCGGCGAAGGGCACCGGCACGAAGCTGACGTCCGCGGGGGCGAGCCCGGCGGCCTTCAGATGGGCGCTGGTGGTCACCTCGCCGAGCGCCTTCACCACGTTCACGGCGATCTTCTTGCCCTTGAGGTCACCGGTCTTCTTCAGCGGCGAGTCGCCGGTGACCAGTACGCCGTTGACGCCCGGTGCCCCCTGCTGGGACTCCACCAGCATCTTGAGCTTGGCCACCCCGGAGTCCTGGATGGCGATCAGGGAGACGTAGCTGGTCAGGAAGGTGTCGATGGAGCCGTTGAGGATCTTCGGCATGACGGCCTGGGGCGCCTGGATGGTCTCCGTCCTGACCTTCAGACCCTCCTGCTCGAAGAAGCCCTTCTCCATCGCGATGAACAGCGGCGCGGCCGAGGGGACGGGCACCACTCCGACGGTGATCTCCGTCTTCTCCGGCCCGTCGCCGGTCGCGGGCCGGGCGGCGCCGGTGTCCGCACCGCCGCACGCGCTGAGCGCCAGCGCGGCCACCACGGCGGCCAGGCAAGCGTTTCTGATTCTCATGAACTCCCCCTTTGAATGGATTGATGAATTTCATGAGTGGAATCGGAACGGGCCTGCGCGCCTAATGGTCCCCCGTCTCCGCGATCTTTGAAGCGACAGCGACTCTAGCGGAGGGAATTCGGCTCGGCCATGCCGTTCCCGCCATGGTGCTCCAGATGAACGCCGGCCGGAATTAACTATTAAGGCGTGGCATAAGTCCATGAGTTATGATCTTGCGCGGAGATCGGTCCGGTGAAATCCCGGCCGGGACGAGGACCGGAACGAGGAGCGGATGCGCGTATTGGTCATCGGAGGCGGGATCGGCGGCCTCACCGCCGCGCTCAGCCTCCACGCCGCGGGAATCGAATGCGTGGTCGCGGAGTCGGCCGCGGAATTGCGCCCACTGGGCGTGGGCATCAATATCCAGCCCCACGCCGTCAGGGAGCTCACCGAACTCGGGCTGGGCGAGGAACTGGCGGCGATCGGCGTCCCGACCAGTTTTCAGACCTACACCGACCGTTTCGGCGGCACGATTCTGTCGCTGCCCAGGGGGAGGGCCGCCGGCTACCGCTGGCCGCAGTACTCCGTCCACCGGGGTGTGCTGCAGATGTCGCTGCTCGACGCGGTGCGCCGCAGGCTCGGCGCCGGGGCGGTCCGGACCGGCCTGACCTTCCAGGACGTCACCGAGGGGCCGGACGGGATCACCGCGTCGCTGCTGGAGACGGGCACCGGACGGCACGTCGACGTGGCCGCCGACGTGCTGGTGGGCGCCGACGGCGTCCACTCGGCCGTGCGGGCCCGGCTCCACCCGCACGACGGGCCGCTGCTGTGGGGCGGTGTCCGGATGTGGCGGGGGATCACCGAGGGGCGGCCGTTCCTGGACGGCGCCACGGTGGCCGTCGCCGGGTCCAACCTGTCGTGCAAGTTCGTGGCCTATCCCGTCTCGCCGGACCGGACCCAGGTCAACTGGGTGGCGGAGGTGAAGGTGGCCGAGGGCGGGCCGGTCCCGGTCGCCGACTGGTCGCGGGAGGGCCGGCTGCAGGACGTGCTGCCGCACTTCGCGGACTGGCGGTTCCCCTGGCTGGACGTGCCGGAGCTGCTCACCGGGGCCGGGCGGATCCTGGAGTACCCCATGGTGGACAAGGACCCGCTCCGGTCGTGGGGCCGGGGCCGGACGACCCTGCTCGGTGACGCGGCCCACCCCATGTATCCGGTCGGGTCCAACGGCGGCTCGCAGGCCGTGCTCGACGCCCGGGTGCTGGCCCGCTCCCTCGCCCGGTCCGGCCCGGTCGAGGGTCTGGCCGCCTACGAGGAGGAGAGGAGGGCGGCCACCACCCCGCTCGTCCTGGCCAACCGGGAGATGCCGATGGAGCGGACCCTCGCGATGGTGGCCGAGCGGGCGCCGCTGGGCTTCGGCGACATCTCGGAGGTGCTCACCCCCCAGGAGCTGGCCGAGATGGCCGCCGACCAGGGCCGGATCACCGACATGGACGTCAGGTTCCTCAACGAGCGGCCCTCCTGGAACGCCGACGGCCGGTGACGCGGATCCCCGCGCCACCGGCCGTCGCGCCGCTCAGACCGGCCGGGCCTCGACGATGCCGGCCCCGCCCGGCAGCTCGACCTGGCGGCTGAAGCGGAAACCGGCCCTGCTCAGCAGCTCGCCGTACTCGGACGTGCTGCGCTCCAGGCCCTCGCCGAACAGGGCGAGCATCCGCATGTCCACGTCCTTGCTGATGTGGGCGCGGTCGTCGTCCGGCACCACGAACTCCACCAGGAGCAGCCGGCCGTCGTCGGCGATGACGTCGCGGATGTTGCGCAGGATCCGCACGGCGTCCTCGTCGGACCAGTTGTGGATCACGCTGCCCAGCATGTAGGCGTCCGCCCCGGCGGGCACCGAGGAGAAAAAGTCACCACTGAGGTATTTGCACCGATCTTCAAGACCGGCCTCGGCGAAAAACTCCCGTGCGCCCGGGATCACTTGTTCCAGATCGAACAGTACGCCCTGGATGTCTGAATTGGCCTTCAGGACGGCAGCCAGGATGTGCCCCTTGCCTCCGGCCACATCCACCAAAGTGCGCACGCCGGAGAAGTCGTAGCGGGCGGCCACGGCCTCGGCGAACGGCTGGGCCCTGGCCACCATGTAGTCGTCGAACAGGCGCCCGGCCTCCGGGTTGTCCTTGAGGTATCCGTAGAGGGGGCCGTGCCGCTCGATGAAGGCCGACCTGCCGGTGCGCACCGTCTGGGCGACCGTGCCCATGCCGTACCAGAAGCCCTCCTGGGCGATCATCCGTACGGCGGGGCGCAGCGTGTCGGGCGCGTCCTCGCGGAGCGTGGCGCCCGCCTCTGTCAGCTCGTAGACTCCGGGCGTCGTCGTCGCCACGATGCCCATGGAGGCGAGCTGGCGGAGCACCCGGCCGAGCCCGGACGGGTCCGCCCCGCACCGGGCCGCGAGCTCCTTGACGCTCAGCGGCCCGTCCTTCAGGTGATCGGCGCAGCCCAGCTCGGCCATCGTGGCCAGGGCCGCGAAGCGGGAGACCCCGCCGATCGCATCCCAGACCGGTGCCTGTGGGTCGCTCATTGACACTCCTGTTCCTTCGTCGGGAGTTCCCTGTCGGGAGGCGGAGGCCGGCTCCTGGGAGGCGGGCGCCTTCGCCCCGGGGGCCGGGGCCGTGTCTTCGGAGGTGGGGGCCGCCTCGTCGTCGGAGGGGGCGGCTTCGTCGTCGGAGGTCGCCTCGTCGTCAGAGGCGGGGGCCGCCTCGTCGTCGGAGGTCGTCTCGTCGTTGGAGGCGAGGGTCGCTTCGTCGTCGGAGGTCGTCTCGTTATCGGGGGCCGTGTCTTCGGAGGCTGAGGTCGTCTCGTCGTCGGGGGCCGTGTTTCCGGAGGTGAGGGCCGCCTCGTCGTCGGAGGCGGGGGCCGCCCCGCTCCGCATGCCGCGGACCAGGCGGCCGACCTCGGCGCGCAGGTGCACGAAGTCGGGGTGCTCCCGCGTGGTGATCTGGTCGCGCGGGCCGGGCAGGTCCACGCGTAGGTCGCCGACGATCCCGGCCGGGGACTTCGACAGCACCACGACACGGTCGCCGACGTAGACGCTCTCGTCGATGTCGTGGGTGATGAGCACGATGGTCATGTTGTGGTGGCTGCGGACCTGCAGGGTCAGGTCCTCCAGCTCCTCGCGGGTCTGGGCGTCGACCGAGCCGAAAGGCTCGTCCATCAGCAGCAGGGTGGGGCGGTAGGCCAGGGCCCGGGCGATGGAGACCCGCTGCTGCATGCCCCCGGACAGCTGCCACGGGTATTTGGCCGCGGCGCCCTCCAGGCCGACCTGCTCCAGCGCCTCCAGCGCGGCCGCCCTGCGCTGCTTCTTGTCCATCCCCTTGCGCCGCAGGGGGAGGGAGACGTTGTCGGTCACCGACATCCAGGGGAACAGGGAGCGGCTGTAGTCCTGGAAGACCACGGCCAGGTTGTCCGGTGTCCGCTCGACGGGGGAGCCGTTGAGCACGACCTGCCCGCCGGTGGGCCGCAGCAGCCCGGCGATGGAGCGCAGCAGCGTGGACTTGCCACACCCCGAGGGGCCGACGATGCACACCAGCTCGCCCTCGGCGACCGTCAGGTCGATGCCGCCCAGCGCGGTGTGGGCGCCCGGCCCGCTGCCGTAGGTGTGGGACAGGTTGGAGATCTCAAGCACAGCAGGTCCTCAGGTCGTCTGCTTGGCGGCCCGGTGCCAGGACAGGACGCGTCGTTCGGCCGCGAGGAACGCCGAGTTGAGCACGTATCCCAAGACACCGAGCACCACGATGGTCCCCCACACGCCGGGGAGATCGTAAGACCTCTGGGCGTCCAGGAGCTGGAAGCCGATCCCGTCGGTGCTGCCCACCAGCTCGGAGATGACCATCAGGATCAACGCCAGGGACAGGCTGACCCGCAGGCCGGCGAAGATCTTCGGCATCGCGGAGGGGAGGATGATCTGGAAAAGCCGCTGCCCGCGCGACAGCCCGAAGACCCTGGCGGTGTCCAGGTGCTGGCGGTCGACGTGCCGGGCGCCCTCACCGGCGTTGATCAGCACCGGCCAGATGATGCCGAACACGATCACGTTGATCTGCATCTGCGGGCCGATGGCGAACAGGGCCATGAAGAACGGCAGCAGCATGGGCGGGGGGATGGCCCGGGCGAACTGCACAAGCGGGTCCACGAACCGGAAGAGCACCGGCAGGCGGCCCATCGCGAGCCCGAGGGCGGTCCCGACGACTCCGGCCAGCAGCCACCCGGCCAGCAGTCGGCCGATGCTCGCGGGGATGTTCTCCAGCGCCGCGTCGGTGAGCCAGAGCCGCTCGGCCGGGCCGGACAGCCACATCCGGTACATGCTGGCGGCGATCTCCGTCGGCGGCGGGAAGGAGAGGTTCTCCGCGGCGCGGGTGGCGAGCTCCCACACCACCAGGACCACCGGGACCGCCCACAGGCGGCCGACGGCGCGCAGGGCGCGTCCCATCAGACGACCTCCGTCCGGGCACTGTGCCAGCGGAAGATTCGCCGCTCCGCCAGCACGAACAGGCTGTTGGAGACCAGGCCGATGACCCCGGCCCAGATGGAGGTGGCGACGATGTACTGCATCGCGTCGGAGCTGCCGCCCGCCTCGATGAGGAAGACGCCGATGCCGTCGGAGCCGCCGGCGAGCAGCTCGGTGCTGATCGCCACGATGAGCGCGATCGCCGAGGCCAGCCGTACGCCGGTGGCGACGAACGGCGCGGTGCTCGGCAGTGACACCCGCCACAGCACGGCCAGCGGGCCGAACCCGAAGCTGCGCAGCGTCTCCTTGGCGACCGGGTCGACGTCCTTGAGGCCGTACAGCGTGTTCATCAGGACCGGCCAGGTGGCCGCGTATACGATCAGCACGATCTTCATGTCGAACTTGTCGGAGAACAGCGCGAGCGCCAGCGGGATCAGCGCCAGCGACGGGATCGGGCGCAGGAACTCCAGGATGGGGCGGAGGGCGGTCTCCACCCGCGGCAGGGTGCCGAGCAGGAACCCGGCGGGCACCGCGACCACGACGGTGAGCAGCAGCCCCAGAGCCCAGGCGCCGAGGGTCGAGACGACATCGAGGAGGAAGTCCCCGTCGGTCACGAGCGTGGCCGCGCGGCCGAGCACCGTCGAGGCCAGCGGGAACACGATCGGGCTGATCAGCCCGGTCCGGCCGATTGCCTCCAGGACGCAGAACAGCCCCGCGGCGCCGAGGGCGCCGCAGAGCGGTTTGCTGTCGAGCAGGCGCCGTCCGATCACCCGGAGTTTCCGAGAAGGAGGGACTTGGCCTCGATCTTGCTCTTCAGCAGGCCCTGCTCAAGCATCAGGTCGGCCACCCGCTGCAGACGGGTCTCGTCGAGGCTGGTGGGGAAGGTGCCGAGTGTGATGACGGCGGCGGTGGCCGCGTCGATCTTGGTGTAGGTCGGCAGGATCTCCTCCACGGCCTTGCGGTCGGAGGCGGAGATCTGCTGGGCCTTGGCGACCGCGCGCTGGAAGGCGGCGACGGTCTTGGGGTTCTTGGCCGCGAAGTCCTCGGTGACGATCACGCCGGCGATGGGGAAGTCGGCGGTCGAGTCGACCATGGTGTCGGCGAGCTTCTGGGCGCCGATGTTCTTCTGGACCGCGGTCAGGTGCGGCTCGGTCATCCAGGCCGCGTCGACCACGCCCTGCTCCAGCTTGCCCGCCATGTCCGGGAAGGGGAACTCCAGGAACTCGACGTCCTTTTCGGTGAGCCCGTGCGTCTTGAGCACGGAGGTCACCGCCAGGGTCCCGATGTTCCTGAGGCTGTTGACCGCGATCTTCTTGCCCTTCAGGTCGGCCGGGGTCTTGATCGAGGAGTCCTTGGCCACCATGAGGTTGAAGGAGTTGGGGGTCGCCTGGTAAAGGTCAGAAATGATCTTCGGCTTGTTGCCGGCCGCCGTGGCCAGGAAGGTCGAGACGTAGTTGGTCTGCGTGGCGTCGAGGGAGCCGCCGAACAGACTCTGCTGCGCCTGGGCCCCACCCTGGACCACCTGGATGTCGACGGTCAGGCCCTCTGCCTTGAAGAAGCCCTTCTTGTCGGCGATGTAGAGCGCCGCCGAGTCGGGGATGGGCAGCGCGCCGATCGAGATCTTGGACTTCTCCAGCCCGCTCGCGTTGGCGGTGTCGGGCTTGTCGTCCGAACCACCACAGGCGCTCAGTGCCAGCACGGCAGCGAGCCCTGCGATGGCCGCCCGGCCCGCAAGTCTGAACCTCATGGGGTCTCCTTAGCTGCATTTCACCGCCCCGCCGGAACTCGCTGAAGTAGCGGGCGACATGGAGACAGTCCCGGGAGGCACGTGATCAAGGGGGGTATGCCGACCGCGGATCAGAGTAGCGGAGTAGATCGCCCAAATTACAAATATCGGCCTAATGGGGCAAAAGGGCCATAACCGGGCCTGCTTACCGCGCGTCCATGAATCGCGACGACTGGGATTTGTCTAGTCGTCGCACCCCAGGGTGTCAAGAAATGGATTTCGCGACTTTGTGAAACTTTGCACGTCGAGTCGGAGAGTGACTGTCCGGTTACGGCCTAGTTGTACCGGTTACGCATAAAATGCGAGTTATGTGCTGTTGGCCGAACTCTTCCGGCTGTGCTCCAATAACCCCTACCCCATGGATGCGTCGGCGTCACCTGCACATCAAATGCGTGACGCGATCCCCTCCAAGCAGACGATCCGAGGAGAGGTAGCGGAGGCCAGTGAGGACAGCGTCAATCCCCAGCGAACGCGAATCCGGGGCGGAATCTCCCCCGGCATTCGACGCCGAGGGGGTGCCGCCGGAGGGCGGCCCGGCTCCGGACCTCGGTGATCGTGGGACCGAGAAGAACGGCAGCAAGCTCGCGCTCAAGAACTGGCGCGTGCGGACGCGGCTGATCGCGCTCATCGTCATCCCCACCGCCGCCGCGATCGTCCTGGGTGGTCTGCGGGTGGTCACCTCGATCAGCACCGCCGCCCAGTACGAGCAGGTGCGCACCAGCGCCGAGCTCGTCGCCGACCTGAGCGACCTGGCGCACAACCTGGAGACCGAGCGCGACCTGTCGGCCCGGTTCGTCGCCCAGGGCCGCGGCAGCACCGGCAGGGCGAGGCTGCAGGAGCAGTACAAGGCCGTCGACCAGGTGGCCAAGAGCGTGAAAGACCGTATCGACATCATCACCGGCAGCGATGCCGCCGAGGGCTTCGGCGAGCGCGGCCGGAGTGAGCTCGCCCAGATGCGCAGCCGCATCGAGGAGCTCGGCAGCGTACGCAAGACCGCGGTCGGCACCCAGCTCCCCGCCCAGCCCACGATCGCCATGTACTCCCGGACGATCTCCGACCTGCTGGCCCTGCACGACGAGATCATCCAGGGTGTCGCCGACCAGGAGCTCACCGGCAGCGCGTCCGCCTTCGGAGCGCTGGCCAGGGCCAAGGAGCAGGCGTCCAGGGAACGGGCGAACCTCGCCGTCGCCCTCGCCGCCAGGGGGTTCACCTCCGAGGGCCTGAACGCCATGCTGGCCGCCCGCGCGCAGCGCGACAGCGAGCTGGCGACCTTCCGCTCCGATGCGTCGATCGCCCAGCGGCAGCTCTACGACGACACCGTGAGCAGCCAGAAGAAGGACCGCGCGGAGTCCATGCGCGCCCGTGCCCTCGTCCTGGCCGTCGACGGCTCCCCGCTCGTCCGCGTCGACGTCTCCAGGACCGGTGCCGGCGACCAGACGACCTGGTTCGACGCCTCCTCCGACGGCATCGACCGGATGCGCAGGGTGGAGAAGCAGATCGCCGACACCCTGATCGCGCAGAGCCGCGTCCTGCAGGAGGACGAGCAGCGTGGCGCGCTGATCGCCGGAGGGCTGAGCGTACTGCTGCTCATCCTCGTCCTGATCATCACCTCGATCATGGCGCGGTCGCTGGTCAAGCCGCTGCGCACGCTGCGCACCGAGGCGCTGTTCATCGCCGGCGAGCGCCTGCCGGAGACCGTGCAGAGCATGCGCGAGAGCGGCGAGGCCGCGGCCGAGGACGTCATCCCGATCGGAGTGGCCTCCGACGACGAGATCGGCCAGGTGGCCCGCGCCTTCGACGAGGTCCACCGTGAGGCGGTCCGCCTGGCGGGCCAGGAGGCGACGCTGCGGAGCAACGTCAACGCCATGTTCGTCAACCTCTCCCGGCGCACCCAGACCCTGGTCGAACGGCAGCTCTCCCTCATCGAGAACCTGGAGCAGGGCGAGCAGGACGAGAACCGTCTCGGCAGCCTCTTCCGGCTCGACCACCTGGCCACCCGCATGCGCCGCAACTCCGAGAACCTCCTGGTCCTCGCCGGCCAGGAGCCCGCGCGCCGGTGGAGCCAGCCCGTCCCCCTGATCGACGTGGTCCGGGCCTCGCTGTCGGAGGTCGAGAACTACGAGCGGGTCGACCTGCGGATCTCCGGCGGAGTGTCCGTGGTCGGCACCTCCGTCAACGACGTCGTGCACCTGATCGCCGAGCTGGTGGAGAACGCGATCTCCTTCTCCCCCCGGGAGACCAAGGTCGTCGTCTCCAGCAACCGCATCGACGGCGGCGGCGTGATGGTCTCGGTCACCGACATCGGCATCGGCATGACCCCCGAGGAGCTCGGCCGGGCCAACTGGCGGCTGGCCAACCCGCCGGTGGTGGACGTCTCGGTCTCCCGCCGAATGGGCCTGTTCGTGGTCGGCCGGCTGGCGCTGCGGCACGGCATCCGCGTGCAGCTCCGCCAGCAGGACAGCGGTGGCCTGACCGCCATGGTGCTGCTCCCCGAGGCCCTGCTCTCCGGTTCCGGCGCCCGCCAGGTGCCGGGCGGCGACTGGGCCGGGGCCGGGGCCATGGGCTCGATGGACCGGGCGCCGGCGCTGGCCAGTCCCACCGGGCTCGACCCCGCGCAGCCGACGTTCGCCTCCTTCGACGCCGCCCAGCACTCCTTCAACTCCTTCGACATCGGACAGCTCGGTTCCTTCGAGGCCCCGCAGCCCTCCCCGGGCGGCGGCTACTTCGGTCAGGCGCCGGTCGACACCCCCTGGCCCGGCCACGTGCCGCCGCCGGGCGCCGACTCCGGCTGGCCGAACACCCCCCAGGCCGACACCGGAGTGTGGTCGAACCCGCCGGCGCGCGATGGCGACTCCGGGATGTGGTCGAACCCGCCGTCCCGTGAGGGCGACTCCGCGGCGTGGCCTGGCCCGCCGTCCCGTGAGGGCGACTCCGGGATGTGGTCGAACGCGTCGATGCGCGGTGGCGACTCCGGAGTCTGGCCCGACCCGCCGTCCCGTGAGGGCGACTCGGTGGGCTGGCCGTCCACCGCCGACCCGGGGCCGTTCGAACGGCGCTCCTTCGAAGTGGCCGACAACACCGGCCCGCTGCCCGTGGTCCGCGACTCCTCGCCCATGGAAGAGGCGAAGGAGGAGTTCCTGCCGATCTTCGCCGCGGTCGAGTCCGACTGGTTCAAGAAGGTCGAGCCCGCCGCCCCGGTCCAGGACCTGACCGAGGAGCTCAAGGAAGCGGACGCGCCCGCGCCGGCGTCCGACGCCTGGTCCTCACCCGCGGACGTGGGATGGCAGGCGGCCCAGGCGGCGAGCGAGCCCTCGCTCGGCGGGATCACCGGTTCCGGGCTGCCCAAGCGGGTGCCCAAGGCGAACCTGGTGCCGGGCACGGCCGCACCCGACGCGGGCGCGGCCTCGCAGACCCCCGTGCTCCGGCCGACCGTCTCCCCGGAGGCGGTGCGCAACAGGCTGGCGAGCTTCCAGAAGGGAGTGCGGCAGGGCCGCGCGGCGGCCCGGGGCGAGGCCGGTGACGGGCAGCCGTATCCCGACTTCGGCCGGGATGTTGAAGGAAACAAGGAGGACCGGTGAGCGAGCTCATCATGGTCGCCAAGGAGGATGACACGTGCGCGAAATGAGCCAGGCCGCCCGGGGGGTCAATTGGCTGATCACTGACTTTGTGAACAACGTCCCAGGCGTGGCGCACACGGTCGTGGTGTCGGCGGACGGTCTGCCGTTGGCGTATTCCGATGGATTTCCCCGGGACAGGGCGGATCAGCTGGCGGCGGTCGCGGCCGGTCTGATCAGCCTGACCCAGGGTGCTTCCAGGGTCTTCGAGGGCGGGGCGGTCACCCAGACGGTGGTGGAGATGCAGCGAGGGCTGCTCCTCATCATGTCGATCAGTGACGGTTCCTGTCTCGCCGTGCTGGCCGCCGCCGACTGTGACATGGGGCTGGTGGCCTATCAGATGACCTTGCTTGTCGAACGAGCGGGCCAGGTGCTCACACCGGCCGTCCGCGCCGAACTCCAGGCCTCCCATCCCAGGTGAGGGCGATGATCCTAGGAGGATGCCGTGACAGGCCGCGGTTGGACCGGTGAGGGTGACCCGTTAGGCGGGTCGCCTTATCAGTCGATGGACGATCTCTATCGGCAACAGGGTGGTCCTTCACATCTCATGCAACCGGCGCCGGTGGAGCAGAGCTCCCTGGTCCGGCCGTATGCCGTGACCGGGGGGCGCACCGCCCCCCGGACCCAGCTCGCCATGGAGGCCCTGGTCTCCTCGGCGACGTCCGCACATCATGATCTGTCCACCCGCACCCCGGAGTATCAGGCGATCAGCGCCCTGTGCCGGCAAGTGCGTTCGGTCGCTGAGATCTCCGCGATGCTCCGCATCCCGCTCGGCGTGACCCGGATCCTGGTCGCGGACATGGCGGCCGAGGGTCTGGTCCAGCTGCATCAGCCGCAGCTGGACGCGGGCAAGCCGGATCTCAACCTGCTGGAAAGGGTGCTCAGTGGACTTCGCAGGCTCTAGCCGCGGCGGCGGCCTGACATCGACGAAGATCGTCGTCGCCGGTGGATTCGGTGTGGGAAAGACCACGTTCGTGGGAGCGGTCTCGGAGATCCTGCCGCTGACCACGGAGGCGGTGATGACCGACGCCAGCGCCGGCATCGACGACCTAGGTCTCACGCCGAACAAGACCACCACCACGGTCGCGATGGACTTCGGCCGTGTATCGCTGGACCGGGATCTGATCCTGTACCTGTTCGGCACGCCGGGCCAGCACCGGTTCTGGTTCATGTGGGACGACCTCGTGCGCGGTGCGATCGGTGCGATCGTGCTGGTCGACACCCGGCGGCTGGCCGACAGCTTCCCGGCGATCGACTACTTCGAGGAGGCCAAGCTCCCGTTCGTGGTCGCGGTCAACGGCTGGGACGGGACCTACCCGCACGGTGAGGAAGAGGTGCGCGAGGCGCTGACACTGGCGCCGCACATCCCGATCTCACGGACCGACGCGCGCTCGCGCGACGCGGTGAAGGCCACGCTCATCACGCTGGTGGAGCACGCGCTGACCATGCGGATGGCCGTTCCCGGATGGGGGCGCTGACCACGCGGGCAGGCGTTCCCGGGCGGGGACGCCGACCGTAGGGGCGTTAGTGGCGCCTCCCAACGGATAGGCTGGGGGGTCGAGTCGCAGACCTGTAGCGCAGAGGCTGGCCAATCACGTGTTCGAGACGCTTTCCGACCGGCTTACATCGGTCTTCTCCTCCCTCCGTTCCAAGGGGCGGCTGTCGGATGCCGACATCGACGCCACCTGCCGCGAGATCCGCATCGCGTTGCTTGAGGCTGACGTCGCGCTGCCCGTGGTCAAGACGTTCGTCGCCCAGGTCAAGGAGCGCGCCCGCGGCGTCGAGGTCTCCCAGGCGCTGAACCCCGCGCAGCAGGTCGTCAAGATCGTCAACGACGAGCTGATCGAGATCCTCGGCGGCGAGACCCGGCGGCTCCGCTACGCGAAGACCCCGCCGACCGTCATCATGCTCGCGGGTCTCCAGGGTGCCGGTAAGACCACGCTGGCGGGCAAGCTCGCCCGCTGGCTGCGGGACCAGAACCACACGCCCATGCTGGTCGCCG
This sequence comes from Streptosporangium brasiliense, assembly GCF_030811595.1. Lineage (NCBI taxonomy): Bacteria > Bacillati > Actinomycetota > Actinomycetes > Streptosporangiales > Streptosporangiaceae > Streptosporangium > Streptosporangium brasiliense. The sequence goes on from NZ_JAUSRB010000001.1 coordinate 198,847, forward strand.
CCGACCTCCAGCGTCCCAACGCGGTCCAGCAGCTCCAGGTCATGGCCGAGCGGGCCGGCGTCGCGGTCTACGCGCCCGAGCCGGGCAACGGCGTCGGGGACCCGATCGAGGTGGCCCGCCAGTCGATCGACCACGCCCGGCGGCAGCAGCACGACATCGTCATCATCGACACCGCCGGCCGCCTGGGCATCGACCAGGAGCTGATGAAGCAGGCCGCCGACATCCGCGACGCGGTCTCGCCCGACGAGGTCCTGTTCGTCGTCGACGCCATGATCGGTCAGGACGCCGTCTCCACGGCCCAGGCGTTCATGGAGGGCGTCGGCTTCGACGGTGTCGTGCTCACCAAGCTCGACGGTGACGCCCGTGGCGGCGCCGCCCTGTCGGTCCGCCACATCACCGGCAAGCCGATCATGTTCGCCTCCACCGGTGAGAAGCTCGAGGACTTCGACGCCTTCCACCCGGACCGGATGGCCTCCCGCATCCTCGACATGGGTGACATCCTCACCCTGATCGAGCAGGCCCAGAAGACCTTCGACGAGGCCGAGGCCGCCAAGATGGCGGGCAAGCTCACCTCGGGCGAGGGCTTCACGCTGGAGGACTTCCTCGAGCAGATGATGATGGTCCAGAAGATGGGCCCCATCAAGAACCTGCTCGGCATGATGCCCGGCATGGGGCAGATGCGCGAGCAGCTCAACCAGGTCGACGACCGTGACCTCGACCGCATCGCCGCCATCATCCGCTCGATGACCCCGGGCGAGCGCCAGAACCCCAAGATGATCGACGGCTCCCGCCGGGCCCGCATCGCCAAGGGCTCCGGCGTGACGGTGACCGAGGTGAACGGCCTGGTCACCCGCTTCTTCGACGCCCAGAAGATGATGAAGCGGATGGCCGGCGGGATGGGCATCCCCGGCATGCCCGGTGGGCGCAAGGCCAACAAGGCCGCGCAGAAGAAGGCGGCCAAGGGCCGACGGGTCAGTGGTGACCCGCGCAAGGCGGCTCTCGGCAAGGCCCCCTCCGCCGACGCTTCCGACGGCGCCCCCAAGCCGGGCGGCGCCCTCGGCAAGCTGGGGGCCGGCCAGCTCCCGCCGGGCCTGGAGCTGCCGCCGGGCTTCGACCCCTCGAAGTTCAAGCTCCCCGGGCAGAAGTGAGCGACGGCAAGTTCCACAGACGGGCCGGATGGATCTGGCTGGTCATCATGGTGGGCTTCATCATCCTGGCGACACTCGAACTGCTGGGAGTGCGGCCCAAGTAGGACCTCGGAGCGGGGGCGGCGGAGAGATCCGCCGCCCCCGCTCCGCATGTCATCCCGTTCACCCCCGCGCGGTCATCCCGGGCCACCCTGCACGGCCGTCCCGGACCATCCCCGCCCGGTCGTCCGGATGCTCACGCTGGAGGCCGTGCGCAGCCGGCCGGGGCGGCCAGCGCGGTCAGCAGCGACTCGACGGGGGCCGGTGCGGCGGCCGGGACGGGGGTCGGTGCGGTGACCGGCCCCGAGGAGCCCGCCGAGGAGGCGGGCGTGGCGGCCGGCCCCGGGATGGCGGCGGGCGCCCAGAACGGGACGGGTGCCGGGGTGGCGGCGGGTCCCAGGAATGGGACAGGTGCCGGGGTGGCGGCGGGTCCCGGGAATGGGGCGGGTGCCGGGGTGGCGGCGGGTCCCAGGAATGGGACAGGTGCCGGGGTGGCGGCGGGCGCGGGCTCGGAGAACGGGGCGAGGCTCGGGGCGAAGTCCGACGCCGGCGACGGGGCGGGACGCGGTGTCACGCCGGCGCCGGCGCAGTGGACACCGGTGCCGCCGAGGGTCACCTCGGCCAGTGGCCCGTCGTGGACGAGGCCGCCCGAGGCGTCGAGCATGCGCCCGCTGATCGCGAGGGTCATCCCGGCCTCGGCGCGCGGGGCGGTCCGCCGTACGTCGGTCCTGACGACGGTGAGCACCGCGCTCCCGACCCCGGGATAGCCGAGCTGGGCGCCCGTCGCCGGGATGACCGTCGTGCCCGCCTCGACCGGCCGGCCGAGCACGGTCACGCTACCGGGCGCGGCCAGGACCGAGGCGCTCACCGGACCGGACGGCCGCCACCTGACGCCGGTCGTCACCGTGCCCGTCACCAGCAGCGGCTGCCCGGCCCGGGGGTTGAGCCTGAGCCGCCTGACGTCGAACCGGCTGGTCGCCTCCCAGGAGACCGGCGCGGCGACCCTCGCCCGCAGCCGCCTGCCGCCCAGTGAGACGAAGGCCCGGACGCCGTCGGGGTCCGCCCAGTCGCCGTCGTCCTCACCCCCGGAGGGGCCGGCGAAGGCGCGGCCCCAACTGCCGGCGAACGCCTCCTGGCCGAGTGCGGGAATGCCGTGGACCTCCAGTTCGACGCCTCTGGCCAGGACCGACCCGCCGGTGGCGGCGGACGCTCTCATGGCCAGCACGGCGCCCAGGACGGCGAGGGAACCGGTCGCGGTCAGCAGCAGGGATCTCAGGGTGGTTGCCACGGCGGCCATTTAGCGCAGCAGGGCGCTGCGGCCGGTGCCCCGGACACACGGGGATTACCGAGATTTGCCCTCGGCGGGCCGGACGGAATGGGCGTTGTTTGGCTGGGCACTCCCGTACATCTGGCACAATGACATGTTGGAACATCGTGACCACGTGGGTGCCCTCTCACCCCCGCGTGCCGCGCCTGTCCCTACGGGCGGTCCTCTCCTCGTGCCCCACTCGATGAGAAGCCGTTCACCCACGCTCTAATGCAGGAGAGACCACACCAGTGGCAGTCAAGATCAAGCTCAAGCGGCTCGGCATGATCCGCAACCCGCAGTACCGCATCGTCATCGCCGACAGCCGCACCAAGCGTGACGGCCGGGCGATCGAGGAGATCGGCCTGTACCACCCGAAGGAGAACCCCTCGCGCATCGAGGTCGACGCCGAGCGGGCGGCTTACTGGCTGGGTGTCGGCGCGCAGCCGACCGAGCCCGTGCTGAAGCTCCTCAAGCTCACCGGTGACTGGCAGAAGTTCAAGGGCGAGCCGGCTCCGGCTCCGCTCAAGGTCGCCGAGCCCAAGGCTGACCGTCACGCCGCCTACGAGGCCGCGGCCAAGGAGGCGCTGTCCCTGGACGCCGCCGCCACCACGCCGAAGAAGTCGGCCAAGAAGCCGGTGAAGGCCGACGAGACCGCCGCCGAGACCCCGGCTGAGCCGGTCGCGGAGGAGAAGCCGGAAGGCGAGGCCTGAGATGCTCGAGGAGGCCCTCGAGCACCTGGTGAAGGGCATCGTCGAACATCCCGACGAGGTCCAGGTTCACGCTCGCCGCATCCGCAGCGGGCGTGTGCTTGAGGTCCGGGTCCACCCCGAGGACCTCGGCAAGGTCATCGGCCGTGGTGGCCGTACGGCCAAGGCGCTGCGCACCGTCGTGAACGCCTTGGGCGACGGCAAATACGTCCGGGTCGATCTGCTCGACCTGAACGAGGCCCGCTAGCCGACGCGATCCATCGAGTGAACGGGTCACCCATCCAGTGGGTGGCCCGTTTGCTTTCTGCCACACACGACTAACTTTGGGAGGCGGGCGTGCAGCTTGTCATAGGCCGGATCGGCCGCCCGCACGGACTCCGCGGCGACGTGTCCGTGGAGGTCCGCACCGATGACCCGGAGGGACGCTTCGCCCCGGGCACGGCCGTCGCCACCGACCCCGCGTCGACCGGTCCGCTCGTCGTCGAGTCCCGGCGCTGGCACTCGGGAGTCCTGCTGGTCAGGTTCGAGGGCGTCAACGACCGCGACCGCGCCGAGGCGCTCCGCGGCACCACGCTCGTCATCGACTCGGCGGACATCCCGCCCTCCGAGGACCCCGACGAGTTCTACGACCACCAGCTCATCGGCCTCGCCGTGGTCACCCCCGACGGCGAGAGGGTCGGAGAGGTGACCGACGTCCTCCACCACGGTCAGGACCTGCTCGTCGTACGGCGGGGCACGGCCGAGGTCTACGTGCCGTTCGTGAAGGCGCTGGTCCCCGTGATCGACCTGGACAAGGGCCTCCTCGTCGTGGACGGGCCCGCCGGCCTGCTCGACCCGGACCAGGCCGTCTGACATGCGCATCGACGTCATCTCGATCTTCCCCGAATACTTCGCCCCGCTCGACGTCTCCCTCATCGGCAAGGCCCGCGAGCGCGGCATCCTCGACGTCCACCTCCACCAGCTCCGTGACTGGGCCCACGACGTGCACCGCACGGTGGACGACACCCCCTACGGGGGCGGGCCCGGAATGGTCATGAAGCCCGAGCCGTGGGGCGAGGCCATCGACACCGTCCTCGCCGCCGGCCCCGGCGCGCAGCCCCGGATCATCGTGCCGACCCCCAGCGGGGTGCCCTTCACCCAGAAGCTGGCCATGGAGTACGCCCGCGAGCCGTGGCTGCTGTTCACCCCGGCCCGCTACGAGGGCATCGACTCCCGGGTCATGGCCGAGTACGGCTCGCGCATGCGCGTGGACGAGGTCAGCATCGGCGACTACGTGCTCGCCGGCGGCGAGGTGGCGGTGCTGGTGATGGTGGAGGCCGTCGGGCGGCTGCTGCCCGGCGTGCTCGGCAACGCCCACTCGGCCGTGGACGACTCGTTCGCGCCGGGGGCGATGGAGAACCTCCTGGAGGGGCCGGTCCACACCAAGCCGCCCGAATGGCGGGGGCGCGAGGTCCCGGAGATCCTGCTCTCCGGGCACCACGGGAAGATCGCCCGGTGGCGGCGGGACGAGGCGCTCCGCCGTACCGCGAAGAACCGGCCCGAGCTGCTGTCGACGCTCGATCCGGAGAGCCTGGACAAGCATGACCGCCAGGTCCTGGCGGAGCTCGGCTTCTCCGGCTGACCGCCGGGGTCAGGGCGGCGGGCCGCCTGTCGTCCCCGGGCCGTGGGACCGGTCCGCCGGGGCGTTCTGACTGGTTGATTTCCGGTCGGTCGCGAAAATATGGCAGACTGAACCGTTGCCGCCGACTGTCCGCTGGTTGGCGCGCGCCGTCGGGCAGAGGGCCTGACTCCCAAGACACAGTCCAATTCAGCACGCGTGTCCATCATGATGCCGCTCCGTCGCGGCCGGATGGACCTCCGGGTGCTCGCGTAAATGAGGTACCACTGCCATGCACACGCTGATCACTGAGCTTGAGAAGGCCACGCTCCGCAGCGACATCCCGGACTTCCGCCCCGGTGACACGCTCGAAGTGCACGTCCGAGTGATCGAGGGCACCCGCTCCCGTGTCCAGGTCTTCAAGGGCTTCGTCCTGCGTCGCCAGGGCAGTGGCGCCCGTGAGACCTTCACCGTCCGCAAGGTCAGCTACAGCGTCGGCGTCGAGCGCACCTTCCCGGTGCACAGCCCGGTCATCGAGAAGATCGCCCTGGTGACCCGTGGCGACGTCCGCCGCGCCAAGCTCTACTACATGCGCGACCTGCGCGGCAAGGCCGCCCGCATCCGCGAGAAGCGCGACGCCCGCTAGAGCCCGCGCCGTGCCGTCCTGGCCCGTCCCCCTCCCGGGGTGCGGGCCAGCCGTGTGCAAGGAGGGTTTTGACCTCCTATGGGCAAGACGCATAGCCATGGTGACCCGGCGGGCAGTCGGATGACATCGACCATCATCTAGGCTCGTCACGATGACTAGCGAAGACCGGGAGTACGGCACGGCCTCGCGTCGGCCTGTCGAGGACGAGGTGGGCGTGGTCGCCGAAGACGCACAGAAGACCGCCGAGAGCGACAAGGACAAGAAGAAGGGCTCCTTCTGGAAGGAGCTCCCCGTCCTGGTCGTCGTCGCGCTGGTCCTCGCGCTGTTGATCAAGACCTTCGTGATCCAGGCGTTCTACATCCCGTCGGAGTCGATGGAGAACACCCTCCTGACGAACGACCGGGTGCTGGTGAACAAGCTCGTCTACCACACCCGTGACATCGAGCGCGGTGACATCGTGGTCTTCTCCGGCGTGGACTCCTGGGACGGTGAGGTCCAGTTGCCGGAGCCGTCCAACCCGGTCTCCGCCTTCTTCCGCTGGGTCGGCACCGCCTTCGGCGTGGTCCCCGGCGAGAAGGACTACATCAAGCGCGTCATCGGCGTCCACGGCGACACCGTGAAGTGCTGTGACGTCCAGGGGCGGGTCACGGTCAACGGGGTGCCCCTCGACGAGCGGGACTACCTCTACCCGGGTGACCTGCCCTCCCGCGATCCCTTCGAGGTCAAGGTCCCGGAGGGCCGCCTGTGGGTCATGGGCGACCACCGCGCGGTCTCCCTCGACTCCCGCTCCCACACCGGCGACCCCGGCGGCGGGACGATCCCGGTGGACAAGGTGGTCGGCCGTGCCTTCGTGATCGTGTGGCCCTTCTCCAGAGCTAAGATCCTCCCCATCCCCGACACCTTCCAGCAGCCCGCGCTCAAGGCGGCCGCCGCGGCCGGAGCGGTCCCGCTCCTCGGCGGCCTCGCGGGGGCCGTGCCGCTGGTGCTGTGGCGTCGTCGGCTTTCAAGGCGGTAGCCGTACCTCATGACTGTGGAACCCGATAGCAAGTCCGCGGAATCCGAGAGCAAGAAGGCAGAACCTCGCAAGGGCAGACTGCGCGAGACGGTCGCCCTGATCGTGTCCGGCGTGGTGGTGGCGCTGCTGCTGCAGGCGTTCGTCGTCCAGCCCTTCAAGATCCCGTCGGAGTCGATGGAGAACACCCTGCGGGAAGGCGACCGGGTGGTCGTCAACAAGCTGCACGGTGAGACCGAACGCGGTGACGTGGTGGTCTTCAAGGGCTGGCCGGGCGGCGACACCATCAAACGGGTCATCGCGGTCGGCGGCGACACCGTGAAGTGCTGTGACGCCCAGAACCGGATCACCGTCAACGGGGTCCCGATCGACGAGAAGGCCTACCTGCACCCCGACGACTTCGCCGCGGGCGGCAAGTTCGAGAAGGTCGTGCCCAAGGGGCGGCTCTGGGTCATGGGCGACCACCGCTCGGCCTCCGCGGACTCGCGCGACCACGAGGAGCAGGAGGGCGAGGGCACGATCTCCGAGGACGACGTGATCGGCCGGGCCTTCGCGATCTTCTGGCCGTTCTCCCACGCGACGGTCCTCTCGACGCCCGAGATCTTCGCCAAGCCGGAGATCTTCGCCACGGCGAAGTAGGGACAGCCCCGCCAAGGTGAGATAGCGGTACCGAACGGTCCGGATGGGGCGTACTCTCGGGTCATGGTCGCTATGTCTGCCGTGGTGCCATGACGGTTGCGTTCCGCCCCACGCCGAGTGTGGTCCGGCGGGATTCGGGACTGTACGGCTACGAGCGGGCTCTGGCCCGCCGTGGGCTGGGTCCCGTGGCCGGCGTCGACGAGGCCGGCCGGGGCGCCTGCGCTGGCCCGCTGGTGGTCGCCGCGGTGGTCCTCAGCCGCCGGATCGGCGGCCTGAACGACTCCAAGCTGCTCACCGTCTCCCGGCGCGAGTCGCTGTACGAGCTGATCATGGCGGCCGCGGAGGCGGTCAGCGTGGTGGTCATCCCACCGGCCGACATCGACGCGCGCGGCCTGCACAGATCCAACATCGAGGGAATGCGCCGGGCCGTCGCCCGGTTGTCCTGTGACCTCGGCTACGTGCTCACCGACGGGTTCCCCGTCTCGGGCCTGCCCGTGCCGTCGCTCGGAGTGTGGAAGGGAGACCAGGTCGCGGCCTGCGTGGCGGCCGCCTCGATCGTGGCGAAGGTGACACGCGACAGGATGATGACCGCGCTCGACGAGCGCCATCCCGAGTACGGTTTCGCCGTGCACAAGGGGTATGGCACCGTGAGCCATCGCAGGGCGCTCGAAACTCACGGCCCGTGTCCGGCCCACCGATTCTCGTTCGCGACGGTGGCGCGGTCCGGGCCCGGTGGGCTGATGGGTGAGAATGAAATGGGGGCCGGTCTCGCCTGATCGGGCGGGCCGGAAGGCGTGCAACAGGAGGATCGGTATGAGCGCAGAGGATCTCGAGAAATACGAAACCGAGATGGAGCTGCAGCTTTACCGTGAATACCGCGACGTCGTCGGACTGTTCACCTACGTCGTGGAGACCGAGCGGCGCTTCTATCTGACCAACTCGGTCGACCTCGACGTCCGGACGGCCGAGAACGGCGACGTGTTCTTCGACGTGAAGATGCAGGACGCCTGGGTCTGGGACATGTACCGACCGGCGAGGTTCGTGAAGAACGTCCGCGTGGTCACCTTCAAGGACGTCAACGTCGAGGAGCTGGCCAAGCCGGATCTTGAGATGCCCAAGGAGGGTTTCTCCAACTGAGGAGTTCTCCACAGGCGCGGCCCGCGTCCGGCTGAGTATCCACAGAATCGGATCCGGTCCGCCGGGACCGGGGCGAGCTGAGCGAAGGTCTGGGACCGGAGGTGGTTCCATGGCCGCGAAGGACGAGCTCGGCAGGCACGGCGAACAGGTCGCCGTCGACTATCTGCTGGCGCACGGCATGCAGATTTTGGATCGCAACTGGCGGTGCCCGGACGGGGAGATCGACGTGGTCGCCCGGGAGGGGCGGGCGCTCGTCGTGGTGGAGGTGAAGACCCGCTCCGGCCGCAGCCACGGCACCGCCTTCGAGGCGGTCACCGAGGCGAAGCTCTCCCGCCTGCGCAGGCTCGCGGTCAGATGGCTGGCCACCCGGCCTGAGCGATACGGCTCCATCCGCGTCGACGTCATCGCCCTTGAGCGGTTCGCCGGAGATCTCGTCCTCCGCCACGAGCGGGGGGTGTGCTAGATGCCCGAGCCCTGCCGCTCGCTGCCCCGGCTGACGGCCGCCTCGCCCGGGGCGGGCTCCCACCGGCTCGCCGGCCCCCTGGGCACGCCCAGGGGCGGTCACGGCCCCACACCGGGCCGCTGCCCGGACCGGCTGCGCCCCGTGCGTGCCGCCCAGGAGGCGACACCGTGACCGTCGCCCGCACCCGCTGCATCGCGCTGGTCGGGGTGGCAGGCCATCTCGTCGACGTCGAGGCCGACGTCGGCGCCGGCATGGCGGGCCTGCACCTCATCGGCATGCTGGACACCGCGCTGAGCGAGGCGCGTGACCGGGTCCGCTCGGCCGTGGTCAACAGCCGCTACGGATGGCCCGACGCGCGGATCACCGTCAGCCTGTTCCCCGCCAGCCTGCCCAAGCGCGGAAGCGTCTTCGACCTGGCGATCGCCGTGGCCCTGCTCGCGGCGGCCGGGGCCGTGCCCCGCGCCAAGGTCGCCCGGCTGTTCTTCCTCGGCGAGCTCGGTCTCGACGGCTCGGTGAGACCGGTGCGCGGGGTGCTGCCCGCCGTGCTCGCCGCGGCCGGGGCCGGAACCGGCACCGTCGTGGTCCCCGCGCACAACGCCGCCGAGGCCGCGCTCGTGCCGGACGTGACCGTGATCCCCGTCGCCACACTGGGTGAGCTGGTGAGCTGGCTGCGCAGTGACGACCCGGTCAACGTGCCCCTGGCCGAGCACACCCCGTCCGTCGGGCTCCCCGGCCCCGCCGGCGGATCGGACGGCGCGCGGTCGTTCGTCCCGGACGGCCCGTCCGAGAGCGCCCCCGACCTCGGCGACGTGGCCGGCCAGCCCGCCGCCCGCCGCGCGCTGGAGGTCTGCGCCGCCGGCGGCCACAACTTCTGGATGCTGGGCCAGCCGGGCACCGGCAAGACGATGCTCGCCGAGCGGCTGCCCACCCTGCTCCCGCCGCTGGAGCGGGACGCGGCGCTGGAGGTGACCGCGATCCACTCGGTCGCCGGGGTGCTGCCGGCCGACCGTCCGCTGCTGACCCGCCCGCCGTTCGTGGCGCCCCACCACACCGCGACCGTCGCGGCCGTCATCGGCGGGGGCAGCGGGGTGATCCGCCCGGGCGCGGTGTCGCTCGCCCACCGGGGAGTCCTGTTCCTGGACGAGGCCCCCGAATATCCGGCGACCGTCCTCGACTCGCTCAGGCAGCCGCTCGAATCGGGCCGGGTGACGGTCTCCAGGGCGCTGGGCTCGGTCACCTTCCCGGCCAGGTTCATGCTGGTGCTGGCCGCCAACCAGTGCCCGTGCGCGCAGCCGTCCAGTCCCGAGGACCCGTGCCGGTGCACCCCCGCGGTCCGCCGTCGCTACCTGTCCAGGCTCTCCGGCCCGCTGCTCGACCGGATCGACGTCAAGGCCACCCTCCACCGGTCGACCCGGCGCGAGCTCCTCGCCGACCGCCGGTTCATCGAGCCGAGCCGGGTGGTGGCCGAGCGGGTGCTCCTGGCCCGCGGACGTGCCGCCAAGCGGTTCGCGGGCAGGCCGTGGCGGTGCAACGCGGAGATGCCGACCCGCGCGCTCCACGCCGAATACCGCCCGCGACCCGAGGCGATGTCCCCCCTGCTCCGCTGTCTGGACAGCGGCGAGCTGAGCGCCCGGGGGCTGGACCGGGTGCTCAGGGTGGCCTGGACCCTGGCCGACCTCGGCGGCAGGGACAGACCGGAGGTCGAGGAGACCAACACCGCGCTCGGACTGTGGCTGGGGGAGGAGCGGTGAGCGAGCGGCTCGCCCGGGTCACCTTGATGCGGCTGGCCGAGCCCGGTGACGAGGTGATGGGCAGGCTCGTCGCCTCCCGAGGCCCGCAGGCCGCCGTCGGCCAGGTCCGCCGGGGGCGCCCCGATCCGGAGTTCGCCCGGTGGTTCACGCGGTCCCGCCATCCGGGCCCGGCCGGCTCGCGGCAGGAGCGGCTCGCGGCCAGGCTTGAGCGGATGTTCGCCTCCTGGGCAGCCCGGTTGGAGACGGCCGATCCCGCCCGTGACCTGGCCGAAGGGGAGCGCCACGGGGCCCGCCTGGTGATCCCCGGCGACCCCGAATGGCCGACCCAGCTGGGCGACCTGGGCGAGTCCGGTCCCCATGCCCTCTGGCTCCACGGTGAGGCCGACCTGCGCTTCTCCTGCCTGCGGTCGGTCGCGGTCGTCGGCTCCCGGGCCGCCACGCCGTACGGCACGCATGTCGCGGCCGATTTCGGAGCCGGGCTGAGCGAACGCGGCTGGAGCGTGGTCTCGGGCGGTGCCTACGGCATCGACGGGGCGGTCCACCGCGGCGCCCTCGCCGGTGAGACGCCGACCGTCGCCGTGCTCGCCTGCGGCACCGACATCGCCTACCCCAGCGCGCATCACTCGCTGTTCGCGGCAGTGCGCTCGCAGGGGGTGCTGGTGAGCGAGTGCCCGATGGGCGCCACCCCGATCCGGCCGCGTTTCCTGGTCCGCAACCGGCTCATCGCCGCGCTGTCGCGGGGCACCGTGGTGATCGAGGCGGCCGTGCGCAGCGGGGCACTCAACACCGCGGGGCACGCCATCTCGCTGAACCGCCACCTGGCCGCCGTGCCGGGGCCGGTGACCTCGCAGACCTCGGCCGGATGTCACCGGTTGATCCGGCAGGGGACGGCCGTCTGCGTGACCACCCCCGAGGAGATGATCGAGCTTGTCGGGGCGATGGGCGGTGACCTTGCTCCCGAAGCGCGTGGCCCGGTGCTCCCGCGCGACCGGCTGGACCCCGACACCCGAAGGGTCCTTGAGGCCGTGCCCGCCCGGACCGGCGCGGGCCCGGCGACGATAGCGGTGGCCGCGGGCGTCGACCTGGAGACCGTGCTGTCCTGCCTCGGCGGCCTGGCCGCCGCCGGACACATCGAGCGTGTCCCCCGAGGCTGGCGCCTGCGCCCCGAAAGACCGCCGGGCCGATGAGAGCGATCCGTCCCAGAAGCGGCGCCTCCCCACCAGAAGGGATCTCCGTTCCATCACTGATGTGAGCGGAGTCCCGGTCGGTCACCAGTGTGATCGGTCTCTGCCCCCGTCACTGATGTGGTCGGGTTCCGCCCCCGTTGTTGGTGTGATCGGGCCGCTCTGTCAGTGATGTGAGCGGAGTCCCGGTTGGTCACTGGTGTGATCGGTCTCCGCCCCATCACTGGTGTGAGTGGAATCCCGGTCGGCCACTGGTGTGATCAGGCTCCGTCCTCGTTATTGGTGTGGGCGGAGTCCCGCTCCGTCGCCGGCGTGACCTTGGGGTGCGGGCCAGACGGGGAGCAGCCGGACCTGGCCGTGGCCCAGCAGGAGCAGCGGGTCGAGATACAGGTCGTCACGGAGCAGGCCCCAGTGCAGGCAGGTGGCCGGGCAGTGACCGGGAACGTCCTGGACGGCACCGATCACCTCGCCCCGACCCACTGTCTGGCCGCGCCGTACCGACGGACGGACAGGCAGGTAGGTCGTCCGCAGGCCGTCGGCATGGAGGACGGTCACCACACCCCGCTCCGCGAGCGGCCCCGCGTAACCCACCGTCCCGGCTCCGGCTGCGTGAACCTCCGCTCCGGGTGCGGCGGCGAGATCGACCCCTCGGTGCCCGGCCAGCCAGGGTTGGGCCGGGGGTGCGAAGCCGCGGAGCACACGGGGCCGCCCGGCGAGCGGCCAGTCCCAACGGGCCCAGGGCTCGGGCGCTCCGCTCCCGCCGATCGGGCTGACCCGGCTGACCCGACTGACCCAGCTGACAGGGCCGATCGGGCCGATCGGGCCGTCCTGTGTCATGGCGCTGCGAGGGCCGCCGGCGCTGCCCTGGGTGCTCGGGTCGATGGTGCCGCCCTGGGCGGTGATGCCGTCTCTGCCGATCGGGTTGTGCGCACCCGCCGCCCCCGGTGCGGCGGACAGCAGCGCGGTCAGCAGGGCGGGCAGCGAGGCTCGGATCCCGAGGGCACGGAGAGGGTTCACGTTCCCGAGGATGAGAGATCCCCGTCGGCTCCGAGCGCGCCGAGCGGCATTCTGTGGACGGGCGCTCCCCGGCTGTGGACATCGACCGTTCCCCGTCCGGCCGCCATCGCACGGCACGCCGGCGGGTCCGCGTGAGGTCGGTGGGGTCGCGTGCCGTCGTACGGGAGCTCGTGGGGCCGTGTGGCGCGTAGATGGGGCTGCGCCGATATCGGTGGGTAGTCGTGTCGTCTCGTGGGATCTCACGAGGCCGTGTGGCACCCCGGTGGGTCCGCGCCCATGTAGGTGGGATCTCGTGGGGCCGTGGGGCGCGCCGGTGGGTCCGTGTGAGGTTGGTGGGTCTCGGGAGACGCCGTGTGGCTTGCCGGTGGGTCCGCGTGAGGTCGGTGGGGTCTCGGGAGACGCCGTGTGGCGTGGTGCGGCCGGGGGTGGGCGCGAGCGCCGCCGTACGGTGGCCGGGCCGGGCGTGTGGCGGTGCTGCCGAGGTGGGGAGCATCCGTCCTCCCGGCGGCGGGGCGGTCCCCGTAGCCTTGGGCGGTCCCCCGTAGCCTCGGGAAAGCAGTCCCCGTAGCCTCGGAAAAGGGGGACTGACGTGGAAGAACACGAGGTGGAAGAGCGGGTCGCCCTGCGCCGCACGCTCTCGGCCCGGGATCTGATCGTCTACGGGCTGCTGTTCATCGGGCCGTTGGCCCCGGTCGGCGTGTTCGGGGTGCTCGACGCCAAGAGCAACGGCGCGGTGGCTCTCGTCTACGTCATCGCGACGATCGCCATGGCCTTCACCGCCGTCTCATACGCGCAGATGTCGCGGGTGGTGCCGGAGGCGGGGTCGGTGTTCGCCTACGCGTCGGCTGGGCTGGGGCGCGGCGCCGGGTTCCTGGCCGGCTGGCTGGTGATGCTCGACTATCTGCTCATCCCCAGCGTGGCCTACCTGTTCTCCGGGATCGCGCTGCATGCGCTCTTCCCGGCCGTCCCGGCCTGGGCCTTCACGGCGCTGGCCTTCGTGGTGACCACGGCGCTGAACGTCTCCGGAGTGCGGCTGGCCGCCCGGGTGGGTCTGGTGGTGCTCCTCGCCGAGATCGTGGTGCTGGCCGTGTTCGTGGTCATGGCGGTGGCCGTGCTGATCGGCGAGGGTCCGGCCAGGCCGTGGCTGTCGCCGTTCACCGGGCTCGGGGGGACGACGACGGCCGCGGTGATCGGCGCCGTCTCGGTGGCGGTCCTGTCGTTCCTCGGCTTCGACGCCATCGCCTCCTTCGCCGAGGAGGCCAGCGGCGACTCCCGCCAGGTGGGCAGGGCGGTGCTGCTCTGCCTGGGGGTGGCCGGGCTGCTGTTCGTGCTCCAGAGCTATCTGGCCGGGGTGCTGGACCCGGTGCCCCCGGCGGAGCTGGCCGCGCACCCGGCCGCGCAGGGCACGGCGTTCTACGACGTGACCGGCGCGTCGGTCTCGCCCTGGCTGGCCACCCTGATGAAGATCGCCAAAGCGGTGGGCCCGGCGTTCGCCGCGATGGCCGCGGTGGCGGCGGCCGGACGGCTGCTGTACGGCATGGCCAGGGGCGGGGGGCTGCCTCACGGGCTGTCGGCGGTGGGCCCCAGGTCGGGGACGCCCAGGGTGGCGCTGCTCAGTGCCGGGGCGATCACCCTGGCGGTCTCCGTCTGGGCGGCGAGCCGGGACGACGGCCTCGATGTCCTGGTCTCGATCGTGGACATCGGCGCGCTGGCGGCGTTCGCGATGCTGCACGCCTCCGTGATCGGATATTTCCGGGTCCGGCGTGGGAGCCGGGACTGGTGGCGGCACCTGCTGGTGCCGGTGGCCGGCGGGCTGGTCGCGATCTGGATCATCGCCCTGGCCGCCCCCCTCGCCAAGCTCGTCGGACTGGTCTGGCTGGCCGCCGGCTTCATCGTGCTGGCTGTGCGGAGGAGTCGCGGAGCGGGGAGAACCAGATCCACGGGATCGTGAGCAGCACCCCGGCCGCGCAGATCCACAGCACCGGACGGAGCCCGAGCAGCTCGCCGAGCAGACCGCCGGTGAGGCTGCCCAGAGCGACGACGCCCTGGATCATGAAGGTCATCGTGGCGTTGACCCGGCCGCGCAGTTCGGCGGGGGCCTCGCGGAGGACGACGGCGCCGAAGCAGATGGAGAAGGCCACGATGGCCATACCGGTGACCAGCGTGCTGGCGGACATGAGAAGGAACTTCGCCCACGTCGGACCGGAGGCGAGGGCCGCGGCCACGAAGTCGACCGGGAAGAGCAGCACCGAGAGGACCAGCAGCCGGTTCTCGCCGTACCGCCGGGCCAGGCGCGGGGTGAGCGCGGCGCCGAGCAGGCCACCCACGCCGGCGAAGGCGGTGAGCGCGCCGACCAGCCCGGCGGGCAGGCCGAGCACGTTGAGCGAGTAGATCACGAACAGCGCGATGAAGGCGGGGCCGAAGAAGTTGATCGTCATTCCGCAGCCGGCGAGCGCGCGGAGCGTCGGGTGCCCGGCCACGCTGCGCAGACCTTCGCGGATCTCGGTCCACATGCCGCGCGGGGGAGCGGGAGTGTGGGCCTCGGGGGCCTTGATCGCCCGGATCAGGAACGCGGAGGCCAGGAACGACACCGCGTTGACCACGATCGCGAACGGCGCCGTGATCAGCTGGACGAGGAGCCCGGCGAGCCCGGGGCCGCCGACGCTCGCCAGGGAGTAGGCCGACTGGAAGCCGGCGAGCGCCTCGGTCCGCTGGCTGTCGTGCACCACCGCGACCATGTGCGGGAAGTTCACCGCGCGGAAGATCACCATGCAGGTCCCGACGGTGAACGCCACCGCGATCAGCCACGGCACGGTCAGCAGCCCGGCGATCCAGGCCAGCGGGATCGTGGCCATGGCGAGAGCCGAGACCACCTCGCAGCCGATCATGACCGGCCGGTGCCGCTTCAGCCGGTCGGCGACCGCGCCCGCCTGCAGCCCGATCAGCAGGTAGGGCAGCGAGGTCGCGGCGGCGAGCATGCCCATCTGGGCGGGGGAGGCGCCGAGCAGGGTGGCGGCGGTCAGCGGCACGGCCAGCCGGGAGACCTCGGTGCCGGTCTCGGAGACGGCGCGGGCGGACAGCAGCAGCCGGTAGTCACGCTGTTTGCGCAGGGGGAGGGGCTGGAACACGGGGATCACGCTACTTTCTGAAAGGAATCCTTCACAACTATGAAGATAATCCTTCATAGTTGTGAAGGCAATGCTTCAGATCTGAAATGGGTACGGTTTGCACATGACCGAGGCACGCAGGCCGCTCACCGATCCCATGGCGATGCGCGCGCTCGCCCATCCCGCGCGGCTCGCCATCCTGAACCGGCTCCAGACCGAGGGGCCCGCCACCGCGACCGACGTGGCCGAGGTCGTCGGCGTCACGCCGAGCGCGGCGAGCTACCACCTGCGCATGCTCGCCAAGTACGGCTTCGCCGAGGACGCTCCGGCGCGCGGCGACGGCAGGGAGCGCCTGTGGCGGGCCGCCCCCGGCGGGGGGCTGACCGTCAGCCCCGAGCCGGACGACCGGCCCGAGGTCCGGGCCGCGAAGGACCTGCTGATCAAGGCCGTGCGCGACCGGGCGGCCGACGAGGTGACCCGGGCGCTGGGCAACTTCGACCGAGAGCCCCCCGAGTGGCGGGCGGCATCGGTGTTCAGCCGGGCCCTCCTGCTGGTGGACGCCGAGGAGCTCAAGCGGCTCAGTGAGCAGATCGACGAGCTGATCGCCCCCTACCGGCTCACCACCCGGGAGCGGGAGCGGGCCCCGGCCGGCGCGCGGATCTCCGAAGCCCAGATCAGCCTCTTCCCGCACGCCGAGCGGAGGCCGCACGGGCTGCCCCGGGAGTGACCGGGCGCGGCGGCCGGCGCGCGGATCCCAGCCGGAAACGATCAGGAACGATAGGCCGGCCTTGACGTGCTGAGGTCAGGGCGAGGCCCGTCTACGGGTACACTTTTCGATGGCCTGCCACTCGTGGGCCGACTTCGCATGCCCCGTCAAGAGCCGTCCCCTCGGTCCGGGTGAGAGCCCAGCTGGAGCCGGCTCGGGGCATCAGGGCGACAGCCGCAGGCTGTCGCGTCAACCGAGATCAGCGCCCCGGCGGGCGCTCCGACCTGGAGGACAATCACATGTCCACCCCCGTCGTCACCATGCGACAGCTGCTCGAGAGCGGCGTTCACTTCGGTCACCAGACCCGTCGCTGGAACCCGAAGATGAAGCGCTTCATCTTCACCGAGCGCAACGGCATCTACATCATCGACCTGCAGAAGTCGCTGGCCTTCATCGACCGGGCCTACGACTTCGTCAAGGAGACCGTCGCGCACGGCGGCACGATCATGTTCATCGGCACGAAGAAGCAGGCCCAGGAGGCCATCGCCGAGCAGGCGGCCCGTGTCGGCATGCCGTATGTCAACCAGCGCTGGCTGGGTGGCATGCTCACCAACTTCTCCACCGTGCACAAGCGGCTTCAGCGTCTGAAGGAGCTCGAGGAGCTCGACTTCGACAACGTCGCCGCGTCGGGGCTCACCAAGAAGGAGCTCCTCATGCGCCGGCGTGAGAAGGAGAAGCTGGAGCGCACCCTCGGCGGTATCCGCGACATGTCCCGCGTCCCCAGCGCGGTGTGGGTCGTCGACACCAAGAAGGAGCACATCGGGATCAGCGAGGCCCGCAAGCTCAACATCCCGGTCGTCGCGATCCTCGACACCAACTGCGACCCGGACGAGGTCGACTACCCGATCCCGGGTAACGACGACGCCATCCGCGCCGTCGGCCTGCTGACCCGCGTCGTCGCCGACGCCGTCGCCGCCGGCCTCATGGCCCGCGCCGGCGCCAACCGCGGCGACGACAAGCCGGCCGTCGCCGGTGGCGCCGAGCCGCTGGCCGAGTGGGAGCAGGAGCTCCTCGCCGGCGCCGAGGCCGCTCCGGCCGCCGAGGCCCCGGCCGCCGAGGCTCCGGCCGCCGAGGCTCCGGCCGAGGCCGCCCCGGTCGCCGAGAACGACGCCGAGGCCGAGACCGCCGAGGCCGAGGGCACCGAGAAGCAGGCCTAGGCCCTTCCCGTACGGCCCAGCCGTACGGACCCGCAAGGCTCCTCCGGGTGGGTGCGCTCAGTCGAGGCACCCACCCGATCCACCCAGCCACCTGATCTCATGCCGACTTCTGAGATCAGTGATGATCCCCACGAGGAAAAGACAATGGCTTCCGTGAACATGGCCGACGTCAAGCGGCTTCGTGAGCTGACCGCCGCCGGCATGATGGACTGCAAGAAGGCTCTTGAGGAGTCCGAGGGCGACTTCGACCGCGCCGTCGAGCTCCTGCGCCTCAAGGGCGCCAAGGACGTGGGCAAGCGTGAGGCCCGCACCGCCTCCAACGGCCTGGTCGCCCTGAAGCAGTCCGGCGACTCCGCCGCCGCGCTGCTGGAGCTCAACTGCGAGACCGACTTCGTCGCCAAGGGTGAGCGCTTCCAGGAGCTCGCCGCCCAGGTCGTCGCGCACATCCTGGACACCAAGCCGGCCGACGTGCCCGCCCTGCTGGAGTCCGAGCTCGACGGCAAGTCCGTCAAGGAGCACCTCGACGAGGCCAACGCCGCGCTCGGCGAGAAGATCGAGATCCGCCGCTTCGCGGTGCTCGAGGGTGGCTTCATCGGCTCCTACATGCACAAGACCGACCCGCAGCTCCCGCCGGCGGTCGGCGTTCTCGTGCAGCTCGACAGCGCCAACGCCCAGGTCGCCAAGGATATCGCGCAGCACGCCGCCGCGATGGCTCCGAAGTACCTCGACGCCGACGCCGTCCCCGCCGACGTCATCGAGAAGGAGCGCGCGCTCTTCGAGGAGATGACCCGCGAGGAGGGCAAGCCCGAGGCCGCCATCGGCAAGATCGTCGACGGCCGCATCAACGGCTGGTACAAGGACTTCACCCTGCTGGAGCAGGCCTTCGTGAAGGACAACAAGAAGTCCATCGCGAAGTTCGCCGACGAGAACGGCGTCAAGGTGCAGGCCTTCGTCCGCTTCAAGGTCGGTCAGGCTTAGTCTTAACTCAGCTTCTCTCAGCAGCAGAGCACTAAACGAGGAGGCCGCCGCCGTGTCGGAGAACTCAGAACCCGCTACGTCGGCGGTTTCGTCGTATCCGGGCCCGCTCCGTTGGAAGCGGGTCATGTTGAAGCTGTCGGGCGAGGCGTTCGCCGGCAGAGAGCCGCAGGGCATCGACCCCGCTGTCGTCGGCCACCTGGCCGACTCGATCGCCGAGGCCGTCCGCAAGGGCGTGCAGGTCGCGGTCGTGGTCGGCGGTGGCAACATGTTCCGTGGCGCCGCCCTGTCCGCCGGCGGCATGGACCGCGCCAGGGCCGACTACATGGGCATGCTCGGCACCGTGATCAACTGCCTGGCCCTCCAGGACTTCCTGGAGAAGCGGGGCATCGAGACCCGCGTTCAGACGGCCATCACCATGCAGCAGGTCGCCGAGCCCTTCCTGCCCCGCCGCGCCATCCGCCACCTGGAGAAGGGGCGCGTGGTCATCTTCGGGGCCGGGCTCGGCTCGCCGTTCTTCTCCACCGACACCTGCGCCGCGCAGCGCGCGCTGGAGATCGGTGCCGAGGCGCTGCTCAAGGGCACTCAGGTGGACGGCGTCTACGACGACGACCCCCGGAAGAACCCCGACGCCGTCCGGTTCGACCACCTCGAATATGGTGAGGTGCTGACCCGCGGCCTCGGTGTCATGGATGCCACCGCCATCAGCCTGTGCATGGACAACGGCCTGCCCATCGTGGTCTTCGACCTCATGGGCGAGGGCAACATCCTCCGGGCGGTGCACGGTGAGAAGATCGGCACGCTGGTGAGTCCGGCAGGGAAATAGGGAGCGAGCCTGACGTAGCGAGTGGAGTGGTACGCGACGGAGGAGCGTCCCGCGAAGCGAGTGAGCAAATGGTGAGTGACCGAGAAGACAGGGAGCCGCTGTGATCGACGATACCCTCCTCGAAGCCGAGGAAAAGATGGACAAGGCAGTGTCGGTGGCGAAGGACGACTTCGCCGGTATCCGCACGGGCCGTGTCACCCCGTCGATGTTCAACAAGATCAGCGCTGAGTACTACGGGACGCCCACGCCCATTCAGCAGCTGGCCTCGTTCCACGTCCCCGAGGCTCGCATGGTCATCATCCAGCCCTTCGACAAGGGCTCGATGGCCGCGATCGAGAAGGCGATCCGCAACTCCGATCTCGGTGTGAACCCCGGTAACGACGGTCAGGTCATCCGTGTGGCCTTCCCCGAGCTGTCGGAGGAGCGCCGCAAGGAATACATCAAGGTCGCCCGGAACAAGGCGGAGCAGTCCAGGGTCTCCATCCGCAACATCCGCCGCAGCGCCAAGGATGTCCTCGACAAGCTGGTCAAGGACAGCGAGGCCGGCGAGGACGAGGTGCGTCGCGCCGAGAAGGAGCTCGACGACCTCACCCAGAAGCACGTTGCCAAGATCGACGAGCTGCTCAAGCACAAGGAAGCCGAGCTGCTCGAAGTCTGAGCCCCTCATCCTTGTCTCGCGCGGAGGTCCGCGCGGGACAAGGATTTTGTGTATGAGAGTAGGACCCCCTTGGAATCTGCGGCGGGCGGCAGCCGTACCGGCCGGAATCTTCCCGTCGCGATCGCGGTGGGCGCCGGACTGGGAGCTGTGGCCATCGGCTCCCTCTACTTCGTCGAGGAGCTCTTCCTCGCCGTGGTGATCGCGGCGGTGGGCGTCGGTGTGACCGAACTGGTCAAGTCGTTCGCCGCCAGGGACATCAACGTCCCGCTGATCCCGGTCCTGGCCGGGATGGCCGCCATGATCGGCGGCGCCTACTGGGGCGGGCCCGCGTGGCTGGTCGGCGTCTTCGCGATGACCGTGCTCGTGCTGATGATGTGGCGGATGTTCCAGGGCACCGAGGGCTACGTCCGCGACATGACCGCGACCGTCCTGGTCGTGGTCTACCCCTCGTTGCTCGCCGGATTCGTGGCGCTGCTGCTCGCGCATCCGCTCGACGGCCCCGACCGGGTGGTCGTCTTCATCGCCACCACGGTCGCGAGTGACATAGGCGGATATTTCGCAGGAATTTCCTTCGGCAAGCACAAGATGTCCCCGCTGATCAGCCCGAAGAAGACCTGGGAGGGCTTCGCCGGGTCGGCGCTGGCGTGCATGGCCGTGGGCGGCTGGCTGGTGGCGTGGCTGCTGGACGGTGCCGTCTGGAAGGGCGTGCTGATCGGCGCCGTCGTGGTGGTCTTCGCCACGCTCGGCGACCTGGTCGAGTCAGTGATCAAGCGGGACCTCGGCGTCAAGGACATGGGCACCCTGCTGCCCGGCCACGGCGGTCTGATGGACCGGCTCGACTCCCTCGTCGCCGCGCTGATCCCGGTCTGGGCGCTGCTCTCCCTGCTCGTCTGACGCCCTCCGGGACCCGCCGGTCATCCCGCCCGGATGAGCCGGTCGGCCGACAGCCGGGGGAGCAGCGCCCGGTAGCCGTGCTCGGCGACCAGGTGCAGCTCGTCGGCGGTGATCGGGACCAGCCAGAGCCACTGCACGGCGTCTCCGCCGAAGGTGAAGCCCGACAGGTCCGGCAGACCCGGCAGCCCGGTCAGCATGACGACGCCGCTGTAGGCGGGGCCGAGCGGGAACGTCTCCGGCCGGTGATACCACTTCGCGGTGTGGCCGTGGCCCAGCCAGGTGACCGAGTGCCACGGATACTGGCCCAGCCACAGGAACAGCCGGGCGGCGTCCCGCGCGTCGCCGGAGGTGGCGACGGCGAGCTCCACCCGGGCGTAGGCGTCCGGGCGGTCGATGTACTGCTCCACGGTGGGCATCCGCTGGCAGCTCATCCCCACCGTGGACAGGACCGTGTGCTCCCGCCCGGGCTCCGGCGGCCGTTCGGTGATGCCGACCGTGGGCAACCGGTCGCCCCCGGCGTCCCAGAACCGGCCCGCGCTCCCCACCGCCCGGTCCAGATGGCCCATCACGAACTGCTGGAAGGAGGCCCAGGCGCCGTCGCTGCCCCGCCAGTCCCAGTAGGCGCGGGCCTTGGCCAGCCGGAGGTCCAGGCTCTCGCGGGCCTCATCCAGCGACCAGGCGAGAGGTGATTCGCCCACCGCGTCACGGGAGTAGCCCGGCATGCCCCTGCCCGTGTCCGCCCAACCAGGAATGACGGCGAGCAGTCCGTCGTTCTCGTACAGGGCGACGCCGTCGCCCTCCTCGAACCACAGCGGTCGCAGCGTGCCCAGCGGGGGCCTGCCGTCGGGGTGCCGGGTGTTCGCCCGGGGCGCCGTCGGAGGCAGCCCGGAGTTCAGGCGGTCCAGGTCGATCACCGCCGGAGCCGGGCCGTGGTTGGCCAGCCATACCGCTCCGTGCACAATGCCTCCGGCCCCGCACAGGTAAGCTACCGAGGAAGTCTCGTCGCGTTCGACCACCAGGGTGCGGCTCCCGTAGGGATTGATGTCGGTGAGCACAACCTCGACGCCGTCTCCCCGCTCGCCTGAGGGGCGGATTGTCGCCATACCTCCGGACTCTAGATCAGAGTCGACTACCGCTTCGAGTAACCGTTGAGAGAAGGCGTTGGACTTGTCGACTGTCAGCCCGTCCGGGACCCCCGCACCCGGCCAGCTCACCTTCGTGGCGCCTCGCAGGGCGAAGCCCGCGCGTCACCTGGCCGACCTGACCATGGCCGAGCGGCGGACGGCCGTCGCCGAGCTGGGTGAGAAACCCTTCCGCGCCGACCAGCTCTCCCGGCACTACTTCGACAAGTTCAACGGCGATCCCGAGCTCATGACGGACCTGCCGGCCACGGCCAGGGAGAAGATCGCCACCGCGCTGTTCCCCAAGCTGCTGACCTCGGTCCGGGAGATGACGACCGACGGCGGCACCACCCGTAAGACACTGTGGCGGCTGTTCGACGGCGCGCTGGTCGAGTCGGTCCTCATGCGTTACACCGACCGCACCACCATGTGCGTGTCCTCCCAGGCGGGCTGCGGCATGAACTGCCCGTTCTGCGCCACCGGCCAGGCCGGTCTGACCCGCAACATGACCACCGCCGAGATCGTCGAGCAGGTCGTCGCCGGTGCGCGGGCCCTGGCCGCCGGCGAGGTCCCCGGCGGTCCCGGCCGGGTCAGCAACGTGGTCTTCATGGGCATGGGCGAGCCGCTGGCCAACTACAAGGCCGTGATCGGCGCCGTGCGCCGGCTGGTCGAGCCCTCGCCCTCCGGCCTGGGCATCTCCGCCCGGGGCGTCACGGTCTCCACCGTCGGCCTGGTCCCCGCGATCGGCAAGCTCGCCGCCGAGGGCCTGCCGGTGACGCTGGCGCTGTCCCTGCACGCGCCCGACGACGAGCTCCGCGACACCCTGGTGCCGATCAACACCCGCTGGAAGGTCGCCGAGGTCCTCGACGCGGCCTGGGACTACGCGGCCAAGACCAAGCGCCGCGTCTCCATCGAGTACGCCCTGATCAAGGACATCAACGACCAGGAGTGGCGGGCCGACCTGCTCGGCAAGCTCATCAAGAACAAGCTGGTGCACGTCAACCTGATCCCGCTCAACCCGACCCCGGGCTCGAAGTGGACGGCCTCCCGCCCCGAGGACGAGCGGGCCTTCGTCCGCCGCCTGGAGTTCCACGGCGTCCCGGTGACCGTCCGCGACACCCGGGGCCGCGAGATCGACGGCGCCTGCGGCCAGCTCGCCGCCGCCGAGTAGCCCGCCGCCCAGGCGGCCCGCCGTACGGCTGCCGCCGCCGGCGGCGCGTCGCGACGGACACCGACGGCCGGCCGCGGCGGTCCTGCGGGCGGCGGACACCGCCGGAGCCGGGGGCCGCCGCCGGGCGCTCAGGGACGGGTACGGCGCAGCCGTACGTAGACGGTCATGCCCGCCACCGACCAGAACAGCGCCGCGGCGGCGAGCGCGAGCAGGGCCCCGCTGAGCGTGCCGGCGTTCGCCGCGCGCATCCACGGCATGATCGGCACCGTGAAACGGCCCGCCGGGGTGAGGCTGACCAGCAGCAGAACGAGATAGCCGCCGAACAGGGCCAGCATCGAGACGGCGGGGGAGGGCAGGATCGGCCTGCTGGTCAGCGCGCCCAGTGCCGTCCCGACGCTCAGGCCGAGCAGGTGCAGCACGGCGCCCTGGACCAGGTCGACCGGTGCGGGCGTGGCGGCGAAGCCGACGGCCAGCGGGACCGCGACCGCCGTCGCCGCCATCGCGAGGTTGACGATGAGGGCGGCGAGCAGCCCGGCGCCGACCTCCCGGCCGGGCCGGCCGGCCGCGGTCATCGAGATCAGCCGCTGTGTCGCCGGCTCGGTGTCGAGCAGCCCCCGGGCCGCCCAGGCGAAGACGAGGATGAGCAGCCCGGCCGAGTCGGCGTAGGAGGACAGCTCCTTGCCCGGCGGGACCGTCGAGGAGTAGAAGACGGCCAGCATCGCCAGCAGTCCGATGATCGGCTGGAACAGCCGGTGCGACCGGGCGTAGGCGGCCAGCTTGAAACGGACGAGGGGCGTCATCGGCGTCTCCCGGACAGGTGCTGGACGCCGGCGCGTCGGGGCGGGATCACTGGTGTCTCCGGGTATGCGGCGGGTGCCGGAGGGCTGCGAAGGCGCCCGGCCGGGAGACGGCGCCGCCGCTCGGAGGAGGCTTCCCGGCCGTCACTGGAGGCGCCTGGTGGTGTAGCCGTCGGCGCGGAGCTTCTGCTCGATCTCCTCGGCCTCGGCGGCGTCCACGAGCACCTCGATGACCGCCTGCCGTGGCCGGTCCCCGGCCTGGGTGGTGATCGCGCCGGCGGCGACCAGCCAGTGGTCGGCGCCGGGGAAGTCCTGGAGCTGGTTCTGGTGGTCGCTGACCACGACCGTCCCGCCGGCGGCGGCGATCTCGCCGATGATCACGGGGAGCTCGGTGCGGGTCTGCTCGTCCAGCCCGGCGAAGGGTTCGTCCAGGATCAGCAGGCCGGGCGGGACCAGCAGCGCCTGGATCAGCCCGATCTTCTGCGCGCTGCCCTTGGACAGGTCACCGAGCGGCTGGGACAGCAGGTGGGTGGCGTTCAGCCGGCCGGCCAGCTCCTCGGCGGAGGCGGCGGAGATGCCCCGGATCCTGGCCATGTGGGCCAGGTAGGCGGTGACGGTGAACGGCTGGTCCACGGGGAAGACGTCGGGGGCGTAGCCGACGACACGGGGCCGATCGGTGATCGAACCCCGGGACGGAGGGATGATCCCGGCGAGCAGGCGCAGCAGCGTGGACTTGCCCGCGCCGTTGCGCCCGGTGACCTCGACGACGGAGCCCGGGCGGAGCGCGAGCTCGACGTCCCGCAGGATCCAGGGGGCACGGCGTGAATATCGGAAGGACACCTCGGAAAGGCGCATAGGCGGTCACCTTACCGCGATCACTCGCTTTACCAGCCGTGTCCGATCACAATGATGAACATCGCGGACGGGACGGGAGGGATCCGGGGTTGAACCGTTTTCCACGGGTGCTGGGGGTGCGTGCCGGATATGACCCCGACCAGGTGGATGCCCTGATCCGCCGGATCGAGGGCACCCTCGGCAGGGGCTCCCTGGACGGTGAGCCGATCACCGCGGATGAGATCCGCGACGCGCGCTTCCGCACGAAGCTCGGCGGTTACAACGAGATGGCCGTGGACTTCGCGCTGGAGGCGTTCATCGTGGCGGTCGAGACCCGGGCCGCCGGGAACGGCGGGCCGGTGCCCGTCCGTCCGCGCCCGGCCCCGCAGCCACCGCCCTCGTCCGCCGCCGAGGACCCGTGGCCCGGCAGCGCCCTGTCCGCAGACGTTCCCGCGTCCGCCGGTGCTTCCCCGGTCTCCGGTGGTCCTGCGTCCGCCGGTGCTGCTCCGGTCGCCGGAGGTCCCCCGACCGCCGGCGCTCCCTCGCCCGCCGATGCCTCTCCGCCCGCCGGTGATTCCGGGCCCGCCGGTTCCGGGCCGGCTGCCGGAGACGCGTGGGCCGGTGATCTCCCGGCGGAGGGCGAGGAGGTGTCCGCCGAGTGGCCGGGAAGGCTTCCGACCCCTGAGGAGCAGGCGGCCTGGATCGAGCGGGCCGCCTTCCGGGCCGGGCGGCTGGGCATGGGCTACAACGAGGACCAGGTGGACGCCTTCCTCGACCGGGTCGTCGCCACCCTGCGTGGCACCACCGACCAGCCTGTCACCCCCGGTGACGTGCGCGCGGCCAGGTTCGCCACGGTGATGCTCCGGCCCGGCTACGCCGTCGGCGAGGTGGACGAGTTCCTCACCGGCGTCGCCGACGTCCTGGAGGCGCACCTCAGCCGGTGAACCGGCTCCGCCCTCCCAGGCTCCGCCCTTCCCGGCTCCCGCCCTCCCCAACTCCCGGCCCCGTCCTTCCCGGTGGCGTCGGCCCGTCCCTCCTCCGGGGCGTCTCAGTCGGTGAGGCCGAGCTGTCCGGCGGCCCGGACCGCCAGCCACACCTCGGCGAACGCCCCGGTGGACGACAGGTCGCGGCCGGTCAGCGCGGTGAACCTGCGCAGCCGGTAGGCCAGCGTGTTGGGGTGGATGTGCAGCGCCGCCGCCGCGTCCTCGGTGCGCCGGTCCCGCTCCATCCAGGTGCGGACCGAGGCGAGCAGCCGGGAGTCGTGGGCCGCGTCGTAGCGGAGCACCTCGCCGAGCACGTGCTCCACGAGCGCGGCCAGCACCGACGGGTCCTCGGGCAGCCACCGTCCGGTGGTGTCGTCGCCGTAGCGGATCAGCGGCTGGCCGGACTCGGCGGCCCGGGAGGCCGCCCAGGCCGCCTCCCGCCGGGCCACCCGCAGCGACGTCCCGGCGGGGAACGGCCTGCTCATCCCGGCCGCGGCGGCGGGCAGGGCGGCGACGGCCGTACCCAGCTCCGCCGAGCCGAGCACGTGGCGGTCGTCGCCCCGGCGGAGCAGGAGGCAGGGGCGGTCGTCGAGGGCGCGCAGCAGCGCGTCGTCGGTCACGCCGCGGACCGTCAGCAGGACGAGCTCCTCGGCGGGCAGGCCCAGCCGGATCAGCCGCCGCCGGGCCGTGGCCGGGTCGAGCACGTCCTGCAGCAGCTCGGCGAGGATCTCGGCGCCCTCGCGCCGGAGCGTCTCTCGCTCGTGACGGACCATCGCGACCTGTAGCGCGGCGACGGTGGCGATGTGCTGCACCACGGCCAGCCCGGCCGGGCGCGCGCCCTCCCGCTCGAAGGCGACCAGGAACCCGGCGGGGCCGCCCGGGGCGGGCACCGGCAGCGCGAAGCCGCCGGGGATCGTCGGGGGAGCGTCCGCCGACGCCGGCAGCGTCCCGAGGTCGGGCACCGGGACGCCGGGCAGCAGCGGACGCCCCTGCGGCGTGCACAGATACACCTCGTAGCCGGACAGGCGCTCCAGCCGGCGGAACAGCGTCGCGGTGTCCAGGTCCTCCGAGGCCAGCCAGCGCAGCGCGCCGAACACCTGCAACTGCGCGCCGAGCCGCTGCCGGGCGTCCTCCTGCACCGCCGCCGCCACCTCCTGGGCGATGGCGATGAACGGCACCGCCAGCGGCACTTCGAGCACCGGCATGCTCCGCTCCTCGGCCGCCGCGAAGAACGCCTCGTGTAGCGGCGGCACGTGGAGCTGGGCCGACAGGGCCAGCCCGGACACCCCGGCGTCGTCGAGCCGTTCGAGGTAGGCCCGCTGCCGCGCGGCGGAGCGGGGGATCGCCAGGCCCGTCGTCATGATCACCTCGGCGCCGAGCAGCCAGGGCGTGGGGTCGTCGAGCTCGCTGACGTGCGCCCAGGACACCGACCGGGCCAGCCCGGCCTCACCGGCGATGACGCGTAGCTGCAGGGCGGGGAAGCGGGTCAGCTCCTCGACCGTGAGTCTGTGTTCGGCCACAAGAAACACCGTAACGCTTCGTTGTTCACACAATTGCATACAGTGGGCGAAACATCGCAGACTGACCCAAACATCTCGCTGACCAGCTCTTTCGTGAAAGGACCGAGCCGCATGACCGAACCTCGGGGGCCCGTCGACTCCTCCCGCGTCCCGCGTTTCGCCGGCCCGGCCACCTTCGCGCGGCTGCCGCGGCTGGACGAGGTCGGCCGCTGCGACGTGGCCGTGGTCGGGGTGCCGTTCGACAGTGGGGTCTCCTACCGCCCCGGCGCCCGCTTCGGCCCCTCGGCCGTCCGCGAGGCCAGCCGGCTGCTCCGGCCGTACCACCCGGGTCTGGACGTCTCGCCGTTCGCCGCCGTGCAGGTGGCCGACGCCGGGGACATCGCCTGCAACCCGTTCGACATCGGTGAGGCGGTCGAGACGATCGAGCACGCCGCCGGCGAGCTCCAGGACGCCGGGGCCAGGCTGGTGACGATCGGCGGCGACCACACGATCGCGCTGCCGCTGCTGCGCTCCCTGGCCCGCAGGCACGGCCCGGTGGCGCTGCTCCACTTCGACGCCCACCTCGACACCTGGGACACCTACTTCGGCGCCGAGTACACCCACGGCACGCCGTTCCGCCGGGCCGTCGAGGAGGGCATCCTCGACACCGAGGCGGTCGGTCACGTCGGCACGCGCGGCCCGCTGTACGGCAAGAAGGACCTCGAAGACGACAGGCGCATGGGCTTCGGCATCGTGACCTCGGCCGACGTGATGCGCCGGGGCGTGGACGAGGTCGTCGACGCGCTCCGGCAGCGGATCGGTGACCGGCCGCTGTATCTGTCCATCGACATCGACGTGCTCGACCCCGCGCACGCCCCCGGCACCGGCACCCCGGAGGCGGGCGGCCTGACCAGCCGCGAGCTGCTGGAGATCCTGCGCGGCCTGGCCGGGACCAACCTGGTCGGGGCCGACGTGGTCGAGGTCGCTCCCGCCTACGACCACGCCGAGATCACCTCGGTGGCCGCCTCCCACGTCGCCTACGACCTCGTCAGCCTGCTGGCGCTGTCCGCGCCCTCCCCGGAGAAGACCCCATGAGCGACGCCCCGTCCATCACCGAGATCGAGCAGCACGGCGTCGAGCGCATCCCGGACGCCGACCGCACGGCCCGCCCGATCGACCTTTTCCGCCTGGCGTTCGGCGGCGCGAACACCTTCGCCACCTGCGTGCTCGGCGCCTTCCCCATCCTGTTCGGTCTCTCCTTCTGGCAGGGGCTCGCGGCGACCGTGCTGGGCCTGGTGGTCGGCTCGCTGATCCTCGCGCCGCTGGCCGTCTTCGGCCCGGTGAACGGCACCAACAACGCCGTCTCCTCCTCGGCGCACCTGGGGGTGCACGGCCGCGTCGTCGGTTCGTTCCTCTCCCTGCTCACCGCGATCGCCTTCTTCTCGATCTCGGTCTGGTCCTCCGGCGACGCCCTGGTCGGCGGCGCGCACCGGCTGGTCGGGCTGCCGGAGTCGGACTTCTCCTACGGCCTGGCGTACGCGCTGTTCGCCGGGCTGGTGCTGGTCGTCTGCGTGTACGGCTTCCGCTTCATGCTGCTGGTCAACAAGATCGCGGTGGCGGCGGCCTCGGTGCTGTTCGTGCTCGGCGTCCTCGCCTTCGCCGGTGACTTCGACCCGTCCTACCCGGGGGTGTTCGCCTCCACGGCGGACCCGGCGTTCTGGCCGTCGTTCATCGGCGCCGCCCTGATCGTGCTCTCCAACCCGATCTCCTTCGGCGCTTTCCTCGGCGACTGGTCGCGTTACATCCCCGCCGCGACCCCGCGCACCCGGGTGATGGGCGCGGCGTTCCTGGCCCAGCTCGCCACGCTCCTGCCGTTCCTCTTCGGCCTGGCCACCGCGTCGATCATCGCGACCAAGGCCGCCGACTACGTCGACCCGGCCGCCCCGAACTACGTCGGCGGCCTGCTGGCGGTCTCACCCGCGTGGTACTTCCTGCCGGTCTGCCTCATCGCCCTGATCGGCGGCATGTCCACCGGCACCACCGCGCTGTACGGCACCGGCCTGGACTTCTCCAGCGTCTTCCCGCGCTTCACCCGAGTGCAGGCGACGGTGTTCATCGGCGTGCTGTCGATCGGCTTCATCTTCCTCGGCCGCTTCGCGCTCAACCTGACCCAGAGCATCTCCACCTTCGCCACCCTGATCATCACCTGCACCGCCCCCTGGATGGTGATCATGATGCTCGGCTACGTGACGCGCCGGGGCTGGTACGACCCCGAGGCCCTGCAGGTCTTCAACCGCCGCCAGCGCGGCGGGCGCTACTGGTTCACCCACGGCTGGAACTGGCGGGGCATGGCCGCCTGGCTCCTCGCCGCGGCCATGGCCATCCTGTCGGTCAACATCCCCGGGCAGTTCGTCGGCCCGCTCGGCGACCTCGCCGGCGGCGTCGACATCTCCCTCCCCCTGGGGCTGGCGACCGCGGCCGTGCTCTATCTGGTGCTGCTGGCGCTCTTCCCCGAGCCTCGCGGGGTCTACGGCCCGGCCGGGCCACGCATGGTCCGCGCCTCCGACGCCGAGGTCCCGGCCATCACCGGCGCCGCCGCGCCGCCGCTGGCCGCCGAGCAGGTCTGAGTCCGCCCTCGGCCGCCGCCTGCCGCCCCGGAGGATCCGCGCCCGCCCCGCGTCCGCTCCGGCCCCGCGTCCGCTCCGGCCCCGCCCGTCCGGTGACCACCGGGCGGGCGGGACCAGCGGGCTAGCGGGTGCCCCAGGAGTAGGTCTGCTTGTGGAGCTTGAGGTAGACGAAGGTCTCCGTGGCGTGGACGGTGGGGATGGCGCGGATCTTGCCGAGAATCTCCAGGAGGTGCTGGTCGCTCTCGCAGACGACCTCGACCATGATGTCGAGGGATCCGGCGGTCAGCACGACGTAGTCGATCTCCTTGATGGCCGACAGCTCGTCGGCCACCATCTCCAGGTCGCCCTCGCACTTTATGCCGATCATGGCCTGCCGGGGGAAGCCCAGGACCAGCGGGTCGGTGACCGCGACGATCTGTATGACCCCGGCGTCGAGCAGGCGCTGGACCCGCTGGCGGACCGCGGCCTCGGACAGGCCGACGGCCTTGCCGATGGCGGCGTACGGCTTGCGCCCGTCGCCCTGCAACTGTTCGATGATCTGCTTGGAGATCTCGTCGAGGACGACGGGGTTTGGCCTCGCGTCGTTCTCGCGGCGTACCTTGGGTGGCGTCGTCATCCGCGCTCCCTGGCGTCATGTTGCGGGGCTGGTGCCGACAGATTGCGGCTCCGATGCGACATGGTGTCAGTTCTTCGGGCTCTGTCAAGCGAATTCGTAGCAATTTGGTATCTTCACAACGAAATCCCTTGTCGCGAGGCACCTACTCTGTAAGAGTCGCGACAACTCGGCCCCACTGTGCAAGGAGGTCAACGTTGACCACCCCGGTTGAGAACCATGAGTCCACCCGTCTGCGCAACTACATCAATGGTGCGTTCGTGGACGCCAAGAGCGGCCGATTCTCCGATGTCATCGACCCCTGCACCGGAGAGGCCTACCTCCAGGCGCCGGTCTCCGGTGCGGAGGACGTCGACGGAGCATACGCCGCCGCTGCCGCCGCCTTCGAGTCGTGGAGCGGTCTCACCCCGGGCGAGCGGGCCAACCTGCTGCTCAAGGTGGCGGACGCCATCGACGCCCGGGCCGACGAGCTGAACGAGGCGGAGTGCCGTAACACCGGCAAGCCCCGGGCCCGGATGGCCGAGGACGAGACGCCGATCGCCGCCGACCACTTCCGCTTCTTCGCGGGCGCCGCGCGCACCCTGGAGGGCCCGACCTCGGGCGAGTTCCTCGCCGACCACACCTCCGTCATCCGGCACGAGCCGGTCGGCGTCGTGGGCCAGGTCACGCCCTGGAACTACCCGATGATGATGGCGGTCTGGAAGATCGCCCCCGCGCTCGCCGCGGGCAACACCATCGTGCTCAAGCCCTCCGACACCACCCCGGTCTCCACCCTCAAGCTGGCCGAGATCCTCGGTGAGGTCCTGCCGAAGGGCGTCTTCAACGTCGTCGTCGGCGACCGCGAGACCGGCGCCCTCGTCGTCGGGCACCCGACGGCGCAGATGGTCGCGATCACCGGTTCGGTCGGCGCGGGCATGGCCGTGGCCAAGACCGCCGCCGAGGACCTCAAGCGGGTCCACCTGGAGCTCGGCGGCAAGGCCCCCGTCGTCGTCTTCGACGACGTCAAGGACCTCAAGGCCGCCGCCGAGGCCATCGCCACGGCCGGTCTCTACAACGGCGGCCAGGACTGCACCGCCGCCTGCCGCGTGCTGGTCCACGAGGACGTCCACGACGAGTTCGTCGCCGCGCTGACCGAGGCGGCCGCGGGCACCGTGACCGGTGACCTGTCCAACGAGGACGCGCTGTACGGCCCGCTCAACAACGCCGACCAGCTCGCCCGCGTCGCGGCCTTCTTCGACCGGGTCCCCGGTCACGCCAAGGTCCTGACCGGCGGTCACCAGGTCGGCGACAAGGGCTACTTCTTCGCCCCGACCATCGTCGACGGCCTCCAGCAGGACGACGAGATGGTGCAGAACGAGGTGTTCGGGCCCGTCATCACCGTCCAGACCTTCTCCGACGAGGCCGACGCGGTGGCCAAGGCCAACGGCGTCAAGTACGGGCTGTCGAGCTCGGTGTGGACCTCCGACCACGGCCGGGCCATGCGGATGTCGAAGCGTCTCGACTTCGGCGTCGTATGGGTCAACACCCACATCCCGTTCGTCTCCGAGATGCCGCACGGAGGGTTCAAGCACTCCGGTTACGGCAAGGACCTGTCCGTCTTCGGACTCCACGACTACCTCCGCGTCAAGCACGTAATGCACTACATCGGCGAATAGCCGCGAACAGAGGGATAAGCCTGGTATGACCGATATCCAGGCGGGCACGGAGGCGGCGTCGGCCGCCTCCACCTCCGCCCAGGTGCCCGCCATCGAGCTCGACGGAGTCGTCAAGGAATACCTCGCCCACGGAGAAGTCGTCCAGGCGGTGAAGGGTGTGACCCTGACGATCGCCGAAGGGGAGTTCTTCTCGCTCCTCGGCCCCTCCGGGTGCGGCAAGACCACCACGATGCGCATGATCGCCGGGTTCGAGGATCCGTCGCGCGGCACGGTGCGGTTGCACGGCCAGGACGTGACCAACGTGCCGCCCAACAAGCGCGACGTGAACATGGTGTTCCAGTCCTACGCGCTGTTCCCGCACATGAACGTCTGGGAGAACGTCGCCTTCGGCCTCAGGCGCAAGAAGGTCGGCGAGGCCGAGATCAAGCGGCGCGTCGGCGAGATGCTGGAGATCGTGGCCCTCACCGGCCGCGAGAAGCGCCGCCCCCGGGAGATGTCCGGCGGCCAGCAGCAGCGGGTGGCCCTGGCCCGGGCCCTCGTCAACAAGCCCCGCGCGCTCCTGCTGGACGAGCCCCTCGGAGCGCTCGACCTCAAGCTCCGCCAGGCCATGCAGATCGAGCTCAAGCGCATCCAGCGCGAGGTCGGCATCACCTTCGTCTACGTCACGCACGACCAGAGCGAGGCGCTGACCATGAGCGACCGCATCGCCGTCATGAACGACGGCCAGGTCGAGCAGCTCGCCTCGCCCCGTGAGATCTACGAGAGCCCGGCCACCACCTTCGTGGCGGGTTTCATCGGCACCTCCAACCTGCTCAGCGGCACCGTGGACCGGCTCGTCCCCGGCTCGGCCATGCTTAAGCTGGGTCAGGAGGGCCGGGTCCTGGTGGCGGGAGACGGTTTCCGGGTCGCGGACCCGATCGCGGTCACCGTACGCCCCGAGAAGATCACCATCTCCACGGAGGAGCCGGCGGGCGATGTCAGCATCGTGCCCGGCGTCGTCTCCGAGGTGGTCTATCTGGGCCTCTACAACAGCTACACGGTGAGCCTGGCCGACGGCGCCGAGGTCACCGTCTTCCAGCAGAACGCGCTTGACAGCACGAGTACGGCAGAGCGTGGTGACGCCGTTTGGCTGTCGTGGCAGCCGCATCACTCGTACGCGATCGGAAGTTGAGTACCGCCATGCATCACTCCCAAGACCCGGCTTTCCTGCGAGGCATGACGCAGAGCCGCTCGATCACCCGCCGTGACGCCTTCCGCCTGGCGGGGCTGTCGGCGGCGGGCCTGGCCCTGGCCGGCTGCGGAGTCCAGGGCAAGAAGGTCGAGGCGCCCAAGGCGGACGCCGTCACCGACTACTGGGCCTCCCAGAAGCAGAACGGCACCCTGCGCTTCGCCAACTGGCCGCTCTACATCGACAAGGACGGCAAGAAGTATCCCTCCCTGGAGATGTTCACCGCCGACACCGGCATCAAGGTGACCTACCAGGAGGCCATCCAGGACAACACCACGTTCTTCGGCAAGATCCAGCCGCTGCTCGCCGCCAACAACGACATCGGCTACGACCTGATGGTCATGACCAACGGCCTCCAGCTCAGCAAGGCCATGGCGCTGGGCTATCTGGTCCCGCTGGACCACTCCAAGCTGCCGAACTTCGCGGCCAACGCGGCCCAGAAGGTCAAGAACCCGACCTGGGACCCGGGCAACACCCACACCATCCCGTGGACGGTCGGCCTGACCGGCATCGCCTACAACCCCAAGTACGTCGACGAGGTCAAGAGCATCGAGGACCTCTGGAACCCCAAGTACAAGGGCAAGGTCGGCATGATGCTCGACACCCAGGAGGTCGCCAACTTCGGCCTGTTCGCCCTGGGCATCGACCCCGACAAGTCCACCGAGGCCGACTGGCGCAAGGCCGGGGACAAGCTCCGGCAGCAGCGCGACGCGGGGCTGGTGCGCAAATACTACGAGAACGACTACGTCGACGCCCTCGTCCGGGGCGACGTGTGGATCACCATGGCCTGGTCGGGTGACATCTTCCAGCAGGTCGCCGAGGGCAAGGACCTCAGGTTCGTGGTGCCCGAGGAGGGCGGCACGATCTGGACCGACAACATGTGCATCCCCAAGACCGCGCAGAACCCGGTGGACGCCCTGACGTTGATGGACTACGTCTACCAGCCCAAGATCGCCACGATGCTGGTCGAATACATCAACTACATCACCCCGGTGCCGGCCACCAAGGATCTGGTCCTCGCCGACGCCGCCAAGGCCAAGGGTGAGGACAAGGCGTCCCTGGAGCAGATCGCCAACAGCCCGATGATCTTCCCCTCCGACGCCGACATGGCCAGGCTGCGCTCCTACAAGGCACTGACCACGGCCGAGGAGAAGGTCTTCGAGTCCATCTTCCAGCCGGTCACCCAGGGCTGACCGGGGATGAAACGCCTCGCCCCCTACCTGCTCATCCTGCCGGGCGGCCTCTGGCTGGCGATCTTCCTGGTGGTGCCGATGGTCTTCATGGCCTCGGTCTCCACCCAGGAGGGCGACGTGGTGAACGGGTTCGTCCAGACGTTCAACTTCTCGGTGTACGGCGACGCGCTGGCCCAGTACCAGACGCAGTTCCTGCGCTCGGCCGGCTACGGCCTGACCGCGACGGTCATCTCCGTCGTGCTGGCCTACCCGATGGCCTACTGGATCGCCTTCAAGGGCGGCCCGCGCAAGTCCACCTACCTGCTGCTGGTGCTGCTGCCGTTCTTCGTCTCGTTCGTGCTGCGCACGGTGTCGTGGAAGTTCCTGCTGGCCGACGACGGCATGCTGCTGGCACCGCTGAAGTCGGCGGGCCTGGTGTCCGGAGACTTCCACGTGCTGCAGACGACGGTGGCGGTGATCGGCGGCCTGGTCTACAACTACCTGCCGTTCATGATCCTGCCGATCTACGTCGCGCTGGAGCGGGTGGACCCCCGGGTGGTCGAGGCAGCCCAGGACCTGTACGCCGCCCGGCGTGAGGCGTTCACCAAGGTCGTGCTGCCGCTCTCGCTGCCGGGCGTGTTCGCCGGGGTGCTGATGACGTTCGTCCCGATGACGGCGGACTACGTCAACGCCGGCATCCTCGGCGGCCCGGAGAACACGATGATCGGCAACATCATCCAGACCGAATACCTCGTCAACAACGACTATCCGACCGCCGCCGCGCTGTCGTTCACGCTGATGGCGGCGATGCTGATCGGTATCTTCGCCTACGCCAAGGCGCTCGGCACCGAGAACGTGCTGGAGGCGGCGGCCCGATGAGCACCACTGGACTCGGCGCGGCGGCCCCGGCGGCCGCCCAGGAGACGGCGCCCGCCGGGCGTGGGCGGAGCAGGACCCGGATCGGCGACCGGCTGCTCAAGGTCTACGTCTGGCTGATCATCGCCTGGCTGTTCCTGCCGATCGCAGTCATGATCGTTTTCGGCTTCAACGACACCAAGAGCAAGTCGAACGTGACCTGGCAGGGCTTCACCCTGAACTGGTGGGGCCGGCTGGGCGAATATCCCGAGCTGACCAGGGCCGTGGTCAACTCGCTCCAGATCGCCGTGCTCTCCACGCTGATCACGACGGTCATCGGCACGCTCATGGGCCTGGCCCTGGGCCGCTACCGCTTCCGCGGGCAGGGTGCGACCAACCTCGTGATGTTCGCCGCCATCGCCTCGCCGGAGCTCGTCATGGGAGCCTCGCTGCTGTCGCTGTTCATCAGCAGCGGGGTGCAGACCGGCTTCGTGACCGTGGTCATCGCGCACGTGCTGTTCTCCCTGTCGTTCGTGGCCATCACCGTGCGGGCCCGGGTGATCGGGCTGGACCGCTCGATCGAGGAGGCCGCCCGTGACCTGGGCGCCTCCACGTGGGTGACGTTCTGGCGGGTGACGTTCCCGATGATCCTGCCCGGCGTCGTCGCGGGCGCGCTGCTGGCGTTCGCGCTCTCCATCGACGACTTCGTGATCACCCAGTTCACCAGCGGGGCCCTCCAGACGTTCCCGCTGTGGATCTGGGGCGCCACCCGTATCGGGGTGCCGCCACAGGTCAACATCATCGGAACCCTTATATTCGCGGTAGGCGTCGCGATCGCCGTGTTCAACACGGTGCTCTCGCGCCGCCGCACCTAGCTGCCGTCAAGCCCCGTGCCGTCACCGGGCGGCACGGGGCTTCGGTGTACCCAGATCCTCGGCAGAGAACAGGGAGGCGAGATCGGATTCAGGCGGGGGGAACCCGCGTGTGGTCTTCACGACCACGCGATACACACACAAAAATAATTTGACTCACCGTAGGGAAGTGAGATTTGTGGATCCGCTGAAGGCTCTTGCTGATGCGGAGCGCAAGCCGTACTGGCTCGACAGTCCGGCGAAACCCGAGCCGCAGCCGCGGCTCTTCGGAAACACGACCGCCGATCTGGCGGTGGTCGGCGGAGGCTTCTCGGGGCTGTGGACCGCCCTGATGGCCAAGGAACGAGACCCGTCGCTCGACGTGGTCCTGCTCGAAGGACGCAGGATCGGCTGGGCGGCGTCCGGCCGCAACGGCGGCTTCGCGATGGCGACGCTCACCCACGGGATCGCCAACGGGCTGGAGCGCTGGCCCGAGGAGGTCGCCACGCTTGAGCGACTGGGGCTGGCCAACCTCGACGAGATCGGCGAGACCGTCGCCAGATACGACATCGACTGCGGCTACGAGCGCACCGGCGAGCTGAACGTGGCCACCGAGCCCTGGCAGCTTGAGGAGATGCGCGAGAGTGTCCAGATCGCCCACGAGCTGGGCATCCGCTTCGACGTCCTCGACGCGGACCAGATCCGGGCGGAGGTGAACTCTCCCACCTACATCGGCGGCTTCTGGGAGCGCGACGGCTGCGCCATGGTCGACCCCGCCCGGCTGGCCTGGGGGCTCCGGCAGGCCTGCCTCTCCGTGGGCGTGCGCATCTACGAGCGCACGCCGGTCAGGAACATCAAGGACACCCAGGCGAGCATGGACCTGCTCACCCCGCACGGCACCGTCAGGGCCGCCAGGGTCGCCCTCGGCACCGGCGTGTTCCAGCCGCTGCTGCGGCGGCTGAAGCACTTCCTGGTGCCGGTCTACGACTACGCGCTGATGACCGAGCCGCTCTCCGCCGAGCAGCTCGCCTCCGTCGGCTGGCACAACCGGCAGGGCGTCGGAGACTCGGCCAACCAGTTCCACTACTACCGGCTGACCGCCGACAACCGCATCCTCTGGGGCGGCTACGACGCGGTCTACTACAACGGCGGCAAGATCAAGCCGGAGTACGAACAGCGCGACGAGACCTTCGTCAAGCTGGCCGGGCACTTCGCCACGACGTTCCCGCAGCTGTCGGAGCTCCGCTTCACCCACCGGTGGGGCGGCGTCATCGACACCTGCAGCCGCTTCAGCGCCTTCTACGGCCAGTCGCACGGCGGGCGTCTCGCCTACGCCGTCGGCTACACCGGGATGGGCGTCGGCGCGACCCGCTTCGGCGCGAACGTCATGCTCGACCTGCTCAACGGCGAGCCGACCGAACGGACGGAGCTGCGGATGGTCAAGGAGAAGCCGCTGCCCTTCCCGCCCGAGCCGGTCCGCTCGGCCGGGATCCAGATGACCCGCTGGTCGATCGCCCAGGCCGACCTCCACCAGGGCCGCCGCAACCTCTGGCTGCGCACCCTGGACCGGATGGGCCTCGGGTTCGACTCGTAGTCGGCGCTCCCGGTCCCCGCCGGTGCGGTGGGGGCCGGGAGCACGGCGCCGGGCTCCCTCGCCCCGCGGTGCGCCGACCGTACAGACTGGACAGCGTGACCGAGACAGTTGAGTTCGAGGCCGACGGGATCAGGCTCGTCGGCGACCTGCGGGTGCCGGCCACGGCCGGCCCGCACCCGGCCCTGGTCCTCACCGGGCCGTTCACCGGCACGCGGGACCAGGTCACCGGGCTGTACGCGGCCCGGCTGGCCGAGGCGGGATATGTGACGCTGGCCTTCGACCACCGCAACTGGGGCGAGTCGGGCGGGACGCCGCGCTGCCACGAGGACGCGCAGGGCAAGCTGCACGACCTGCGGGCCGCGGTCTCGCTGCTCCGCGCGCGGCCCGAGGCCGACGGCGACAGGATCGGCGCGGTCGGCGTCTGCCTGGGCGCCGGATACGCGCTCCGGTTCGCCGCCTTCGACCCCCGGGTGAAGGTCTTCGCGGGCATCGCCGGGGCCTACAACAACCCCTACGGCATGCGCGCGGCCATGTCGCCCGACGGCTACCACGGCGCGCTGGCCTCCTTCACCGAGGTGCTGGAGCGCCAGGACCGGGGCGGCCCGGTGGAATACCTGCCCGCCGTGGCCGTCGGCGGTGAGGCCGCCATGCCGGGGGACGAGCCGTTCGCCTACTACGGCACCGAGCGCGGCGCCCGGCCGCACTGGCGCAACGAGGTCACCAGGGCCTCCGTCCGCGAGCTGATCACCGTGGACAACATGACCGGAGCCGACTTCCTGTCCCCCAAGCCCGGCCTGATCGTGCACGGCGTGGTGGACCGCTTCTGCTCCCCGGAGGGTGCCGAGGAGGCGTACAAGCGGATGGACGGCCCCAAGAGACTCCACTGGCTGGACGCCAGGCTCCACATCGACCTCTACGACACCGAGCCCTACGTCACCCAGGCCGTCGAGGCCACCGTGGCGTTCTTCGGCGAACACCTGTAAGCCGATGTACGTTCTCGGACTGGACGTCGGCGGCACCTCCTCCCGCGCGGTGCTGGCCGACGCCTCGGGCCGGCGGGCCGGGCACGGCAGGGCCGCCGGCGGCAACCCGGCGGCCCACGGCACCGCCACGGCCGCCGCCAACATCCGGCAGGCGCTGGAGGCCGCCCTCCGCGGCGTGGACCCCGCCCTGGTGGCCGGGGCGGTCATCGGGATGGCCGGGGCGGGGGCACTCGACCGGGCCGTCTTCGACCGGATGTGGGCCTCCGCCGGACTGCGCTGCGTCCCCGCCGTGACGGGCGACCTCACCATCGCCTTCGCCGCCGGTACGGCGGAGCCCCGCGGCACCGTGCTCATCGCGGGGACCGGCGCCACCGCCGCCCGCATCGAGGACGAGGAGCCGGTGGCGATCTCCGACGGGCTCGGCTGGCTGCTGGGGGACCAGGGGTCGGGTTTCTGGCTGGGGCGCGAGGCGGCCCGCGAGGCCGTCCGCAGCCTCGCCCGGGGGGAGAGCGGCGGGCTGCTGACGCGCCTGGTCGCCGAGCAGATCCGCGCCGACCGCGAGATCCGCGCCGACCGCGCCGGAGCGCCTCCGGGCGGCGGTGGAGGGCCCGCTGGGGCGTCCATGGGCCGGCCGAGCGGCGGCGGGGCCGGGTGGCCGCCCGCGGACGGCAGGGCGGAGGCCGTCCGGATCGTGGTCCACGCCCAGGGGCGCTCCCCACTGGAGCTGGCGAGGCTGGCGCCACTGGTGAGCCGGGCCGCCGACGCGGGCGACCCCGCCGCGCTGCAGATCGTGGCGACGGCGGCCGGACTGCTCCGCGCGACGGTGGCCGAGGTGCGCGAGGCGGGGGAGGACACCCCCGTCGTGCTGGCCGGGAGCGTCCTGACCACCGGGGGGCCGGTCTGCTCGGCCGTACGGGAGGGGCTGGGCGCCTCGACGGTCCTGGCCGGCGACGGGGCCGCGGGGGCGGCCTGGCTGGCCGCCAAGAGGGCCTTCGGCCTGGACGGCGAGGCGGCGGGACGGCTGCACCGGCGGATCCTGCGGCAGGCGTGACAGGCGGGTGTGACAGGCGGGTGTGACAGGAGTGGCAGGAGCCTCGCGGAGGCCGGTGCCCCGCTCCGGCGGGGCCGGGCACGGTGCGGGCACGGGGCGGCGCTCCTGCGGGGACGGGCACGGGGCGGGCGGGGCTCGCCTCCGGTGGGGACGGGCATGAGGTGAACGGCGCCGGTCTCCGCGGAGGCGCG
Source organism: Streptosporangium brasiliense (assembly GCF_030811595.1). Classification (NCBI taxonomy): domain Bacteria; kingdom Bacillati; phylum Actinomycetota; class Actinomycetes; order Streptosporangiales; family Streptosporangiaceae; genus Streptosporangium; species Streptosporangium brasiliense. The sequence goes on from NZ_JAUSRB010000001.1 coordinate 239,104, forward strand.
GGGGCGGAGCGGGGCTCGCCGGACCGGGCCGTCGACCAAGGGCCACCCGGCCGTCGACCAAAGGCTGAACGCCTACATCCATAGATGTACATCCCGGATGGGTCCGCGTGACGATGACCGGCCGCCCGGGAGCGGACATCGTTGAAAGCGTGACGACGCGACGGATAGACGTGCTGGACGTGCTCAGGGGTGTCGCCATCATGGGGACCCTGGGCACCAACATCTGGATCTTCACCAGCCCGGGTGGCCCGGCGAACGCGCTGGACGCGCTCGCCCAGTCCGGGACCGTGGAGACCTTCCTCCGATTCCTGGCCAACGGCAAGTTCCTGGCCCTGCTCACCCTGCTGTTCGGGGTCGGGCTGGAGCTGCAGTACCGCTCGGCCGCGCGCCGGAACGCGCCCTGGCCCGGCTGGTACCTGTGGCGGGCCGGGCTGCTGTTCCTCGAAGGCCTGATCCACTACGTGCTGATCTTCGAGTTCGACGTGCTGATGGGCTACGCCGTGACCTCGATCATCGTGGCGTACCTGATCGGCCGGAGCGACCGGGTGGTCAGGGCCTGGATGATCACTGTGGGGTCGGCGTTCGTGGCGCTGATCGGGCTGGCCACCTTCATCATGGTCTACGGCCAGGTCAGCACGGTCCCCCCGGCCTCGGAGGCGTCCACGCTGTTCTCCGAGGGCGCCTACCTCGACCAGGTCGCGGCCCGGATCCAGCTGATCGGCGTCTACCGGGTCGAGGCCGTGTTCATCATCCCGATGGGGATCGTGCTGTTCCTGCTCGGATCGCGCCTGATGCGCGCCGGGATCTTCGAGGACTCCGTCCAGGGCGCCACCCTCCGCGGGCGGCTCATGCTGGCCGGGCTCGGCGTGGCCCTCCCGCTCAACCTGCTGACCTCCTTCGCCGGGGAGGCGTGGTTCCTGGTCGACCGCTATCTGCTGCCCCCGCTGGTGGCACTGGGCCTGCTCGCCCTGGTCACGACGGTCGTGCACCGGATGAGCGGCGCTCCCGGCACGGTGCGCCGGGGCCTGACCGCCATCGGCCGCACCGCGCTGAGCTGCTACGTCTTCCAGAACCTGGCCGCCGCGACGCTCTGCTACGGCTGGGGGCTCGGGCTGGCCGCGCGGTTCGCCGGCCTGCGGCCGTGGTGGGTGATCGGCGCCTGGGCCGGTATCTGCGCCCTGTTCATGGCGCTGTCCACGCTGTGGCTGCGGCGCTACGACCGGGGACCGCTCGAACTGCTCTGGCAGTGGGCCTACACGGCCCCCCAGTCCCGCCGGGTGACGAATGATAAAATAATGGACAATTCCATCAAGCGTTAGGGTCCGGTTTGTCGCGGAAGGTCGTCGGTACGGTCGCCGCCCTTCTGCTGGTCCTGTTCGCCGTCGTCCACGCGCCGTTCCCGGCGCCCCCCGGCCTTCACCACGAGCCCGGACTCGCGATCACACTGGCAGGCGGGGCGGTGCTGCCCCCGGCCGTCCAGCATCAGCAGGACCGCTGCCTGCCCCCGCCGGCCACCGGCCCGGCCGGGCCGGAGGAGGGGGCACCGGCCCCGGTCCTCCGGCCGCCCCGGACCGCCCCCGCCGTGCGGGCCGTACACGACACCTCCGGACCCCGAGCCCCTCCGTCCAGCGATCTGTGACGCACTGACACCCAGATCGCTCGACGGAGGTTTTTCATGTTCCACGAACACGTGTTCACCATGCCCGGATTCTGCCCCGAAGGGGGTCATCGTGGCACTGGGTGACGCTCTCATCGCCCTCGGCGGGTCCTTTCTGGCCGCCGGGATCATCGCCAGACTCGGCACCCGGATAGGGCTGCCGACGATCCCCCTGTTCATGCTCGCGGGCATCCTTTTCGGCCCGCACACCCCCGGCCTCGCCCTGGTCGACGATCCGGCGGACCTGAAGGTCGTCGCCGCGCTCGGCCTGATCTTCCTGCTGTTCTACCTCGGCCTGGAGTTCTCCCTGGACGACCTCGTCTCGGGGGGCAGGCGTCTGGTGCTGGCGGGGGTCGGCTACATCCTGCTCAACGTCGGCGGCGGCCTGGCCTTCGGGTTCACCGTCGGCTGGGGGACCAGGGAGACCCTGGTCCTGGCCGGGGTGATCGGAATCTCCTCCTCGGCCATCGTGACCAAGCTGCTGGTCGACCTCGGGCGCCTGGGCAACCCGGAGAGCCGCCTCATCCTCGGCATCATCGTGGTCGAGGACGTCTTCCTCGCCCTCTACCTGGCCGTGCTGCAGCCGGTGCTCAGCGGCGCCGACACCTTCACCGCCGCCGCGATCTCCTTCGGCAAGGCGTTCGCCTTCCTGATCGTGCTGACCGCCCTGGCCCGGTGGGGGACGCGGCTGGTCAACACGCTCGTGACCACCAGGGACGACGAGCTGCTCGTGGTGATGTTCACCGGTCTGGCGATCTTCACCGCCGGCGTCGCGGAGGAGCTCGGCGTCTCCGACGCGATCGGGGCCTTCATGATCGGGCTCATTCTGAGCTCGACCAGGGCGGCGCCGCGCATCCGCCAGCTCGTCCACCCGCTCCGGGACGCCTTCGCCGCCCTGTTCTTCTTCGTGTTCGGCCTGTCCATCGAGCCGGGCGACATGCTCTCGGTGGCCTGGCCCATCGTGATCGCGGTGGCGATCACCGTGCTGCTCAACGTCGTGGCCGGCGTGCTGGCCGCCAAGCTGAACTCCTTCGGCAGGACGGAGGCGGTCAACATCTCGCTCACCGTGCTCTCGCGCGGTGAGTTCGCCCTCGTGCTGGCGACCATGGCGCTGGCCGCCGGGCTGGACGGCAGGCTCGCGCCGTTCATCGCCGGGTACGTGCTCATCCTCGCCCTGCTCGGGCCGCTGGTCGCCAGCCGCTCGGAGTCGATCGGGCGGGCGCTCTCGCGGCGGAGAAGGCCGGAGGGGCGCGGGACGCCGGGGACGGCGCGGCGCGGGGAGCCGGAGGAGGAGAAGGCCCCGGCCACCTGAACCACCTCGGCCGTCCCCGGCCGTACTGTCCCGCGCCCCGGCTCGACCGGCCGGCGCGGCCGCGTCCCGTGTCAGGCCCGAGGGCCTCGCGGGGACGGTGCCGCGGGCGGGGATGTCAGCCGGCCTCGGTGGGCCGGCTCACGTCCCGCGCCGGGTCACCCGCCGACGGTGGGCCCGCCCAGGTCCCCGCCCAGGTCCCCGGTCAGGTCACGGGCCCAGGGCGGGTTGGCCCCGGCCACCGAGCAGGTGAGCGCGGCGACACCGCTGGCGAAGGACGCCGCTTCCTTGGCCTGATCGAGGCTGAGGGCGTCGAGCCGCCCGCCGAGCAGGCCGGAGGCGTGCAGCCGGTGGAGGAGGGCGGCGGTGAAGGAGTCACCCGCCCCCACGGTGTCCACGACCTCCGTGACGGGCGCCGGCACCGTCGCCCGCTCGCCGTCGAGGGAGACGGTCGCGCCCCTGGGGCCGCGGGTCACCACGATCAGGCGGGCGCCCGCGGCGTGCCAGGTGTCGCAGACCTGTTCGAGGGGCTCGCCGGGGTGGATCTGTTCCAGGTCGTCGTCGCTGAGCTTGACGAGGTCGGCCAGCGCGCACCACACGGGCATCCGCTCCCGGTAGACGGCCAGGTCGACGAACGCGGCGCGCACGTTGGGGTCGATCGAGACGGTGGCGTGGGGGGCGGTCCTGGCCAGCAGCTCCTCGACGCGCTCCGCGCCGGGGGCGCCGACCAGGGCCATGGAACCGGTGTGCAGGCAGGAGACGTCGCCGAGCCGGTCGGCGGTCAGCTCCGCCGTGCTCCACTGCCAGTCGGCGGAGCCCTTCGCGTAGAAGGTGTAGACGGCCTGCCCCGACCCGTCCAGCGTCGCCACCGCCAGCGTGCTGGGCTCGTCGGCGGCGACGCAGCCGGTCAGGTCGACCCCGGAGGCGCCGAGGTGGGCGCGGAACAGGGCGCCGAAGGAGTCCCGCGAGATGCGGCCGAGGAAGCGGGTGGGGGTGCCGAGGCGGGAGAGGGCCACGGCGGTGTTCGCCGGGCTCCCGCCGGGAAGGACGCGCAGGGCGAGCTCGCCCTGCGCGGGGCTCCCGGTCGTGAAGGCGTCGGCGACGCACTCACCGAGCACGGCTACCTGGGTGGGGGGCATGGGACTTGCCTTTCTGGGGCGGGCGACGCGACGCGGTCCGGTGGCGTTGCCGATCCGTTGCAGCGGTAAGGCATTGACGTTTCCTTTCGCGGACCCCATCATCCATGGCAGCGGATGTCAACGTTGACATGTGTCAACGTTGACATTTTGAACCTCCCAGACCCACCAGGGAGTACTCGATGCCTTTAAGCATGCGCGCCCCCGGCGTAACAGCATGGCCGAGGTGGTCGCGATCATGACGGGAGCGTTGCGGGTGGAGACGGGCAGGGGCGCGGTTGTCACCGACGAGGGGGCGGCCCGCGCCGTCGGTCTCTCCTGAGGTTGGCGTGCCGGCTCTCCTGAGGTTGGCGTGCCGGAGGTAGGTGAGCACCCTTTAGCCTGTTTCCGACGCCGTGCCCCCGACGAGAAGAGCGGTGATCCATGTCCAAGGTTCGCCGCGCCACCATGACGGATGTGGCCCGCGAGGTCGGTGTCACCGCCAAGACCGTCTCGCGGGTGGTCAACGACGACGGCCCGGTGGCCGCCGAGACCCGCGAGCGCATCCTGGAGGCCATGGGCAGGCTGGGGTTCCAGCCGAACCTCATGGCGCGCAACATGCGGGTGGGCGCGCGCGACTCCACAGTCGGGCTGGTCATCCCTGACATGGGCAACCCCTTCTTCGGGACCGTCGCCGGCGGGTTCGAGAGCGCGGTGCGGGCCCGCGGCCTGACGCTCATCGTCGGCTCCTCGGCGGAGACGGCCGAGCGCGAGCGCTCGCTGATCTCGACCTTCCTGGCCCGGCGGGTCACCGCGCTCATCGTGGTGCCCTCCGCCGACAGCGACCACCGCCACCTGCGGGCCGAACGGGCGGCGGGCCTGCCGCTGCTCTTCCTCGACCGGCCCGCCAGCGGGCTCACGGCCGACTCCGTGGTCTCCTCCAACCGGGAGGGGGCGCGCTCGGGCGTCGCGCACATGATCGCTCACGGGCACCGGAGGATCGCGTTCGTCGGGGACCTGCCCGAGCTCTACACGCGCCGGGAGCGGCTGCAGGGCTATCGTGACGCGCTGGCCGAGGCCGGGATCGGGTTCGACCGGACCCTGGTGGAGATCGGTCACGACCACGAGGCCGCGGCGGCGGCCGTCACCCGGCTGCTCGGCGCCAGGAGCCCGGTGACGGCGGTGTTCGCGGCCGACGACTCCGCCGCGACCGGCGTGGTCCTCGGGCTGGCCAGGCTCGGCCGCCGGGACATGGCGGTGGTCGGCTTCGACGACCTGCCCCTCGCGGAGGTGCTGGAGCCCGCGCTGACCGTGGTCGCGCAGGATCCCGCGGCCATCGGGCGCGCGGCGGCGGAGCTGCTGATGGCCCGGCTGGACGGCGAGCGGTCCAGGGCCCGGACCGTCGTGGTGCCCACCCGCCTGATCACCAGGGGGTCGGGGGAACTGCGCCCCTCGGCGGCGGCGGTCCCCACAGGCCGGTGACCTCCGTCGGGCCATGCGCCCGAGAACTTTTCACGGGCGTATTCCTCAGTAAATCCACGACACTACTGAAACCGGAAAGAGTTCGAATGCCGTGCATATCCCCGACGGCCGAAGGATGTCGCCTCGCCGAGTAGGTGAGAGGCGATTGATGACGGCTCAACCGTCGTTACTTCCTCCGACAAAATGGCCTGTCTATTCGGGGGCTGTCAATGGTGGTTCCTGTTTGCTGGTATTTGCCGGGCTATGAGTGGACTGATAGCCGGCGGTGACGGCGCGGGGGGCGGGACGGCGGCCTCAGTCGATGATCACCGCGCCCGAGGTGCCGTCCACGGTGATCCGCCGGCCGGTGACGACGTGCTCGGTCGCGCGGGCGACGCCCACGACGGCCGGGATGCCGTACTCGCGGGCGACCACCGCGCCGTGGGAGTTGGCGCCGCCCATCTCCATCACCAGGCCGCCCGCGGTGAGGAACAGCGGGGTCCAGCCGGGGTCGGTGGAGGGGCAGACCAGGATCTCGCCGGGCTCCAGGTGGGCGCCGACCGGGTCGAGGACCACCCTGGCGGTCCCCGTGACGCTGCCCGCCGAGGCGGGGGTGCCGGTCAGCGCGCCGTCGACCGGGGCCGCGGTGGCGACGGCCTCGGGTTCGGTGCCGTCCGACAGCAGGACACGCGGCAGGTGCCTACGGCGCCGCTCGCGCGCGGCCTCCTCGCGCCGCCCGGAGACGAGCGCCCGCAGCGTGGCGGGCCGCGACGCGACCGCACCGCCGGGCCGCGACGCGCCCGCGCCGGCGGGGGGCTCCGCGGCGGCGGCGCGGGCGTGCGGGGCGCCGGCCGCGGACGTGGCCGCCGCGGCTCCGGCCGCCGAGGGCTCCGCGCCGGTGAGGGCGGCCCGGACCTCCCTGGCGGTCAGGAAGAAGACGTCGTCGGGGGCGGACAGCAGGCCGCGGGCGGACAGGTCGGCGCCGACCGTCATGAGCTCGGCGCGCATGGCGGCCAGGATGGTGACCATGTAGAACTTGGGCAGCTCGCGCAGGCCGGCCAGCGCCCGGGTCCGGCCGAGGGCGAAGCGGACGGCCCTGCCCCGGACGCCTCCCACGCGGGCGCCCAGCGTTTTGATCATGAGCGCGGCCTCCGCGGCGCCCTTGGCGAACAGGGCGTCGGGGGAGAGCGCGGCGTCCTCCAGCCGGAGGTAGTTGGCCAGGACGCCGAGGACGTGCGTCGGGTCCTCCGACCAGCGGGGCACCCCGAGGTCGATCTCGGCGACCGCGCGGACGCCGTAGACGGACAGGAACTCCTTCAGGCCCCGCTCCACCACGCCGGGCAGCGACCCGGCGTGGAAGCGCCCGGCCAGCTCGGCCGGCGGGGTGCCGAGCAGCAGGTCGGCGGCCTCCCGGTCGGCGCGGATCCGGGTGGCCAGATGCCACAGGGCCAGGTCCATCTCGGTGGTCACGTTGTGCGGCAGCCCGCGCAGGACCGTCTGGAGCTCACCGGGCCGGGCATGGTCGCCGAGGAGGCGGTAGGCCAGGCCGAGCATGGCGAACCCGGCCGCCGGGCCCGGCAGGACCTGGGGCAGCACCGGGACGGCCCGGCCGCCCAGGATCCACTCGACGCGGTCGAGCCGCTGGAGGGGGGTGGCGTCCGGCGGGGACGCCAGCCGCGTCCGCAGCTCCGCGCCGAGCCGGTCGGCGCGCCTGCGCGCGGACGCCGGGTCCAGCACGGCCTGCACGGCCCGCTGCGGGATGCGGAAGCGGGCCGCGTTCCTGGCGAGCCTGCGCAGGGCGGGCCGTACCGAGCGCTGGGTCACGCTGAAGCGGGGATCGCCGGACAGGCCGCGCAGCACCTCGGCGGATCTGGCCTCCATCACGTCGAGCACCCGGGGGAAGAGCGCCCGGCCCACCCGGCTGCGCATCATCCCCGTGACGTCGATGAACACCCGCCCGCCCGCCTCGGCCAGCAGCGGCGCCCCGCCGGACCGGTCGGCGACCGGGGCCCCCAGCAGGTCGGCGGCCGACGACGACAGCAGCCGGAAGGCCGACACGCCCATCGGGGTGATCGGCGCGTAGATGCCCTGGGCGACGCTGAAGGAGAAGTAGATCTGTGTCCCGCCGGCGTCGGCGGGCCCGTCCGGCGCGGGACCCGCCGCCGAGGGCTCGGCGTGCCGGGGGATCGGGAAGAGAGTGGTGATCGGGCGGGACTGGGTCAGCCACAGCGTGCCGTCGGCGTCGATGGCCCACTCGGTGTCCTGCGGCGAGCCGTAGTGGGCCTCGACCCGGCCGCCCAGCTCGGCCAGCGCCCTGATCTGGGCGTCGGTGACGCAGGCCCGCTCCATCCCGGTCTCGACGTGCTCCACCCCGCCGCCGGGCAGGGATCGTACGGCCAGCCGCTTGTCGCCCAGCCGGCGCTCGGTGATCCGGCCGGTGGCGGTGTCGACCACGTAGTGGTCGGGGTTGACCGCGCCGGAGACCACGGCCTCGCCCAGCCCCGGGCCGGCGTCGATCACCGCCTCGTGCCGCCGCCCGGTAACCGGGTTGGCGGTGAACATCACCCCGGCGACCTCCGACTGGACCATCTCCTGGATCACGACGGCCAGCAGCACGGTCCGGTGGTCGATGCCGTTGGCGGCGCGGTAGGCCACCGCCCGGTCGGTCCAGAGCGAGGCCCAGCAGCGCCGGACCGCCTCCAGCACGGCCTCGTCGCCGATCACGTTGAGGTAGGTGTCCTGCTGCCCGGCGAAACTGGCGTGCGGCAGGTCCTCGGCGGTGGCGGAGGAGCGGACCGCGACGGGGCCGTGCGCGCTGCGCCGTACGGTGTCGGCGATGTCATCGGGGACCGGGGCGGAGAGCACGAGCTCGCGGGCCCGCGTGGCCAGCCCGTTCAGGGCCCTGGCGTCCGAGGCTGGGGTGCGGGCCAGGGCGTCGAGCACGCCGTCGAGGCCGGCCTGCCCGGTGACCCTGCGGTAGGCCTCGGTGGTGACGCACAGTCCCGGCGGGACCGGGAGGCCGGCGGCGGTGAGCACGCCGAGGTTGGCGGCCTTCCCGCCGACGAGGGGCAGCATCTCTGCCCTGATGTCATCAAATTTCAGGACGAGTGGGGTGCGCATGGGTGCGTCTCCTTGAGGCTTCGCCGAGCAGCGCCATGGCCCGGATCACGAGCTCGCGTTCGTCGGCGGTGAGATGGGCCATGACCTCGCACTGGGCGTCCGCCCTGGCGCGCTCGAAGCCCCGCAGGAAGCCCGCGCCGTCCGCGGTGAGGGCGATCCGCCGGACCCGCCGGTCGCCGGGGTCGCTGTGGCGGCCGACCAGGCCCCGCCGTACGAGCCGGTCGACCAGGCGGCTGGTGGCCGAGACCGAGCGGTCGATGCGCCCGGCGAGCTCGCGGAGCGTCGGGGGGTCGGGGCGGTCGAGAACGTAGAGGGTGGCGATCTGGATCACGGAGGGCTCCTCGCCCTCGAACCCGCGCAGCAGCTGCAGCACGGTGCCGGGGATCAGGGCCCGCCGGAAATCGCCGATGTCGTCGGCCAGCCGGTCGCGCTCCGCGCCGTCCAGGGGTCCCATCGGCCAACTCCTTGCATCACTGCAACCAGTGCGTGCCTGCAACGTTAGGCCGCGCCGGCCAGAAAATCAACAAGTGATGAAATTTGGTGGGCGACCGGGTCCGCCGCACCCCCGCCGGCCCGCTCGCTGACCTCTGGGGGACGGCACGGCGACGGCGCCGGCCATGAGGCCGGCGCCGTCGCCCGGAACACGTGGTGGAGCCGTTCCTCAGCCGCTCCACCCGAGGAACCAGACCTGCCCGTTCGCGCCGTAGCGGTTCTTCTGCCACGGGTGCGACCGGCTGCCGCACGCGCCCGTGGAGGGGCGGTAGGCGGTGCAGAAGTGCCACCGGTCCGTCACGTCCCAGACGTTCCAGCCCACGCCGTAGCTGCTGTTGTTCTGGCAGCCCTCATACCGGTAGGTGGGCCAGTTCGTGCTCCCGGTGCAGCTCGCCGAGGTGTATGTGACCGAGGCGCCGTCGCCGCACCAGGTGTGGTCCGCGGTCCCGCCGAGAGTGGCCGAGCCGTACCCCGTCTGCAGGTACCAGCAGCCCGAGGCGAGGCCGGTGGTGCCGGCGCCCGCCTTCATCGCGGGGGTGGGAACGCTCGCGGCGGCCTTGCTCTGGGAGGCGTCCACGAGTGTGGGGGCGGTCTCCCGCTGGCGGGACATGTCGATGTATCGGTCCAGTCCCTGCTGCTTGATCTCCCTGGCCGTCAGCGCGCGGGCCTTGGGCTTGGCGGGCGGCTCCGTCACGGAGGGTGGGGAGGCGGGCGAGATGTCCGGAACGCTTGACTGCGCGGAAGAGGAGGCCCCGAGGCTCAACACGGCGGCCGCGGTGAACGCGCAGCCGGCCGCGGCCTGGATGAGACGTCGCTTCGATGGCATGCAGCATGCTCCTTATGTAAAGGCGCGCGACGGATGGAATTCGATGGAATTCTCACCCGCGGCGTGATCTTGACGGCGTAGGCAATATATATACTCTCCCGGCCCGGGGCAGAGGATTGGACCGGCGGTATGGTAAATGAAAGTTTTATCGCCCTGACGGCAGGTGAGCTTGCATTTTCCCGGCGGTCCGGGATGTCGGACGCCGCTGCCGGGGAGCCGTCCCGGCCTTTATCGGGCGGTGCGGAATTCCGTAGGTCCGGAAATGTTTTCCGCCATTGGTCCGCATGCTTTCCGGTGCGTTCCGCGCCGCCCGGCGCTCACTCCGCGAGGGCCCGCTCGTAGGCGGCGAGTGTGTCGACGAACAGCTTGCGCTCGGCCGGCGTCAGGGGTTCGAGAGCCTGCCGCCAGGCGTGGGCCCCCTTGGCGAGCCAGCTCTCGATCGAGGTCTGGTGCTCGGGGGCGATGCGCACGATCGTGCGACGGCGGTCGGCGTCGTCCTCGCGCCGCTCGACGACGCCGCTGCGGCTCAGGTCGCCGACCATCAGGCTCACGGTGGCCGGTGCGACCTTCAGCCGGGAGGCCAGCTCGTTGACGCCCATCGGCCCGTCGAAGAGCAGGAACGCCAGCAGCGACAGGTGCCGGGGGGCGAGGTTGAAGGACTGCAGCTCCTCGGGGACGCGGATGCGCTTCACCCGGCTGACCATGCGCGGCATGAACAGCAGCAGCGTGCGGACGCCCTCGTCCACGCTCAGGCCATCGGTCGACATCTCAGATACCTTGCTGATTAAATTAGCTTTGCTATCAAAGCAAAGTGGCTGACGTCGTCAGCCTATCCCGAGGGGACGATCCATGTCCGACTTCAACCTGCAGGTCATCGAGGAGTTCCGGGCCAACGGGGGGAAGGTGGGCGGCCCGTTCGAAGGGGTGTCGCTGGTGTTGCTGACCACCACCGGCGCCCGATCCGGCCGGCGTCACACCACCCCGGCGGTATACCTGCCCGCGGGCGACCGGATCATGGTCTTCGCCTCCAACGCGGGCGGCCCGAAGCATCCGGCCTGGTACCACAACCTGGTCGCCGACGCGCGGGTGACCGTCGAGACCGGTGCGGAGACCTACGAGGCGACCGCCGTCGTGCTGCACGGCGAGGAGCGCGACCGGTTCTACGCCAGGCAGGCCGGACTCGATCCGGCCTTCTCCGCCTACCAGGCCGGCACGGACCGGGTCATCCCGGTGGTCGCGCTGCACCGCAGGGACGCGGCCCGCGCCGGGGCGCTCGGCGAGCACCTGGTCAAAATCCACCAGGAGCTCCGCGAACGGCTCGCCGGCCTCCGCGGCGCCGATCCCGGCGAGGACCTGCGGACGCACTGCCTGCTCTACTGCGAGGCGCTCCGCGCGCACCACACCGGCGAGGACGAGCTCGGGTTCCCGCGTCTTGAGCGGCAGTTCCCCGAGCTGGCCCCGGCGCTGGCCCGGCTGCGCGAGGAGCACGTGGTGGTGGCGCGGATCACCGGCGAGATCAGGGCGCTGCTCGACGGTGGCGACGTCGAGCGGGTCCAGGCCGACCTCGACCGGCTGGCCGCCGAGCTGGAAGCCCACTTCGCCTACGAGGAACAGCAGCTCGTGGCCGCCCTGAACGAGCTGAACTGAGCCGCGCGGGCGGTCCCGCCGGGCGGTGGCACCGGTGGCTCCGGCGCGCGTCCGGCCCGCGCCGCGCGCTGCGGGCCGCCGCCTCCGTTGGAACCCGGGTGGGAATCCGATAGGAAGAGATCCATGACTACCGAGCAGACGTTCGTCATCGTCGGAGCGGGCCTGGCCGGGGCGAAGGCCGCGCAGTCCCTGCGGGAGGAAGGGTTCACGGGCCGGATCACGCTGATCGGCGCCGAGGCCGAGCGCCCGTACGAGCGGCCCCCGCTGTCCAAGGGCTACCTGCTCGGCAAGGAGGAGAAGGCCAAGGTCTACGTCCACGACGAGGGCTGGTACGGCGAGCACTCCGTGGAGCTCCTGACCGGACGCCGGGTGACCGGCATCGACCGGTCCGGGCACGAGGTGGAGCTCGACGACGGCCGGCGGCTCGGATACGCCAAGCTGCTCCTGGCCCCCGGCGCGTCCCCGCGCCGCCTCGACGTGCCCGGCGCGGACCTGGACGGCGTTCACTACCTGCGCAGCCTCGACGACTCCGAGAGGCTGCGCGGGGCCGTCCGGGGCGGCGGCAGGGTGGTCGTCGTGGGGGCCGGTTGGATCGGGCTGGAGACCGCGGCCGCCGCCCGCGGATACGGCTGCGAGGTGACGGTCGTCGAGCCGCGGCCGGTGCCGCTGCAGGCGGCGCTCGGCCCCGAGATGGGCGCCTTCTTCGCCGAGGTGCACCGGCGCCAGGGCGTCGACGTACGGCTCGGCCGGGGGGTGACCGGGTTCCGCGGCGACGGGCGCGTCCAGGCGGTGCTCACCGACGACGGCGGCGAGATCCCGGCCGACGTGGTGATCGTCGGTGTCGGCGTGCGCCCGGAGGTCGAGCTCGCCGAACGTGCGGGCCTGGCCGTCGACAACGGGATCGTCGTCGACGAGTCCCTCCGCACCGACGATCCCGACATCTACGCCGCCGGCGACGCGGCCAACGCCTTCAACCCGCTGTACGGCGCCCGCATCCGCGTCGAGCACTGGTCCAACGCCCTCAACGGCGGCCTGGCCGCGGGCAGGGCCATGCTCGGCCAGAAGGTCGTCTACGACCGGCCGCCCTACTTCTTCACCGACCAGTACGACGTCGGCATGGAGTTCTCCGGCTGGTTCGCGCCGGGCGGCTACGACTCCGTCGTCGTCCGGGGAGACCTGGAGGCGCGGGACTTCCACGCCTTCTGGCTCGCCGGCGGCCGTGTCGTGGCGGGGATGCACGTCAACCGGTGGGAGGAGGGCATCGCGCCGGTCCAGGAGCTGATCCGCGGCGGCGCCCCGGTCGCCCCCGACCGGCTCGCCGACCCTTCGGTGCCGTTCGCCGACCTCGTGCGGGGCTGACCGGCGGCCGCGTGCCCCGCCCCCGGCGTGAGACGGGTGCGTGGCCCGACCCTGGCGTGAGGACGGGTACGGGCCCCGCCCCGGCGCGAGGACGGGTGCGGGGCCCGGCCGCCGGGGCCGGGGCACGCGGTGGCGGGCGGCAGGCTCTCGCTGAGTCCATTTCATGGCATAAAATGGCTGATTCGTGCGTTCTGAACGGATGCAGGTAATGACCGCATGGCGGCCGCTATAGGCGGTATCTACCCCGGTCGAAGCCCACCACGACGGTGCGCTCCCGGACCGGGCGGCGCTCCGTCTGGACTCCGACGGAGAGTGATGAAGTCCTACCTTGCCGTGCTCGGTTCCCCCGGTGCCTGGCGTTTCCTCGTCCCCGCGTTCCTCGCGCGCCTGCCGTACGCCATGTTGCAGCTCGGCATCCTCCTGCTCGTGCAGTGGTCGACCGGCTCGTACGGCGCCGCCGGGATCGCGGCCGCGGCCGCGGCCGTGGCGCAGGCGCTGGCCGGGCCGCAGACCGGGCGGCTCGCCGACCGGTACGGCCAGCCGAAGGTGCTCGTCCCGCAGGTCGCCGTGCACGCCGTCGCGCTGGGCGCCCTGCTCGTGCTCGCCTCCGCCCACACCTCGGCCCTCCCGCTGGTGGCGGCGGCGGCGCTGGCCGGCGCCTCGGTGCCGCAGGTCGGCTCGATGGTCCGGGCACGCTGGGCGCACCTGCTGGGGCGCTCGGAGCGGCTGGGCACCGCCTTCGCCCTCGAATCCATCACCGACGAGCTGACCTTCACCCTCGCCCCGGTCCTGCTGGTGGCCCTCTCGACGGGCTTCTCCCCGGTCTGGGCGCTGCTGACGGCGCTGGTCATGGTGGTGGCCGGGACGCTGGTGTTCGCCGCGGTCCGCGGGGGCGCCCCGGAGCCGATACCGGTCCGGGTCCGCTCCCGGCGGGGCGTGCTGCGCCTGCGCGGCGTGGCCGTGCTCGCGGTGGCCTTCGTCGCGCTCGGCACCGTCTTCGGCAGCCTCCAGGTCGGCATCACCTCCTACACCGCCGCGCTCGGCCAGGCGGCCGCGGCCGGGCCGATCTACGCCTCCTTCTCGGGGGCCAGTTTCGTCGGCGGCATCCTCTACGGCGTCGTCCGCTGGCGGATCGGCGCCCCCGTGAGGCTGGCCGTCACCGTCGGTCTGCTCTGCGCGACGACGGCCGCCCTGACGCTCGCCGGATCCATCCCCCTGCTGTACGGCGGGGCGGCCATGGCCGGGTTCGTCATCGCCCCCGCCGTCATCACCGGCTACACCCTGGTCGAGACCCTCGTCCCGGCCGAGGTCAGGACCGAGGCGTTCACCTGGCTCAACGGGTCGATCGGCCTGGGCATCGCCACCGGCGCGGCGGTCGCCGGGCAGTTGGTGGACCGGGTCGGCGCCCCGCTGGCCTTCGTGGTCCCGCCGGTCACCACCGGCCTGGCCGCGCTGCTGGTCCTGCTCTTCCTGCGCAGGTTGCGCGCGGAAACGGGTGTGGCCGAGGCCCGCCGGCCGGTCACGGTCTCCTGAGGCCCGGGTCCGCCGGCGGGTGCATGACGAGGGCGGGCCGACTACGCCGGCGAGGCGGCGCCGTTTGCCCCAGGGTACCCCCCCGGGTATATTGGCGGCATGGAGATGAACGAGTCGATGGTCGGCGACGCGGTGACCCGCCTGCGCCGGGCCCATGGGCAGCTGGCCGGCGTGATCGGGATGATCGAGGCCGGCGAGGACTGCTCGAAGGTTCTCACCCAGCTCGCGGCCGTCTCCAAGGCGCTTGACCGTGCCGGGTTCAAGATCGTCGCTAGTGGGCTGCGTCACTGCCAGGCCGCCCAGGCTCGCGGCGAGGAGGCTCCGATGAGTGTCGAGGAGCTGGAGAAGCTCTTCCTGTCCCTGGCGTAAGGGGTGGGGTCCGCGGCTTGCCGTGGACGGCGGACGGCATGGGCCCGTGGCGTCGTCCCGGCGGCGCATTCCCATGCCTCCGATATACCCCCCAGGGTATATCGCCCTCGCGGGGGAGATCGCCGTAGTGGCCAGGAGGCGCCGGCGGTCCTTCCCGTCGCGTCCGCCGCCTCGGCCGGCCTCGCGCCACGCGGTCCGTCCGTGAGGGTGACGCCGCCGTAGAGCCATGCCCGCCCTCCGGTCCGGGGGGAGGGCTGGAGCGGGGCACATTTCTGCCTTCCATATACCCCCAGGGGTATTTTTATCCGATCGAAAGGACTCCCGATGGAGATCACCTCGTTCCGCACCCCCGGTCTGGGGGACCAGAGCTACCTGCTCACCCACGAGGGGCGCGGCATCCTCGTCGACCCCCAGCGCGACATCGACCGCTTTCTGGCCAAGGCGGCCGAGCGGGATGTGGAGCTCCGGTTCGTGCTGGAGACCCACCTGCACAACGACTACGTCTCAGGTGGCGAGCGGGCCGCGCTCGCCACGGGCGCGCAGCTGGTGCTCCCCGCCGCGGCCGCCGCGGCCTACCCGCACACCCCCGCCTTCCACATGGAGGACATCCCCGGCGGGCAGGGGCTGAGCATCCGCCCGATCCACACCCCCGGCCACACGCCCGAGCACACCAGCTATCTGGTGCTCATCGACGGCGAGCCGGTCGCGGTGTTCTCCGGAGGCAGCCTGCTGGTCTCCTCGGCCGGCCGGCCGGACCTGCTGGGTCCGGAGCGGGCCCGTAGCCTGGCCAAGCTGCAGCACGGCTCGCTGCACCGGCTGGCCGGCCTGCCCGGCGGGGTGGAACTGCTGCCCACCCACGGTGAGGGGTCGTTCTGCACCTCCACCGGTGCCGGCCGCTACACCTCCACCATCGCCGACGAGCTCGCCGGCAACCCGCTGCTGGCCATCGGCGACGCCGAGGCCTTCGCCGACGAGCTGCTCGCCGCCCCGATGCCGATCCCGGCGTTCTACCGGCACATGGGGCCGGCCAACACCATGGGCGTGCCGCCGATGCCGCCCCTGGCCGTGCCCACGCTGAGCGTCGAGGATCTGGCCGACCAGCCCGAGGGAACCCGCGTGGTGGACATCCGCCCGCGCGCCCGGCAGGCCGGCGGCCTGCTCCCCGGGGCGGTCGCGATCGAGATGGGCACCGACTTCGGCAGCTGGGCCGGCTGGCTGCTGCCCTACCAGGCGCCCCTGGTCCTGGTGGCCGACCCCGGCCAGGACATCGCCGAGGCCGTCACCCAGCTCGCCCGGATCGGCATCGACACCGTGCGCGGCGTCATCACCGACCCCGGGCCGGCCGCCGACCAGACCTTCGAACTGCTGGACCCGGCCGCCTTCACCGCCCGCCTGGCCCGGCCCGGCGCCCAACTGCTGGATGTGCGGATGCCCGGCGAACACGCCGCCGCCGCGCTGCCCGGCGCGACCCACCGCTTCCTGCCCGACCTGGTGACCCACGGCATCCCCGCCGAGCTGGACGCCTCCCGTCCGGTCCTGGTCGCCTGCGGCTCCGGCCGCCGCGCGAGCATCGCCGCCGGCCTGCTGCTGGCCGCCGGCTACCGGCCGGCCGTGCTGACCGGCGCCGGCGTCACCGACCTGCTCCGGCACCCGGCCGCCACCTGACCCGCCCCCGCCGGTCGGCCATCACCCCGATCCGACTGTCCCCACCCGCTCCCGAAGAACAGGATTTTCTTGATCATGAGTATGAAGACCAGTGTCGACGTGGCCGCCGCCCGCGCTCTGATCGCGGCCGACCCCGACGTGCTCGTCGTCGATGTGCGCACTCCCGGTGAGTTCGCCTCCGCCCACATCTCCGGCGCCGTCAACCTGCCCCTGGACCAGGTGGACACGCACCTGCGGCGCATCGTCGCCGAAGCCGGCGGCACGATGCTGCTGATCTGTCAGTCCGGCGGCCGGGCCTCCCGGGCGCACACCGCGCTGACCCGCGCCGGCCTGGCCGACGTGGTGGTGCTGGAGGGCGGGATGAACGCCTGGACCGGTGCCGGTGCCCCCACCACCTCCGCGTCATGTCCGATCCCCGGGACCCGGGCCCAGCGCTGGGGGCTGGAGCGCCAGGTGCGGCTGGTGGCCGGCGGCATCGTCGCCACCTCGGTCCTGGCCAGCATCTGGTGGCCACCGGCCCGGTTCATCGCCGGGTTCGTCGGCGCCGGGCTGACCTTCGCCGCTGTCACCGACACCTGTGCGATGGGCATGGCCCTGGCCAAACTGCCCTACAACCGCATCCGGGACTTCGACATCGACGCCGTCATCGCCCGGCTGCGCGGTGGCGAGGCCCGGGCATGATCACCACCTGGGCGCTCATCGCGACGGTGCTCGCCGCCGTCGCGGTCGGCGTCACCCTCGGCCTGTTCGGCGGCGGCGGCTCCATCCTCATGGTGCCCATGCTCATGTACATCGCCCAGGTGCCGGGTAAGACCGCGATCGCGATGTCACTGCTGGTGGTCGCCGCCACCAGCGCCGCCGGCCTCATCTCCCACGCCCGTGCCGGGCGCGTCCGCTGGCGCACCGGCCTGATCTTCGGTGCCGCCGGCATGGCGGGCGCCTACGCAGGCGGACTGATCGGCCCTTATCTGCCGGAGGCCATCCTGCTCGGCGGCTTCGCCGCCATGATGGTGGCCACCGCCATCGCCATGATCAGAGGGCGCTCCCGCGTCTCCGCCAAGACCGGCGCCGACCTGCCGGTCGGCAGGATTCTGATCGACGGCGTCGTCGTCGGCGTCGTCACCGGCCTGGTCGGCGCCGGTGGCGGCTTCCTGGTCGTGCCCGCACTGGTCCTGCTCGGCGGCATGCCGATGGCCGCCGCCGTCGGCACCTCCCTGTTGGTCATCGCGATGAAGTCACTGGCCGGACTCGCCGGTTACCTGCAGACCGTCACCATTGACTGGCGCCTGGCGGCCGTCGTCACCGTCGCCGCCGTCGTCGGCGGTCTGGCCGGCGGGCAACTGGCCGGCCATATCAACCCTGACCGGCTCCGCCGCGCCTTCGGCTGGGCCGTCCTGGCGATGGGGGTATTCGTCCTCGCCCAGCAGGTTCCCACCCTGATGTGACCCGGACGGGTGCTGTCACGCCACGCCGTCAACGGCCGGCGACAGAAGAACGGCGGGACGGAAGAACGGCGGGAACGGACACGAGGGACCGCACGTGTCGGTCCCTCGGAGGAGTGATCAGGCGCCGGCGGCCTGGCGGGCGCGGCGGGCCTCGCGGCGCTCGACGAAGCGGGAGGCGGAGACCTCCAGGCGGGCGAGGAACTCCGCGAGCTCCTCACGGGCCTTCTCGCCCTCGGGGTCGAGGTCCTTCATGTCGAAGACGGCCCACTGGCGCAGGACCGGCATGAGGACGTCGTCGAGGTGCAGGCGCAGGTCGTAGATTCCGGCGTTGGCGATGGTCATCGCCTTGCGGGTGAAGCCCTCGATCCCGGTGCCGGGCATCTGGAAGGTGGTCACCACGTCGGTGACGGCGCGCATCGTCTGGCTCGGGGTCAGCTGGAAGGCCGCGTCGAGCAGGTTGCGGTAGAAGAGCATGTGCAGGTTCTCGTCGGCGGCGATCCTGGCGAGCAGGCGCTCGCAGTTGGGGTCCTGGGACGCCTTGCCGGTGTTGCGGTGGGAGATGCGGGTGGCCAGCTCCTGGAAGGAGACGTAGGCCAGCGAGTGGAGCACGCCCTCGTAGGAGTTGGTGAAGCCCTCTCCCATGTGGTTCATGCGGGCCCGCTCCAGGGCGACCGGGTCGACCGCGCGGGTGACCGTCAGGTAGTCGCGGATGGCGGTGCCGTGCCGGCCCTCCTCGGCGGTCCAGCGGTGCACCCAGGTGCCCCAGGCCGCGTCGCGGCCGAAGGCCGTGGCGATCTCGTAGTGGTAGCTGGGGAGGTTGTCCTCGGTCAGCAGGTTGACGATGAGGGAGACCCGCGCCTCCTCAGGGAGCTTGGAGTCGGTCTCGACCCACGCGTCACCGCCGAAGACGCCGTCGTAGTCCCTGCCTTCGGACCACGGGACGTATTCGTGGGGGAACCATTCCTTGGCCACCTTGTGGTGACGGTCCAGCTCCCCGGCGACAACGGGCTCAAGCTCAAGCAGCAGCTCGGTCTGGCTGAACTCTCGCATATGGCTTCTCCCTCACTGACTACGGAACCGTAACCTACGTTAGCGTAGGTAAAGCGGGGGTCGGTAAGCGGGATATGTCACCTTTGTTACTGCCTGGTAGGGTTCCCGTGCTCCGGGCGGCCAGGAACACCAGCGCCGCCCCGGCCGGCAGCAGCAGGCGTTCGACCAGGCCGTGATAGTCGGAGCCGCCGATCAGGTCCGCGACCGGCGAGCCCGGGCGGGTGGCCAGGAACACGGCCAGGAGCGCCACCGAGAGCACGCTGAGGGCCGACAGCGCCGGACTCCGGAACCGGCGGCCCAGCATCCAGCCCGCGCAGGGCAGCGCGGTGAAGACCACCGCCGCCGACCAGCTGTGGATCTCCCCGCCGGCCGGGGTGGGACCGGGGGCCGCGCCGGCCGGGAACACCGCGGTGAGCAGCAGCCCCAGGGCGCCGGCGACGGACAGGACGCGGGCCGCGGCGCTGCGCGTCGGGTCCACGCGTGCCAGGCTGTAGGCGACCCACAGGCAGGCCATGGCCAGCATGATCGTGCCGCCGGTCATGGCCCAGACGCGGGCGTCGAGCGGCGTGTGGCCGCCGACCGGGTCGCCGGCCGGATCCACCGGGCCGGCGGCGGCCACGTGCGCGTAGGCCGTCAGGCCCAGGGCGGCGACCGCCCCCGCCATCCCCGGCCAGCGCCGCGCCGGGGCCGCGGCCGCTCCGGGCCGTTGCGGTGCCGAGCCTGTGGCCGTCCCGGGCCGGTGCAGTACCGAGCCTGTGGCCGTCGCAGGCCGGTGCGGTGCCGAGCTTGTGGCCGTCCCGGATCGCTGCGGTGCCGGGGCCGTCGCGGGCCGGTGCCGTGGCGGGTCCACCGTCGTTCCGGGCGGGCGCCGTGCCGGGGCGGTGTTCACCACGCCGCCCCCTCGTGGATCGCTCCAGGCCGGGCCGGGAAGGCCGGGTGGTCATGGGCCGGCGCCCCGGACCGCTGCGGCGCGGTCCCGGGCGCGGAGCACGGCGGTCCCGGCGGCGCCAGGTCGGCTGCCACTGCAGTCATGCGCACTCCTCTCATCGCGGGTGAAGACATGGCGGGACGGTCGGGACGTCTCGTGAAGGCGTCCGGAGCGGTCCTTCCGGTGGACCAGTGGCAGCGTCCCGTGCCCGGCGGTGCCGGGACCATAGGGGGTCGACCCTGACTTGGATGAGAATTCCCTGATATCAAGGTCAGGGCAGTTGACCGGCTGACTTCGATTATCATAGTTTCGCGGGCATGGATCTGGTCGGAGCATGGCGGCTGGTCGAGTGGCGGATCGCCCACCCGGACGGTCGGACCTCCCACCCCTTCGGCCGCGACGCGGTGGGCCTGCTCTGCTACACCCCCGACGGCCACATGAGCGCCACCATCGCGCGGGCGGGGCGTCCGCCGCTGCCCGGCGCCGGTCTCTCGCAGGCCTCGCCCCAGGAACGGGCCGTGGCGGCCGCGTCGTTCCTGTGTTACTCGGGCCGCTACGAGATCCGCGACGGCCACGTGGCCCACGACATCGAGATGGCGCTCAATCCGGCACTCTCCGGCGTCACCCGGATCCACGAGCTGAACTTCGCCGGCAACCGCCTCATCCTGGCCGCCGCCGACAACGGCAGATGGCACACGCTGATCTGGCGGCGGGCCTGAGCACGGCGGCGGTCAGTCGCGCAGGCCGGCGAGGGCACGCTCCGGCTCCCCGGCGCCCCGGCCGCGCCGCACGTGCCGGACCGCCTCGACCACCACGGTGATCGTCACGGCGATGCCCAGGCCGAGCAGCAGACCCTTGACCGGGTCGTTCTCGAAGGCCGCGCCTCCCACGTAGCCGATCAGTCCCGAGTAGACCGCCCAGGAGACGGCGGCGACGGCGTCGAAGAGGGCGAACGAGCGCCGGGGGTAGGCGACCGCGCCCATGGTGAGGGTGCAGGCGGTCCGGCCGCCGGGGATGTATCGGGCCACCACCAGCACGAGCCCGCCCCGTTCGGCCAGCGCCTTCGACGCCCAGGCGAACGCCTTGCCGCTGCGTCTGCCCTCGCGCAGCCGGCTGCCGGTGGTGCGCCCGATGGCGTAGGAGACGTGGTCGCCGGCGAACGCGCCCAGCGCCGCCACCGCGATCACCAGCGCGAGGTTCGGCGCGCCGGTGGAGGCGGCGAACACCCCGGCCGTGATGACGGACGTCTCGGCGGGCACCACGGGGAAGAACCCGTCGAGCATCGCCACCGCGAACAGCGCCAGATAGATCCAGGGCGAGGTCATCACATTGTGCAGGGCGTCGAGGATGGCCTGTGTCACAGCAGCTCCTACGGGTATGGGAGAGGTCTCCTACAGCACGTTGACGGCCCGCCGGTCTCCGGGCATCGGGGGTGGCCCCGGAAGCCGGCGGACCTTGCCCCTGAGATCCCTCAGGGATCCGTCTCCTCGAACCTAGGGAGCGGGCAGGGGAGGGCACATCGCGCGATCGGACGCCTCGACCCCCTACTTTCGTCAGGGGAGGTCTGCTACCTCCGACCGAGACGCGTGGCCGCGACGGCCTTGTAACGTCGCAGGTGTGATGAGATGGATCCGGCGGTCAAGCCGGCGGGAGGTCCGGCGCGACCTGCTGCTGTGGGCTCTGCTGTGCCTGCCGGTGGCCGTGGCCCCGGTCGTCCCTCCCTGGTGGGAGCCGGCCACCGGCTGGGCGTCGCCGGGCTGGGCCGCCGCCGAGGTGGCCGTGCTGGGGGCCGCCGTGCTCGTGAGCCGCGGGGCTCCGCCGGTGGCCATGCTGCTCGCCCTGGCACCGGGCTCGTGGAACGTCAGCGAGGGCCTGGCCACCGTCCATCTCTGGCACCTCGACGACCCGGTCAAGATGTGGCCGCTGAACGCGCTGACCCCCGCGACCATGGTGCTCGCCTATCTGGCCGGCCGCCGGGCGGCCGATCCGCGCCCCGCGACGCTGGCGTTCGCCGCGATCCTGGGCGTGGGCGCGCTCCTGAGCACGGCCTCCTCCTGCGGTCCGCGGCCCGACGCCGTGACCACGCAGTTCTGGATCCCCACCCTGTCGGGTGTCCTGCTGTCCGGCCTGCTGCCGTGGGGGGTCGGCCGGCTGGCGCAGCGCCGCGCCCGCGAGCGGAGCCTGATCGTCGACCAGGCGCAGCTCCGCGAGCGCAACCGCATCGCCCAGGACATGCACGACTCCCTCGGCCACGACCTCGCGCTCATCGCCCTGCGCGCCGCGGCCCTGGAGATGGCCCCCGACCTGTCCGAACGGCACCGCAGAGCCGTCGGGGAGCTCCGCGAGGCCGCCGCCGAGACCACCGAGCGCCTGCGCCGGGTCATCGGCGTGCTCCGCGCGGGCGACCAGGCGCCGCTGACCCCGTCGCAGGAGAGCGTCGCCGAGATCGTCGACCGGGCGCGGGAGTCGGGCGTGCGGGTGGAGCTGCGCGGCGCGGAGTCGCTGCGCGACCACACGGCCTGCCGGGTCGTGCAGGAGTCGCTGACCAACGCCACCAAGCACGCCCCCGGCTCCGCGGTGACGGTCGAGGTCCTCAGGTCCGCCGCCGAGATCACGGTGACCGTGACCAACCAGGCGGCCCAGGCGGCGCCGGCCCGTCTCCGCGGCGGCGGGCTGGGCCTGATAGGGCTGCGCGAGCGGGTGCGGCTGGCGGGCGGCACGTTCGAATCAGGACCGAAGGGCGGCGGCTTCCAGGTCGTCGCCCGTTTCCCCCACGAGGATGGAGCGACGTGATACGGGTGCTGCTGGCCGACGACGAGGTCATGATCCGGGCCGGGGTGCGGGCCATCCTGGCCGCCGACCCGGAGATCGAGGTGGTCGCGGAGGCGGGCGACGGCCGGCAGGCGGTCGAGCTGGCCCTGAGCCACCGTCCCGACGTCGTCCTGCTCGACATCCGGATGCCCCGGATGGACGGGCTGGCGGCGGCCGCCGAGCTGCGCCGGGCCGCGCCCGGCACCGCCGTGCTGATGCTGACCACCTTCGGCGAGGACGACTACATCGCCCGGGCGCTCGGCGAGGGCGCCGCCGGGTTCCTGCTCAAGTCCGGCGACCCGCGTGAGCTGCTGGCCGGGATCCACGCCGTCGCCGACGGCGCCGCCTACCTCTCGCCGCGCGTCGCCCACCGGGTCATCACCGAGCTCGCCGGCGGCCGGATGACCCGGGCGGCGGCCGCCCGCGAGCAGGTGGCCGCCCTCACCCCACGCGAGCGCGACGTGCTGGCCCTGGTGGGGGAGGGGCTGTCCAACGGGCAGATCGCCCGCCGCCTCTACCTGGTGGAGGGGACCGTCAAGGCCCACATGAGCGCGATCCTCACCCGGCTCGGGGCCCGCAACCGGGTCCAGGCCGCGATCCTCGCCCACGAGGCCGGGCTGCTCGGCTCAGTTGAGCCGCCAGATGGCGAAGTTCAGTGAGGCCGCGTAGGTGACCCAGAGCAGGTAGGGCACCAGGAGCCAGGCGGCCGCCCGGCTGATCGGCCGGAACAGGACGACGGTGGCCACGATCGCCGCCCAGAGCACGACGATCTCGGCGAAGGCCAGGCCGTACCGGCCCGCGCCGAAGAACAGCGGGGTCCAGGCCGCGTTGAGGGCGAGCTGGGCGGCGTAGACCCCGAGCGCGGGGGTCCAGCCCCGCGCCGACCAGGCTATCCAGCCGGAGATCGCGATCATGATGTAGAGCACCGTCCAGGCCGGGCCGAACAGCCACTGCGGCGGTGCCCAGGGCGGCCGCTCCAGCGCCAGATACTCGCCGCCGGCGTCGACCGCCGACAGTGATCCCACAGCCGCCACCAGCACCAGCGCGGCGGCGAAGACCGGCAGCCCCGCCCAGCGTTTCGGTTGTCGCGCGATGACCATGAAACCTCCCTGCCCTCTTCTTCGTGCCCCTACCCCCGGCCGGTTCCACCCCGGGGACCTTCCCCGATCTCCGGCTCCGGGACCCGCCTCCCACCCCCGTGCGGGGGAGGCGGATCCCCACGCGGGGGGAGGAGCGAGGGGACGGTGACCGGAAGAGTCGCGGGCATGACACGAGTGAGCGACGACACGCGGGCAGGGGCCCTCCAACTGACGGCGACCGCGGTGGCCGTCGCGGGCACGCTGCCCTATCTCACCCTCAAACTCACCTGGCTGACCGGGGGCTCGGCCGGCATCGACGACCCGGCGGTGCTCCAGGACGGCGGCTTCTTCGGCCTCAACCTGCTGACCTTCGGCCTGGACGCGGTGGCGCTGCTGATCGCGCTGGCCTTCGTCCGGCCCTGGGGACGCCGGATCCCGGCAGGGCTGCTCCTCGCGCCGATGTGGGTGGGCACCGGCCTGCTGGTCCCGCTCGCGGCCATGGTCGTGCCGGCCTTCCTCGTCGGCCTGTTCGACGGCGGCCCGTTCCCCGGCAGCGGCCCGGTGGCCGGATGGGTCTTCGCCGTGGTCTACACCGGCTTCGTCTGCCAGGGGCTCGGGCTCGTCGCCGGTTTCGTCCACCACGCGCGCCTGCGCTGGCCCGGCGTGTTCACCCGGCGGACCTCGGAGGGCCCGGCGGGGCCGACGCTGGAGCTGCAGACCTTCGTCGCATGGGGGGCCGTGGCCGTCGCCGCGGTCCTGGCGGCCTTCAACCTGTGCTGGCTCCTCGGCATCCCCCTCGGGCTGCCCGCCGGGGCGCTCACCGGCCGTCCCCCCGCCTCCTGGCTGCAGAACGCGGTGAACACCGTGCTGCCGGTCGCCGGGGCGGCCGGCCTGCTGGCGGTCGTCCGCCGCAGGTCCGGGCGGCCGCTCTGGATGCCGGTGGCGCTCGCCTGGCTCGGTTCGGGCGGCATGTTCGGCTGGTCGATGTGGGGGCTGCTCGTCACGCTGACGCCCAGTGACCTGGGATCCGGCGGCCCCGGCGGCGGGGGCGCGCTGGAACTGGTGACCCTGTTCACCGTGCTGGCCGGTCTGGTCATCGGCCTGGCCGGGGCCTTCGCCCTGGTCGAGCGCGAGCGCTCCTAGCCGGGCGGGCCCCGTTCGGGCCGGGTGAGCCCCGTCCGCCGCCGGAGTCGCCCGGTTGCGCCACGCTCACGCCTCCGTCCGCCGCCGGAGTCGCCCGGTTGCGCCACGCTCACGCTTCCGGCCGCGGCCGGAGCCCGCCGGGCGCGTCACACTCACGCCTCCGCGCGACGCCCGCTCCGCCGGGCGTCCGGACCGAGGCAGGCCCGCACCAGCTCGGGGACCAGCCCGGCGAGCAGGTCCTTGTCCTGCGGCCGCCCGGGCTCGTACTCGGTGACGCCGAGGCCCACGATCTCGAAACGCTCCGCCAGGGCGGCGACCTGGGCGACGAGCTCCGCCGGGGCAAGCCCGCCCGGCTCGGGGACGCCGACGGAGGCGAACACGTCCGGGTCGAGCACGTCGAGATCGACGTGGACGTAGACCGCTCCGGCGCCGGTCCCCGCCACCGCCTCGACGAGTCCGGCCAGGTCCGCCACGCCGAGGTGGGAGATCCCCGCAGCGCGGACGTAGTCGCGCTCGGCGGGATCCAGCGCCCGCACCCCGGCCAGGACGAGCCGCTCCGGCGGGAGCGGCCGGTCGGGCACCAGCTCCGGCGGGCCGTCACCGAGCAGCGTGCGCGCCACCATGCCGTGGAAGGCCCCCGAGGGGGACGAGGCGGGTGTGTTGAGATCGCCGTGAGCGTCGAACCACACGACCGCCAGCCGCTCGCCGTGGCGCCGTGCCGCCGTCGCGATAGGTCCGAGCTCCACCCCGCAGTCCCCGCCGACCGTGACCGTGAAGCGCTCCCGCGCGTGGGAGAGCGCCGCGCGGGTCCGCTCGGCGGTCACCGCGAGTGTCGGGCCGACCCGCACGGTGACCCGTTCGGCGTCGGGGACCATGGCGGCCAGCAGCGCCGCCCCCTCGCTCAGCCGCGAGGCGGTGGCCGAGGACGACCCCTGCCACTGCGGCACTTCCACGACCGTCACCCCGGGCGGGCCCGTCTTCTCCTGGCGCATCCCCACAGTCTCGCCCGGTCGCCCCGGAGAGGTCCACTTCGAACTCCTCGCCCGGCGCGCCCGGAACCAGGACAAGCATCCGCGGGCCGCCGTCGCGCCGCGCGGTCCGGGCCCTCGTCGCCCCGCTCCCCCCGCGGCGCGCTCCTAGGCGGGGGCCGGGTCGTGGTGCAGGCGGCGCAGGACGCGGCGGAAGGCGTAGACGGACACGGCCACCGCCAGGCCGCTGATCAGGGCGACGACCGAGGTGCGGACCAGCAGGTAGGTGCCGACCGACTGGTGGACCAGCAGCCAGATGCTCACCGCGGAGTTGACCAGCAGCACGAAGGCCCACAGCAGGGTGATCCGGGCGAAGAACCGGCGGACCCGTTCGTGCTTCAGCACCGCCGTGGGCAGATGGATGTAGTCGAGGGTCAGCTTCTGCACCAGCGGGCGGTTCAGCCGCACCGAGGCCAGGAAGACGATGCTGATGCAGATCGTGCCCAGCTCCGGCTGGAGGAGGAAGAGCTTCATGCTCCCGCTCCACAGGGCCAGCAGCGCCCGCACGGTGATCGCGATGGCGGCCAGGACCATCGTCCCCGGCACCGGGACCCGCCGGACCAGCCGCCATCCCACTCCGGCGTATACCCAGCTCACCGCTGTGATCAGCGCGCCGTGCTCGCCGAGGACGGCCAGCGCGGCGTAGAAGACGGCGAGGGGGGCGATGACGCCTTCCAGGACCTTCGGCACCGCCTGCCGGGCCAGGACGGTGAGACGGGGGAGGACGACGGGTGGATGGCTCATAACGCTCCACGGGACGGTGGAATGACCGGCGCTGGGTCCGCGCCTACCCCGACAGGGGACTGCCAGACCTGTCGGATCCGACGCATGGGCGTACGGCGAGGCCGTCCGGTGTCGGCGGGCCACTTACCGTACCCGAACCGAATGCATGCCTTCCCTATAACCTTCCAAGGCCGTATGGCCCGCCCGCTCCCGCCGCCGGCCGCCCGGCCCGCCCGCCCTGGTCGCCGGCCTGAGGGGCGGCGGCCCCATGGGAAGTACGGTGTGGCCGTAACGGTTAGGAAACGGGAGCTTTCCCGATGACGTCCGGTCCGAGACGATTCATGCATGGCAGTGCGCGCGCACACGTCCGACCGGTCAACCGAGGGTGTCGCGAATGTGGCGGCCCAGCTCGTCCGCTGGCCCGATCTGGCACTGAAACGCACCCGCAGGGGGATCGGGTTCCGGACCAGCGGCCGGGAGATCGTCAGGATGTCGGGGGATCACACCGCGGAGCTGCTGCTCACCACGGCCGTGATCGACCGGTGGGCCCGGGTGCTCACCGACTGCCGGCGGGTCACCCCCGGCCGGGACGCCGGGTGGGTGACCATGACGATCGAGGGCAAGGCCGACGCCGACCTGTTCCTCTCGCTCGTCAGCGTGGCGATCAAGGTCAACCAAGCGTCGCGGTAGCGAGCCGCGCGCCGAAGCCCAAGGTCAACCAAGCGTCGCGGTAGCGAGCCGCGCGCCGAAGCCGATGAACAGCGCGCCCACCCCCGAGGTCAGCCCGGCCGACAGCTTGCGGCGGGCCCGGAACTGGTGGGCCAGGTAGGTCCCGCCGAAGATCAGCATCGACAGGTACAGCACGCTGAACAGCTGGCAGATCGCGCCCAGGATCAGGAACGACAGCGCGGGCGTGCCGTAGCCGGGGTCCACGAAGTTGATGAAGAACGCGATGAAGAACAGGATCGCCTTCGGGTTCATCAGGCTGATCACCAGGGCCTTGCGGAAGGGGTTGTCCGCGCTCGGCTCCGCCGCCGCGACGGACTCGGCGGTCCCGCCCGCCCGCCAGGAGCGCCAGGCCCCCCGCAGCATCTGCAGCCCCATCCACGCCAGGTAGGCGGCTCCGATGTATTTGACGACGTTGAACAGGATCGGCGTCGACCGCAGGAGCGAGGCGGCCCCGGCGGCGGCGAGCGCCATCAGGATGGTGTCGCCGAGGAAGACCCCCATCGCACCCCGGTAGCCC
Organism: Streptosporangium brasiliense; assembly: GCF_030811595.1. Classification (NCBI taxonomy): domain Bacteria; kingdom Bacillati; phylum Actinomycetota; class Actinomycetes; order Streptosporangiales; family Streptosporangiaceae; genus Streptosporangium; species Streptosporangium brasiliense. Next base: position 267,110 of record NZ_JAUSRB010000001.1, read on the forward strand.
TGCCGTACCCCGCGCTGCGCGGCGGTGGTGAGAACGTAGAGGGAGTTGGGGCCCGGCAGCAGGATGATGAAGAAGGCGCCGGTGACATAGGTCCATATATCGGTTATGCCGAAGAACATAGTGGTGCTCCAGGGGGCGTTACGGGATCCGTATCACGGTACTCCCCATGGCGGACACGGGGTCCGGCCGGTGCCCGCGACCGCCATCTGCCCCACCAGGCGACCCGGGCCGGCCGACCTCCCCGGTTCACCCGCCTGGCCGGTCAGGCCAGGCGGGGCTCCGACGGCCCGCGCCGCGCTCGCGGCGCCGTGGCTCAGCCGCCGTGCAGGACCGCGCGCAGCCGGGGGGCGAATCCGTCGGGGTCGTCGGAGAAGGCGATGTGGCCGCCGGGGAAGGCCGTCGGCGCCGTGCCGAGCGCCGCGGCGAGCGCGGCCGACGTGCGGTCGCAGAGCTGGCCGGCCGACTCGACGCCGACGCCGACCACGACGCGGGTCGGCCCGGCGCGCAGGGCGGCGATGTCGGGCTCCCAGCGGGTGGTCGCGCGCATCTCGTGCAGGAACCAGAAGCGCTCGTCGGCGACCTGCTGCGGATCGGGCTCGTCCGGCGCCGCCACGGGCGCGCCGGACTCCTCGGACTCGGGCATCACGATGTTGGCGTTGACCATGAACTTGGCCCAGGCGCCCGCGACGTCGCCGGAGACGTAGGTGGCGATGATGTCCTCGACCGCGGCGTCGCGCTCCTCCCGGTCGTCGAGCAGGCGGTTGAGCGGGGGCTCGTGCGCGATCACGGTGTGCACCTGCCCGGGATGGGCGACGGCGAGCGCCAGCGCGCTGACGGCGCCGCCGCTGGAGCCGAAGACCGCGGCCGGGCCGGCGTCGAGGTGGGTCAGGAGCCGGGAGAGGTCGTCGGCGCGCATCTCCGGGGTCGAGTCCTGGTCGGGGTCGTCGAGGGGGCTGCGGTTGAGGCCCCGCGGGTCGGTGGTGAGCACGGTGTGGTCGGCGGCGAGCAGGTCGGCCAGCGGCGCGAAGAACGTGGCGTTCATCGGGGCGCCGACGAGCACCACGAGGGGGCCCTGGCCCCGCACCTCGTAGTACAGCGTGGCGCCCGGGACCTTGAGGGAGCCGGAGGTGACGGTCGTCGTGCGGTTCATCGGAATCTCCTGCGACGGTGCTGCGGTGCTCGGTCGGAGAAGGGACTCCCGCCGTGGGGCAGAATCGTCGCTCGTGAGCGAAGTTTTTTCCGCACGGACCGCCGGCCCGGCCGCGGAGGGCGCCCAGGATCCCGACCTGGCCCGGGCGCGCGACGGGGACGACGCCGCCTTCACCCGCCTGGTCCAGCCGCTGCGACGGGAGCTGCACGCCCACTGCTACCGCATGCTCGGCTCCACCCACGACGCCGACGACGCCCTGCAGGACGCCCTGCTGCGGGCCTGGCGGGGGCTCGCGCGCTTCGAGGGGCGCAGCTCGCTGCGCTCGTGGCTCTACACCGTGGCCACCCGCACCTGTCTGGACACCATCGAGACCCGTGGCAGGCGGGCCCTGCCGGTCGACCTCGGCCCCTCCAGCGACCGCGCCGTGGTCGGCGACGTCCCGCTGGTCGAGGTCGCCTGGCTGGGGCCCTACCCCGACGCGGGCCTCGGTGACGGTCCGGCCGGTCCGGGCGCGCGCTACGAGCAGCGCGAGGCCGTCGAACTGGCCTTCGTCGCGGCGCTGCAGCACCTGCCGGGCAACCAGCGGGCGGCGCTGCTGCTGTTCGAGGTCCTCGGCTTCTCCGCCGCCGAGATCGCCACCATGATGAGCACCTCGACCATGTCGGTGAACTCCGCCCTGGCCCGGGCCCGCAAGGTCGTGGCGGAGAAGATCCCCTCCGTCACCCAGCAGCAGACGCTGCGCCGGATCGACGACGCCCGGGTGCGGGAGATCGTCGCCGGCTACTCCGCCGCGCTGGAACGCGGCGACGCCGACGCCCTGGTCGCGCTGCTCACCGAGGACGTCACCTGGTCGATGCCGCCGCTGGGGCACTGGTACCACGGCCTCAGGGCCGTCACCGACTTCGCCGTGCAGATCCCGCTGACCAGATGCGGGAACTGGCGGCACCTGCCGACCAGCGCGAACGGCCAGCCCGGCGTGGGCTGCTACCTCTGGAACGACGGCGCCGGCGCGCACCTCGGCTGGTCGATCAACGTGCTGACCCTGCGCGGCGAGCGGATCGCCGAGATCACCTCGTTCGTCGGCGCCGACCACTTCGCGTCCTTCGGGCTGCCCGCCTCACTGCCCTGACCCGGGACGGCCCCGCGTCGACGGACCGGCCCTCGCGACGACGGACCGGCCGCCGCGTCGACGGCCGGGCCCGCCGGCGACCGCGTCCGCCGTCCCGCCGGCGGGCCCGGTTCAGCGGCCGTCGGCCAGCGGCTGGACCCGGTGGGGGACCACGGTGGACAGGGTGATCACCGTGCTGCTCCGCCGTACTCCGGGGATGGCCAGGGTCTGGTCGATGATCTGCTGGATGTGCTCGTGGTCGCGTCCGGCGATGCGGCACCAGACGTCGCCGGGGCCGGTGACGATGTGGGCTTCGAGGACCTCGGGGATGGCCGCGAGGGCGGTGGAGATGTCGGCGCGGGAGATCTGCTCCACCTCAAGGGTGGTGAAGGCCTGCACCGGGTAGCCCAGGGCGCGCGGCGACAGGTTGGGGCCGAAGTCGGTGATCACGCCGTCGGCGACCATCCGGTCCAGGCGGGCCTGGACGGTGCCCCGGGCGACGCCGAGGAGGCGGGAGATCTCCAGCAGGCCGGTCCGGGGGCGCTCCCTGATCAGCTGGAGCACCTTGCGGTCGAGTCCGTCCAGGCCGTCCCTCCGAGCTGCCAATCTGTCCACCTCCGGAGTGCGGTCCGTACCTGGTACTGGCAATCTGCCAGCGGATCGGCCGCGCTGTTGCCCCGCTTATGGCTGCGATTCAGACTACGCCTGCATATATGTCAACTATGGAGGCGATCGTGGCACGGGAGCATTCCCATCCGTTCATCCCGTACCGGCCCGTGCGCTACCCCGAGGGCGAGATGGTGACGCGGGGCCGGGAGTTCTACGAGCACATGGACCTGCGCCGGAGCGTGCGGTTCTTCAGCGACGAGCCGGTGCCGCGCGAGTGCGTCGAGCTGGCCGTCCGGACGGCCAACACCGCGCCCTCGGGGGCCCACCAGCAGCCGTGGAAGTTCGTGGTGATCGGCGACCCGGAGACGAAGAAGCGGATCAGGGAGGCGGCCGAGGTCGAGGAGCGGCAGAACTACGAGGGCGGGCGGCTGACCCCCGAGTGGCGCGCGGCCCTGGCCCACCTGGAGACCGGTTCGGACAAGGGCTATCTCGAAACGGTGCCGTGGCTGGTGGTCTGCTTCGCGGAGAAGTACGGCGTGCGTCCCGACGGCGCCAGGGTCAAGCACTACTACGTCAACGAGAGCGTCGGCATCGCCTGCGGGTTCTTCATCGCCGCCCTGCACGCGATGGGCCTGTCCACGCTGACCCACACCCCGAACCCGATGGCGTTCCTGACCGACATCTGCGGGCGTCCGGGCAACGAGCGGCCCTACATCCTGTTCCCGATCGGCTACGCGGCCGACGACGCCGAGGTCCCCGACCTGGTCCGCAAGCCCCTGTCGGAGGCCATGGTCTGACGTCCGGCGCGGCGGAGGCCCCCCTGCGGCGGGCGGGCCGTGCGGGGCCTCCGCCGTCGTCGCCGCCCCCTGCGGCGCCGCTTGCCCGGGGGCTGGAACGTGCCTAGCTGGGTCGTTGAAACCTGGAGTTTTTGGGCCTTGTGGGGAAAGTCTGTCAAGGCTACGATCGCGACAACTCTTAGGAAACTTTCCTAAAAGAAATGTCCAAGGGGAGCCTCCATGGCCCGTCCGCCGCCGACCGACCGGATTGCAAGCTGCGGAAACCCAACAACGGCAGTCGTCACTGCCTGAAGTCCGACCGTCCGGACGCCTCATCCCCCCGAGTTCCCCTCTGATGGGAGCGATCATGCGGCGCGCCCTCCCCTTACTTGTCCTGACTGCCCCAGCAAGCCCCCTTCCCGCGCCACTCCCACCAAATGGAGCCGGCGCCGCGGGCGTCTCCGCCGTCCCCGCCCCGCCGCCGGGACGGGCGGGCACATAGGGCCGGCGACCCGTCCGGGGCGATGTCCCGAGGGGACCGGTGCCGGCGGCCCCTCACCACCGCGCCGGGCACGGCCGCGCTGATCCACGGCGCGCTCCCGCCCTTCCTGCGGGGCCGGGACCGTGCCCTACCCGCCGTACGGCTCGCGCCTCGCCTCCTCGTTCTCCCCGAGGAGCACCCCCCAGGGGGTGCGAGCCGTACGGCCACCCCCCACCGAATCCATGAGGTTAACGTGAAATTTCGCGTCATCGCTCGATCTCTCGTCGCCGTGGCGGCCCTCATCCTGGCGATGATGGCCGCGGTCCCCGCCCAGGCCGCCTCGGCCTCCGCCACCTTCGTCAAGGTCGGCGACTGGGGCTCCGGCTTCGAGGGCAAATACACGATCAAGAACGACTCCACCACGGCCCTGACGAGCTGGAAGGTCGAGTTCGACCTCCCGGCGGGGGTGAGCGTCGGATCCTTCTGGGACGCCACGCTGACCCGCAGCGGCCAGCACTTCACCTTCGCCAACGTCGGCTGGAACGGCAGCGTCCCGGCCGGCGGCAGCGTCAGCTTCGGCTTCCTCGGCACCCCCGGCGGGGCGGCCGCCGTACCGACCGGCTGCAAGCTCAACGGCGCCGACTGCGGCGGGAGCGGGGAGACCGCGCCCGGCAAGCCGGGTGCGGTGACGGCGACGGGCGGGGCGAACAGTGTCGCGCTGTCGTGGGGGGCCTCCAGCGGCACGGTGACCGGTTACCGGGTGTATGAGGGCGCGGTGTTGAAGGCCACGGTGACCGGCACGACGGCGACGGTCTCCGGTCTGGGGGTGTGCGAGGCGCACACCTACACCGTCGCGGCCTACAACGGCACGGGTGAGGGTCCCAGGAGCGACCCGGCGAGCGCCACCACGACCGGCTGCACCACCGGGGTCCCCGGCAAGCCGGGTGCGGTGACGGCGACGGGCGGGGCGAACAGTGTCGCGCTGTCGTGGGGGGCCTCCAGCGGCACGGTGACCGGTTACCGGGTGTATGAGGGCGCGGTGTTGAAGGCCACGGTGACCGGCACGACGGCGACGGTCTCCGGTCTGGGGGTGTGCGAGGCGCACACCTACACCGTCGCGGCCTACAACGGCACGGGTGAGGGTCCCAGGAGCGACCCGGCGAGCGCCACCACGACCGGCTGCCCCGACAACCCGCTGCCCAAGCACTTCCTCACCGGCTACTGGCACAACTTCGACAACCCGGCCGTCGAGCTCAAGCTGTCGGCGGTGCCCAACGAGTACGACCTGGTCGCGATCGCCTTCGGTGAGTCCACCACCACCCCCGGCGAGGTCGTCTTCGGCGTCGACCCCGGCCTGTCGGCCTCCCTCGGCGGCTACACCGACGCCCAGTTCAAGGCCGACGTGCAGACGCTCCACTCGCGTGGCAAGAAGGTCATCCTCTCGGTCGGCGGCGAGCTCGGCCGCGTGCAGGTGGCCAGCGCCGCCGCGGCGACGAAGTTCGCCGACTCCGTCCACGCCCTGATGCAGAACTACGGCTTCGACGGCGTGGACATCGACCTGGAGAACGGCCTCAACGCCACCTACATGGGCCAGGCGCTGCGGGCGCTGCGCGCCAAGGCGGGCGCGGGCCTGATCATCACGATGGCCCCGCAGACCATCGACATGCAGTCCACCGGCGCGGAGTACTTCAAGCTCGCGCTGAACATCAAGGACATCCTCACGGTCGTCCACACCCAGTTCTACAACTCCGGCTCGATGCTCGGCTGCGACCAGATGGCCGCCTACTCGCAGGGCACGGTCAACTTCATGACCGCGCTGGCCTGCATCCAGTTGGAGAACGGCCTGCGCCCCGACCAGGTGGCGCTCGGCCTGCCCGCCGGACCCGGCGCGGCCGGCGGCGGGATCGTCGCCCCCTCCCTGGTGAACCAGGCACTGACCTGCCTGGCCACCCGGACCGGCTGCGGCAGCTTCGTGCCGCCGCGCGCCTATCCCGGGATCCGGGGCGCGATGACCTGGTCGATCAACTGGGACGCCTCGAACAACTGGAACTTCTCCAGGACCGTCAAGCCGCATCTCGCGACTCTCCCCTAGGAATGCGCATGAGATTACGTCGCATGGCCTTCGCCGTACTCGCCGCCCTGGCGATGACCTTCACCGGGCTCACCGCCGCCGCGAACGCCGCGCCCCAGGCGGCCGCCGTGTTCGCCGCCCCCCAGTGGCAGGCGTGGACGGCCTATGCCGTCGGCGCCCAGGTGACCTACAACGGCGTCGACTACGAATGCATCCAGGGCCACACCTCCCTGCCCGGCTGGGAGCCGTCCAACGTCCCCGCCCTGTGGAAGGTGGCCACCGGTGGCGGTGACCCCACGCCGCCCAGCGTGCCCGGCAACCTCCGGGTGACCGGCACGAGCTCGTCGAGCGTCTCGCTGGCCTGGGACGCCTCCACCGACAACGTCGGCGTCACCGGCTACAACGTCTACCGGGGCTCGACCCTGGTGACCACCGCCACCGGCACCTCCTACACCGACTCCGGGCTGGCCGCCTCGACCAGCTACACCTACACCGTCCGCGCCCGCGACGCCGCCGGGAACCTCTCCGGCGTCGGCGGCCCGGTCACCGCCACCACCTCCGGCAACGGCACGCCCGGCCAGCCCGGCGCCCCGTCGGTCACCGGCTCGACCGACGGCAGCCTCTCCCTGGCGTGGGGCGCGTCGTCCGGCACCGTGACCGGCTACCGCGTCTACGAGGGCACCACCCAGCGCGCCCAGGTCACCGGCACCACCGCCACGGTCTCCGGCCTGGGCACGTGCGAGGCGCACACCTACACGGTCAGGGCCTACAACTCCGTCGGCGAGTCCGCCCCCAGCGCCCAGGTCACCGGCACCACCACCGGCTGCCCGAACCCCGGCGGCAAGATGGACGGCGCGCCGTACCTCTACACCGGCTGGGGCAACCCGCCCAGCCCGGTCACGGTGATGAACGCGACCGGCATCAAGTCCTTCACCATGGCGTTCATCCTGTCCAGCGGCGGCTGCAACCCGGCCTGGGACGGGCAGCGCCCGCTGACCGGCGGCGCCGACCAGGCGGCCATCAACCAGATCAAGGCCGCCGGCGGCAGCGTGCAGATCTCCTTCGGCGGCTGGCAGGGCAACAAGCTCGGCCCGAACTGCTCCACCCCGGCCGCCTTCGCCGGCGCCGTGCAGCAGGTCATCAACGCCGTCGGCCCGGCGGTGGTCGACTTCGACATCGAGAACACCGACGAGTTCGAGAACTACACCGTGCAGGACCGGATCCTCAACGGCCTGAAGATCGTCAAGGCCAACAACCCGAACGTCAAGGTCGTCGTCACCTTCGGCACCTCGACCAGCGGCCCGACGGCCCCCGGCATCCGCCTGATCAACCAGGCCAAGGCGCTCGCCGTGCCGATCGACAACTACACGATCATGCCGTTCGACTTCGGCGGCGGCGCCAACATGTACCAGAGCACGATCAACGCCTCCGAGGGCCTGAAGAACGCCCTCAAGTCGGCCAACGGCTGGACCGACGCCCAGGCCTACGCGCGGATGGGCATCTCCGGCATGAACGGCCTGTCCGACCAGCAGGAGCAGACCTCTCCGGCGCAGTGGACGCAGATCCGCGACTGGGCCAAGTCCAAGGGCCTGACCCGCTTCGCGTTCTGGTCGGTCAACCGTGACCGCCCCTGCCCCGGCGGCGGCGTCCAGGAGAACTGCAGCGGCATCGCCCAGGCCGACTGGGAGTTCACCAAGATCACCGCCGGCTTCTAGCCGGCCCGGCCCGCACCCCGTGACCGGGGTGCGGGCCCCGCCACCGTGACACCCCTACTCAGCCTCACGAGGCAGGTCATGAATCTTCGGTTGAACCTCAGGAAACTCGCGGCGGCGGCCGTACTGGCGCTGAGCGGGACGATGCTCGCCGCGTCGCCCGCCCACGCCGCCAACATCGCGTCGAATCCGGGATTCGAGAGCGACCTGGCGGGGTGGACGTGTTCGGCGTCCTCGGGTGCCACGGCGGTGTCGTCACCGGTGCACGGCGGGTCGAAGGCGCTGCAGGCGACGCCGGCCGGCAGTGACACCGCGCGCTGTCAGCAGACGGTGAGCGTGAAGCCGTCCTCGTCGTACTCGCTGTCGGCGTGGGTGCGGGGCGGTTACGTGTTCCTGGGGGTGAGCGGCACCGGGACGACGGACCAGAGCACGTGGACGTCGTCGCCGTCGGCCTACTCCCAGCTGAGCAGGGCGTTCACCACGGGCGCCGCGACCACGTCGGTGACGATCCACGTCAACGGCTGGTACGGCCAGGGCGCCTACCAGGCCGACGACGTCGTCCTGGACGGCCCGCCCGGCCAGGGACAGCCCCCCGCGGCGCCCACCGGCCTGACCGGCACGGGCAACGTCACCACCGCCACCCTGAACTGGACCGCCTCCGCCGGGGCGACCGGCTACAACGTCTACCGCGACGGCGCCAAGGTCGCCACGGTCACCGGCACGACCCACGCCGAGAACCCCGGCCCGGGCAGCTACACCTACCAGGTGAGCGCCGTCAACGCGGCGGGCGAGTCGGCCAGGTCCAACCAGGTCTCGGTGACGGTCGGCAACGACACCCCGCCGCCCCCGGCCACCCCGGCCGGGCTGACCGTCACGGTCAGCGGCGCGGACGTCACGCTGCGCTGGAGCGCCTCCTCGAACGCGACCGGCTACAACGTCTACCGCGACGGTGCCAAGGTCGGCTCGCCGGCCACCACCACCTACACCGACCGCCCCGGCGCGGGCGTCCACACCTACCAGGTGAGCGCCGTCAACGCGGCGGGCGAGTCGGCCAGGTCCGGCCAGGTCTCCGCCACGGTCGGCGGCGGCTCGGGCGACCTGCCCAGGCGGGTGCTGGTCGGCTACCTGCACGCCTCGTTCGCCAACGGCTCCGGCTACATCCGGATGGCCGACGTGCCGAACGAGTGGGACATCATCAACCTCGCCTTCGGCGAGCCGACCTCGGTGACCTCCGGCGACATCCGCTTCCAGCAGTGCCCGGCCGCCGAGTGCCCCGGCGTCGAGCCGGAGGCCGACTTCATCGCCGGGATCCGGGCCAAGCAGGCGCTCGGCAAGAAGGTGCTGATCTCGATCGGCGGCCAGAACGGCCAGGTCCAGCTCACCACCACGGCCGCGCGCGACAAGTTCGTCCAGTCGGTGAGCGCCATCATCGACAGGTACGGCCTCGACGGGCTGGACATCGACTTCGAGGGCCACTCGCTCTACCTCAACCCGGGCGACACCAACCTCGCCGCCCCGACCACCCCGGTCATCGTCAACCTGATCTCGGCGCTGAAGACCCTCAAGGCCAGATACGGCGCCAAGTTCGTGCTGACCATGGCCCCGGAGACCTTCTTCGTCCAGCTCGGCTACCAGTTCTACGGCCCCGGCGCGAACGGCTCGGCCGACCAGCGGGCCGGGTCCTACCTCCCCGTCATCCACGCGATGCGGGACGACCTGACCCTGCTGCACGTCCAGGACTACAACTCCGGGCCGATCACCGGGCTCGACAACCAGTACCACACCATGGGCACCCACGACTTCCACGTGGCCATGACCGACATGCTCCTGGCGGGCTTCCCGATCGCCGGCAACCCCGGCAACGTCTTCCCCGCCCTGCGCCCGGAGCAGGTCGCCATCGGCCTGCCCGCCGCGGCCTACGCGGGCAACGGCTTCACCACGGTGGCCGAGGTCCAGAAGGCCTTCGACTGCCTGGCCAAGGGCACCAACTGCGGGCCGTACAAGCCGCGCGGCGTCTACCCGAACCTGCGCGGCCTGATGACCTGGTCGATCAACTGGGACAAGTACAACTCCTTCGAGTTCTCCCGCAGCCACCGGGCCTACCTCAACGGCCTGGGCTGAGAGCCCCTCGCCGCCGGGAGAGACGGACTCCCGGCGGCGAGGTCACCTTCCACCTGCGCGGCCCCCACCGCGCGAAGGAGTGATCGAATGTCGAGAAACCGCATCATGGCGGCACTGGCCGCACTGGCGGTCGCGGGCGTGCTCGCGGTCGTCGTACCGATGTCCTCCGCCTCCGCCGCGAGCTGCGCCACCCCGTGGAACTCCGGGGCCGTGTACACCGGCGGCGCCGTCGCCTCCCACAACGGTCACAACTGGTCGGCGAAGTGGTGGACCCAGAACGAGGTCCCGGGCACCGCCGACGTCTGGGCGGACCAGGGGACGTGCGGCGGCACCACCCCCACCCCGACGCCCACCTCCGGACCGGGCTGCTCCTACCCGAACTGGGTGGCCGGACGGCCGTACGTCACCGGTGACATCGTCAAGTACACCGACGGCAAGTTCTACCGGGCCGAGCACGACAATCCCGGCTACGACCCGGTCATCAGCACGTGGTACTGGGAGCCGCACCCCTGCGGTCCCACCACGCCGCCGACCGACCCGCCCTCCTCGGGCTTCGTGGTGAGCCAGGCGCAGTTCGACCAGATGTTCCCGAGCCGCAACCCCTTCTACACCTACAACGGCCTGGTCGCGGCGCTGAACGCCTACCCCGGCTTCGCGAGGACGGGCAGCGACACCGTCAAGAAGCAGGAGGCGGCGGCCTTCCTGGCCAACGTCAACCACGAGACCGGCGGCCTGGTCCACATCGTCGAGCAGAACACCGCGAACTATCCGCACTACTGCGACGCGAGCCAGCCCTACGGCTGCCCCGCCGGCCAGGCGGCCTACTACGGGCGCGGCCCGATCCAGCTGAGCTGGAACTTCAACTACAAGGCGGCGGGCGACGCGCTCGGCATCGACCTGCTCCGCAACCCCAACCTGGTGCAGAACGACCCGGCGGTGGCCTGGAAGACCGGCATCTGGTACTGGATGACCCAGAACGGCCCCGGCACGATGACACCGCACAACGCGATGGTCAACGGCGCCGGCTTCGGCGAGACGATCCGCAGCATCAACGGCGCCCTGGAGTGCAACGGCAGGAACCCCGCGCAGGTACAGAGCCGGATCAACGCCTACCAGCGGTTCGTCCAGATCCTCGGCACCACCCCCGGCGGCAACCTGAGCTGCTGAGCGCACGACCCCGGACGTCGCCGCGGGCGTTCCGCCCCCGGCCGCCAGGACCGCGCACCGGCCCCTCCTCGCTCACCGGTCCCATCCCGGTCGAGGAGCCCGCACGGCCTGGCGGTCGGTCGCGGCGCGGCTGCGGTAGACCACATAGGGGCGGAACAGGTAGCCCACCGGGGCGGCGAAGGCGTGGACCAGGCGGGTGAAGGGGAACAGCGCGATCAGCAGCATGCCGACCAGCGTGTGCAGTTTGAAGGTCCACGGTGCGCGGACCATGGCCCCGGCGTCGGGCTGCAGGTAGAAGATCCCACGGAACCACGGGGAGACCGTCCGGCGGTAGTCGTGGGCCTGGAAGGCGGCGCTGAGCACCGTGGTCATCAGCCCGGCGAGCAGCGCGGCGACCAGCACGACGTACATCATCTTGTCGTTCTTCGTGGTGGCCATGAAGACCGGTCCGGTGGTGCGGCGGCGGTAGATCAGCAGGGCGATCCCGGCCAGCGTGCAGAACCCCGCGACGCCCCCCACGGCCAGCGCGGCCGCGTGGTAGGCCGCCTCGCTCAGCCCCGCCGCGCTGGTCCAGCTCTCCGGGATCACCAGCCCGAACACGTGGCCGATGATCACGAACAGCAGCCCGAAGTGGAACAGCGGGCTGCCGATCCGCAGCAGCCGGCTCTCGTACAGCTCCGAGGAGCGGGTGGTCCAGCCGAACCTGTCGTAGCGGTGGCGCCAGATCAGCCCGCCGACCAGGAGCACCAGCGTCAGATACGGCGCCACCACCCAGAATGCGATCTCCGTCCAGCTCATCCGCGCCCCCTCCCCGGTGCGCCCGCCGGCCCCACGCGCCTCGCGGGCCCGCTCACCTGTCGACCCCCACGGACTCCGCCGGCGGTCCCTGGCCGGCCAGCCGGGCCACCAGCGCCCGCTCGGCGCCGCTGAGCGGCGGGAGCGTGGCGCACACGGCGTCGATCACCGACCCGTACGGCGAGGCGCACTCGCGCAGCGCCAGCCGGAGCAGCTCCAGCCCGGCCCGGTTGTCCCGCAGGATCGCGGCCCCGTCCGGGGCGAGCGCGGCGAACTCCAGCACCACGGGCAGGTAGTCGGGCAGTTCGTCGCCGCACAGCTCCCACCCGCCGGCCCGGTAACGGACCTTCAACGCCGCCAGCGACTCGCCCCGCCGCCGGGTGTCCCCGTCGACGTAGTAGGTCAGGTAGAGACAGCAGCGGCGCCTGAAGTCGAAGGTCTCCACGTAGTGCGCGGCCAGCCCGCCCCGGTCCACCCGTGCGAGGTGGTCCAGGAACGGTCCGAAGCGGGCGCCCGCCGCCTGGCGGACCAGCGGCAGCCGCGCCCAGAAGTCCTCGTCCGGGTAGGCGAGCAGGTGCGCGGCGGCCTGCCACACCACGCGGTCCGCTCCGTGACCGGCCGGGTGGCCGCTCATCGGTCCTCCCTCTTGGGGAACATGCCCTCGGGGACGCCCTTTCCGTCCCAGTTGAGGAGGTTGACGCGTTCGTGGGTGACCTCCTCGCTCGTCTGGCGCTGCCTGAGCGAGTGGAAGCTCTCGACCGACACCGGCACCGGCTGCCCGGAGGTCTCGCCGAACGGGCCCGTCATGCCGGGGCCGCCCTCGTAGTCGAGGCTGCAGCCGATCTCCTCGACCGACCCGGGCCGGGTGGCGTAGGCCGTCGGGATCACGTAACGGTCCTCGTACCTGGCCAGGGCCAGCAGCCGGTACATGCCGTCGATGTCCTCGCCGGTCAGCCCGGCGCGCGCGCCGATCGACGGGTCGGGCTCCTCGCCGAGGTTGATCCGGCGCATGTGGGAGCGCATCGCGGCCAGCCGCCGCAGCGAGGCCGTCACCGGCGCCGGGTCCCCGGCGGTGAAGAGCTCGGCGAGATACTCCACGGGGATGCGCAGAGTCTCGATCGCGCCGAACAGGTTGCCGGCGTCCTCGCCGTCGTGCCCGCTGCCGGCCAGCGCGTCGACCACGGGCGACAGCGGCGGCACGTACCAGACCATCGGCATCGTGCGGAACTCCGGGTGCAGCGGCAGCGCGATCCGGTACTTCATGATCAGGTCGTGGACCGGTGACCTCCTGGCGGCCTCCAGCCAGTCGTCGGGGATGCCCGAGCGCGTCGCGGCCTCGGCCACCGCCGGGTCCCGGGGGTCGAGGAACAGCGACAGCTGCGCCTCGTACAGGTCCCGGTCGTCGGGCACGGAGGCGGCCGCGGTGACCTGGTCGGCGTCGTAGAGGAGCACCCCGAGATAGCGGAGCCGCCCCACGCACGTCTCCGAGCAGACCGTCGGCAGCCCGACCTCCACCCGGGGATAGCAGAACGTGCACTTCTCGGCCTTGCCGGTCCGGTGGTTGAAGTAGACCTTCTTGTACGGGCACCCGGTGACGCACATCCGCCAGCCCCGGCACCGGTCCTGGTCCACCAGGACGATCCCGTCCTCCGTGCGCTTGTACAACGCCCCCGAGGGGCAGGCCGCGACGCACGCCGGGTTGATGCAGTGCTCGCAGATCCGGGGGAGGTAGAACATGAAGGCCCGTTCGAAGTCGAGCCGCACCCGGTCGCCGATCCGCTCCACCACCGGGTCCCGGGCCGCCAGCGCGGGGCCCCCGCCGAGGTCGTCGTCCCAGTTCGCGCCCCACCGCACGGCCATCGGCTCGTTGCTGATCAGCGAGCGCGGCGGGGCCACCGGGGTGTCGGCCGACAGCGGCGCCGAGGTCAGGTTCTCGTAGTCGTAGGTCCAGGGCTCGTAGTAGTCCTGGATGGACGGCATGATCGGGTTGGCGAAGATGCTCAGCAGCCTGCGCAGCCGGCCGCCGGACTTGAGCGTCAGCCGCCCCTTACGGTCGAGCTCCCAGCCGCCCCGCCACTTCTCCTGGTCCTGGTAGCGGCGCGGGTAGCCCAGTCCCGGCCTCGTCTCGACGTTGTTGAACCAGACGTACTCCACGCCGCTCCGGTTGGTCCACGTCTGCTTGCAGGTGACCGAGCAGGTGTGGCACCCGATGCACTTGTCGAGGTTCATCACCATGGCGATCTGGGCCATGACACGCATCAGTAGTCGACCTCCTGCGAGCGGCGGCGGATGACGGTGATCTCGTCGCGCTGGTTGCCGGTGGGACCGAGGTAGTTGAAGGCGTACGAGAGCTGCCCGTACGCGCCGATCATGTGCGTCGGTTTGATCAGCACCCGGGTCAGCGAGTTGTGGATGCCGCCGCGGCGGCCCGTCCGCTCCGAGAGCGGCACGTCCACCACGCGCTCCTGCACGTGGTACATGTACACGGTCCCGGCGGGCATCCGGTGCGACACGACCGCCCTGGCCACGACCACGCCGTTGCGGTTGGCCGCCTCGACCCAGTCGTTGTCGGCCACCCCGGCCGCCGCGGCGTCCTCGACCGACATCCAGATCGTCGGACCGCCCCGCGAGAGGGTCAGCATGAGCAGGTTGTCCTGATACTCGGAGTGGATCGACCACTTGGAGTGCGGGGTGAGGTAGCGGACCACGATCCCGTCCCGCACCTGCTCGTCCTCGCCGAACAGTGCCACGATGTCCAGCGGCGGTCGGTAGACCGGCAGGGCCTCGCCGTACTCGTGCATCCAGTCGTGGTCGAGGAAGAAGTGCATGCGCCCGGTGAGCGTGTGCCAGGGCTTGCCGTGCTCGACGTTGATGGTGAAGGGCGAGTAGCGCCGGTCGTGCGCCTCCTTGCCCGACCACTCCGGGCTGGAGGCGACGTGGACCGGCCGGGCCTGGGTGTCGGAGAAGACGATCCGGTGGCCGTCGTGGGCCAGCCCCGACAGGTCGGTCCCGGTCCGCTCCGACAGCTGGGCGAAGCCCTGCGCCGCCAGCCGGCCGTTGCTGACGCCCGACAGCGCCAGGACCGCCTCGCACGCCCTGGCCCCGGTGTCCAGCAGCGGGCGTCCCCGGGCGACCCCGTCGCGGGCCAGCCCGTTGCTCCGCCCGAGCCAGGCCACCTCGGCGTCGGGCCTGAAGACCACCCCCTTGACCGGCAGCCCCAGCTTCTCGGTGAGCGGCCCGAGCGCGGCCATCTTCGCCGCGACGGCGCCGTAGTCGCGCTCCACCACGGCCAGGTCCGGCACGACCGGCCCGTCCGGCGGGCGGCCGCCGGGCTGCGCGGTCTCTCCCGGCGTGTCGTGCTGGGGGGTGACGACCACCACGTCCCGGCGCACCCCCAGATGCTCGGCGGCCAGTTCCGAGAAGCGGGCCGCGATGGCGTGGAAGGCGTCGAAGTCGGTCTTCGTCTCCCAGGGCGGGTCGATCGCCGGGTTGAAGGCGTGCACGAACGGGTGCATGTCGGTCGATGACAGGTCGTGCTTCTCGTACCAGGTCGCGGCCGGCAGGACGATGTCGGAGAACAGCGTCGTGGACGTCATGCGGAAGTCCAGCGACAGCAGCAGGTCGAGCTTGCCGTGCGGGGCGTCCGGGTCGGGGGCCGGCAGGTTGGAGCCGGCGCCCAGCAGGTGGTGCAGGAAGTATTCGTTGCCCTTGGCCGAGGAGCCGAGCAGGTTCGAGCGCCACACCGTGAGCACCCTCGGCCAGTTGCGCGGATCGTCCGGGCTCTCGGCCGCGAACCTCAGCCTGCCCTCCCGCAGCTCCCGGCGGGTGAACTCCACCGGGTCCTCGGCCTCGCCCAGCTCCAGCGGGTTGCGGTCGAAGGCGGGCGCCATCGGCATCCAGCCGTTGCGCACCGCCTGCGCCACCAGGTCGGCGGTGTGCAGGCCGGCGAACTCGCCCGGCCCCAGCGGCGAGCACAGCTCCCCGGCGTCGAAGCGGTCGTAGCGCCACTGGTCGGTGTGCAGGTACCAGTACGGCGTGCCCGGCACCTGCCTCGGCGGCCGGGACCAGTCGAGCCCGCCCGCGAGCTGCGCCCAGCCGGCCAGCGGCCGGCACTTCTCCTGGCCGACGTAGTGCGCCCAGCCGCCGCCGTTGACGCCCTGGCAGCCGGTGAGCAGCAGCAGCGACAGGAACGCCCGGTAGATCGTGTCGCCGTGGAACCACTGCGTGGTGCCCGCACCCAGCACGATCATGAAGCGGCCCTCGGTCTTCGCCGCCGTCTCCGCCATCTCCCGGGCGATCCGCGCCGCCCGGCCCGCCGGGACCGAGGTGATCGGCTCCTGCCAGGCGGGGGTGTACGGCCCGGCCGGGTCGTCGTAGCCGCCGGGCCACGTGCCGGGCAGGCCGCCCCTGGCCACGCCGTACTGGGCGAGCATGAGGTCGAAGACCGTGGTCACCAGGTGCTCGCCCACCCGTCGCACCGGCACGCCCCGGCGCACGCCGCCCGCCCCGCCGTCGAAGCGGGGCAGGTCGACCGCCACCGCCTGCCCGCCGTACAGGGTCAGCAGCGGGTCGACGTCCAGGTGGAGGTTCCAGCGGCCCTTGCCGGAGTCGGTCCAGCGGAAGCCGAGCGAGCCGTTGGGCACGGCCGGCCGGCCGTCGGCACCCATCAGGACCGTCTTCCAGCGCGCGCCCTCGCCGGTGTCGCCCAGGTCGGCGGCGGTGAGGAACTTGTCCGGCACGTGGGCGCCGTCGCGCTCGCGGAGCCTGACCAGGAAGGGCAGGTCGGTGAAGCGCTTGACATAGCCGGTGAAGTACGGCACCTGCCGCTCGACGAAGAACTCCCTGAGGATCACGTGGCCCATCGCCATGGCCAGCGCGCCGTCGGTGCCCGGCCGGATCGCCAGCCATTCGTCGGCGAACTTCGCCGCGTCGTTGTAGTCGGGCGAGACCACGACGACCTTCTGGCCCCGGTAGCGGGCCTCGGCCATGTAGTGCGCGTCCGGGGTCCTGGTGACCGGCACGTTCGCGCCCCACAGCACCAGGTAGGCGGCGTCCCACCAGTCGGCCGACTCCGGCACGTCGGTCTGGTCGCCGAAGACCTGCGGGGAGGCGACGGGCAGGTCGGCGTACCAGTCGTAGAACGACAGCATGGCCCCGCCGATCAGCGAGACGAACCGCGAGCCGGCCGCGTGGGAGAGGATCGACATGGCGGGGATGGGGGAGAACCCGGCCACCCGGTCCGGGCCGTAGGTCTTGATCGTGTGCACGTGCGCGGCGGCGATCATCTCGGTCGCCTCGGGCCAGCCGATCCGGACCAGCCCGCCCCTGCCCCGGACGGCCTGGTAGGCGCGCCGCCTGCCGGGGTCGGTGGTGATCTCCGCCCAGGCGGCGACCGGGTCGAGGCCCCGGCGCCTGGCCTCCCGGTACATCTCCACCAGCACCCCGCGCGCGTAGGGGTAGCGGACCCGGGTGGGGGAGTAGGTGTACCAGGAGAAGGCCGCACCCCGGGGGCAGCCGCGCGGTTCGTACTCGGGACGGTCCGGACCGACGCTCGGATAGTCGGTCTGCTGGGTCTCCCAGGTGATGATCCCGTCCTTGACGTAGACCTTCCACGAGCACGAGCCGGTGCAGTTGACCCCGTGCGTGGAGCGGACCACCTTGTCGTGGCTCCAGCGGTCCCGGTAGAAGGAGTCGCCCTCGCGGCCCCCGACCAGATACAGCGTTCGCGGATCGTCGTTCGCCGGTGCCCTTCTGAAGAACCGGCCTGTCCTGAGGAGTAGATTCTCGACATCGGACGCCATGTGTCCAGTTCATCACAGACAGTTAATATTTACGGTGTTCGGGGGTATATATGTCGGATGAACTTCGCAAAGGACAGACGGCCAACCTCGTCCTCGCCACGGCCGCGTTCGCGATCACCTTCTGGGCGTGGAACCTGATCGGCCCGCTCGCCGGGGGCTACGGCAGGCAGCTCGGCCTGTCGCCGACCCAGACCTCCCTGCTGGTCGCCATCCCGGTGCTGGTCGGATCCCTCGGCCGGATCCCGGTCGGGGTGCTCGCCGACAGGCTCGGCGGGCGGCTGATGTTCGCGGTCGTCTGCGCCGTCAGCATCGTCCCCGTCATCCTCGTGGGCTGGGTCGACTCCTACGGATGGCTGCTGGTGTGGGGCTTCCTGCTCGGCGTCGCGGGCACCTCGTTCGCGGTGGGCATCCCCTTCGTCAACGCCTGGTACGCCCCCGCCCGCCGCGGCTTCGCCACCGGCGTCTTCGGCGCGGGCATGGGCGGCACGGCGCTGTCGGCGTTCCTCACCCCCCGCCTGGTCGAGTCCGTCGGCCGGATCCAGACCCACCTGCTGATGGCCGTCGCACTGGCGGCGATGGCCGTCGTCATGCTGCTGTTCAGCCGCGACTCGCCCGCCTGGAAGCCGTCCACCGCTCCGGCGCTGCCCCGCATGCGCGAGGCCGTGAAACTCAGGGCCACCTGGCAGTGCGCGTTCCTCTACGCCGTCGCCTTCGGCGGGTTCGTCGCCTTCTCCACCTACCTGCCGACCCTGCTGCAGAACGTCTACGGCTTCTCGCAGACCGGGGCCGGCCTGCGCGACGCGGGCTTCTCGATCGCCGCCGTCGCCGCCCGGCCGCTGGGCGGCGTGCTGTCCGACCGGGTCGGACCGGTGCGGGTGCTGCTGGTGTCGTTCGCGGGGACCACCGTCATGGCGCTGGTCCTGGCCTTCAACCCGCCCGCGGAGATCCCCGCCGGCGGCTGCTTCGTGCTGATGGCCTTCTTCCTCGGCCTCGGCACCGGCGGCGTGTTCGCCCTGGTCGCCAGGCTCGTCGAGCCGTCCAGGGTGGGCACCGTGACCGGTCTGGTGGGCGCGGCCGGCGGCCTGGGCGGTTACTTCCCGCCGCTGGTCATGGGCGTCGTCTACACCGCCGCCGGCACCTACGTGATCGGCTACGTCCTGCTCGCCGTGACGGCCCTGGCCGCGCTGCTCTACACCCGCAGGGCGTTCACCTCCGCTTTGACGGCCGGCGGCGGAGCAGCAGGCCGATGAGCACGCCGACCAGCATCACGGCCAGCAGCGCGGTCCACAGCGGCGAGGTCACGCTGAACGTCAGCCACTGGATCCGGACGCGGTCGCGGTTCTGGGCGATGAAGATCACGCCGAGCGCGGCCAGCGCCAGGGCGGTCCACCCGCGCGGTGAGATCGCGGCCAGCCGGCCGCCGGACGGGCGGGGCCCGTCCGCCGGTGTCCTTGTCACGTTCTGCCCCCTTTCGCCACGGAATGCGACTTTTCAACTACTCTAGGGTAGGAAAGCTGAGAGACTGGTCTCGTTTTGACGACCGGGTGGGTGGTTGGCCGTGGCTTCCGGCAGTCTGTTACCCGTCATGGATTACGCAATTCTCACGGGGCTCGTCCTCGTCTCAGGTGTCGTGCTCGCTCTGGTCGCGCAGTGGAAGGGGTGGCGGCCCTCCCTGCTTGCCATCCTCGCGGTGGGGATCGGGTTCCGGGTGCTCATCATGACCACCTCGGCGATCGACACCTGGCAGCCGGTCGACTTCATGGAGAGCTTCAGACCCGCGGGCGAGGCGATCCTGAACCGTGAGGACCCCGTGCTCGGCAGCGAGGGCGGCTGGCACTTCCTGCCGACCATCCCCTACGTGTACGGCCTGCTGCTCTGGCTGGGCATCCCGTGGGAGATCGGCGGCCGGCTGGTCACCGTGGTGGCCGACATCGCGCTGATCCCGCTGGTCGGCAGGCTCGCCGGCGGCGCCACCGCCTCGCTGCGCGCCTTCCAGTACGCCTGCAACCCGCTGGCCATCCTCGTCGCCTCCGTCCACGGCCAGGTCGAGCCGGTCGCGCTGGTCTTCGGCGTGGCCGCGTTCGTGGTCGCCCGCGGCCCCGGCAGCCCCGACCGGCCGGGCCTCACGACCGACGTGGCCGCGCTGGTACGGCGGAGCGTCGCGACCCTCGGCGTCGGCGGCGCCGTACGGCACGCCCTGGGCCCGGTCGGCGTGGTGCGGCGGGCGCTCGCCCCGCAGCCCGGCGAGAAGGAGACCCTCCGCCGGGCGCTGCTCGCCGGCCTGCTGATGGGCCTGGCCCTGTGCGCCAAGAGCTGGCCGATCTGGCTGATCCCCGGCATGCTCCTGCTGCTGCCCACCTTCCGCGCGCGGGCCGTGGCGTTCGTCGCCACCGGCGTCGCCCCGGTCTTCTTCCTGGTCACCCTGCCCGTCTTCGCGGGCACCTCGCTGAGCCAGATCCCCGAGGTCATCCGCGTGATCCAGGACATCCGGCCGATCGTCGGCGAGTGGGGCTACAGCGCGATCCTGGTCGGCGGCGACTGGACGCTCGACGCCGGGATCGCCACGTTCGGCACGCGGCTGATCTACATCACGCTGCTGGTGGTCGCCTTCCTGTGGCGGCGCGCCGACCCGGTCGACCTCACCACCGCCCTGCTGCTCGCCTTCATGGTCGCCACCCCCCGCCTCGGCGCGCAGTACCTGCTGTGGTTCATGCCGTTCCTGGTGGCCCGCCCCACCCGCTTCGCCTGGCCCGCCATCATCGGCGTCTCCCTCTGGGCCGGATACGGTTACCTCTACATGACCCAGTTCGACACCAATACCTGGTGGGAGCTCCACTCGATCTGGGCCCAGTGCTCCATCGTGCTCCTGCCGATCCTGGCCCTGGCCATGCCCTGGGGCCGTCGCGGGCCCAAGACTCCCGCCCGGACGCCGGACACGGCGCCGCACGCGCCCGTCCCCGCGTCCGCCTGAAGGGCCGGGCCGGCATCGCGCCCGATATGTTCGCAGATGTGACGGACGACATCGAGATCCTGCGCTACACCGCCTTCACCCACGACCCCAAGGGGGGCAATCCCGCCGGCGTCGTCCTCGACGCCGCGGGACTGTCCGACAGCGAGATGCTGGCCATCGCCGCGGAGGTCGGCTACTCCGAGACCGCCTTCATCACCGGACGCGACGACGAGGCCCGCGCCTTCCGCGTCCGCTACTTCGCGCCCACGGCGGAGGTGGCCTTCTGCGGTCACGCCACGATCGCCGCCTCGGTGGCCCTGGCCGAGCGGCTCGGGACCGGGCCACTGGTCTTCGCCACCAACGCGGGCGAGATCGCCGTGGACACCCTCGTCGACGGCGAGACGCTGCGCGCGACGCTCACCAGCGTGCCCACGCGGTCCAGGCCGGTGGCCGAGCCGGTGCTGGACGAGACGCTCGCGGTGCTGGGCTGGTCCCGCGACGACCTGGACAGGGCGTTCCCGCCGCACGTCGCCTTCGGCGGGAACGACCACCTCATGCTCGCCGCAGGATCACGCGAACGCCTCGCGGACCTCGACTACGACTTCGAGGGCCTGCGCTCGATCATGACGCGCGAGGGCTGGACGACGGTGAACCTGTTCTGGCGGGAGAGCGACGAGCGCTTCCACTCCCGCAACCCCTTCCCGATCGGCGGCGTCGTCGAAGACCCGGCCACCGGCGCCGCGGCCGCCGCCTTCGGCGGTTACCTCCGGATCCTGGGGACCGGCTCGGACGAGTTCACGATCATCCAGGGCGTCGACATGGGACAGCCCAGCGAGCTGAAGGTCTCCATCGCCGAGGCGGACGGGCGCACCAGGGTGAGCGGCGGGGCCGTCGAGATGTAGGTCCCGCGCCGGGCCCGACGGCGACCGGGCCTTGGTGATCGGGCCGTGGTGATCGGGCCCGATGGCGCGGCCGGTCCGCGATGTGAGTGAATCAGGCCATGGACGGATATCTCAAGCGGATCGGCGCCGCCCGCCCCGCGGCCCCGGACGCGCGGTCACTGCGCGAGCTGCAACTGCGCCACCTGCTGACGGTCCCGTTCGAGAACCTGAGCGTTCACCTCGGCGAACCCGTCGTGCTCGACGAGCGGGAACTGGTCGAGAAGGTCGTCGGCAGGCACCGGGGCGGCTTCTGCTACGAGGTCAACGGGGCCTTCGCCGCGCTGCTGCGCTCGCTGGGCTACCAGGTGACCCTGCTGTCGGCCCGGCCGGTCGGCGACGACTCCCTCGGGCCGCCCTTCGACCACCTCGCGCTGCGGGTCGACGCCCCCGACCCGTGGCTCGTCGACGTCGGCTTCGGCACGTTCAGCCACCACCCGCTCCGCCTCGACCTGCGCGCCGACCAGGCCGACCCCGGCGGCACCTTCCGCGTCGCCGAGGCCCGCGACGGCGACCTCGACGTGTTCAAGAACGGCTCGCTGGAATACCGCCTCGAACAGCGGCCGCGTGCCCTGGCCGACTTCGAGCCGGCCTGCTGGTGGCACCAGACCTCGCCCAAGTCGCACTTCACCCGGTCGCTCGTCTGCTCGCTGCTCACCGAGACGGGCCGCGTCACGCTGAGCGACAGGCTGCTCATCGAGACCTCGGCGGACGGACGCCGGGAACGGCGCCTGACCACCGACGCCGAGACGTTCGCCGCCTACCGCGACCTTTTCGGCATCGAGCTGACCCGGCTGCCTACGGCACCTCGACGATCAGACGGATGAGATGGGCCGTGGGCGGCGAACCCCGCGCGGCCCGGGGACACCCGTCCCACGCCGGGGCCGGACGTCCGGGCCCGGCCCGCCGACCGGCCATCGGGGGCCACAGTCCTACTGCCGGTTCAGAAGCCGTCCCAGCGGGACCCCGGCCAGCCGCCTGACCTCGTTGGCCAGGTGCGCCTGGTCGGCGTATCCGCTGGCCACGGCCACCTCGGCCAGCGCCGTCCCGCGCCGGGCCAGCCGCAGCGCCCGCTGGAACCTGACGATCCGCTGGAGCGTCTTGGGGCCGTACCCGAAGGCCCGCAGCGATCTGCGGTGGAGCTGCCGCTCGCCGAGCCCGAGGTCCCGGGCCACCTCCGCGACGCTCCGCCCGGTCCGCAGCGCCGCCGCGATCGCCGGCGCGGCGGGGTCGGGTCCGGGCGCCGTGCGCAGCTGCACGGTCAGGGCCTCCTGCATGGTCTCGACCGTCAGCTCCGGCAGCACGCCCAGCTCGGCCAGCGGCACCCGCAGGTCACGCAGGGCCTCGACCGGCACGCCGAACACCTCGCCCACCGCGCCGGGCCGGAACCGGATCCCGACGTAGCGGTCGCCGGGGGACATCCGGACGGGCTTCGGCCCGGTGTCTGGGCCGGCGACCTGTGGGCCGTCCGGCCCCCAGATGAGATCGACGCAGCCGTCGGGGACCACCAGGCTCGTCGTCGCAGAGTCCGCCGTCGACGTCCAGAGGCAGGTCACTCGCCCGGCGATCGCCGGATCCGGGGCCCACTCGCGGTACATGCCCCCAGGCTACGGCCGGCCGGGCCCCGACACTCCCGGAGCCCGGACCGGGGCGGGGCACCCGCCGGGAGTACGGCTCCGCCGGCCTCCCGTGACGGGGCTACGGGGAGGGGCCGGAGAAACGGGGAGGTGCCGGAAAAATCGTGGGGAGATTTCCGGAAAAAAATCCACCGGCCGTGTCGATCCGGAAGTCTCTCGGTCGACGCGTAAGTAGCGCCGGGTCCCAGCGGGCCGGGGAGCCCGGCGCCGGACCCGACACAGGGCACCGGACCCGACACAGAAGGAGACATGACGATGCGATACATCCTGCTGCTCAAGACCGAGGAGAACTCCGCGCTGGGCGCTCCCCCCAAGGAGCTCATGGACGCCATCGCCAAGCACGGCGAGGAGATGACCAAGGCCGGCGTGCTGCTCGACACCGGCGGGCTCGCCCCGAGCGCGACGGGCGCGCGGATCCGGCTCTCCGGAGGGAAGGTGACCACGACCGACGGCCCCTTCACCGAGACCAAGGAGCTGATCGCCAGCTACGCGCTGGTGCAGGTGAAGTCCAAGGAGGAGGCGGTCGAGCTCGCGGCGCGCTTCCTCCGGCTCCACCAGGAGCACTGGGCGGGCTGGGAGGGCGAGTCCGAGGTCCGCAAGCTGCTCGGCCCGGAGGACTTCGCCCTCGGCTTCGGTCAGGACTGAGACGCGGGGCCAGGCCAGGCGGGATCCGGGCCGGCCGGACCCGGCCGGCCCGACCCGCCCGGCTGTCAAAGTCGACAGACGCCCGGATCGTCTTGCGGTGGTACGGAGGGAACTGCTCTGATTGGTGGCCGTGACGGCTTCCGAGACAGACCGTGCGATCGACGCGGTCTGGAGGATCGAATCGGCGCGGCTCATCGCCGGTCTCGCGCGGATCGTGCGTGACGTCGGCACCGCAGAGGACCTCGCCCAGGACGCGCTGGTCGCCGCCCTCGAACAGTGGCCGCGGGAGGGCATCCCGGGTAATCCGGGCGCCTGGCTCATGGCCGTCGCGAAACGCCGCGCGATCGACCTCCTGCGCAGGCGGCAGCGGCTCGAACGCAAGGTCGAAGAGCTCGGCCACGAGCTTGAGATCGACGGGGAGGGGGCCGCGGCCGGCGTCGAGGCGGCCTTCGACGACGACATCGAGGACGACCTCCTGCGCCTGGTGTTCACCGCCTGCCACCCCGTCCTGTCCGCCCAGGCCCGCGTCGCGCTCACCCTCCGCATGCTCGGCGGCCTGAAGACCGAGGAGATCGCACGGGCGTTCCTCGTCCCCGAGTCGACCGTCGCCCAGCGAGTCGTCCGCGCCAAGCGGACCCTGGCCGAGGCGCGCGTCCCCTTCGAGGTCCCGCAGGGGGCCGACCGCGCCGACCGGCTGTCGTCCGTGCTGGAGGTCATCTACCTGGTGTTCAACGAGGGCTACTCGGCGACCGCCGGTGACGACTGGATGCGGCCGGCGCTCTGCGAGGACGCCCTCCGCCTCGGCCGTGTCCTGGCCGAGCTCATGCCGGAGGAGCCGGAGGTCCACGGCCTCGTCGCGCTGATGGAGATCCAGGCGTCGCGCTCGGCCGCCCGGACCGGCCCGTCCGGGGAACCCGTCCTCCTGCTCGACCAGGACCGCGCACGCTGGGACCGGCTCCTCATCCGCCGCGGTCTGGCGGCGCTCCAGCGGGCCGAGGCGCTCGGCGGCGACCTCGGCCCCTACGGCCTGCAGGCCGCGATCGCCGCCTGCCACGCCCGGGCGCACACCCCGGAGGAGACCGACTGGATGCGCATCGCGGCGCTGTACGAGGCGCTCGCCGGGCTCGTCCCCTCCGCCGTCGTGGAGCTGAACCGCGCGGTGGCGCTCTCCATGGCCTTCGGCCCGGCCACCGGCCTGCGGCTCGTCGACGAGCTGGCCGCCGAGCCGTCGCTCAAGGACTACCACCTCCTGCCGAGCGTGCGCGGCGACCTCCTGGCCAAGCTCGGCCGCCTCGACGAGGCGCACGCGGAGTTCGAGCGCGCGGCCTCACTCACCCGGAACGGACGTGAGCGCACGCTGCTGCTCGACCGCGCCGCCGCGTGCGCGCCGGCGGCGGGGCCGGGACCGCTACCGGACCCCCGGCCGTAGTGCCGGGATCCCCGGCGGGAGACCGACCCGGCGCTCCGACAGGCGGCCGTCGTCCATCTCCGTGACCCGGTGCGCGTGGCCGATCTGCGCGACGTCATGCGTGACCAGCAGGGTCGCGACCGCGCGTTCCTCGGTCAGCTCCGCCAGCAGCCCCATGATCTCCGTGCCGCGCGCGTGGTCCAGCGCGGAGGTGGGCTCGTCGACCAGCAGCACGGCCGGGTCGCTCATCAGCGCGCGAGCGATGTTGACCCGCTGCCGCTCGCCCCCGGAGAGCTGGTGCGGCCGCCGGTTCTCCTTGCCGGCCAGTCCCACCGTCCGCAGCAGATCGGCGGCCCTTCCGGAGTTTCCGCCCCGCATGTGGTCCATGACCTGCAACTGCTCCAGCGCGGTCAGCGAGGCGATCAGGTTGGCCTGCTGGAAGACGATGCCGATCCGCTCCCTGCGCAGCGCCGTACGCTCCCTGTCCCCGAGCCGTGAGGCGTCGGTCCCGGCGATGACGACCTGGCCGGAGCCGGGCCGCAGCAGGGTCCCGGCGACGGCCAGCAGGCTGGACTTTCCGGATCCCGAGGGCCCGACCACCGCGACCAGCTCGCCGGGCTTCACGGTCAGGGACACGTCGTCGAGCGCGACCAGCGTGGTGTCGCCGTCGGCGTAGGTGAGACGCAGGTCGGTCAGTTCCAGGCTCATCGGGCACTCCCCAGGGCGATCAGCGGGTCGACGGAGGTGATACGGCGGACGGCGAGCACGGCGCCCGCCATACCGAGGGCGATCATGGCCAGCACCGGCACGAACGTCGTCGAGACGTCGACCACGAACGGCATGACCCGTTCGGCGAGCGCCCCGATCCCGAGCCCGGCGGCCCCGCCGATCCCGCCGCCGACCATCAGCACGATCAGCGCCTGGGACAGGGCGTCGCGCATCAGGTAGCCGCTCGACGCGCCGAGCGCCTTCATGATGGCGATGTCCCCCTGGCGCTGAACCGTCCACACGGTGAAGAACGCCCCGATGACCAGCGCCGAGATGGCGAACAGGAACCCTTGCATCATCATCAGCGAGCCGTTCTCGGAGGTGTAGGAGCCGATTCCGGCCAGCGACTCCCGCTTGCTGACCGGATGCGTGCCCAGCGTCCGCTCCGGGGCGTCGCCGCTCAGCACGACCACGGTCGCGGTGTCCGGCTTGGCGTGGGCGAGACGCTGCCAGTCCGCGAGCGTGGTCCACACCACGGGCGTGTGCCCGTAGGAGTCCTCCGGGCCGATCGCGGTGATCCGGTACGGCCGATCGCCGAGGGTCACGGTGTCCCCGGCGGCCAGGCCGAGATCCGGCGACACGATCAACTCGCCGTCGCGCTGCCGTACGGGCGCCAGGGTGTCCGAGCCGAAGACCGCGACGGCCTGGTTGGCGTCGTCACGGGTGAGTCGGGTCTGCGTGATCCCCAGCGCCTGCCCGCCCAGGCCCGTCCACTGCGCGGCGGTGACCGTGCTGTCGGAGAAGGAGATCTTCTCGCTTCCGAACGCGATCAGGTCGCCTTTCAGGTTCTCGACGGCGGAGACGTTCTCCCCGGCGAGCCCGGAGGTCAGTCCGGACAGCAGGACGACGAGCAAGGTGATGAGCGCCACGACGGACCCCATGAGGGTGAACCGCCCTTTGGCGAAGCTGATGTCTCTCAGTGCGATGAACACGTGGTCTCCGGTCGGTTGCCTCTTGACTCCCACCAGGCTCGCCGGACCCGCCCGCCCGGGGCATCGCGACTCCGATCGGTCCGCGAATCAACCGAAGGTTGGATGCGAGCACTCATCAAACCCCTCTTAACCTGGACGCATGGGAGGGGAGTTGGAGATTCCCGCGATGCGGTTGCTCAAGTTCGGCCTGCACGGCGTGTTCTACGTGCTGCTCGCGGTCGGCCTGGCCCGCGTGTCCGGTTCCTGGGCGGCGCTGGCCGGGGGTGTCCTGCTCGGCGCCGTCTACGCGGTAGGTCTCACCCTCGGCCGGCGTCGCGCGGCGTCGCTGCTCTGGCTGGCGGCCGTCACCTTGATCTGGGCGGCGCTCGGCCTGCTTACCCCGGACTTCGTCTGGCTGGCGTTCCCGCTGTTCTTCGTCTGCCTGCATCTACTGCCGTTGCGCGGAGGAGTCCCGGCCGTGATCGCGCTCACCGCGGTCACCGTCGGCACGCTCGCCCTGCACGAACCCTCGCTCAACCCCGCCCAAGTGGTCGGTCCGGCCATCGGCGCGATGGTGGCGATCCTCATGGTCACCGGCTACACGGCCCTGTACCGGGAGAGCGAGCGCCGCCGCGATCTCATCGACGAGCTGACCCGCACGCGCGCGGAGCTGGCCGAGACCCAGCACGAGGCCGGGGTGCTCGCCGAACGCCAGCGGCTGGCCAGGGAGATCCACGACACCCTGGCCCAGGGCCTGTCCAGCATCGTCCTGCTGCTCCGCGCCGCGCCGCCGGACCCGGCCGGATATGTGGCCGAGGCGATGCACGCGGCCGAGGACAACCTCGCCGAGGCGCGCCGTTTCGTCCACGCCCTGAGCCCGCCGGGGCTGGACGGCTCCCTGGAGGAGGCGCTGCGCCGCCTGTGCTCCCGGGAGGGAGCCGCCTTCCAGCTCGACGGCGAGCCGTACATGCTGCCCCGCCCCGCTGAGATCGCATTGCTCAGGATCGCCCAGGGCGGACTCGCCAACGTCTCCCGGCACGCGGAGGCGGGCAGGGCCGCGCTCACGCTGACCTACATGGAGGACGAAGTGGCGATGGACATCGTGGACGACGGGCGCGGCTTCGACCCGCTGACCAGGTCGGGCAACGGTCTCGGCTTCATCCGTGACCGTGCCGCCGAACTCGGCGGCGCGGTCACCGTCGAGTCCGCCCCCGGCCTCGGTACGGCCCTGGCCGTCACCCTCCCCGTGCCGTGATCCGCCTGCTGCTCGTCGACGACCACCCCGTCGTGCGCAAGGGCCTGCGCGCGGTCTTCGACCAGGCCGCCGACATGGCCGTGGTCGGTGAGGCCGCCACGGGCGAGGAGGCCGTACGGCTGGCCCCCGGCGCGGACGTCGTGCTGATGGACCTGCGCCTGGGGGCCGGGATGTCCGGCGCGGAGAGCACCCGGCTGATCGGCCGGCTGCCACGCCCGCCCCGGGTGCTGGTGCTGACGACCTATGACACCGACGGCGACATCTTCACCGCCATCGAGGCGGGGGCGGCGGGCTACCTGCTGAAGGACGCCCCCACCGACGACCTGCTCGACGCCATCCGGGCGGTGGTGCGGGGGGAGACCATCCTCGCCCCACCGGTCGCGGCCAGGCTGGTGACCCGGATGCGGTCACCGCAGACGCCGCTCTCCCCTCGGGAGATCGAGATCGTCGCCCTGGTGGCCGACGGGCTGTCGAACCGGCAGATCGCCCGGGAGCTGTTCATCAGCGAGGCCACGGTGAAGAGCCATCTGGTGCACATCTACGCGAAGCTGGAGGTGGACAACCGGACCGGAGCGGTCATGGCCGCTCGCCGGCGGGGACTTCTCCGGAGATGAGGGCCGCGGCCCACTCGCCGTTGGGATCGCTGTCGATGAGCAGCGCCCGGACCAGCAGGCTGAGGGGGATGGCGAGCAGGGCGCCCAGCGGGCCGAGCACGAACGCCCACACCAGCAGGGACAGCAGTGTCATGGTCGTGGACAGGCCGACGGCGTCGCCGAGGAACTTGGGCTGGATGAGCGACTGGATCACAAAATTGATCAACATGTAGGAGAGGATCACGAAGATCATCGTTTTCGGGCCGCCCTCAAGCAGGCCGAGCAGGGCCGGCGGGATCAGCCCGAGGACGAAGCCCACGTTCGGAATGTAGTTGGTGATCAGTGCCAGCACCCCCCACAGCAGCGGGAGGGGCACCTCGAGCAGCCAGAGCGCGGTCACGTCCAGGACGGAGCAGATGAGACCGAACACCGTCGAGACGACGAGATAGCGGCGGGTCTTGTGGGCGAAGTCCCCAAGCGCCTGGACGAACCTGGGGCGGTGGGCGGCGCCTGAGGCCAGGACCTGGGAGAAGGAGCGCGCGTCCAGGCACATGGCCAGCACCAGGACGACGATGAGGATGAGGCTGGTGAACACGCCGAGCAGTCCGCTGGCGAACCCCTGGACGAGCGCGAAGATCTTGCCCAGGTCGAACGACTTGATCGTCTGGTTCACCTGCTCGGTGCCGATACCGAACCTCGCCGCCAGCTTCTGCGCCTCGGCGAGCAGTTGGTCGAACTGCGGGCCGTAGGCCGGGACGAGGTTGGCCGTCTCCGCGACCGCGATGGTCAGGATCGTCACCATGCCCAACAGCAGGAGCAGCACGATGGTCAGCGGGACCGCGATCAGCGTCCATCCGGGGGCGCCGCGTCTCTGGAGCCAGGTCCTGACCGGGGAGACCGCGAGGACGAGCACGAGGGCCAGCAGCACGGGGCCGATGATCGATCCGACCTCTTTGATCCCGGCCAGTGTGACCACGGCACTCGCGGTGCAGAGCAGCCCGATGAGTGCCCGGGGCACCAGTCGTTGGTCCGTCATGTCGGGTCTCTACCCATGGGGCGGAAAACACGTCTCCGGGTGGCCGGCCGTCGATTTGACGGAAGGGGACGGCGTACATAGAGTTCACAGGCCCGAGGGGGTAGGCGGAGATCGCCAGAGCCTCGGGAACCCCTTCTGATCACCTCCCTTCGCTGGGACGCGTGCGTCTCGACGGGATCCGATTCGACAAGAGCCGGATGTCGGAGTAAGTTAGAAGGGTTGCTCCGGAAGCGGAGTGGTCGACATCCTAGCGGGTTCGGCGGGTCTGGAACGGCTGACGCGGAAAGCGACAGTTTGACACAGACCGGGCGGGCCTGATAAGATGGAAAAGCGGAATGGAACGCCCCGGAAGCCGGGCCGAATGGCCTGGACGACGGAGAACGCGTCCGTTTCTTGAGAACTCAACAGTGTGTTAAAAGCCAGTGCATGAAGCACAACCCCGTCCCACCCACGTGTGTGGGAGGACGGATTCCTTTGGTTGATGACACCGCCACCTTTGCCGGTGGTGGGTGCTTTCAGCCGGGAGCAACTCTGTAGACATTGTTTGGAGAGTTTGATCCTGGCTCAGGACGAACGCTGGCGGCGTGCTTAACACATGCAAGTCGAGCGGAAAGGCCCTTCGGGGTACTCGAGCGGCGAACGGGTGAGTAACACGTGAGTAACCTGCCCCTGACTCTGGGATAAGCCCGGGAAACTGGGTCTAATACCGGATACGACCACTTCCCGCATGGGATGGTGGTGGAAAGTTTTTTCGGTTGGGGATGGACTCGCGGCCTATCAGCTTGTTGGTGGGGTAACGGCCTACCAAGGCGACGACGGGTAGCCGGCCTGAGAGGGCGACCGGCCACACTGGGACTGAGACACGGCCCAGACTCCTACGGGAGGCAGCAGTGGGGAATATTGCGCAATGGGCGGAAGCCTGACGCAGCGACGCCGCGTGGGGGATGACGGCCTTCGGGTTGTAAACCTCTTTCAGCAGGGACGAAGTTGACGTGTACCTGCAGAAGAAGCGCCGGCTAACTACGTGCCAGCAGCCGCGGTAATACGTAGGGCGCAAGCGTTGTCCGGAATTATTGGGCGTAAAGAGCTCGTAGGTGGCTTGTCACGTCGGGTGTGAAAGCTTGGGGCTTAACTCCAGGTCTGCATTCGATACGGGCTGGCTAGAGGTAGGTAGGGGAGAACGGAATTCCTGGTGTAGCGGTGAAATGCGCAGATATCAGGAGGAACACCGGTGGCGAAGGCGGTTCTCTGGGCCTTACCTGACGCTGAGGAGCGAAAGCGTGGGGAGCGAACAGGATTAGATACCCTGGTAGTCCACGCTGTAAACGTTGGGCGCTAGGTGTGGGGACCTTCCACGGTTTCCGCGCCGTAGCTAACGCATTAAGCGCCCCGCCTGGGGAGTACGGCCGCAAGGCTAAAACTCAAAGGAATTGACGGGGGCCCGCACAAGCGGCGGAGCATGTTGCTTAATTCGACGCAACGCGAAGAACCTTACCAAGGCTTGACATCGCCCGGAAACACTCAGAGATGGGTGCCTCTTCGGATCGGGTGACAGGTGGTGCATGGCTGTCGTCAGCTCGTGTCGTGAGATGTTGGGTTAAGTCCCGCAACGAGCGCAACCCTTGTTCAATGTTGCCAGCACGCTCCCTTGTGGGGTGGTGGGGACTCATTGGAGACTGCCGGGGTCAACTCGGAGGAAGGTGGGGATGACGTCAAGTCATCATGCCCCTTATGTCTTGGGCTGCAAACATGCTACAATGGCCGGTACAGAGGGTTGCGATACCGTGAGGTGGAGCGAATCCCAAAAAGCCGGTCTCAGTTCGGATTGGGGTCTGCAACTCGACCCCATGAAGTCGGAGTCGCTAGTAATCGCAGATCAGCAACGCTGCGGTGAATACGTTCCCGGGCCTTGTACACACCGCCCGTCACGTCACGAAAGTCGGCAACACCCGAAGCCCGTGGCCCAACCACTTGTGGGGGGAGCGGTCGAAGGTGGGGCTGGCGATTGGGACGAAGTCGTAACAAGGTAGCCGTACCGGAAGGTGCGGCTGGATCACCTCCTTTCTAAGGAGCATCGGCCACATCCTCAGCTTTGAGGGTCTGGTCCAGGCCGGGTCCGTGAGCGTACGTCTCACGCTCGGCACGCTCATTAGTGGAGCACTGGCTACTCGGTTCAGCGGGATCGCTGACCGGCTAGTACCGCCCATCCTCCTCACGGGGGTCGGGAGTGGGAACGCGGGTCGAGGGGTTCCGGGGTTCCGGACACACTGTTGGGTCCTGAGGAAACGGACCGGATGCGGAGCCTGCCTGTGGCGGGCTTCGTGGTCTGTGTGACCTCGTGCGGGACCGTCCTCCTGTCATACCGGCCTGGCCGGGGTTGGGGTTTTGCCTCAGCTTCTGGTGTGGGTGTTTGGTGGTGGGGTGGGTGCGGTCGCTGTTTGTTGTTTGAGATTTGCATAGTGGACGCGAGCATCTTTGTGGCCAAGTTTTTTAGGGCACACGGTGGATGCCTTGGCATCAGGAGCCGATGAAGGACGTGGGAGGCTGCGTTAAGCCCCGGGGAGTCGCCAACCTGACTTTGATCCGGGGATGTCCGAATGGGGAAACCTAGCACCAGTCATGTGGTGTTGCCTCCGCCTGAATGTATAGGGCGGTTGGTGGTAACGCGGGGAAGTGAAACATCTCAGTACCCGTAGGAAGAGAAAACAAATTAGTGATTCCGTGAGTAGTGGTGAGCGAAAGCGGAAGAGGCTAAACCGTATGCGTGTGATAGCCGGCAGGCGTTGCGTGTGCGGGGTTGTGGGACCCTCTGGGAGGAGCTGCCGCTCCTCCAAACAGTGAGAAATCGATGGGATAGTCGAAGCTTCTGGGAAGTTGCGCCGGAGACCGTGAGAGCCGGGTAGGCGAAATCTTGTCGACTGTTTGAGGGGATCCCAAGTAGCACGGGGCCCGAGAAATCCTGTGTGAATCTGCCAGGACCACCTGGTAAGCCTAAATACTCCCTGATGACCGATAGTGAACAAGTACCGTGAGGGAAAGGTGAAAAGCGCCCCGGTGAGGGGTCGTGAAATAGTACCTGAAACCGTGTGCCTACAAGCCGTAGGAGCGTAAACAGGCTTGCCTGTTTGTGATGTGACTGCGTGCCTTTTGAAGAATGAGCCTGCGAGTTATGGTGTGTGGCGAGGTTAACCCGTGTGGGGGAGCCGTAGCGAAAGCGAGTCTGAATAGGGCGTTTGAGTCGCATGCTGTAGACCCGAAGCGGAGTGATCTAGGCATGGGCAGGTTGAAGCGCGGGTAAGACCGCGTGGAGGACCGAACCCACCAGGGTTGAAAACCTGGGGGATGACCTGTGTTTAGGGGTGAAAGGCCAATCAAACTCCGTGATAGCTGGTTCTCCCCGAAATGCATTTAGGTGCAGCGTTACGTGTTTCTTGCCGGAGGTAGAGCACTGGATGGCCGATGGGCCCGACAAGGTTACTGACGTCAGCCAAACTCCGAATGCCGGTAAGTGAGAGCGTAGCAGTGAGACTGCGGGGGATAAGCTCCGTAGTCGAGAGGGAAACAGCCCAGACCACCGACTAAGGCCCCTAAGCGTGTGCTAAGTGGGAAAGGATGTGGAGTCGCAGTGACAACCAGGAGGTTGGCTTAGAAGCAGCCACCCTTGAAAGAGTGCGTAATAGCTCACTGGTCAAGTGATTCCGCGCCGACAATGTAGCGGGGCTCAAGTACACCGCCGAAGTCGTGGCATTCACACATGTGTCCGAGCCTTTGTGGTTTAGGTGTGTGGATGGGTAGGGGAGCGTCGTGCGGCCGGCGAAGCAGCAGAGTGATCTAGTTGTGGAGGCCGTGCGAGTGAGAATGCAGGCATGAGTAGCGAATCAGAAGTGAGAAACTTCTGCGCCGGATGACCAAGGGTTCCTGGGCCAGGCTAATCCGCCCAGGGTAAGTCGGGACCTAAGGCGAGGCCGACAGGCGTAGTCGATGGACAACGGGTTGATATTCCCGTACCCGCTACGATGCGCCAATACTGAATCCAGTGATACTAAGGGTCCTTAAGCCCCTAACGCCCTTCGGGGTGTGGGTGAGGCTGAACGCCTGGCCTGATCTGGTAGTAGGTAAGCGATGGGGTGACGCAGGAAGGTAGCCCAGCCCAGGCGATGGTAGTCCTGGGGTAAGCATGTAGGGAGGACCGTAGGCAAATCCGCGGTCCGCGTATCCTGAGATGTGATGCCGAGCCGATTGTGGCGAAGTGGGTGATCCTATGCTGCCGAGAAAAGCCTCTAGTGAGTGTCGTGGCGGCCCGTACCCGAAACCGACTCAGGTGGTCAGGTAGAGAATACCAAGGCGATCGGGTGAACTGCGGTTAAGGAACTCGGCAAATTGCCCCCGTAACTTCGGGAGAAGGGGGGCCTTCGCTGGTGATGGGACTTGCTCCCTGAGCTGGTGGGGGTCGCAGAGGCCAGGGGGAAGCGACTGTTTACTAAAAACACAGGTCCGTGCGAAGTCGTAAGACGATGTATACGGACTGACGCCTGCCCGGTGCTGGAACGTTAAGGGGACCGGTTAGCTGCAGTAATGTGGCGAAGCTGAGAACTTAAGCGCCAGTAAACGGCGGTGGTAACTATAACCATCCTAAGGTAGCGAAATTCCTTGTCGGGTAAGTTCCGACCTGCACGAATGGCGTAACGACTTCCCCGCTGTCTCAACCGCAGACCCGGCGAAATTGCACTACGAGTAAAGATGCTCGTTACGCGCAGCAGGACGGAAAGACCCCGGGACCTTCACTACAGCTTGACATTGGCGTTTGGAACGGTTTGTGTAGGATAGGTGGGAGACGGTGAAGCTGTCACGCTAGTGATGGTGGAGTCATTGGTGAAATACCACTCTGGTCGTTTTGGACGTCTAACTTCGGTCCGTGATCCGGATCAGGGACAGTGTCTGGTGGGTAGTTTAACTGGGGCGGTTGCCTCCTAAAGAGTAACGGAGGCGCCCAAAGGTTCCCTCAGCCTGGTTGGCAATCAGGTGTCGAGTGTAAGTGCACAAGGGAGCTTGACTGTGAGACCGACGGGTCGAGCAGGAGCGAAAGCTGGGACTAGTGATCCGGCGGTGGCTTGTGGAAGCGCCGTCGCTCAACGGCTAAAAGGTACCCCGGGGATAACAGGCTGATCTTCCCCAAGAGTCCATATCGACGGGATGGTTTGGCACCTCGATGTCGGCTCGTCGCATCCTGGGGCTGGAGTAGGTCCCAAGGGTTGGGCTGTTCGCCCATTAAAGCGGTACGCGAGCTGGGTTTAGAACGTCGCGAGACAGTTCGGTCCCTATCCGCTGCGCGCGCAGGAGACTTGAAAGGAGCTGTCCCTAGTACGAGAGGACCGGGACGGACGAACCTCTGGTGTGCCAGTTGTTCCGCCAGGAGCACGGCTGGTTGGCTACGTTCGGAAGGGATAACCGCTGAAAGCATCTAAGCGGGAAGCTCGCCTTGAGATGAGGTCTCCCACCCGTGAGGGGTAAGGCTCCCAATAGACGATTGGGTTGATAGGCCGGAGGTGGAAGCACAGTAATGTGTGGAGCTGACCGGTACTAATAGGCCGAGGACTTGACCACAAAGCATATTCTTGGTCACTGCAGCGCTCTGTCCCTTCGCCGGGTCCGGAGCAGCGCGTGATCAGGGTTGTTGCCCGCGTCCACTATGCGATTCTGAAACAGCGAACACCGCGGCATGTGCGTGTGTTTGACAGTTTCATAGTGTTACGGCGGTTATGGCGAAGGGGAAACACCCGGTTACATTCCGAACCCGGAAGTTAAGCTCTTCAGCGCCGATGGTACTGCACCGGGGACGGTGTGGGAGAGTAGGTCGCCGCCGGACAATCATTCAGGTTAGGCCATCCCTTCGGGGGTGGCCTTTCCTGCGTTCCGGGGACTTTTACCCGAGCCCGGCACCCCGGGCCCAGCACCCCGAGCCTGGCACCCGGGCGGCCCTGGTGGAGGATCCGCTCAGGCGTCCGGAGCGGCGTGGAGCAGGGGCTCGATCCGGTAGGGCACCTGGACCGACAGGGCGATCGTGGTGTCGGTGCGCTGGACCGCGGGCGAGGCCAGGAGGCGAGCCCCTGACGCCGGAGGACGCGCCGGCCCCGCCGAGGCCGGCGCGTCGGGCAGGGCCCGGCCGGAGCGACCCGGATCAAGGCGTGATCCGGATCAAGGAGCAATCTGGATCAGGAAGTGACCCGGATCAAGGAGCTGTCCGGATCAGGGTGTGATGAACAGGCCGTCGCCGACGGTCCGCTCGCTGCCGTCGGAGGGCCGGTTGATGACCTTGTGGTTGACCACCATCGCGGTCGAGCCGCCACCGTCGAGGTTCATCGCCTGCTTGGCGCCCAGCCAGCGCATCAGCTGAGCCGCCTCCACCATCGAGGCGCCCACGGTGACGCCCGGGTTGCGGCCGTCCACGGTCGCCAGGATCAGGCCGCCGGACTTGGTGACGCCGACCAGTGTGCGCGGGTGGCGGCGGAGCATCATCACGACCGACGCGTGCCCGTCGGCCTGGGCGGTGATCCGTACCCGGCCGTTCCTGAGGAGCCCGACGCCCCCGCCCATGATGTATGTCTCGGGGGTGAGGGGGACGGCCCGCTGCGTCCGCAGGTCGATGACTCTGGTGTCCAGCTTCATGATGGAGGTCTCCAGGGCGTGCTCCCGGAGCCAGTCGGCCATGATGCCGGTGCCGTGGAGCACGTAGGCGCCGCGCGGGACGGCGCCGCCGGCCTCCCGGGCGTTGACGATCCGCCCTTGGGCGTCGACCACGATCTCGGCGCCGCCGTCGGCCGCCGTCTTGGTGCCGAACTCCTCGGTGTAGAGGACGAGCTCGTCCGCTCCGGCGGCCCGGTTGACCCCCTTGACCTCGGTCTTCGCTCCGTCGGCGGGGATCGCGGTGATCGCCGTCTGCAGCTCGGTGATCCGGGCCTTGCGCCCGTTGATGACCAGGCCGCTGCGGCCGGGCACCGCCTCGCTGAGCAGCTTGCCGCCCACCACCGAGACGCCCATCGGGTCGCCCTGGAGCGCCTTGGGCGTGTGGATGTTGAAGAAGCCGCCGTTGACCCCGGCGATGGCCTTGGTGAGCTTGGACATGGAGCTGGTGGTCTCACGCTTGGCGACGCTGGTGCCGACGCTGGTCCTGAAGGATCCCTTGAAGGTCTTCGGATCCACCATCAGCACGCGCATGTCCCAGGGGCCGGTGGTCTCCAGGCCGTCGTCGCCGAGATAGTCGGTCTTGGCCCGGATGCCGGCCTCCTTGAGTTCCTTCACCACCTTGTCGGCCTTGGCGCGCTGCTTGAACGTCCACAGGCCGACGCGGACCAGATAGCGCTCCACGGCCGGAGCGTCCGCGGCGGCGGGCTGCACGATCTTCTCCAGAGTGGGCGTGAAGCCCGCGGCGGCGACCTCCTCGGCCTTCGTCTGGGCGGTGGTCAGCCTGCCGTCGTCGTGCCCGTTGGGCATCAACACCGTCACGGTCCATCCCTGGGTGGACGTGCCGTACATCACGCTGAAGAGGTCGACCCCCGGCGCGATGCTGCGCTGGCTCTTGACCGGGATCCCGTTCTGGCCGAGCGGGAAAGCCGAGGAGGGGAAGGTCTGACCCGCCCGGTCGGCCTGGGCGGGAATCGCCGTGATGGTAAGTGCTATGGCTGAAAGCCCGACGATGATACGTCGCGACATGTATCTCTCCCCGTTGGTGACCAGACTTCGGTGCACCATCGTGCCGAGATCTACCTGTCAAGGGGAGCGAAACACGCCAAACACCACAAGAAAGTGTTGTCGCCTGGGCGGCGCCATATGCGGAACGACGGAATTCGCGTAGTCCCGGGCTGCCCCCATCGGGTCAACCGCGCTGGTCAATACGGGTTAGCCCACGTCGTTTCGCTGCGCGGGCGGCAATACGGCGCTACGGTGCAGTAGGCCGCATTCCCTCAGTTCAAGCGGCACGTCTTTCCGAGAGGCAGCCGTCATGGGGCTGAACATTCTCATTGTGATCATCGCGAGCATGGTCCTGGGTTTCATCCTTGGCGTGATCCTGGCGCGACCGCGCCGCTGGGATCTCTACGTCTGCGCGGACGACACCCTCCACGTCGACGTCACATCCGACCGAGACGGCTAGGCGGGCGCGGACCGGCAGGCGCGACAGGCGGGCGCAGGCCGTACGGAATCTGGGTCCCGTACGGCCTGCGCCGTAAGCTCCGTCAGGACAGGCAGTGATAGACCTTGCGGAGGGTCTCGTGGACGATCCAGGTCGTCTTGGCGCCCTCGGCGAGCAGGCAGACCGATCCCGGGACGAGTTCGACGGCGGCGCCGCCCTCCACCTCCACGGTGGCCCGGCCGGACAGGACCACGAAGATCTCGTCGCGCTCGACGTCGGTCACCGTGCCCGGGGTGATCTCCCAGATTCCCCGGCTCTGGGAGCCGTCGGGGGAGGACCACAGCTCGGCCGAGGAGACCTGCGGTGAGCCGGCGATGATCTGGGCGGGGTCCAGCTCGTCGGGCGACAGCCGTACCTCGCCGGTGGGGACGGCGAAGATCCCGGCGGCGGTGACCATACGGGCCAGGTCGGCGGTCTCGGGGACGAGGATGTCAGGCATGGGGGCCTTTCAGGATCTTTCAGGTGCGGGGGTTGTCTCTCCGGAACGATTCCAGCGCCAGCAGCGCGACGTGAAGGGAGAGACAGGACTCGACATCGTCCAGGTCGGTGTCGAGGATCCGTTCCAGCCTACGGAGCCGGTCGTAGAAGGCGGGCCGGGACAGGTGGGCCTTCTGGGCGGCGACGGCCTTGTTGCGGCCGGAGTCGAGATAGACCCGGAGGATCCTGGTCAGGTCACCGCCGCGCTGGGCGTCGTGGGCCAGCAGGGGGCTGAGCTCGCGCTCGGCGAAGGTCTGCAGGCGGGCGTCGTCTCTGAGCAAGTGCAGCAGGCCGCGCAGGCGCAGGTCGGGGAGGCGGTAGAAGGCCCGGCCGTCGGGCTGCCGGACGGCCACGTCCGCGACCTGCTCCGCCTCGAGGAAGCTCCGCCGTACGTCACGGAGGGATTCGACCACCGAGCCGGCGGCGAGGACGAACGGGGTGGTGAAGGCCATGCGCAGGCGGTCGGCGAGCGTGGTCAGCGCGGGCTCGGGGAAGGTGCGCGGAGGCAGCGGGAGCAGGACGCCGACGCGGTTCTGGTTCAGGGCGCCGACCAGGGCGGGGAGTCGGGCGTCGCGGCAGGCGGCCGCGGCGGCGTCGGCCAGCTCGCCGAGCCGGGCCAGCTGCTCCTGGCCGTCCAGCGCGCTCTCCGGGGGCTCGGTCAGGCGGAGCACCACACTGATCAGCTTGCGGCCGGTCAGCGGGACGCCGACCGCCCGGGCGCGGGCCGCGGCCTCGTCGGGATCGGCGTAGGCGTGGGTGAGGATGCCGGTGATGATCGTGCCGTGGGCCTGGCGCTCCAGTGACTCCTGGTGGCGCTCCAGCAGGCGGCCGAGCGCGAGGGTGGTCGCGGCGCGTTCGGCGAGCACGATGTCGCGCGGGCCGGGCTCACCGTCGCAGAGCAGGATCAACCGGCCCCAGTCCTGCCCTCGGGCGCCGACCATGGTGACCAGCCAGCCGGAGGCCGAGTCGTAGGCGGTCCGCTCCTCCGGCGCCACCGCCCGGGACCGCGTCTCCCAGCTCGCCAGCAGCGTCCCGGTGTCACGCCCGGCCGTCTCGCAGGCGAGGACCTGGTGGGCGAGGTTCTCCAGCAGGACCGGCCGTCCGGACAGCCGCGCGACCTGGCTGAGCACCTCGGCGGGGGAGGCGCCCTCGACCGACAGCTCGGTGAAGACCTCGTGGAGCTGTTCGGAGGCGCGCAGCTCCTCCAGCTGGATGTCGATGATCCTGGCGTGGACCGACTCGGTGATCTGCACGAACGGGGTCTCGCGGGCCAGCGTGATCAACGGCAGGCCGTGCTCCTCGGCGGCGCTGACCACGCCCCGGGGCAGTTCCCTGACGAACTTGCGGCCCAGTTCCACGATCAGCCCGGAGGCGCCCACGGCGGCCAGCTCCGCGACGTACTGGACCAGTCTCTCAGGGGCGTCGGGGAGCGCGACGCCGGTGGTGAGCACCAGCTCTCCGCCGCGCAGCAGGTGGGCGATGTCGGTGACCTCACCGACATGGACCCAGCGCACCCGGGTGTCCAGCCGGTCGGCTCCCGCGACGACCCGGGGGTTGCCTCGGCGGACGGTGTCCAGGGCGAGGACGTCGGCGATGGTAGGGAGCACACACCGAGAGTATCCGATCAGACTGTAAGTCCGGACGATAGTTGCATTACATCTTGTTGCGCCGATCCGATTACCGGTCCATGCCTGCCGCCTCGGCTGCCCACCCCTCGCCGTCAGCGACACCGGTGAAGAGGGTATGGTGGTGTTGAGATGGGAGGAGGGATCAAGATGTCCCGTCCCGGTTTCAAGGGTTTGATCTTCGCGGCCGTCTCGGCGGTCTGTTTCGGCTTCTCCGGCCCGCTGGCCAAGTCGCTCATCGACGCGGGGCTGTCGCCGCTGCAGGCGGTGTGGACAAGGCTCGCCGGGGCGGCGCTCGTGCTGCTCGTCGCGACCGCCCTGGTCCGGCCGTCCGCCCTCGCCGTCCCCCGGCACCGGCTGCGCTTCGTCGCCGCCTACAGCCTGGTCGGCTTCGCCGCGGTGCAGGCCTTCTACTACGGCACGATCGCCCGTCTGCCGGTGGGGGTCGCGGTGCTGTTGGAGTACGCCTCGCCGGTCCTGGTCCTGGCCTGGGTACGGCTGGCACGCCGGACCCGGCTGCCGCGTGCCGCCGCGGTCGGCGCCGTCCTGGCGGTCGGCGGGCTCGCCTGCGTCGTCGAGGTGTGGCGGGGTGTCCACCTCGACGGGCTCGGCCTCGTGCTGGGCCTGGGGACGGCGGTCTGCGCCGCGGTGTACTTCCTGCTCAGCCAGGAGGCGGGAGACGACGTCCACCCGCTCGGCGCGCTCACGTGGGGGCTGACCGGCGCGGCCGCCGTGCTCACGCCGCCGGCCGCGCCGTGGCACCTGCCCTGGGACCTGGCCACCGCCGACCTCGTACTGGGCGGCTGGAGACTGCCGGCCCCCGCGGCGGTCGGCTGGCTGGTCGTCGTCGGCACCGTGATCGCCTACGCCACCGGCATCGCGGCGGTGCGGGCCCTGACCGCCGCCGTCGCGGCCACGGTCGCCTCGCTGGAGGTGCTCGCCAGCATCCTCATCGCCTGGGTCCTGCTCGGCGAGGCGCTCGGCGCCCCCCAACTGCTCGGCGGCGCCCTGGTGCTGGCGGGTGCGCTCCTGGCGCAGCGGACGGTGGCCGGGCGGCGGGCGGCCACCGTCCAGGACCCGGTGCCCGGCCGGCGGGAGCCCGTGCCCGGCCGGCGGGTGGCGCTCGGCCGGCGGGCGGGGGTCAGGGCCCGGGACGGGGGCCAGGGCCCTGACGGCGGCGGACGGCGGCGGACGGCGGCCGGCTCCGCGCGGATCCCACCGCCCGGCGGCCGTACGCCCCGCTCCGAGCTTCCGCGCATCTCTGGGCTTTCACGCATCGGCGCAGGTCAAGTCCTGGTCCTGGGGCATTAAGATTACTTGACCCTTTCTCCGCTGAGAGGCGCGATGATGAGCATGGTTGAGGCTTCTGGCTCGGCGGCGCGCGGCTCCGCGCCGGGCGTCGAGGAGCTGGATCTCCGTCAGCTTCTGGCCGGGCTCACGGCCGTGCGTGACGGCGACTTCGGCACTCGCCTGCCCGACGACGGCGACGGGCTGCTCAAAGAGATCGCCACCGTGTTCAACGGCATGGTGGACCAGCTCTCCCTGTTCACCTCCGAGGTGACGAGGGTGGCCCGTGAGGTGGGCACCGAGGGACAGCTGGGCGGCCAGGCCGACGTGCCCGGCGTCTCCGGCACGTGGAAGGACCTGACCGACTCGGTCAACGCCATGGCGGGCAACCTCACCGACCAGGTCCGCGACATCGCCCAGGTCGCGACCGCGGTGGCGACCGGCGACCTGTCACAGAAGATCACCGTGGACGTCCGGGGCGAGATCCTGGAGCTGAAGAACACCCTCAACACGATGGTCGACCAGCTGTCGTCCTTCGCCGACGAGGTGACGAGGGTGGCCCGTGAGGTGGGCACCGACGGCCGGCTCGGCGGCCAGGCCGAGGTGACCGGCGTCGCCGGCACCTGGCGCGACCTGACCGACTCGGTGAACTTCATGGCGGGCAACCTCACCGACCAGGTCCGCAGCATCGCTCAGGTCACCACGGCGGTGGCCAAGGGCGACCTGTCACAGAAGATCACCGTGGACGCCCGGGGCGAGATCCTGGAGCTGAAGAACACCATCAACACCATGGTCGACCAGCTGTCGTCCTTCGCCGACGAGGTGACGAGGGTGGCCCGCGAGGTCGGCACCGACGGCCGGCTCGGCGGCCAGGCCGACGTCAAGGGCGTCTCCGGCACCTGG
Organism: Streptosporangium brasiliense; assembly: GCF_030811595.1. Taxonomy (NCBI): domain Bacteria; kingdom Bacillati; phylum Actinomycetota; class Actinomycetes; order Streptosporangiales; family Streptosporangiaceae; genus Streptosporangium; species Streptosporangium brasiliense. The sequence goes on from NZ_JAUSRB010000001.1 coordinate 309,522, forward strand.
CGCGACCTGACCGACTCGGTGAACTACATGGCGGGCAACCTCACCGACCAGGTGCGGAACATCTCGCAGGTGGCCACGGCCGTCGCCCGCGGCGACCTGTCACAGAAGATCACCGTCTCGGCCCGGGGCGAGATCCTGGAGCTGAAGAACACTCTCAACACGATGGTCGACCAGCTGTCGTCCTTCGCCGACGAGGTGACGAGGGTGGCCCGTGAGGTGGGCACCGACGGCCGGCTCGGCGGCCAGGCCGACGTCAAGGGCGTCTCCGGCACCTGGAAGGCGCTCACCGAGTCGGTGAACGTGATGGCTGACAACCTCACCGCCCAGGTGCGCAGCATCGCCCAGGTCACCACGGCGGTGGCCAAGGGCGACCTGTCGCAGAAGATCAGGGTGGACGCGCGCGGGGAGATCATGGAGCTGAAGGAGACCATCAACACGATGGTCGACCAGCTCTCGGCCTTCGCCGACGAGGTGACGAGGGTGGCCCGCGAGGTCGGCACCGAGGGCAACCTTGGCGGCCAGGCCACCGTCCGGGGGGTGTCCGGCACCTGGAAGGACCTCACCGACAACGTCAACTCGATGGCCGACAACCTCACCAGCCAGGTGCGCTCCATCGCACAGGTCACCACGGCCGTCGCCCGCGGCGACCTGTCGCAGAAGATCACGGTTGAGGCCAAGGGCGAGGTCGCCGCGCTCGCGCAGACCATCAACACCATGGTCGACACGTTGAGCGCGTTCGCCGACGAGGTCACCCGGGTGGCCCGCGAGGTCGGCACCGAGGGCGAGCTGGGCGGTCAGGCCCGCGTGCCCAACGTGGCCGGCACGTGGAAGGACCTCACCGACAACGTCAACTCGATGGCCGGCAACCTCACCAACCAGGTCCGCAACATCGCCCAGGTCACCACGGCGGTCGCCCAGGGCGACCTGACCAAGAAGATCGACGTGGACGCCCGGGGCGAGATCCTGGAGCTGAAGACCACGATCAACACGATGGTCGACCAGCTGTCGTCCTTCGCCGCCGAGGTCACCCGCGTGGCCCGCGAGGTGGGCAGCGAGGGGCGCCTCGGCGGGCAGGCCGAGGTCGAGGGCGTCTCCGGCACCTGGAAGCGGCTGACCGAGAACGTCAACGAGCTGGCCGGCAACCTGACCCGCCAGGTCCGCGCGATCGCCGAGGTGACCAGCGCCGTGACCTCGGGCGACCTCACCAGGTCGATCACCGTCGACGCCTCCGGCGAGGTGGCCGAGCTCAAGGACAACATCAACTCCATGGTGAAGTCCCTGCGCGAGACCACCCTGGCCAACCAGGAGCAGGACTGGCTCAAGTCGAACCTGGCCCACATCTCCGGGCTCATGCAGGGACACCGCGACCTCGCCGTCGTGGCCGAGCTGGTGATGAACGAGCTGGCCCCGCTGGTCTCCGCCCAGTGCGGGACGTTCCTGCTCGCGGAGGAGACCCCGGACGGCGCGGAGCTGCGGGTGGTCGGCGGATACGGTCACCGGGAGACCGGCCGTCGTTACGCCTTCGGCGACTCGCTCGTGGGACAGGCTGCGCTCGTCAAGCGCCCCATCCTGGTGGAGGACATCGCCGCCGGTTATCTCACGATCTCCTCCAGCCTGGGGGCGGCCGGTCCGGTCAACCTCATCGTGCTGCCGATCATCGTCGAGGACCAGGTGCTCGGCGTGATCGAGCTGGCCAGCCTCAACAGGTTCACCCAGGTGCATCGGGCCTTCCTCGAACAGCTGGTGGGGACCATAGGCGTCAACGTCAACACGATCGTCGCCAACGCCCGCACCGACTCCCTGCTCGCCGAGTCGCAGCGGCTCGCGACCGAGCTCCAGGTCGGACAGGAGGAGCTGCAGCGCTCCAACGCCGAGCTGGAGGAGAAGGCGGAGCTGCTGGCCCGCCAGAACCGCGACATCGAGACGAAGAACAGCGAGATAGAGCAGGCCCGGCAGGAGCTGGAGGAGCGGGCCAAGCAGCTCGCGCTCGCCTCCAAATACAAGAGCGAGTTCCTGGCCAACATGAGCCACGAGCTGCGCACCCCGCTCAACTCGCTGCTGATCCTCGCCCAGCTGCTGGCCCAGAACCCGGCCCGCAACCTCACCGCCAAGCAGGTGGAGTACGCCAACGTCATCCACTCGGCCGGCACCGACCTGCTCCAGTTGATCAACGACATCCTCGACCTGTCCAAGATCGAGGCCGGCAAGATGAACATCAGCCTCGAATCCCTGCCCCTGCGGCAGCTCCTCGACTACGTCGAGGCGACCTTCCGCCCGCTGACCACGGAGAAGGGGCTGCGCTTCGACGTCAGCGTCGCGCCGGAGGTGCCCGAGGAGCTGCTCGTGGACGAGCAGCGGCTACGCCAGGTGCTGCGGAACCTGCTGTCCAACGCGGTGAAGTTCACCGAGACGGGCTCGGTCCGGCTCCGCATCGAACGGACCGACAAGGTGGACCTCCCGGGAGCCCCCGGGCAGGAGGTCCTCGCCTTCCATGTCGTGGACACCGGCATCGGCATCGCCAAGGAGAACCTCTCCCAGATCTTCGACGCCTTCCAGCAGGCCGACGGCACCACCAGCCGCAAATACGGCGGCACCGGGCTGGGCCTGTCCATCAGCCGTGAGATAGCCGCGCTGTTCAACGGCGAGCTCCAGGCGGTCAGCGCCCTGGGCGAGGGCAGCACCTTCAGCCTTTTCCTGCCGATCGCGGACGTCGCTCCGGCCGGCGCCGGCCCGGCCGTCAGGCAAGCCACGGGGCTCGCGCTGCAGCCGGTCGGCGCGGCGCCCGAGAGGTTCGGCGGGGACGGCCGCCGGCTGCTCGTCGTGGAGTCCCGGCTCAACGGCCTGCTCTCCCAGCTCGCCGAGAGCGTCGTCGCCGACCTGACCGGGACCCACGGGCCGGTCTGGGTCTCCACCGCCAACGACCCCGCGACCGCCCTGGAGATCCTGAACAGGGGCGGCCACCAGTGCGTCGTGCTCGACCTGGGCATGGGGCAGGACGGGGCGGCGGAGTTCCTCCGCGGGCTCGACGAGGACCCGGCCCTGCGCGGGCTCCCCGTGCTCGCCCATCACAGCCGTACGCTCACCCGGCCGCAGGAGAACCTGCTCAAGGGCCGCTCCAACACCCAGCCGCTGGAGCTCCTGCCCAGCCTCGACGAGCTGCGTGAGCGCATCACCCTGCACCTGTCGGCCCAGGAGCCGGGCCATGTCCTGCCGCTGGTCCAGCCCAGCCCCGACGAACGGCCGCGGGCGCTGGAGGAGGCGGACACCATGCTGATGAACCGCAAGGTGCTGGTCATCGACGACGACGTGCGCAACGTGTTCGCGCTGACCAACATCCTCGAACTCCACGGCATGCAGGTGCTCTACGCGGAGAACGGCCGCAAGGGCATCGAGACGCTGTCACGCAACGAGGACGTCGACCTTGTCCTGATGGACATCATGATGCCGGAGATGGATGGTTACGCCGCCACCGCCGCCATCCGCAAGATGCCGCGCTTCGCCCACCTGCCGATCATCGCGGTGACCGCCAAGGCCATGCAGGGCGACCGGGACAAGACCCTGGCCGCGGGGGCCAGCGACTACGTCACCAAGCCGGTCGACGCCCAGGAGCTGCTCTCCCGCATACAGCAGTGGATGGGACTGTGAGCGGTGTCCCGCCGCGTGCGGCGGTGACCGAGTGGTGACCGCCGCGCGTGGGCGGGCCCCTGAGCGCTGACCTCCGTGGGCGGAGCGCCGCCCGGTGATGGTGGCGCCGCTCGGTGATGGTGGCGCCGCGCGGCCGGTGCGATGACGGGCGTCCCGGGCCTGGATGACGGGCGTCCCGGGCCGATGGATCACGTCCCGGGGTCCGTGGGTCACGTCCCAGGCCGATGGGTCACAATGGCCCCTCGGAGGTGGCAGTGGTGATGCGGCACGGTGTCGTGGCGACGCTGGTCTCGGCGGCGGGTTTCGGGTTCATGCCCGTCTTCGCGTTCTACGCCTACGACACGGGAATGTCGGTGACGACACTTCTCATGCTGCGGTTCGCGATCGCGGCGGCGGTGTTCCTCGGCTGGCTGGGGCTGCGCGGCAGGCTCGGGCGGCTGACGGGGCGGCAGTGGATGACCCTGGCACTGCTGGGCGGCGGCATGTACGCCACGCAGTCGCTGCTGTACTTCACGGCGGTCCAGCGCATCGCGCCGGCGCTCGCCGTGCTGCTGCTGTACGTGTATCCGGGGCTCGTCTCGGTCCTGTCGGCGGTGGTGGAACGCACCAGGCTGAGCTGGACCGTCGTCGGGCCGATCCTGGTGTCACTGGCCGGGCTGACACTGGTGGTGGGCCCGCTCGACGCCGGCCTCGACGTTCTCGGCGTGCTCGCTGCGGTCGGGTCCGCCGTGGCCTACGCCTGCTACATCGTCCTGGGCAGCAAGGTCTCCGCCTCGCTGTCCCCCACGGTCACCACGGCCTATCTGGCGATGTTCGCCACGGGTTCGTTCGCGCTGCTGGGGCTGGCGACCGGCGGGCTGGATCTCGGCTTCGCGCCGGCCGGCTGGGGCTGGGCGGCGGCCGTGGCGATCGTGTCGACCGTGCTCGCGATCGCGCTGTTCTTCGTCGGGGCCACGGCGCTCGGCCCGGTCCGCGCGTCGATCCTCAGCATGCTGGAGCCCGTCGTGGCGGTGCTCGCCACGTGGCTGCTGCTGGGCGGGGCCCTGTCGTGGCCGCAGCTCGCCGGTGGGGCGGTCGTGCTGGCCGGCGCGGTCTGGGGCATCCTGGCGAACTCGGCCCGTGGTGACGCCTCGGCGGAGGAGGAGACCACGGCCGTGCCGGCGTCCTCGAAGAGAACGGCCGCGTAGGAGACCGCCTCACGCCGGCCGCCGTCTCCGGGCTTCACCCTCCCCGGCCTGGGGGCCGTCGTCTTCGAGCCCCGTGCCTCTCCGGCCTGCGGGCTCGCGCCTTGCGGGGGTCCGCCGTCTCCACCCTCCCGACCTCACGCCTTGCGGGGGTCCGCCGTCTCCACCCTCCCGGCCTCGTGCTCCGGGTGGGCCTGCCCCAGGCGGGCCTGCAGGCCGTCGAGGAAGCACATCAGGCCGAAGTCGAAGCTGAGCAGGCGGGTGGTCTCGACGTCGATCTCGGTGCCGTAGTACTCCGCGTGGCGCGCGGCCAGCTCGGGATGGTTGCGGGACGCCTTCTGCACCAGGGGCCTCATCGTCGCCAGCACCTTCTCGGCGCTCATCTCGCCCGTGTTGGTGATCCTGCGCCAGGTGAGCTCGGGTGTCGTCGCGCCCAGCACGTACGACATGAGCGCGGAGGAGGCGTAATCCTGCTCCAGACCCTTGAACCCGGCCAGCGTGAACGTGCGCAGCAGCTGGGCCGCCAGCTCCATCGCGTTGGGGCCGAGGGCCGGTCTGGTGCCGATCAGCGCGGCCGCCCAGGGATGCGCGAAGAGCGTCGCGCGCAGGCCGTAGGCGAACACCGAGGCCGTGTCCCGCCAGCCGATCACGCTGGGATCGGGCAGCGGCACCTTGCCGAAGACCTCGTCCATGACGAGTTCGAGCAGCTCGTCCTTGTTGGCCACGTGCCAGTAGATGCTGGTCGCGCCGGAGCCGAGCCTGGCGCCCAGACGGCGCATGCTCAGCGCGTCGAGTCCTTCGGCGTCGAGCAGTTCCATGGCCGCGCGCACGATCTGGTCGCGGCTGAGCGCCGGACTCCTGGAGGTACGGGGCTCGCGGGTCCAGACCGAGGTGAAGTGCTGTTTCACCACTCAAGCATAAATCCACTCGCACGCCGTTCGAGAATTGTCGTACGCTGTGCGGGTGGAATCGAACACTGTGCGAGCAGAGCCGCACCCCCGGCGCTGGTGGATCCTTGGCGTGCTCTGCCTGAGCCTGCTCGTCCTCGTCGTGGACAACACCGTCCTGAATCTGGCCATCCCGGCCCTGATGACCGACCTGGGTGCCAGTCCCTCGGACATCCAATGGATCATCGACGCCTACATCCTGGTCTTCGCCGGGCTGCTGCTCACCTCCGGCAGCCTGTCCGACCGCTACGGCCGCAAGCGTTTCCTGATCATCGGCCTGGTGCTGTTCGGCGGGGCCTCGCTGGTCGCCCTGCTGGTCACCGAGCCCTGGCAGCTCATCGCCGCCCGGGCCCTGATGGGCGTCGGCGGCTCCATCCTGATGCCGAGCACCCTGTCGATCCTGATCACCGTCTTCGACGACAGCGAGCGCCGCAAGGCCATCGCCGCGTGGAGCGCGGTGGCCATGGTCGGCGTGATCGCCGGTCCCACGCTGGGCGGTTTCCTGCTGGAGCACTACTGGTGGGGCTCGATCTTCCTGCTCAACGTGCCGATCACGGTCGTGGCCGTCGTCGCGGCCGTGCTGCTGATGCCCGAGACCCGCGGCCCGGCCCGCCGGCTCGACCCGGTCGGTGTGGTGCTGTCCACCACCGGTATGAGCGCCCTGGTCTTCGTGGTGATCTCGGCGCCGGGCAAGGGCTGGACCTCCTCCCAGGTGGTGGTCGCCGCGGTGCTGGCCGTACTGGCGCTGGGCGGGTTCGTGCTCTGGGAGCGGAGGTCGGCGCACCCGATGCTGCCGCTTGGGCTGTTCCGTGACCGCAACTTCAGCGGGTCGTCGTTCTCGATCGTGCTGATGTCGTTCGGCACCGGCGCGCTGCTGCTGATGTTGACCCAGTACCTGCAGTTCGTGCTGGGCTACGGTCCCATGCAGGCCGGCCTGGCGCTGCTGCCGTACGCCGTGGCCGCCGCCCTCTTCAACGCGGTCGGCGCGGGGCTCGGGCAGAAGGTCAGCAACCGCACGCTGGTCGCGGTGGGAATGTCCGTGATGGCCCTCGGCTTCGGCGTGCTCGCCTTCATGACCGCCGACACCGGATACGGCATGATGATCACTGGTCTGATGCTCATGGGCGTCGGCGGCGGCCTGACCGGGCCCGCGGCCTACGCGACCCTGATGGGCGCGGTGCCGCCCGAGCACGCCGGCGTGGGGTCGGCGCTCAACGACACCGTCCAGCAGGTGGGCATGGCGCTCAGTGTGGCCGTGCTCGGCAGCGTGCTGGCCGGGGTCTACACCTCGTCGATGCCCGCCGGGGCCCCGGCCGCGGCCCGGGACTCGATCGGCGGCGCGCTCCTGCTCGGGGATCCCGGCCTGGCCCGGACCGCGCGGGAGGCGTTCGTCTCGGCCATGGCGTTCGGCTCCTGGGTGGGCGTCGGCTTCACCCTCGCGGCCGCCGCGCTGGCGTTCGCGGTGCTGCGTCCCGCCCCCGCGGCCCCGGCCTCAGAGCCGGACCTGGTGGAAACGGGGAGCTGAGACGTTCTCCAGGCTGTCGAGCTTGTGCACCCGCTCGTCGTGGCCGATCTGCCGGAGCAGGTCGGCCACCGACGCGTAGCGGCCGTACTCGGCGGCGTAGGTGCCCGGGTCGGGCTGGAACTCCAGCTCGGGGTGCTCGGCGACGTACGTCATGTACTCGTGCTCGGCGTGGTCCTCGAACTCGGCGTTGAGCCTGTAGCTCAGTTCCGGCCTGACCAGGAACAGCACCCAGGACACGTGGTAGTAGAAGAACGCGATGAACCAGGGCGCGAGCCTGTGCAGCAGCCAGTTCTGCCGGTCGCCGTTGCGCTGGACGAGGTCCTGCATGATGAGCAGGTGCCACTGCTCGTTGTCCTGGTCGGCGCGGGCCTCCACGATCCGGTCGAAGACCCGCCTGGCCAGGGCGGACCTGCCGTGGTGGCGGTGGAGCGCCCAGTAGCCCATGCGCTCCCAGGCCTGGTACGGCACGCGGGCGATGATCTCCAGCATGGCGAACTTCGTGTACGAGCCCTCCCTGCCGTAGAGCAGGTCCACGGGCTTGAACATCATCTTGGCGAGCAGGCCGTACTCCATCCTCGGGGAGTCCAGCGTCTCGCGCTGGGCGGTCCTGAGCCGGTGGCCGTCGAGCTTGGGCGGGCCGGCCGGGGCCTCGGGGCGGTCGATCGTGAGGGTCATGGCGGGGTGCCTCTCGTCGGATCTCGTCGGTCTCGTCGGATGACTCGATGGTGGAGGAGGAGACCCCCGCCGGTCGTCGGCCGTGGGGATGCGGACGCGGTGCCTCTCCGGGAGTAACCGGCGCCCCCGCGCTACACCGCCAGGCGGACGGGACATCCCCTAGGGGTAGAGGGACGGTCCGGAGGAAAGCCGCAAAAATTCATGCATTTCAGATTGCTTTAGTAGGAAATTTGGGTGACGATGAGGGCATGAGTCGCTCAGCCGCGGTCGCCGGCCGCCCTCCCGGGGCGCGGCCCCTCGTGGCCGCCTGACCCTGTGCCCGGACGGGGACCTGGGGGGTGCTCCCGTCCGGTGTCCTGTACGGCTTGCGCCAACCGTCGCAGGGCGCAAGCCGTACAGGACCCCTCCGCCCCGCGCCGGCGGGCCGGCCGGCCGCGGAGGACCTCACGGTGACAATGTGACGGGTTAACCGGACATCTCCCGACACATTGATGGTGGGAGCGGCCGCCCCGAGCCGCGATACTCGATACATGTCGGACCTTCTTGCACGCCACCGGGCGGTAATGCCCAACTGGGTGGCCCTTTACTACAACGAGCCCATCGAGATCGTCGGCGGCAAGGGCAACCGGGTCGTCGACGAGTCGGGCAAAAGCTATCTGGATTTCTTCGCGGGCATCCTGACCAACATGATCGGGTACGACGTGCCCGAGGTGCGTGAGGCCGTCGAGCGCCAGCTCGCCACCGGCGTCGTGCACACCTCCACGGTCTACCTGCTCCGCGGCCAGGTCGAGCTCGCCGAGAAGATCGCCAGGCTGTCCGGCATCAAGGACGCCAAGGTCTTCTTCACCAACTCCGGCACCGAGGCCAACGAGACCGCGCTGCTGATGGCGACCTACGCGCGCAAGTCCGACCAGGTGCTCGCCATGCGGCAGAGCTACCACGGCCGCTCCTTCGGCGCGATCAGCGTGACCAGCAACCGCGCCTGGAAGAACAACTCGCTGTCGCCGCTGAACGTGCACTTCCTGCACGGCGCCGACCGTCACCTCACCCAGTTCCGCGGAATGTCGGACGCCGACTACATCGCCGCCTGCGTCGACGACCTGCGTCACGTGCTCGCCACCTCCGTCGCGAGCGACGTGGCCGCGCTGATCGCCGAGCCGATCCAGGGCGTGGGCGGGTTCACCATGGCCCCCGACGGGCTGTTCGCCGCCTACAAGGAGGTCCTGGACGAGCAGGGCATCCTGCTCATCTCCGACGAGGTGCAGACCGGCTGGGGCCGCACCGGCTCGGCGTTCTTCGGCATCCAGAACCACGGTGTCACGCCGGACATGATGACCTTCGCCAAGGGGCTGGGCAACGGTTTCGCGGTCGGCGGCGTCGTGGCCCGCGGCGACCTGATGGACAACCTGCACGCGGTCGGCCTCGCGACCTTCGGCGGCAACCCGATCTCGATGGCCGCCGCCAACGCGACGCTGGACTACGTGCTCGACCACGACCTGCAGGCGAACGCGGCCCGGACCGGCACCCTGATCATCGACGGGCTCCACGAGGCCGCGGCCCGCCTGCCGATCGTCGGCGACGTCCGCGGGAAGGGCCTGATGTTCGCCGTCGAGCTGGTCGACCCGGCGACCGGCGCCCCCTCCCCGGCGCTCGCGGCCCGGTTCATGGAGGAGACCAAGAAGGCCGGTCTGCTCGCGGGCAAGGGCGGCCTGCACGGCAACGTGCTCCGCATGGCCCCGCCCCTCACCCTGACGACGGACGAGGCCGCCGAGGGCCTCGGGATCATCGTCAACGCGCTCGAAGTCATCAACGCTGAGGTCGTCTCGTCGTGAAGAACATCACCCACTGGATCAACGGAGCCCCCGCCGAGGGCTCCGGCCGCACCTCCGAGATCTTCAACCCGGCGACGGGCGAGGTCAGCGGACGGGTCCACCTGGCCTCGGTGGCCGAGGTCGACGCGGCCGTGGCCGCCGCCGCCGCGGCCTACCCGGCCTGGCGGGACGCCTCGCTGGTCAAGCGGTCCCAGGTGCTCTTCCGCTTCCGTGAGCTGATGTACGCCAACCGTGACGAGCTCGCCCGGCTCATCTCGGCCGAGCACGGCAAGGTCCACTCCGACGCGCTGGGCGAGGTGGCCCGCGGCCTGGAGGTCGTGGAGTTCGCCTGCGGCATCCCGCACCTGCTCAAGGGCGGTTTCTCCGAGGGCGTCTCCACCCGCGTCGACTCCTACTCGATCCGCCAGCCGCTGGGTGTCGTGGCCGGGATCACGCCGTTCAACTTCCCGGCCATGGTGCCGATGTGGATGTTCCCCATCGCGATCGCCGCGGGCAACGCCTTCATCCTCAAGCCGTCCGAGAAGGACCCGTCGGCCTCGCTGCTGATGGCCGCGCTCTGGCGGGAGGCTGGGCTGCCGGACGGTGTCTTCAACGTCGTCCAGGGCGACAAGGTGGCGGTGGACCGGCTGCTGGAGCACCCGGACGTGCGGGCCGTCTCGTTCGTCGGGTCCACGCCCATCGCCCGATACGTCTACGAGACCGGGACCTCCCACGGCAAGCGGGTCCAGGCGCTGGGCGGCGCCAAGAACCACATGCTCGTCCTGCCCGACGCCGACCTCGACCTCGTCGCCGACGCGGCGGTGTCGGCGGGCTTCGGCTCGGCGGGCGAGCGCTGCATGGCGATCTCCGTCGTGCTGGCGGTGGACCCGGTCGGCGACGAGCTGGTCGACAAGATCGTCTCGCGGGTCTCCGAGCTGACCATCGGCCCCGGCGACGACCCGGCCTCCCAGATGGGCCCCCTCGTCACCGAGGTCCACCGCGACAAGGTCGCCTCCTACCTCGACCTGGGCGTCTCCGAGGGCGCCAAGCTCGTCGTGGACGGCCGTCAGACGCCGGTCCTCGGCGGCGGCGCCGCCGCCGAGACCCCGGGCTTCTGGCTCGGCCCCACGGTCCTCGACCACGTCCCGGCCGGCTCCCGGGTCCACCAGGAGGAGATCTTCGGCCCGGTCCTGGCGATCGTGCGCGTGTCCTCCTACGAGGAGGGGCTGGAGCTGATCAACGGCGGCGAGTTCGGCAACGGCACCGCGGTCTTCACCAACGACGGCGGCGCCGCCCGGCGCTTCCAGAACGAGGTGGAGGTCGGGATGATCGGCATCAACGTGCCGATCCCGGTGCCGATGGCCTTCTACAGCTTCGGCGGCTGGAAGGCCTCGCTGTTCGGTGACACCCACGTGCACGGGACCGAGGGCGTGCACTTCTACACCCGGGGCAAGGTCGTCACCTCGCGCTGGCTCGACCCGAGCCACGGCGGGGTCAACCTGGGCTTCCCGACCAACAAGTAGCCGCCGGGACCGTCCCGCCGCGCGCCGGAGCCCCGCGAGAGCCCTCTCGCGGGGCTCCGGCGCGTCCGTCCGGGCCCGTCTCCATCCCCGTCCGGGCCCGTTCACATCCGTCCGGGCCCGTTCACCTCCGTCTACGTCCGTCCGGGCCCGTCTCCATCCCCGTCCGGGCTCGTTCGCATCCGTCCGGGCCCGTTCACCTCCGTCCAGGCCCGTCCAAGCCCGTCTCCACCCCCGTCCGGGCCCGCTCACGTCCGTCCGGGCCCGCCCACGTCCTTCTCGCGGGCCCGCCGGCGCGGGCCTCGCGGGCCGTGCGGGGGCGGAGGGGACCCGACTGCCCGGCCTGCCGGGTGGCGGGCAGATAGGCTCCGGACAGGTCGGCAGTGGCACCGTGGGGGGACTTCGTGAGCAGGGACAGGCTCCGCCGTACACATCTCGGAGTGCTGGCGGGGGCGGGCGGGCTGGCGCTCGCCGTCTCCGTCTCGGTGGCGGCGGCGGGCGCCGTCCAGCCGGTGGGCAGCCCGTCGGTCCCGGCCGCGCCCGCGGCGGCGTCGCCCGGCCGGAGCCCCGGTCCCGGTCTTGGTCTCGGCTCCGGCGCGGCCTCCGGCGCCACTCCCAGCCCGACGCCTTCGGCCTCCATCGGCAAGGGCGAGGGCACGCTCCAGGTGCTCACCTTCCAGGGCCATGTCGAGTACGGCGGGACCAGCTCCAGGGCCAACTGGGTCTCCTCCTTCGAGGAGGAGACGGGGTGCCGGGTCGCGAAGCTCGACCGGGTCAAGACGGAGGAGGAGATGGCCGCCAAGCTCGTCGGCAACTCCTACGACGTCATCTCACCCCCACCGGAGCTGGCCGGGCGGCTGGTCGCCGAGGGCAGGGTGGCGCCGGTCGACACCGCGCTGCTCGACTTCTACAAGGACATCCCCAAGCGGCTGCGCGAGCTGCCGGCCGTCCGGCGGGCGGGCAAGGTCTACGGGGTCCCCTATCTCTGGGGGGTCAACCAGGTCATCTACGAGATGGGCAGGCCGCAGGGGCCGGAGGCCCTCTACGCGACCACCCCCGTGGCGATCAGGGACAGCCCGCTGAGCATCGCCGACGCCGCGCTCGCGCTCGGGCGGACCGATCCCGGTCTGGGGGTCGAGGACCCCTTCCAGCTCACCCCCGCCCAGCTCGACGCCGCCGTGAAGCTGCTGGCCGAGCGCGACGGCCCCGACCGGGTCTACTGGAAGGACTCCATCGATGTGATCCGGGCCTTCGCGTCGGGGTCGGTACGGCTCGCCCAGGCCCTGCCGTACCACCGGGACCTCTTCCAGCGCGCGGGCCGGCCGGTGAAGGCACTGGACAGCGCGCCGATGACGGGGTGGGTCGACTCGTGGATGCTGGCGGCCAAGGCCGCCAGCCCCAACTGCGCCTACCGGTGGCTCAACTGGATGGGCTCGGCGAAGGTGCAGCGCTCGGCCGCCGCCTGGACGGGGCTCGCCCCGGCCAATCCCGACGCCTGCGGCGGGCGCGCCGACCGCATGTGCGAGATCTATCACGTCCGTGACGACGACTGGATCCGGCGGATCTTCTTCGCCGCCCGTCCGACGCGGGATTGCGGCGGCCGGGGCGGGGAATGCACTGACTACACCGACTGGACACAACGTTGGAAGAACCTGGTGAGGTGAGCGGGGCTCCCGTTACCCCCGCTTGACGGGCCGCGGGCACGCCCATCCCCCCGCTGGGCGTGGCCCGCCAGGGGCGCTCCGGGTGGTCCCCCGACCCCGGAGCGCTCCGTCTTTCTCCAGGCACGTCCGCCTGACCTCGTAATCACCGCGATTTCCGTCGCGATCACCAACATCGGCAATGGATTCAGTGGCTGATCCTGCCTCATCTATCGACTGGTCAACCAGTCAGCGAGTAGGCTCGCTGTCATGAGAATCCTTCTTGTAGGAGCGGGCGGGGTTGGCTCCGCCGTTGTCCCGATCGCCGCACGCCGAGATTTCTTCGAACACATCGTGGTGGCCGACTCCAAACAGAGCCGCGCCACCGACGCCGTGGCCAAGATCGATGATCCGCGCTTCAGCGCCATCGGGCTGGACGCCTCCGACCAGGCGGCGGTCGAGGCCGCCCTGGCGGAGCACCGCTGCGATGTGCTCTTCAACGCCGTGGACCCGCGCTTCACCATGTCCCTGTTCCGGGCCGCGCTCAACGCCGGGGCGCACTACCTCGACATGGCGATGTCGCTGTCGCGGCCCCACCCCCGCAGGCCCTACGAGCTGACCGGGGTGAAGCTGGGCGACGAGCAGTTCGCGCTCGGCGACGCCTGGCGTGACAGGGGCAGGCTGGCGCTGGTGGGCATGGGGGTGGAGCCCGGGCTCGCCGACGTGTTCGCGCGCTACGCGGCCGAGCACCTCTTCGAGAGCATCGAGGAGATCGGCATCCGCGACGGGTCGAACCTGGTGGTCGAGGGCTACGACTTCGCGCCGACCTTCTCCATCTGGACGACCATCGAGGAGTGCCTCAACCCGCCGGTGATCTGGGAGAACGGCGACTGGCACACCACCGAGCCGTTCAGCGAGCCGGAGGTCTTCGACTTCCCCGAGGGGATCGGCCCGGTCGAGTGCGTGAACGTCGAGCACGAGGAGGTGCTGCTCGTGCCGCGCTGGATCGACACCAAGCGGGTGACGTTCAAGTACGGCCTCGGCGAGGAGTTCATCGGCGTCCTGAAGACGCTGCACAAGCTCGGCCTGGACAACGCGGGCAAGATCCGGGTGGGCGGCGTCGAGGCCTCACCCCGCGACGTCGTCGCGGCCAGCCTGCCGGACCCGGCCACGCTGGGTGACCGGATGCGCGGCAAGACCTGCGCCGGCACCTGGGTGAAGGGCGTCGGCAAGGACGGCGGGCCGCGCGAGGTCTACCTGTACCACGTGGTCGACAACGAATGGTCGATGCGGGAGTACGGTTGCCAGGCCGTGGTCTGGCAGACCGCCGTGCACCCGGTGGTCGCGCTGGAGCTACTGGCCACCGGCGCCTGGGCGGGCGCGGGGGTGCTGGGGCCCGAGGCGTTCGACTCGGTGCCCTTCCTCGAACTGCTCAACGCCTACGGCTCGCCCTGGGGCATGCGCGACCAGACCGACCAGGTCCTCCAGCCCGCCTGAGCCCGCCCCCGCCCGGCCGGAGTCCCCGGCGCCCGGTCCCCGAGTCCGCGCGCCCCGGGCGGCGACGGCCGCCCCGGCGGCCCGCGCCACCCCGAGGGGCGGCGGCCATGATCGATCCGGCCGCCGCCCCTCGGCGTGCCGGGCGGCGGACGCCGGGCCCGTCCGGAGCCGGAACGGCCGTCACTCTCTGTGATCTGTCACAGAACCCGAACATAGGTTACAGAATCCAGACATCATGAATCCGGATCGTTACCCCAGGTGCTGGGGCTGTAGCTCTCTCGCAGGTATCGTTTCGCTCATCCCGGTCTAAAAAAGTCATCCGGGATTAAACGCGCGTTAACGGGGTATATGTGATGGCTGCTCGCGGGTGACCCACGCCGCCCCTCGCGCCCCAGGCGATACACGAGGGGAGGACGATGGGCGCCTACCTGCTGAAGCGGCTGGTCAGCAATGTCCTGCTCGTGGCGATCGCCGCGAGCATGGCCTACTTCCTCGCCGCCACCAGCCTCGAACCGAGGGCCAAGTACGAAGGTCGCCAGCCGCCGGTGGCCGAGGCCGTCGTCGACGCGACGCTGGACGACTACAACCTCAACGACAAGACGCCGGTCTTCGAGCGTTACGTCACCTGGGTCTCCGGAATCGTCCAAGGCGACTTCGGCAAGACCTGGCAGGGCAAGTCGGTCAACGACGAGATGGGCCGGCGCATCGGCGTCAGCCTGCGGCTGCTGCTCATCGGCACGATCATCGGCTCGGGCGTCGGCGTGGTCGTGGGGGCCTTCGCCGCCGTCAGGCAGTACAAGCTCAGCGACCGGGTCATCGGGGTGAGCTCCTTCGTCATCATGGCGGTCCCGGTCTTCGTGACCGCCACGATGCTCACGATCGCCGCGGTCGGCCTCAACGACACCCTGGGCTTCACGCTCCTGGAGTACACCGGTGAGTACAACCCGGCGCTGAGCGGCTGGGACCAGTTCGCCAACCGGCTCAACCACCTGATCCTGCCGACGATCTCCCTCAGCCTCGGGCAGATCGCCTTCTACAGCCGGATCCAGCGCAACATGATGCTGGACGTGCTGGGCCAGGACTTCGTCCGCACCGCCCGGGCCAAGGGCCTCAGCCGCCGCACGGCGCTGTTCAAGCACGCGCTGCGGACCGCGCTGGTCCCGGCCGCGACCTACTTCGCCTTCGCCTTCGGCACCCTGCTGACCGGCGCGACCTTCACCGAGAAGATCTTCGGCTGGCACGGGATGGGGGCCTGGCTGGTGGACTCGATCCAGCAGAACGACACCAACTCGGTCGCCGCGGTGAGCCTGTTCGCCGCCGTCTGCGTCCTGGTGGCGGGCCTGCTGTCGGACCTCGCCGTGGCCGCCCTCGACCCCCGGGTCCGGGTGAGCTAGATGCGGTCGAAAGTCGTCCTCGCTCGCCTGATGCGCAACCCGCAGGCCCGCTACGGCCTCATCGCGCTGGTGCTGCTCCTGGTGCTCGCCTACGCCGGTCCGTTCTTCGGCCCCCACGACTGGACCGAGAAGGACTTCCTGGCCTTCCTCGAACCGCCCTCGGCCGACCACTGGTGGGGGACCACCCAGATCGGCCAGGACGTCTACGCGGTCACCCTGCGCGGCATGCAGAAGTCGCTCGTCATCGGCTTCCTCGTGGCACTCTTCGCCACCGGCGCCGCCGCCCTGGTCGGTGCCGCCGCCGGATACTTCGGCGGGTGGGTGGACCGGGCCCTGATGTGGGGCGCGGACCTGCTGCTCGTGCTGCCCAGCTTCCTGATCATCGCGATCATCTCGCCGCGCCTCAAGGGAGGCTCCTGGCTCTGGTTCGTGGTCCTGCTCGCCGCCTTCTCCTGGATGATCACCTCCCGGGTGGTGCGGAGCATGACGCTCTCCCTGCGGGAGCGGGAGTACATCCAGGCCGCCCGTTACATGGGCATCCCCGGCTGGAAGATCATCCTGCGGCACATCGTGCCGAACCTCTCCTCCCTGCTGATCATCGACGCCACGCTCAACGTCAGCGCGGCGGTCATCGGCGAGGCGGCGCTGTCGTTCTTCGGGTTCGGCATCCAGCCGCCCGACGTCTCGCTCGGCACGCTGATCGCGGCAGGCAGTGACAAGGTCACCGGCTATCCGTGGCTGTTCTTCTTCCCGGCGGGTCTGCTCGTGCTGCTCGTGCTCAGTGTCAACCTCATCGGCGACGGCCTGCGTGACGCGCTCGACCCGGGGAGCAACTCATGACGATTCTCGAGGTGAACGACCTCAACGTCACCTTCCGCGGCGGCATCAAGGCCGTCCGGGGGGTGAGCTACGAGCTCAGCCGGGGCGAGGTGCTCGGCATCGTCGGCGAGTCGGGCTCCGGCAAGTCGGTGACCTCGCTGGCGGTGATGGGCCTGCTGCCGGCCGGCGCCGAGGTCAGCGGATCGGTGAAGCTGCACGGCAGGGAACTGCTCGACATGCCGGAGGAGGAGCTCATCCGGCTCCGCGGCAAGACCATCGGCATGATCTTCCAGGACCCGCTGTCGGCCTTCACCCCCGTCTACACCATCGGTGACCAGATCGCCGAGGCGGTGCGGATCCACCAGAAGGTCGGCAAGGACAAGGCGGCCAAGCGGGCCGTCGAGCTGCTGGACCTGGTCGGCATCCCGCACCCGAACGTGCGGGCCAAGGCGTTCCCGCACGAGTTCTCCGGCGGCATGCGCCAGCGCGCGATGATCGCCATGGCCATCGCCAACGACCCCGACGTGCTGATCTGCGACGAGCCGACCACCGCACTCGACGTCACCATCCAGGCCCAGGTGCTGGAGGTGCTCAAGACCGCGCAGCGGGAGACCGGCGCCGGCATCGTGATGATCACCCATGACCTGGGGGTCGTCGCGGGCATCGCCGACCGGGTGCTGGTGATGTACGCGGGCAAGCCGGTCGAGCTGGGCGGCGTGGACGAGATCTACTACCGCCCGCGCCAGCCGTACACGATGGGCCTGCTCGCCTCGATCCCGCGGATGGACCGCCCGGAGGGGCGGCTGGTCCCGATCGAGGGCAGCCCGCCCTCGCCCGCCGCGCTCCCGCCGGGCTGCCCGTTCGCGCCGCGCTGCCCGATGCGGGTCACCGCGTGCGACGAGGCCGAGCCCGACCTGGAGCGGATCGGCCCCGGCACCCGCATGTCGGCCTGCATCCGCTCGCACGAGATCGAGCTCAAGGGTCTCGACGGCGCCACGATCTATCCCGTGCCCGAGGCCCCCGCCGAGGCGGCCGATCCCCGGCCGCGCGCCGAGCGGGAGACCGTGCTGCGGGTCGAGGACATGGTCCGGCACTACCCGCTGATGAAGGGCGCGGTGTTCAAGCGCCGGGTCGGCACCGTGCACGCGGTGGACGGCATCAGCTTCGACATCGCCGAGGGCGAGACGCTGGCCCTGGTCGGCGAGTCGGGCTGCGGCAAGACCACCACGCTCCAGCAGATCATGCAGCTGGAGGCGCCGCAGGGTGGCACGGTCGTCGTGCTCGGCAAGGACAGCGCCCGGTTGGCCAAGGCCGAGCGCAAGGCGCTCCGCCGGGACCTGCAGATCGTCTTCCAGGACCCGATGGCCGCGCTCGACCCGCGCATGCCGGTCGGCGACATCCTCGCCGAACCGCTGCGCGCGCACGGCCACAAGGACGTCGAGGCCCGGATCGCCGAGCTGCTCAGCCTGGTGGGTCTGGACCCGAGCCACGCCCAGCGCTATCCGCAGCACTTCTCCGGCGGCCAGCGCCAGCGCATCGGCATCGCCCGCGCCCTGGCCCTGGAGCCCAAGCTGGTCGTGCTCGACGAGCCCGTGTCGGCGCTGGACGTGTCCATCCAGGCAGGTGTGATCAACCTGCTGGAGGACCTGAAGGTCAGGCTCGGCCTGTCCTACCTGTTCGTCGCGCACGACCTGTCGGTGGTCCGGCACCTCGCGGACCGGATCGCCGTCATGTATCTCGGCAAGATCGCCGAGATCGGCACGGTCGAGGAGGTGTACGGCAGGCCCGCGCACCCCTACACGCGGGCGCTGTTGTCGGCCATCCCGCTGCCCGACCCCGAGCTGGAGCGCTCCCGCGAGCGGATCCTGCTCGAAGGCGACCTGCCCAGCCCGGCCGACCCTCCGTCGGGCTGCCGCTTCCGCACCCGCTGCCCCAAGCGTGCCCGGCTGGGCGCCGAGGAGGCGCGCAGGTGCGAGGAGGAAGAGCCCACTGTTGTCCGGCTCGCGCCCGCCGTCGACCACGGCGCCGCCTGCCACTACCCCGAGGAGACCGAGGTCGTCGTGGCCTCGCGTCGCTGACGAATCCCGTTGGAGGAACACGTGAAGGTTGGCTACAAGGCCGTCGCCGGGACAGCGCTCCTGGCCATGGCCCTCACCGCCTGCGGCGGCGGCGGCGCCGACAAGCCGAAGGCCGGGTCGAGCGAGGCCGCCAAGGAGGCCCAGCAGCAGGCCGCCGGGCTTGCCGGAAGCGCGACCAACCCGGTCCCCTACGACCAGGTCGCCGAGGGCGGCGTCGTGAAGCTGGCGCTCAGCGGGTGGCAGACCCAGTGGAACTACAACCAGGTCAACGGCACCCACGCCACCACTGACGACGTGATCGAGCCGCTGATGCCGCTCGTCGCCATCGCCAACGACAAGGCCGAGGTCACCAACAACCCCGACTACGTCACCGAGTGGAAGATGGAGCTCACCGGGGGCAAGCAGGTCGTCACCTACAAGATCCACGAGAAGGCGACCTGGTCGGACGGGAAGCCGATCACCTACAAGGACTTCCAGGCCCAGTGGAAGGCCCTGAGCGGCGAGAACAAGAAGTACCAGGTCTCCTCGACCGACGGCTACGACCGGGTCGAGTCGGTGGAGAAGGGCGCCACCGACAAGGACGTGGTGGTGACCTTCGCCAAGAACTACCCGGACTGGCCGGGCATGTTCTCCCCGCTCTACCCCGCCTCGACGAACGAGACGCCCGAGGCGTTCAACAAGGGCTGGATCGACAAGATCCCGGTCACCGCGGGCCCGTTCAAGGTCGAGTCCATCGACCAGACCAGCAAGGCCGCCACCCTCGTCCGCGACGACAAGTGGTGGGGCCAGAAGGCCAAGCTCGACAAGGTCATCTTCCGGGGCATGGACGCGACCGCCGTCCTGAACGCCTTCGCCAACGGCGAGCTCGACGCGGTGGAGGTCCCGGTGAACGCCGCCGACCTCAAGCGGGCCAAGGAGGTGCCGAACGCCGACATCCGTAAGGCCGCGGCCCCGAACTGGCGTCACATCACCGTCAACGGCTCCAGCGACTTCCTCAAGGACAAGTCGGTCCGTCAGGCCATCCAGCTCGGCATCAACCGCGAGACGATCGCCGCGTCCGACCTCAAGGACATGGACTGGCCGGTCCAGACGCTCAACAACCACCTGTACATGAACACCCACAAGGGTTACGTGGACAACTCCGGCGAGCTCGGCAAGTACAACCCGGAGAAGGCCAAGCAGATGCTGGAGGCGGCCGGCTGGAAGCAGGAGGGCGAGTACCGCAAGAAGGACGGCAAGGAGTTCTCGCTCCGCTTCATCGTCCCGGCCTCCCTGCCCACCGCAAAGCAGGAGGGTGAGCTGACCCAGGCGATGCTGAAGGAGGTCGGCGTAAAGGTCGTCATCGAGCCGGTCCCCGACGACAAGCTCTTCGACGACTTCATCATCCCCGGCAACTTCGACCTCGCCCCGTTCTCCTGGCTGGGCACGCCGTTCCCGAACGGCGCCCTGCCGCAGATCTACCGGACGCCCGAGAGCGCGGAGAACTTCGGCAGCAACTTCCCGCGCATCGGCACCCCCGAGCTGGACAAGCTGATCGACCAGGCCGCGGGTGAGATGGACCCGGCCAAGGCGATCGAGCTGGGCAACGCGGCCGACAAGATGATCTGGGACGAGGTGCACACGATTCCGCTGTACCAGCGCCCCGACATCTACGCCACGAAGAAGACCCTGGCGAACTACGGTTCCTTCGGGTACTCCGACAAGAACTGGACGACGGTCGGCTACACCAAGTAGCCGCAGGCACGTCCCGGTGCCCTTCTCCGCTCCGGCGGGGGAGGGCACCTTCCTTTTCTGTTCTGGCTGCTCCGGCTCTCCGCTCTCGGCCTCTCCGGGCATGGCCCGGGAGCGGGGCTCGGACGTTCAGGAGGGCCGGGAGGGGCCGGGTGCTGTCCGGGTGCTCCAGGAGGGCCGGGAGCGGGCCTGGAGGCTCAGGAGAAGGCCACGCGGCGGGGCAGCGGGTAGACGTTCTCCTGGAGGTCCTGCATCAGCGCGTCCGCGCATTCCGGGCAGGCGAACAGGGCTCCGTCGTCGGGCAGGCGGCCGATCCTGATCCGCGGCCGGGGCCATTTCTTGTGGCAGGCCACGCAGGCGTCACCTTCGCGCTGGGTGCGGGTCAGGCCCTCAGGGTCGAACGTCAGCGTGTTCTGCGCCGTCCTACTCGGTCCCCAGTTCATTGCGCCTCCCGTCTTGATCGCGCAGTGTCATATCGGAACCGTTATAACGCCGCCACGACCCGTGATCGCTTTGGTGGGTGTCAAGCAGTGGTTAAATCACTCTCTACCTAGGGGTCGTACAGCAGCAAAAGGGGCACCCAGTCTCAAGCCGGGTGCCCCTTTTGGGGTGGTCTAAACCGTCAGACCTCGTTGATGGCCTTCTCCAGAATTGCCAATCCCTCTTCCAGCAGGTGGTCGGGCATGACCAGCGGCGGCAGGAAGCGCAGAACGTTGCCGTAGGTGCCCGCGGTCAGCACGAGCAGGCCCTCGGCGTGGCACCTCTTGGCGATCTCGCCCGCCGCGGTGGGGTGCGGGTCCTTGGTGCCGGGGACGACCAGCTCGATGGCGATCATGGCGCCGCGGCCGCGCACGTCACCGATCGCCGGGTTCTTGTCGGCGATGGCGCGCAGCCGGGGCAGCATGACCTCGCCGATGCGGCGGGCCCTGCCGGTCAGGTCGTCGGCCTCGATGGTCTCCAGCACGCCCAGCGCCGCCTCGCAGGCGAGCGGGTTGCCGCCGTAGGTGCCGCCCAGCCCGCCGACGTGGACCTTGTCGAGCAGCTCGGCGCGGCCGGTGACGGCCGCCAGCGGCAGGCCGCCCGCGATGCCCTTGGCGGTGACGATGATGTCCGGGACGATGCCCTCGTCCTCGCAGGCGAACAGGTCACCGGTGCGGGAGAAGCCCGTCTGGACCTCGTCGGCGATGAACACGATGCCGTTCTCGCGACAGAACTCCACGATCTTCGGCAGGAAGCCCTTGGCCGGCTCGATGAAGCCGCCCTCGCCGGCGATCGGCTCGATCACCACGGCCGCCACGTTCTCGGCGCCGATCTGCTTGGTGATCTGGTCGATCGCCTGGGCCGCCGCCTCCTCCGCGCAGTTGTCCGGGCCGGTGGGCCAGCGGAAGGGATAGGCCAGCGGCACCCGGTAGACCTCGGGGGCGAACGGGCCGAACCTGTGCTTGTACGGCATGTTCTTGGCCGTCAGCGACATCGTCAGCAGGGTCCGGCCGTGGTAGCCGTGGTCGAACACGACGACCGCCTGGCGCCCCGTGGCGTGGCGGGCGACCTTGACCGCGTTCTCCACGGCCTCGGCGCCGCTGTTGAGCAGGAAGGTGCGCTTCGCGTGGTCACCGGGCGTGAGCTCGTTGAGCTTCTCGCAGACCTGGACGTAGGACTCGTACGGCGTGACCATGAAGCAGGTGTGGGTGAAGTCGGCGACCTGCTTCTGCACCCGCTCGACCACGCGCGGCGCGGCGTTGCCGACGCTGGTCACCGCGATGCCGGAGCCGAAGTCGATCAGCGAGTTGCCGTCGGCGTCGACGACGACACCGCCACCGGCGTGCGTCACGAAGACCGGCAGCGTGGTGCCGATGCCCGGGGGAACGGCGGCCTGCTTGCGCGCGAACAGCTCGCGGGACTTCGGGCCGGGAATCTCGGTGACGACCCGGCGCTCCTGCGGAAGCGAGGGGCCGCCCTGGGTGACGGTGCTCATACTGCGACGGTATGTCGCGCATGCCGGTGTACGGATGATGCACTATGGCAAAATTGCGAGGAGTGCTCTGGCCGTAACGTACAAATCGGGGGTGGTTGTGGCTCCCACGCTCCGCACCGTCGTGCGGCGCCTGCCGCTCAAACTCGGTGTGCTCACCGGGCAGGACGCGCTCGACCGGCCGGTGCGCTGGGTGGCGGTCAGCGAACTGGAGGACCCGACGCCGTTCCTGGAGGGCGGTGAGCTGGTCCTCACCACGGGCATGCGCCTGGGCGCCGACAACGCCGGGCCGTACGTCGACCGGCTGGTCGGCAAGGGGGTCACCGGGCTCGGGTTTGGCGTCGGGCTGGGCCACGAGGTGATCCCGGCCGGGCTGGTGGAGGCGGCGGCGCGGGCCGGGCTGCCGCTGATCGAGGTGCCGCGCGACACCCCGTTCGTCGCGATCGGCAAGGTGGTCAGCGACCTGATCGCCGCCGAGCAGTACGACGAGATCAGGCGCGCCTTCGCCACCCAGGGCCGCCTCACCCGTGCCGCGCTCCGCCCCGAGGGCCCCCGCGCGGTGATCGACGGCCTGGCCCGTGAGCTCGGCGGCTGGGCCGTCCTGCTCGACGAGGCGGGGGCCGTACGGCACGCGGCGGGCAAAGGGGCCACCGGCATCGCCGGACTCCGCCCCGAGCTGGAGCGACTGCGACGGCCCGCCGGCGGCGGCACCCCCGCGAGCCTGGCGCTGTCCACGCCCGGCGAGCACGTCATCGTCCAGCCGATCGGCGCCCGTCGCGTCAGGGGGTTCTTCGCGGTCGGACTCGACCGGCCGTTCAGCCCGGTCGCGCACACCGTGATCAACGCCGCGGGCTCCCTGCTGACGCTCACCATCGAGCACGGCAGGGAGCACCTGGCGGCCGAGCGCCGGGTCCGCTCCGCGGCGCTCCGGCTGCTGCTGGCCGGGCAGGTGCGGGCCGGTCAGGAGACGCTGGAGCTGCTGGGGGGCGGGCTCCCCGACGGGCCGCTGGTGGTGCTGGCCGTTGGCGGCGACCAGGAGGCGGTGCTGGAGGCCGCGGGCGAGGAGTTCGCGGCGGACGCCGAGGAGCGGGTGGTGGTCGTCGTCGCGGCGGACCGGGCCGAGGAGGCGGCCGCGGCGCTGCGGGAGCACGGTCCGGTCGGGATCGGCTCCCCGGTCGGACCCGACGAGCTGCGCACCGGACTCGACCAGGCCGACCGGGCGCTCGCCGCGGCCCGCCGCGTCGCCGGACGGGTCATGCGCTTCGCCGACCTCGCGGGCCAGGGCCTGCTGTCCCTGCTGGACCCCGAGGTGGCCGGGGCGTTCTCCGCGGCGCTGCTCGCCCCCCTGCGCGAGTACGGCTCGCGCGCCGACCTGCTGGAGTCCCTCCGCGCCTACCTGGCGTGCAACGGCCACTGGGACGCGGCGGCGCAACGGCTCGGCGTGCACCGGCACACCCTGCGCTACCGCATGCGCCGCGTCGCCGAACTCCTCGGCCGCGACCTCGACGACCCGGCGGCCCGCGCCGAACTCTGGGTGGCGCTGGCCATGACGGAGTGAGCGGTACGGGAGACCGGCGGTCTGGGAGGCGCGCGGACGCGGGGAGCGGGTGCGGCGGGGTCAGCGCCCGCCGACCAGGTAGCGGGAGATGGTGGCGTAGGTGACCGCGTCGTAGGTGTGGCTGTCACGCAGGTGCCCGGCGCGCTCCAGGCCGATGGCGCCCTGGGCGGCGGCCCAGAGGGCGTCGGCGATCTTCCTGGGCTGGGTCGGGATGATGTATCCCGCCGAGATGCAGTCGGCGATCACCCGGTCGAGGACGTTGAGCGCCGCCCGGGCCAGGGTCCTGGCCCGCTCGCTCGGCACGAACCCGGGGATCGCCCGCTCGAACATCAGGGCGTAGTAGCCGGGCTCGGCCAGCGCGGCCTCCCGGTAGGCGGGGCCGAGCGCGGTCAGGTGCTCCAGCGCGTTCCCGCGCGCGGGGACCGCCTCCAGACGCCGCCGGAACCGCTCGAAACCCTCCAGGTAGAGCGCCTCGGCCAGGCCCTCCTTGCTGCCGAACATGGTGTAGATGACGGTCGTCGAGCATCCGGCCTCGGTGGCGATGCGGCGCATCGACAGGCTCTCGGGCCCGATGGTGACCAGGAGCTGGCTGGCCACGTCGAGCAGCTTGCCGCGGAGCTCGTCCTGGGTGGCCCGCTCGCCGACCAGATAGGCGCCCTGCAGTCCGCGCGGCGCCGGAGAGGTCATGCGGCCACGCCCTTCCGCTGTCGGGGAGTTGCACTCGGTGACTTAGCCAGGGCGGCGATCCTTCAAACCGCTGCCATATAACGAATATCCGTAATCTGCCCCGGTTTCGTTACAGGCAGAGAGGGAGATATTTTTATGCGTAACGGCGTGCCAGTGCAAGGGTCTTGTGCGTAGTGGAGTAACGCCACCTCCGGACCGGTGGCATACCGTCGGAGCCATGGACGTGCGCCCCTTCTGGCTCGCCGGCCGCCCCGCCACGGGGGACGCCGAGCTCACCGTGACCAACTCCCATGACGGCCGTGTCGTCGGCGTCTGCTCCGTGCCGACCGCCGGCCAGGTCGAGGAGGCCGTCGCCGCGGCGGCGGCCGTGCAGAAGCAGGCCGCCGCGCTCCCCGTTCACGTGCGGGCCGAGGCCCTCGTCCACGTCTCGCGCCGCCTGGCCGAGCGGGCCGAGGAGATCGCCCGGCTGATCATGGAGGAGAACGGCAAGCCGATCTTCTGGGCCCGCGGCGAGGTCAACCGCGCGATCTCCACCTTCCGGTTCGCCGCCGAGGAGACCCGCCGCCTCGGTGGCGAGGCGGTGCGCCTGGACACCGAGGCCGCCTCCGCGGGCCGCCTCGCCTACGTCTCGCGGGTCCCGCACGGCCCGGTCCTGGCGATCACGCCGTTCAACTTCCCGCTCAACCTGGTGGCCCACAAGGTCGCCCCGGCCATCGCGGTCGGCGCCCCGATCATCGTCAAGCCGGCGCCGGCCACGCCCATCTCCTCCCTGGTGCTGGGCGAGATCCTGGCCGAGACCGCGCTGCCCGAGGGCATGTTCTCCGTGCTCCCGGTCCCCAACGACCGCGCCGCCGCCCTGGTCGACGACCCGCGCCTGCCGATCGTCTCCTTCACCGGCTCCGGGCCCGTCGGATACGCGATCATGGACCAGGTGCCGCGCAAGCACGTCACCCTCGAACTCGGCGGCAACGCCGCCGCCGTCGTGCTCGCCGACGCCGACCTCGACTGGGCCGCCTCCCGGGTGGCGCTGTTCTCCAACTACCAGGCCGGGCAGAGCTGCATCGCGGTCCAGCGGGTGATCGTCGAGGAGTCGGTGCGCGAGGACTTCGTGGCCAAGCTGATCCCCGCCGTCGAGGCCCTGGTCACCGGCGACCCGGCCGACGACAGGACCCAGGTCGGACCGCTGGTCTCCGTCGAGGCCGCCGAGCGCGTCGAGCAGTGGGTCAAGGAGGCCGTCGCCGCCGGCGCCCGGCTGCTGACCGGCGGCACCCGCGACGGCGCCACCGTCGCGCCGACCGTCCTGGCCGACGTGCCGCACGACGCCAAGGTCTCCTGCGAGGAGGTCTTCGGCCCCGTGATGATCATCCAGACGGTGTCCGGGGTCGACGAGGCGTTCGCCGCGGTCAACGACTCCAAGTACGGCCTGCAGGCCGGGATCTTCACCCGCAGCCTGGACGTCGCCTTCCGCGCGAACCGGGAGCTGGAGGTCGGCGGCGTGATCATCGGAGACGTCCCGTCCTACCGGGCCGACCAGATGCCCTACGGCGGCGTCAAGGACTCCGGGGTCGGCCGCGAGGGCGTCCGCTCGGCCATGGCCGACTTCACCTACGAGAAGGTCATGGTCCTCACCGGTCTGTCGCTCTGACATCCCGTCCACGGCCCGCCCCCCGTCGCCCCGGGGTGCGGGCCGTGTCCATTCCGTCCCGGCTCCGTGCCGAGCTCCGGTGGTCGCCCGCCGCGGGCTCCCACTCCTCGCCCACGGCCTGGGCACGGGCACTCACCGTGGTCACGCCCTCTCGGCGACGGTGTAGAGCTCCCTGGCCACGTCGCCGAAGTAGGGGCCGTACATGGTGCTCCGGTCGTCGCTGTATTTGAAGCTGCTCACCGAGGTGATCGTGCCGCGGCCGGTGGCGGGGTCGAAGCCGCTCATCCAGGGGCCGCCGCTGGACCCGGCGGTCATGTCGCAGCGCATGCCCTGGTCGCCGGTCTGGCCGTGCGGGTCGTCATGGACCGGGCCGGCGCAGTAGACCAGGTGCTCGCCGTCGTAGGGCGCCTCGGCGGGGAAGCCGAAGCCGTGGGCCGGGCGGCCCCGGGCGGCGCCGAAGGCGATGTCCTGGCCGCCGACGACCTCTCCCAGGTGCCGGCCGCCGCTGTGGTTGAGCGCCACCATGCCGATGTCGTGGTTGTCGTCGGCGCTGCGCGACCACGGGCCCGCGACGAACATGCGCCGGGCGGTGAACTGCCCGTAGGGCCGGCGGCCCCGGTCGTAACCGGGCACGAAGGTCCAGTTGTCCGCCCACGCGCCGGCGCCGTCCTTGACGCAGTGCCCGGCGGTCACCACGAGGTCCTTGTTGGCGCTCCTGACCGAGCTCGCCGAGCAGACGAAGTCGAGCCCGCCGAGGGTGAGGAAGACCCGTCCGGTGGTGCGGGTCACCGACCCGCCCGCGCTCCAGCGCGCCCCGGTGGTGCGGGCGGCACGCTGGTGGTCCGGCAGGCCCGGCCGGCCGAACACGCCGGCCGCCGTCCCGAGCAGGCCGAGCGGGACGGCGGCCGCCATCCGGCGGGGGGTCCAGTAGTCGAGCACCCGGCGCTGGTCCGCCGGGCCGGGGGCGGTCACGTGTTCGGCGACGCCGTCCCCGCCGGGGGCCGCGCGCGGGGCCTTGGCGGCTGCCGGGAGGGGGTGGGCGGCGCCGGCGGCCCGCTGCCCGTGTTCGGTGGTCGTCGCGCCGGCCTGGGGGAGGCCCATCAGGCCGGCGACGAGCGCGGCGCCCGCAAGCAGGGGGAGGCTCGAGGTCATGAGACCCGATTTTGCACTACGTGGTGTGCTGTTGTGACTACTTTCGGTGAATCTCAGGGGGTGCCGGTGCCCTGCGCGGCCTCGTAGACGGCCTGCGCCTCGGTCCCGAAATACGGGCCGAACATCCAGCCGGCGGCGAAGCCGTACTTGAAGCTGTTCACCGAGTTCAGCGTGCCCAGGCCGGTGCCCTCGTCGAAGCCGGTGAACCAGGGGCCGCCGCTCGACCCGCCGGTCATGTCGCAGCCGAGGCCGATGTCGCGGGACATCAGGAAGTCGTCGAAGGACCGCCCGCTGCAGTAGACCAGCTTCGACCCGTCGTAGGGGGCGGCCGCCGGGTATCCGAAGGAGTGCATCTGCCGCCGCCTGGGCTGGTTGAAGGAGACGCCCTGCCCGCCGACCGCGTCGGTCAGCGACCGGCCCTCCAGCGGGGCCACCACGGCCGCGGCCACGTCGTAGTTGATGTCCTCGCTGTTGTTCCACTGCGGGGTGGTGTAGAGCGTGGTCGCCACCCAGGTGCCGTGCGGCCGCTCGCCGGCGTCGTAGCCCGGCACGAACACCCAGTTGCCGTGGAAGGCCCCGCCCAGCTTCACGCAGTGCCCCGCGGTGATCACAGTGCTTCTGTTGTCGCTGGTCACCGCGTTGCCCGAGCAGGAGGCGTTGCGGCCCTGATAGGTGAAGAACACCCGGCCGGCGGTCTTGGCGACCGCGCCGCCGCGGGTCCACCGCGATCCGGTGGTGGCGCGTGCGGCGGCGGCCCGGACGGCGGTGACGGCGTCGCCGTCCGGCGCGGTCGCGGGGACCGAGACGGGGTCGGCCGCGGCCTGTGCCGCGATCGCCGCCGCGGTGAGCCGGAGACCGTCCTTCTTCGGAGCGTAGGCGTCGAGCGGCTGGGCCGCCTCCATTCTCGCCTCCGTCCAGTAACGCTGGACGGTGCGCTGCTCGGTCGTGGTGTCGGCGGCCTCCCTTTCGGCGGGCCGGGGGGCGGCCGGAAAGGAGGCCGCCGGCGCGGCGGCGCTGTACGCGGCGGCGCTGTGCGCGGCCGCCGCCGGGAGCAGGGTGGCGCCCGTGGCGAGGGCGATGACGGGGACCAGGCGTGCCGTGCGGCGCATTCGTACCTCCCGAGACCTGATGGTGAGTGGGGAAGCTAGTGCGCTGCATGGCTGCATTTCTCAATATTTACGACTATTGATATGGCGAAATTCCGGCGTAAGAACTGCATTTCCCCCTGCGTTTCACGCACCACAGATTTCGACCCCGGTTCGACAGGTGAGCGGCAGCCGGGAGAATGGGGCGGTGCAGCCAGACACCACCCGCTCCGTTGTCCTGCTCGGCTCGACCGGCTCCATCGGGACCCAGTCCCTCGACGTCATCGCCCGCAACCCCGGCCGGTTCCGGGTGGCGGCGCTCGCCGCCGGCGGCGGCCGGATCGACCTGCTGGCCCGTCAGGCGGCCGAGTTCCGGCCCGACGTGGTGGCCGTGGCCGACCCCTCGGCCGCGCCGCGGCTGCGCGAGGCCCTGGCCGCGCACGGGGTGGGCGCCCAGGTGCTCGCCGGGCCCGAGGGGGTCGCCGAGGCCGCCGCCTGGCCGTCCGACACGGTGCTCAACGGCATCACCGGCGCGCTCGGGCTGACCTCGACGCTGGCCGCGCTGGAGGCGGGCAGGACGCTCGCCCTGGCCAACAAGGAATCGCTGATCATCGGCGGCCCGCTGGTCAAGCGCCTGGCCAAGCCCGGACAGCTCATCCCCGTCGACTCCGAGCACGCCGCGCTCGCCCAGTGCCTGTGGGCCGCCGGCCCCGCCGGTCCCGACGCGTCGGCCGTGCGCAACCTGATCGTCACCGCGAGCGGCGGGCCCTTCCGCGGCAGGTCGCGCGCGGAGCTCGCGGACGTGACCCCGGAGCAGGCCCTGGCCCACCCGACCTGGTCGATGGGGCCCGTCATCACGGTGAATTCCGCCACACTCGTCAACAAGGGCCTGGAGGTCATCGAGGCCCATCTGCTGTTCGACATCGGCTTCGACAGGATCACCGTCGTGGTCCACCCCCAGTCGGTCGTCCACTCCATGGTCGAGTTCGTGGACGGCTCGGTCATCGCCCAGGCCAGCCCGCCCGACATGAGGCTGCCCATCGCCCTGGCCCTCGGCTGGCCGGAGCGGGTCGCCGGAGCCGCCCCCGCCGTCGACTGGACCAGGGCCCACACCTGGACCTTCGACCCCCTCGACGACGACGCCTTCCCCTCCGTCGCGCTGGCCCGCCACGTCGGCTCCGCCGGCGGCACGGCTCCCGCCGTCTACAACGCCGCCAACGAGGTGTGCGTCGACGCCTTCCTGGCCGGGAGGCTGCCCTTCCCCGGCATCGTCGACACCGTGACGGCGGTGGTCTCCGAGCACACCGTGACAGGAGCAGATTCCGTCGCAGAAGTGCTCGATGCCGACGAATGGGCGCGGGCACGGGCTCGGGAGCTCACCGCGACTGCCTAGACTGGGGAAGTCGTCGACTTCACAAGGGCTGAAAATGACTTCTGTTGCTCTCGGGATCCCTTCCGTAAGGACCAGGCCGATCGCCGAGCGACGCAAATCCCGTCAGATCATGGTCGGCTCCGTGCCGGTGGGCGGGGACGCGCCGGTCTCCGTCCAGTCGATGACCACCACGGTCACCGCTGACATCAACGCCACGCTCCAGCAGATCGCCGCGCTGACCGCCTCGGGCTGCCAGATCGTCCGGGTGGCCGTGCCCTCCCAGGATGACGCCGACGCGCTGCCGATCATCGCGAGGAAGTCCCAGATCCCGGTGATCGCCGACATCCACTTCCAGCCGAAATACGTCTTCGCCGCGATCGAGGCGGGCTGCGCCGCCGTCCGGGTCAACCCCGGCAACATCAAGAAGTTCGACGACAAGGTCGGCGAGATCGCCCGCGCCGCCGCCGACCACGGGGTGCCCATCAGGATCGGCGTCAACGCCGGCTCGCTCGACCCCCGCCTGCTGCAGAAATACGGCAAGGCGACCCCTGAGGCGCTGGTGGAGTCGGCCCTGTGGGAGTGCTCGCTCTTCGAGGAGCACGGCTTCCGCGACATCAAGATCTCGGTCAAGCACAACGACCCGGTCGTGATGGTCCAGGCCTACCGCCAGCTGGCCGCCCGGTGCGACTACCCGCTCCACCTCGGGGTCACCGAGGCGGGCCCGGCGTTCCAGGGCACGATCAAGTCCGCCGTCGCGTTCGGCGCGCTGCTCTCCGAGGGCATCGGCGACACCATCCGCGTGTCGCTGTCGGCCCCGCCGGTCGAGGAGATCAAGGTCGGCATCGGCATCCTGGAGTCGCTGAACCTGCGCGAGCGCGGCCTGGAGATCGTCTCCTGCCCGTCCTGCGGCCGCGCCCAGGTCGACGTCTACACCCTGGCCGAGCAGGTCCAGGCGGGCCTTGAGGGGCTGAAGGTCCCGCTCCGCGTCGCGGTGATGGGGTGCGTCGTCAACGGCCCCGGCGAGGCCCGCGAGGCCGATCTCGGCGTCGCCTCCGGCAACGGCAAGGGCCAGATCTTCGTCAAGGGAGAGGTCATCAAGACCGTCCCCGAGTCCCAGATCGTGGAGACCCTCATCGAGGAGGCCCTGCGCCTGGCCGAGGAGATGGGCGTGGAGGTCGACCTCGACGACGAGGACGCCTCCGGTCCCGAGGTCATCGTCCGCTAGGGCCTGTACGGAGTTGAGATCAAAGGGATTGCCTGCGGTATGGCCGGCGGTCCTGGTAGGCCATCGGGCATGACGCGCGGAGACCTCACCGACGAGGAATGGTCCTTGATCGAGCCTCACCTGCCGCTGGCTGAGCGGGGCCCGATCCCGGATCCGCGACGGCTGTTCAACGCGGTGATGTGGCGGTTTCGTACCGGCAGGACCTGGCGGGACCTGCCGACCGAGTACGGGCCATGGTCTACCGCCTACGACCGGTTCCGCTCCTGGGCGCTGAACGCCCGCGACGGCGATTCCGAGGCGGCGACCACGGAGACGACGGAGACGACGGGGACCGGGAGGGGGACGGGGACGGACGAAGGCGGCTACGACGCCGGCACCGGTTCCGGCTGAAGGCGGCCAAGCTGGGCTGCTCGCGGGGCGGCCTGACCAGCAAGGTACATCTGTCGGCCGATGGTCGATGCCGTCCGCTGTCCTTCGTCCTGACTGCCGGCCAGGCTGGAGACAGCCCGCAGTTCCGCGCCGTGCTGGAGCGCATCAAGATCCGTCTGCCGATCGGCCGTCCGCGCACCCGGCCGGGCATGGTGGCCGCCGACAAGGCCTACTCCTCTCGCGGCAACCGCGCCTACCTGCGCCGACGCCGGATCAAAGCGGTCATTCACGAGAAGATCGACCAGGCGGCCAACCCGCAGGAAGCGCGGCTCCCGCGGTGGCCGGCCGGTCACCCATGATCCCGATCTCTACAAGCAGCGCAACGCGGCCGAACGCTGCATCAACCGGATGAAGGAGTGGCGTGGGCTGGCCTTCCGGTTCGACAAGACGCCCGACAGCTATCTGGCCGGCCTGCACCTACGCGGAGCCGTTTTATGGATCCGAAGTCTCCGACCAGCCTAAAGATCCGAACTCCGTACAGGCTGTGAGACCAGATTGAGCGACGTCGTGCCTGATGCGTGTTGAGCAATGACCGACCTCGAACCTTTCCCGCCTCCCACTCGTTGCCCGGGTGGGAGGATGCCGTGCAACGACAGTGGCCGCCTGGCGTACAAGCCGCGATCGGCCTCGCAGCTGCGATTTTCTTCTTCCTGGCCGCGACCGCGGAGGGAATCAGCGTCAACGGCCTTCGCGATCATGGGCTGCGAGCGCAGGCCACCGTGGTCGAGGTCCATGGTGGTCGCAACTCCTATGTCATGGCGGAATTCACAACGAATCAGGGCCAGTTCGTCCTTGTCAAGGTCGAGGCCTACTGCTGGACCCCGCGGCCGCAAGTCGGGGATACCGCCACCCTGATCTACGAGTCGGATAACCCGGCGAACGTACAAGACACCCGGATTTCCGCCAATCACGGCCGCACCATCCTGCTTGTGCTGATCGGGCTGGTGACGCTGGCGATGGCGAGCTGGTATCTCAGGCAAGCAATCCAGAGCAAGTGATCTAGTACCGGATCGGCAACGTTTGCCCTGTTGCGGTGTGATGCGCCGTCCGAATGCTGTGCCGGGCGGCGCGTGGCCGTCACCCTGGCTGGGGGCGGAACACATGTATGCGAGATCGACGATGACGAGGACAGACGGCTGCTACGGATCGTCCGCCGGGGACCGGGTCGGCGGTGACCTGGCGGCGCGCGCAAATGGTGCTGCTGTCGGTGTAGGGCATGCCGGTGGCGAAGATCGCCGAGGTGACCTTCACTAGGGTTCCGGTAGTAATCGTGGAAAACCCGACGGATATCGCTGACCAGCGTCGACGTGGAGCATCCGGGCAAGGCCAGCGGCAGCCTCAGCCGGCCCGCCGTATTTACCAACCGGCCCACCACCCCTGCGGCGCCCTCACATCAGCACAGGTAAAGGGCATATCCGTTGGATTTTCCGCGATTACTACCGGGACCCCCTTGAGGCGCGGGCTCTTCGGTGCGGTCGTGGACGTGCCGCCAGCTGAGCAGGATGTGCTGGTTGGCCATGCAGACCATGAACGCCGTCAGCAGCGTTTGGGCTACGGCCGTGCGTGAGGGTGGGGGCACGGACAGCTGCGTCGTCCAGGCCGGTGTGGTGTGGGCGAGTCGTTGGGGGGCAGGAGGGCAGGCCAGGGGCCATGTGACTGCATGCCCCCAAGACCACAAGATCTCCGGCGAAAGTCGTATGACCGGCGATGCCGTAGGACTGGATCCCACGGCTCGGTCACAGCAGCGGACAGCCGGCCTGTCTCCCCGCTGATCAGATTGCCGCGGTAGGCGTGCGGAGTGTGCCCGGAGGCGTCGGTGTTGCCCAGACCGATGAGAGGTGCCGGGCGCCCCGACCCGGGTGCAGTGCGGGCTCCCGGTTTCGGGGCCCGCACCGCACACCGGTCACTTTCACTTCGATGCGGTCTACGAGACGTACAGCATCCAGTAGGGGGGCCTCGCATAGATGCTGCTCGGACGGCAGAAAGCGGTCTTCCCGGCAGCGGTGTATGTGGCAGCCGCACGCGCGCATGCATCCGACGTCGAGTAGATGCCGGATAGGACGGGGGTGGCGGAGGTCTGCACCGTGGCCGCCTGTGCCGCGGCGGGAAAGGCGAGAGTGGCGAGGATAAGACCGATGCCAGCTGCCGCGCGGCGGAATGTGTTCGTGTTGAAAACCATGGATTGAACGGTAGAAGTCGTCCCCCTTCCCGGTCGTCAAAGCGCTCCTTGATTCCATGTCCCCCTCCAGAGTGATCTCCGCAGTCGGGACATCCTCCTCCTGGGAGACGTCGCCCTGCTTTCGCAACGGATGAGCGTGACGAAACCGTGCGCTCACAGGGCCCCGATTCACTTGCGGGAACGCAACTTCCCGCAAACCCACGCGCTGTCTTGGTGGAGCCGCCGGAGGTCGCGACGAAGGTGATGGTGTAGGTGCCCTGGAGGGGTGCTGGCCGAGACGTTGATGATCGCCGTGGTGGATTGATCGATGCTGACGGTCGCCCCCGCAGGGCTGCCGCTGGCGGACAGGGTCACCTACTGGGCCGTGCCGGGCGACAGCTTGATCTGGACGGTGGTGGATCCACCGGGGCTGACCCTGGCCGAGGGCGGGTCGACCGTGATCCCGCTGAGAGAGGGGGAGGGACCGGAAGGGCTGGTAGGACTGGGAGTACCGGAAGGAGCGGGAGTGGGCATCGAGCAGGTCGGCTCGCCGGCCTGGACGGGGACGCGGATGGCGGTCCACGCGGCCTTGGTCGCGTTCATCTCGGGGCAGCCGTAGAGGTTTTTGGCGGCCTGCATGGTGGCCACGCGTGCCCTGCCGTATGACCAGCCAAGGGACTTGCGCTGGATTCCCAGATAGAAGATCCGGGCGGCTTTCTGGATGCCGATGCCGACCAGCGTGGACGGACCGGCGCAGACCGGGCTGGCGAGTTTGCCCGGCGGGTTGGTGCCCTCGGCGAGCAGGTAGAACCAGTGGTCCTGCGGTCCCCCTCCGGGGGGCGGCAGGAGAGAGCCGTAGCAGTTCGACTGCCCTGTCAGCGAGGGGTTGTACATGTGGATGAGCGGTCCCGTGCCCACCGTGTTCACCTCCTCGCCGATCAGATAGTCGGGCTCGTCCAGGGCGAGGGGGTGGTTGACGTAGTGCTCGGTCAGGGTGCCGAAGATGTCGGCGGCCGATTTGTTGAGATCCTGCGCCTCCGCGCCGTTCCCGTCATCGGAACCGGACATTTCATAGACGGCGAGGCCGTACTGATAGCCGACCACGTCGAGTGAGGTGAGCTGCTTGGTGTGGGCGCTGTTGTGGCCGAAGACGGTGCGGGTGCCGTCCCAGTAGGCGTTGATGTTGTTCAGGCCGACGGACGCCGGGTAGGAGCGGCCGGCTCCGTCGATGCCGTTGCGTCCCAGCCAGTTGCTCAGCATGTCCCAGTGTTTCTGCGCGGCGAACATGACGTCGACGCAGGCGGTCTCCAGGCTGGTGCCGGTTCCGTTACCCCAGGTGTCGGTCGTCTTGGTGAAGACGGGGCCGTTGAGAGGGCCGCAGCTCAGACCGGGGCGGGTGGGGTCGTTCAGGGAGTACAGGCCCCCGGAGTTCGTGGTCTGGATGGTCACCGGGTTGCCGTTGAAGTGACTGTTGCCTGAGCCCAGGAGCGCCTGGCCGGAGGAGAGGCTCCCGTCCGTGCCCGCACTGTGTGCCGTGGCGAGTCGGGACACCGTGCTCGTGGTCTCCGCGCCGCTCGCCGGCGCCGTCGCGCCCATGGCGACGACCGTCATGAGAGCGACCGCTCCCAGCGTGGTTTTGGGGTTCATACGCGATGACTCCTTGTCCGCAAGCGCAAGGAGCCGTGGCCGGCCAGGGCTGCCCCAACGGTGACATCGACATGAGGGGTGGAGAACCCTACAAATCCCCATATTTCGGGCGTATGGCGTGTATAGCGCTCTCGACGGGCGCACGGGCCCGGGGGCCGGAAAACGTGTTCCGGCCCCCGGGAGGGGTCCTCGTAGTTTCGGCCGTGAATCCAACGAAGTAGGGCCTGACCTGCGTGTACAGGAAGATGATTCAGCTTGGGCCGTCCGGTCCACTGTGAAGAAACCGCAGGTCAATGCCAGCTTCGCTGGATTTTCGCCATTGCTACCGGGACCCCGACGAGAAACAAGATCTTTCTCGTCGCCAACGGTTGTCCCGTTGTTCCTCAACCCCGCACTACCCGCAAAGCGCCTACAGGGCTTGAGTACCCCTCGTGTGAGTGCAGAGCCGTGGTCGGATCTGGAGCGGCGTGTGGAACACGCCCGGAACTTTCGGGAGTCTCTAATCGTATCGAGACTGGAGGGCGTAGAATCATGACAATGACCGAAAGGGCATCGGGAACAGTAGAGAGAAACGATAAAAGCAGCAAGCGGCTGGCTGTAGTAGGCGTTGTTTTAGGGATTATCGGCACTATTTTCGGAGCTATCGGTGCCGCCGCCGCCGTTGTGGTGGTACCGGATGCGCGCGTCTTTCTCGGTCTCCCCACCGAAGTAGGAACACCCCTACCCTCTAACGCCATTGGCCACACTGCTTCCGTCTGGTCGGTTGCCTTTAGTCCGGACGGACGCACCCTGGCCACCGGCAGTCGTGACTCCATGGTTCGACTGTGGGACGTGACCAGCAAGGAAAGCATCGCCACCCTCACCGGCCACGCCAGCAATGTCATCTCGCTTGCGTTTAGGGAGCGTTCTGGGTTTGGATCTATAGCGGGTCGAGGCTTCTGATCCAGATGAGTGCTCCGCAGAGGTGGAGCCCGGCAAGGAAGCTTTCGGGGGTTTTGTCGTAGCGAGTGGCGGGCCCTCGCCACTGCTTGATCTTGTTGATGCAGCGTTCGACGGTGTTGCGGTCGCGGTAGAGGCCTTCGTCGTGGGAGACGGGCCGGCCACCGCGACCGCCCTTGTTCTTGCGGTGCTGGGCTTGGTCGGCCTTGACCGGGATGACACCCTTGATGCCGCGGCGGCGCAAGTAGATACGGTTGAAGCGAGAAGAGTAGGCCTTGTCAGCGGCGACCGCGTCGGGTCGAGTGCGGGGACGGCCGACCCAACCGCGGACCTTGATGAGCGTCAAGACCTTGACGAACTGAGGGCAATCCGCGCTCTGCCCGGCGGTGAGGACGAACGACAACGGACGGCACCGCCGGTCGGTCGACAGGTGGGTCTTGCTGGTCAGCCCGCCACGAGAGCGCCCCAAGAGGGCGGTCTTCAGCCGGACCTTCCGTCGCCGCCGGGCCTGCCGACGCCCGCCGTCTTGGACGTCTTTGCTGTCCTGGACGTCTTGGAGTTGCGGTTTTTGTCCCTCGCTCGCACCCCTTTTTCCTCCTCAGCCGCTTTTTCGAGCGCCCGCAGGAGTTCGGGATCCACTGCCATCCCTGCGGCGTGCTGGTGGGCTCGCTGGCTGGTGGAGTCCACGCTGACCAAACTGAGATCGACCTGACCGCGAGCAGCCGCCTCCGCGATCATCCGTTCCTGCAAGTTCTGCATGACGCCCGACAGCGCCCACGCCCGGAACCGGTCATAGACCGTCGACCGCGACCCATACTCGGCCGGAACGTCCCGCCATGGGCTGCCCGTCCGGAAGTGGTAGATCACCCCGTTCAGTTGCCGCCGAAGGTCGGGGACCGGCCCCCGCTCACCCAACGGCAGCCATGGCTCGATCAGCGCCCATTCCGCATCGGTTACATCACCACGTGCCATATCAACGGTGCTACCAGCCACGGTGTTCACCCGCAGGGCGAACACCGTGATCTCAACTCAGAACACTCCCTAGCGCCCGCCGGGCGGCCGCGCGCCGCCCGGACGGCCGTGCGCGCCGCCGGATGTCCCAGGGCCGCCGGACGGCTGCACCGGACGAACTGCGCCGAACGGCTGCGCGCCGCCGGGCGGCCGTGCCGTACACCTCTGAACGGCTGTGCGCCTCCTGGACGGCTGTGCGCCTCCGCGCAGCCGTCCACTCACGTCCGCAGGCCACCCGCCGCGCGGGACCCATGGGTGTCCCGTGGACACGCGGTGACGGAGCCGCCCCGCCCTTGCCCACATCGATTACATAACGCAATTGCTTGACTACAGAGTGGTAATGATCCGGGTGTGTTACCGATGACGGTGCCATCACCTGGGAGACCATCGCCTCTGCCTTATGAGTAGGGGGAGTCTCTGTGAAAAGGGTCGTCGGGATCGTCGCGACCATCGGGATGCTGGCCGCCACCCTCGGGGTTCCGGAGGGGGCGGTGGCGCAGGGGCGGCAGGAGCTGGTCTGGGGGCCCTGTGACGAGGCCCCCAAGACCGTGCCGCTCGACGGCGTGCTCACCGCCCCGGCCAGGTCCAGGGCGAGGGAGGGCGAGGTGGAGTGCGCCAACCTCAGGGTGCCGCTCGACTACGCCAACCCGTACCAGACCATCAGCCTGGCCCTGAACAGGATCAAGGGGAAGGCCTCGCGGGACCACAACCACCTGGGCGTGCTGCTGGTCAACCCCGGGGGCCCCGGGGCCTCCGGCCGCAACCTGGCCAAATACGTCGCCGCCCGGCTCCCCGACAACCTGGCCGACCGGTTCGACGTGATCGGCTTCGACCCCCGGGGGGTGGGGGACAGCGAGCCCGCGCTCCGATGCGTGGACCCCGCGAAATACTACGCCGCCCCCCGCCCCGACCACGTGCCCCGCACCGAGCGGGAGGAGAACGCGCTGATCGGCCGGGCCAAGCAGTACGCCGAGGCGTGCGGCAACCGGTGGGGCTGGCTGCTGCCCCACATGACCACCGCGAACTCCGCCCGGGACATGGACGCCATCCGGGAGGCCCTGGGCGAGTCCGAGATCAGCTTCCTGGGCTACTCCTACGGCAGCTACCTCGGCGCGGTCTACGCCACGCTCTTCCCCGACCGGGTCAAGCGGCTGGTCCTGGACAGCGTCGTGGATCCCCGCGGGGTCTGGTACGCCGCCAACCTCGCCCAGGACGTCGCCTTCGACCGGCGGCACCAGGACTTCCTGAAGTGGACCGCCCGCCACAACGACGTCTACAAGCTCGGCGGCACCGGCAAGTCGGTCTCCTTCGCCTGGTACGCCATGCGGGAGCGGCTGCGCACCCGCCCGGCCGGCGGGGTGGTGGGCCCGAGCGAGCTCGACGACATCTACACCGTCGGCGGCTACTCCGACGCGGCCTGGCCGCAGCTCGCCAGGGCGTTCTCCGCCTACGTCAAGAAGGGCGACACGGCGCCCATGCTCGCCGCCTACCAGCGGCACGTGAAGAACGACGCCAAGGCGGAGAACGGCTACGCCGTCTACCTGGGGATTCAGTGCCGTGACGCCGCGTGGCCGCGTGAGTGGAGCCGGTGGCGGAGCGACATGTCCCGGCTGCACGCCACCACGCCCTTCCTCACCTGGCCGAACGCCTGGTACAACGCGCCGTGCGCGTTCTGGTCCGAGCGGGGCGGCACCCCGGTGAAGATCCAGGACAGCCGCGACCTGCCGCCGGTCCTGCTCGTCCAGGCCGAGCGTGACGCCGCGACGCCGTATCCGGGGGCCCTGCAGATGCGCAAGCTGCTCGGCGGCTCCCGGCTGGTGACCGTGCCCGGTGGCAACCACGGTGTCGTGCTCAGCGGCAACCGCTGCGCGGACCGCTATCTGGCGGCCTACCTCAAGGACGGCAGCCTGCCGGGTCCGGACGAGCGCGCCGCGACCGGGTCGGACGCCCGCTGCACGGGGGTCGCCGAGCCCGCGCCCACCGCCCGTATGGCGGCGAGGGTTGATTTGAGTAGGCGGAGATGACTGGCTCTAGGTTGGTTCCTGCCAAAATCGAAGGGGTCGCGTAGGCTGATCGCGTGATGCTGCGCACAACGGCGTCGCGCGTGCTCGACGACAACGATCGTGACGAGGTGCTGGCCCTTCTGGACGCCGACCCCGTCGTCAACGTCTTCGTCGCCTCCAGGGTCCGTGCCGTCGGGCTCAATCCGGCCAGGCTCGGCGGTCAGATGTGGGGGTTCGGGCCGCGCGGCGGTCTGACCTCTCTCTGCTATGCCGGTGCCAACCTGGTCCCGGTGAACGCCGGCACGGACGCCGTGCACGCCTTCGCTGACCGCGCCCGTAAGCAGGGGCGCCGCTGTTCCTCGATCGTCGGCCCCGCCGACGCCGTCGCTCCGCTGTGGGAGCGGCTGGAGCCCCACTGGGGCGCCGCCCGCGCGGTCCGCTGGGCCCAGCCGGTGATGGCGGCCACCACGCCGTCCCCGGTCCCGATCGACCCCCTGGTCAGGCGGGTGCGGCCGGAGGAGTTCGAGATCCTGCTCCCCGCCTGCGTGGCGATGTTCACCGAGGAGGTGGGCATCTCCCCGGAGGCGGGGGACGGCGGTGCCCTCTACCGCTCCCGGGTCGCCGAGCTGATCCGGATCGGCCGCTCCTACGCCCGGATCGAGCACGGCCGGGTCGTCTTCAAGGCCGAGATCGGCGCGGTCACGCCGCTGGCCTGCCAGATCCAGGGCGTCTGGGTCCACCCCGACCTGCGCGGCCGCGGGCACGCGGCGGCGGGGATGGCCTCGGTGGTCAAGCACGCGCTCGACTGCTTCGCGCCGGTGGTCTCGCTGTACGTCAACGACTACAACGCCCCGGCCAGGGCGGCCTACCGCAAGGCGGGGTTCAAGGAGGTCGGCACCTTCATGTCGGTGCTCTTCTGAGCGCCGGCGCCCGGAGCGTGCGCGCGACCGCTGTCCGGTAGAAGGCGCCTGGTCACGGGTCACCCGGACGGGGGACACCGGATCATCCCGGCGACGGGTGCGGTCGGCCCGGACACCGGATTACGGTCCCTTCCCATGAAGGTGGCGCAGCGGAAGACGTGGTTCGGAACGGGATTGCTGGTCGTGGCCCTGATCGTGACGGGGCTGAGCGTCTTGGTGTTCCTGCGGGCGGGCGCCACGCAGGAACGGATCGACGGGCACCTGCGGAAGGCGGCCGGACTGCTCAGCGAGGCGGAGACCGTCAAGGGGACCGATCCCGGGCGGTACGAGGAGCTGACCCGGGAGGCCGACCGGTACGCGGGGTTCGCCGACGCCGACCAGGAGGAGTACGGCTCCCAGTCCTCGGGCGCGTGGCTCCTCGCCGCCGGCGCCGCCGGGTGTCTGGCCGGATGCTTCATCGTGCTCCTCCCCCGTCGCGGCCGCGCGATCCGGAGCTCCACGCTCGATCGCGCGTGACAGCTCGTCCCGGAACGTGCTCCGCGGGTGGCGGTTCCGGAACGTGCCCCGCGGGTGGCGGAAGGTGCTCCGCGGGTGGCGGAGGCGGCTGACGGCGCAGGCCGGAACCTCGCACCGGGCCGTGCCCGCGCGGTGCGTGGCCGACGCCCGCCAGGGCGACGCGGTCGTCAGCGGGCCGCCGGCCCGGACGGCTCCCGGGGCGGGGGCGGGCGCCGGAACCTCTCAGAGGCTGCGCACCAGGCAGGACATCAGGCGCTCCAGCTCGGCCTCGGGGTCGGTGGTGAGGCCGGCGTGGACCGGGCCGGTCTGCACGATCGTGCTGCGCGGGGCGGTCAGCCAGCGGAACCGGCCGCCGAGCGGCTCACCGGTCAGCGGCCCCGCGTCAGCCGTGCAGGAACGCTGGTAGGCGCCGAGCGCGTGCCGCACCCCGTCGACGTCGGCGTGGGCGTCGAGCGCCTGCAGCCGTGTCTCGTCCAGCTCCACCCGCGCGCACAGGTAGGAACGCGGCTGGCAGTAGAGCACCACCCCGGCGTTGATCAGCTCGCCCCGCTCCACGCGGGGGACCACCCGGATCACGGCGTACTCGTAGACGTCTCTCACCGGTTGTCCTTCCAGAACGCACCGACCGAGCCGGTCTTCCTGTCCTGCCTGGGGGCGCTCGAAGGGCCGGGCAGCCAGGAGCGGGGCCCCTGCGCGCGGGCCAGCAGGTGCTCGACGTACGCCTGCCGTACGGCCTGCGCGCCGTCGAAGCCGGGCTCGTCCTCCAGCCACTCGTCGGGGACCTCGTCGACCACCCCGTCGAGGAAGTCCCTGGTGATCTGCTCGCTGAGCTCGGCGTCGGCCTCGGCTATCCGGGTGGCGAAGGGCGCCAGCACGTGGTCGGCGGCGTCGAAGCCGCGCTGCGGGTCGGCGGTGGGCCAGTTGTGGTGGAACCAGAGGGCGGCGCCGTGGTCGATCAGCCAGACGTCGCCGTGCCAGAGGAGCAGGTTCGGGTTGCGCCAGCTCCGGTCGACGTTGTGGACGAAGGCGTCGAACCAGAGCAGCCGGGAGGCGGAGTCGGGGTCCGGGGGCCAGGCGAGCGGCTCGAAGCCGAGCGCGCCGGGCAGGAAGTCGACCGCCAGGTTGTGGCCCTCACTGGCCTTGAGCAGATCCTGGATCTCCTCGTCGGGCTCCCGGGCGCCGAGCTGCGGATCGACGTCGATCACCTTCAGCTCGGGGGTGCGGAAGCCGAGCCGCCTGGCCAGCTCGGCGCAGATGATCTCCGCGACGAGCACCCGGCGGCCCTGCCCGGCGCCACGGAATTTGACGACGTAGGTGCCGAGGTCGTCGGCCTCGACCACCCCGGGGAGCGACCCGCCCTCGCGCAGGGGCGTCACGTAGCGGGTCGCTGTGATCTCTTCCAACACCCTGCCAGGCTACCGGGTCGCTCTCTCCCGGACGGCGCTCGGCGTCACCCGCCTGACCAGCCCGCCACCCGACGGCTCCAGGGTGCCGACCGCCTCCCGGAGCGGCTCCCGAGAGGCGGGGACGGCGGCCGCGCGCCACCCGCCGGAGCCGGGTCCGGCGGCGGGCCGCGGCCCGGCCACACTCACAAGCCGGGCCCGGCCACGGTCACAAGCTGGGTCCGGCGGCGGGCCGCGGCCCGGCCACGGTCACATCTCGGCGATGACCTCCTCGGCGAAACGCTCCATGGTGGCGATCTTGAGTGCGAGACCGTCGCCGTGCTCGGCCTTCTCCTCCGGGGTGGCCAGCCACCAGGGGGCGGCCAGGGTGCCGGTGACGCCCTTGTCGGCGAAGCGCCGGTAGGTGCCCGCGTCGGGCATGACCGCGAGGGGAGCGATGATCTCCAGGGCGTCCTCCGGCCTGCCGTACTCCTTCAGGTGACGTCTGAGCGCGGCGAGGATCTCGTCGAGCTGTTCCTCCGTGTAGACGCGGTTGCCCATCCAGCCGTCGCCGATCCGGGCCGCGCGGCGCAGGGCCGCCTCGCTGTCGCCGCCCACGAAGAACGGCACCGGCCGGGCGGGGACGGGGGAGATCGACAGCGGGCCGTAGTCGAAGTGGGCGCCGTGGTGCTCGACCGTGCCGCCGGCCCACAGCTCGCGCAGCGCGGGGATCATCTCGTCCAGCCTGCGGCCCCGGGTGTGGAAGTCCTGGCCGGTCTGGACGAACTCCTCCTTGCACCAGCCGACGCCGACGCCGAAGGTCACCCGGTCCCCGGAGAGCACCGCCGCCGTGGAGACCTGTTTGGCGACGGTGAACAGGTCCCGTGCCGGGGCGACGTAGACGTTGGGGGCGAAGCGCAGGGTCGAGGTGACCGCGGCCATCGCCCCGATCGTCACCCACACGTCGGGCCAGTGGGTCTCGGCGTCCCAGCGGGGCGCGCCCGTCTCGGAGTAGGGGTA
Organism: Streptosporangium brasiliense; assembly: GCF_030811595.1. Lineage (NCBI taxonomy): Bacteria > Bacillati > Actinomycetota > Actinomycetes > Streptosporangiales > Streptosporangiaceae > Streptosporangium > Streptosporangium brasiliense. The sequence continues at coordinate 352,709 of NZ_JAUSRB010000001.1, forward strand.
GGGGGAGTCGAAGTCGGCGTAGAAGATGTGGTCCGACAGTGTGAGCGTGTGGAAGCCGCACCGTTCCGACACCCTGGCCAGCTCGACGAACTGGTCGGTCTCGACGAACGACGCTCCAAGCCAGAACTGCACGGGTCCTCCCCGGGCTTCGTAGATTCGGAAGGGTCAGTCTGAGAACTCGGGGATGACCTTGGTGGCGAAGAGTTCGAGGTTGCGCTTGACGGTGTCGAGGGGGAGGACACCCTGCTGGCCCTGCATGAACAGGCCGAACCACTCCAGGTCGGGCATCCGGTCGAGCATCCGCTGGATGCCGCGCTTGATGTCGTCGGGGCCGCCGAGCAGGGCCATCTCGACCTCGTTCATGCGCTTGTAGTCGCCCTTCTCCGGGCTGATCGGCTGGTGCCGGTCGTCCTCCTTCTTGCGCAGGACCTCCAGGTAGCCGAACGGGCCGAAGAAGGCGGCGAAGTCCTTCTGCATGCTCATGCCGTAGGTGGCGATGGCCTCCTCCCGGGTGTCGGCCATGCCGACGATCTTGAGGATGCCGGTGTGCTCGCCCAGCTTGTAGTCGCGGCCGCACTTGGCCGACTCCTCCTGGTAGAGCCTGGCCTTGGCGGCGTGCTCGTCCGGGTTCGGGGTGAACATCCACGGCAGGATGTCCTCCTGCGCGGCCCGGATCACCGAGCGGTCGGAGATCGTGAACGGCTGCCACAGCTCCGGGTACGGGTTCTGGTACGGCTTGGGCCCGACCGAGACGGCGTGGATCCTGCCCTGGTCGTCGACCTCGCCCGGCGCGCCGAACTTCTGGGTCCACTCCAGCGCGGGCCATCCCTCGATGCCGTCGAACGGCGCGGGCACCTCGTAGTCCAGCACGTCGGACTTGTAGCGCAGCGTGTCCTGGGTCCACGCCATCTTCATGATCTTCAGGACCTCGCCGAAGACGTCGAAGTTGCGGGTGTCGGTCTTGGAGCCGTCGGAGCGGGCGGCGGTGGCCTGCCAGCGCTGGCCCAGGACGTTCATCCACCGGTTCTGGTAGCCGCGGGCCACGCCGAGCCTCAGCCGGCCCTTGCTGAACTGGTCGAGGAGGGCCACGTCCTCGGCCGCCCTGATCGGGTCCCAGGCGGGCAGCACGATGCCCAGCGGGGCCAGCAGGATGCGCTCGGTCCTGGCCGCCAGGTCGGTGAGGAACATCAGCGGGTTCACCGAGAACTCGAAGCCCTCGGAGTGGAAGTGGTGCTCGGTCATCATCAGCGCGTCGAAGCCGATCTGGTCGGCGTGGATCGCGATCTCGCGCACCTCGTGGAGCAGCGCCTGGTAGGACTCGACGCTCCGCCCGATCGGCCGCTTGGCGACCGCGTTCTCCTCGTTGGAGTATCCGGAGCCGGGGATCTGCGGGTTGAGGAATATCGAGAACTTCATGCCAGGCTCCTTAGCCAGTCTGTGACGACGAGGAGGAACTCCCCGGGGCGTTCCTCGTGCAGCCGGTGGCCGCTGCCCTCCCAGGTGACGGCTCTGGAGCGCGGGTCCTTGAACAGACCCGCCTCCCACGCGGCCTGGGCCGGATCGAACCAGAAGGTCAGCACCGGACAGGTCCGGCGTGACAGGTATCCGTCGGAGTTGGGGCGGAGACCGAGCGGCTCCGGCCCGCCGAACATCGCCTCGAACGCCTGGAGCAGCACGTGCGGGGGAGTGGCCAGGATCCGCCGCCGGTGCCATTCGCGCAGCCAGCCCGGGGTCGCCCCGGTGGAGGTCCACAGGTCGTTGCGGAGGCTGGCGGCCAGGGGGTCCTCGCGCATCTGCTCGATCAGCGCGGGGAAGGAGGCGGCCACCGGGCCCGTGAAGCCGTATCCCGGATCGACCGTGACCAGCGCCCTGACCAGCGACGGGTGTTCCACCGCCAGGTGGGAGACGATCTGGCCCCCCATGGAGTGGCCGATCGCGACACACTGCCCGACGCCGAGCTCGGCGCAGAGCCCGGCGAGGTCCTCGGCCATCAGCCGCGGGGTGTTGCCGGTCTCCGGCGCCGACGAGTAGCCGTGCCCGCGCATGTCGACCGCGATGACCCGGTGCCGCCGGGCGAGCGCGGGGATGTGGTGGACCCACTCATGGGAGTCCGACCCCAGGCCGTGGACGAGCAGCAGTGCCGGGTCTCCCGATCCGTCGTCGGTGTGGAACAGCCGCACGTCGCCTAAGTCCGTGAACGCCATGAGCGCCCTTCCGTGAGGATTGCCCGCCTGGCAAGCTACCCTAGGAATGGTAGCCGAGCAATCGCTTGGTTTGGCAAGGGCCCGCCCGGCGCGGGAGAGCGGAGGCTGTCATGCGGCTGGGTGTCACGATGTTCGCCACCGACCTGTCGATGCCGGTCGCCGAGCTGGCCCGGGCCGTCGAGGAGCGCGGCTTCGCCTCCCTCTACCTGCCCGAGCACACCCACATCCCGACCTCGCGCCGCACGGCCCCCCCGACCGGGGAGGCCGTGCTCGCCGAGGAGTACAGCCGCACCCTCGACCCGCTGGTCGCGCTCTCCCACGCGGCGGCCGTGACCAGCCAGATCACCCTCGGCACCGGCATCCTGCTCGCTGCCCAGCGCGAGCCCATCGTGACCGCCAAGGCCGTCGCCACCCTCGACCACCTGTCCGGCGGGCGGGCGGTGCTCGGCGTCGGGTTCGGCTGGAACGTGGAGGAGATCCAGGACCACGGTGTCGCCTACGGCTCCCGCCGGGACGTCGCCCGCGAGCACATGCTCGCCATGAAGGCGCTGTGGAGCCAGGACGTGGCGGGTTTCGAGGGCCGTCACGTGCGCTTCGAACCGTCCTGGTCCTGGCCCAAGCCGGTGTCCGGGCCGCCCGTCTACGTCGGCGGCGCGGCGGGCCCGAAGCTCTTCGCCCACGTCGCCGAGTACGCCGACGGCTGGATGCCGATCGGAGGCAGAGGCGTCCGGGCGGCGCTCCCCGCCCTGCGCGAGGCCTGCGAGAAGGCGGGGAGGGAGATGGTCAGGGTGATCCCGTTCGGGACGCTGCCGACCCGGGAGAAGCTCGACCACTACCGGGAGACGGGCATCGAGGAGGTCGTGCTCAACCTCCCCAGCGCCCCCGCCGCCCGCGTGCTCCCGGTGCTCGACGATCACGCGCGTTTCCTGGCATGAACGAGAGGTCGTTATAGTCGGGTCCCATGTCGCGTCCGGCTCCGCTCCGGCCGGAGGACCCCCGGCAACTCGGCCCCTACCGGCTGACCGGCCGCCTCGGCGCGGGAGGCCAGGGGATCGTCTTCCTCGCCGAGTCCCCGGAGAACGCGCGCGTCGCGGTGAAACTGCTGCACGCCCGGCTGGTGGACGACGAGAGGGTCCGCCGCCGCCTCGCCGGCGAGATCGAGGCCGTCCGGCGGGTCGCCCCCTTCTGCACGGCCCAGGTGCTCGACGCCGACCTCGACGGCGACCGCCCCTACATCGTGAGCGAGCTCGTCGACGGGGTATCGCTCCAGGAGCACATCGCGGCCGAGGGGCCCCGCGCCGACGGCTCGCTGGACCGCATCGCGGTCGGCACGGCCACCGCGCTGGCCGCCATCCACCGGGCCGGGGTGGTCCACCGCGACTTCAAGCCGGGCAACGTCCTGCTCGGCGCGGACGGCCCCCGGGTCATCGACTTCGGCATCTCCCGGATGATGGACGCCACGATCACCACCGGCAAGATCCCCTTCGGCACTCCCGCCTACATGTCGCCCGAGCAGATCAAGGGCGAGCCCGCCGGGCCCGCGGCCGACATGTTCGGCTGGGCGCTCACCGTCGCCTACGCCGCCACCGGCCGCCACGCCTTCTCCGCCGGCTCCTACCACGAGGTGCTGGCCAGGATCCTGTACGGCAGGCCCGACCTGGGCCCGCTGGCCGGCCCGCTCCGGGAGATCGTGGTCGCCTGCCTGGCCGCCGAGCCCGGGGACCGGCCGGTCGCCGAGGAGGTGCTGCGCCGGCTGTACGGCAGCGCCGCCGTCTCCCGGCCCGCCGGAACACCCGGGGCCGTTCCGGTGACGGCCTCCGGGTCCGCGGTGTCGGATCCTCCGCCGTCCGGGTCCTCGACGGGGGAGCCTCCGCCGTCCGAAGTCCCGACGGGGGAGTCCCCGGCCTCCGGGGTCCCGACGGCGGAGCTCCCGGCCTACGGAGGGCCGGAGGCGGAGCCGTGGGCCCCTCCCACCGCGACCGCCGAGCTCCCCGCGGTGAGGGGCGGGACGTCACGGCGGCGCCGGTGGCCGCTGCTCGCGGCGGTGGGCCTGGCGATCGCGGCCGCCGTGGCCGGGGCGGCCGTCTTCTGGCCCCGTGAGGGCTTCTCCTACACGGGCACCTGGGCGGGCGTCGCCGATCACTCCACCGCCGAGCGGGTCTTCCCCGTGGAGGTCCGCTTCACGGAGGAGGGGGCGAGCATGAGGTGGGGAGCCGATCTGCACTGCGCCGCCCGGCTCTCCCGGACCGGCGCCGAGACCACCTACCGGCTGGTCGGCGTCAGCGGCGGCCAGTGCTACCCGGGCACGGTGGCGTTCTCCCCGCGCGGCCCCGACCGGCTGGCCTTCCAGGTGACCAGGACGGGCGAGCGGGTGCCCCGCTACTCCGGGGACATGGTCCGCTCCCCCTGACCCGAGCATCACATGAGTGTCACGGTCGGGGCCATGAGCGCTTCACCACCGTTGACTGCCGGGAATACCTCTCCTTGAGTGGGAAGAGTGGTGGGGAGGGAGGCCCGCGTGCCGCATGCGCAGCCGCTCAGGACGGGGGACCTCGAAAGGATCGGCCGATACGCGATCGTCGGCCGCCTGGGAGAGGGCGGCCAGGGGGTGGTCTATCTCGGGGTGCACCCCGCGACCGGATCGGCGCCCTATGCGATCAAACTGCTGCACGGCCCGCTCGGGGAGGACGAGGCGGTCTTCCTGCGCGAGGTCGAGCTCGCCAAGCAGGTGGCCCGCTTCTGCACCGCCCAGGTGATCGAGGCCGGGCTGGCCGATGACCGGCCCTACATCGTCAGCGAATACGTCGACGGCCCCTCGCTCCACCGCGAGGTCACCGACGGCGGGCCCCGCGGCGGAGGCGCGCTGGAGCGCCTGGCCATCGGCACGGCCACCGCCCTGGCGGCCATCCACCGCGCCGGGATCGTGCACCGCGACTTCAAGCCGCAGAACGTGCTGCTGGGCCCGGACGGGCCGAGGGTCATCGACTTCGGCCTGGCCCGCGCACTGGACGCGGGAGCCACGCAGAGCGGGCGCGGCGCGGGCACACCCGCCTACATGGCGCCCGAGCAGGTGAAGGGGGCCGGGATCCGGCCGGCGGCCGACGTCTTCTCCTGGGGCGCCACGATCTGCTTCGCCGCCAACGCCCATGCCCCGTTCGGGCAGGACTCGATCGCGGCCGTGCTGCACCGCATCCTCACCGCGCCACCGGAGCTGGGCTGCCTCGACGGGCGGCTCGGCGCGCTGGTCGCCGGCTGCCTGGAGAAGGACCCCCGCAACCGCCCCAGCAGTCGCGAACTGCTGCTCGCGCTGCTCGGGGACGACGCCGTAGGGCCGGAGGCGCCGTGGTCCTCGCCGGTCCCGGGCCACGATCTGGCCGGGCCCTGGCCGGGCCCGGCCAGGTACGGGTCCCCGCCGGGCCAGGCCCGGCCCGCGCCGCCGGCCCGCGGCCCCCGCGGCGGTCCCGGCGAGCCGGCCGAGCCGCGGACCCGTCCGGGGCGGGCGGCCACCAGGGCCTCGGTCGCGGTGTCGGGGGCGCTGCTGGTGAGCGCGGCCGTGCTGGCCGCGGTGCTGGTCCCGGCGCTGAGCGGCGGCGACGGGCAGCCTGGGCCGGACAGGCCGAAGGCGTCGGCGGGGGTGCCCGGCGCGCGGGTGGAGCTCACCCCGCTGCCGGCCAGGGCGGCCCGTCCGGGCGACCCGCCGGGCACGGGCACGAGGAGCGCGGCCCCTCCGTCCCAGGCGTCCCCGACGCCTCCGGCGGCCGCCGGGGTCGCGGTGCCGGCCCTGGCCGGGCTGGACCGTTCCGAGGCGCTGCGCCTGATCGAGAAGGCCGGCCTGGTCGCCGGGGCCCTCACCGCGACCGACTCCGACCGCCGGATCGGGCAGGTGCTCAGTAGCCGGCCGGAGGCCGGGACGCTGGTGGCCAAGGGGACGGAAGTCGACCTGGCGGTCTCCGCGGGAGTGGCGGTGCCGGTGCTGACCGGCCTCCGCAGGGAGCAGGCCGAGGCCGCTGTCACCCGGGCGGGGCTGGTGCCGGGAGGGGTCACCCCGCGCTGCTCGGCAGGTCCGGCGGGCCAGGTCCTCGCCAGCACCCCCGGGGCGGGCGAGCGGGTCTCCTCGGGTGGCGTGGTGACGCTCGTGGTGTCCAGGCGCGGGGCCGAGGTGCCCTCGGTCGTCGGCCGGACGGAGGCCGACGCGCGCGGCGCGCTCAGCGGGGCGGGCTTCACCGTGCGGGTGCGTCCCCGCCTCGTCGCCGACCCGTCGAAGTCCGGTGTGGTGCTGGCGCAGCGGGGCGCGTCCGGGGGCTGTGCCCGGCCGGGCGCGGTGGTCGTGATCACGGTCGGCGTCGGAGGGCAGGGCGGTCCCGGCCCCGACCCCGGCGAGACGGCCACCCCGGTGGACCCGACGGTCTCGGAGGTGCTCGGCTCCGCCCCGGCCGCGGGGCGGGACTGAGCGGCCCCGTGCGGAGGGCGGCCCTGTACAGGCGATCCCGTGCGGAGGGTGGCCCGTACAGGCGGCCCCGTACGGCGGGCGTGGGTCAGGCGGACGGGCCGTGCATGGCGCGGGCGGTGTCGAGCAGGGTCTCCCGGACGACCTCCTCCGGCAGGTCGATCGTCTTGACCACCACGCACTGCAGGGCGCCCAGGAGAGCCCAGGCCCGCACCCGCCCGGCGGGGTCCGGGTCCGCCGGCGCCAGGCGGGTGTAGATCGCGTCGCGGAAGGCGCGGATGGCCTCGCCGGGGGAGCCGGGCGGGGCGTCGTCGGCGCCGCTGATGTCCTCCATGATCAGGCGGATGATGGCCCGGTGCCGGACCACGAAGGTCACCAGCGCCTCGACGAACTGGCGCTCGCCGCCGAGGTCGGTCTCCAGCAGGGCCACGATGTCCTCGGCCGCGGGCGCGAGCAGCTCGGTGGCCAGCCGGTCCTTCGGATGGAAGTGGTAGGCGACGGCGGTCTTCGTCAGCCCGACGGCCGAGGCGATGTCGGCCAGCGAGGTCGCGGCGTAACCGCGCTCGGCGAAGAGCCGGCGGGCGGCGTCGAGAATCCGGCGCCGTGTGTCGTAGCCGTGCTCAAGTGTGGTCATCGTCTCATTCCCACGTGTTCTAGAGCATTCTGGAATGTCCGCGCCTACGCTTGATCGTAGGTTCTGTACGACCGTACAGGACGGCGTTTCAGGCGCATTTCAGTCTTGAACAGGGCGGTCACCGATGTCTGGCTTGCTGGGGCGACTGGGGAGTTGGTGCGCGAGGCACGGCAAGATCGTGCTGGCACTCTGGGTGGCCGCGGCGGTGCTGCTGACCGCGGGGTCGATCGTGTTCGCCGGTCCCGTGAGCAACAACGTGACCATACCCGGCACGGACGCGCAGCGGGCCCACGACCTGATGCGCGACGGCTTCGGCCCCGGCTACGACCCGGGCGGCACGGTCCAGATCGTGCTCTACTCCGCCGACGGCCCCCTCGTCGCCAAGCCCCGCAAGCTCGCGGTGGAGCGGGCGATGACGGAGCTCCGAAAGGTCCCGCACGTGGCGGAGGTCCTGACCCCCTACCGGGTCGGCGGTCTGGCGCCCAGCCTGCAGATCGGCCTCATCACGGTCAAGCTCAAGGGGCACGACAACAGCAAGCTCGCCGAGACCACCCGACGGCTGTCGGAGGCGGCCGGGCCCGTGCGCGAGCTGGGCATCGAGGCGGTGCCCGCCGACGCGTCCACCCCGGCCGACAAGGAGATCAAGACCGGGACCAGCGAGATCATCGGCGTGGTCTGCGCGCTGCTGGTGCTGCTGTTCGCCTTCGGCACGCTGGTGGCCGCGATGATCCCGATCTTCACGGCGCTGGTCAGCATCGCCACCGGCCTGGGCGTGATCAGCCTGCTCGGCCACATCGTGGACGTCCCCAAGCAGGCGTCCATCATGGCGACGATGATCGGCCTGGGCGTCGGCATCGACTACGCCCTCTTCCTGCTCAGCCGGCACCGCAAGCTGCTGGCCGACGGTGTGCCGGTGCGCGAGGCCGTACGCCGGACGGCCGCCGGCTCCGGCGGCGCGGTGGTGTTCGCCGGCGGCACAGTGATCATCGCGCTCAGCGCGCTACTGCTCGGCGGCTTCCCCATGCTGCAGACGCTCGGCTGGATCACCGGCATCTCGGTCGTCTGCGCCGTGCTCACCTCGATCACCCTGGTCCCCGCCCTGCTCGGCCTGCTCGGGCACCGGGTCAACGCGCTGCGGCTGCCCTTCGTGGGCCGCCGCAGGAGGGCGGACGACGCCTCCGGCTGGAGCGCCCTGGGCACCTGGGTGGCCAGACGGCCCTGGAGCGTCCTCGCGCTGAGCGTCGCCGTCCTCGCCGCCCTGACCGCGCCCGCCCTCGCGCTCAAGCTCGGCCCGCTCGACGACGGCTACGGCGACAAGGACACCGCCGCCCGCCGCTCCTACGAGCTCATGCAGGCCGGATTCGGGCCGGGGATAAATGGTCCGCTGATCGTGGTCGCCTCCCTTGAGGAGAGGGCCGTCGACCGCGACCCCGCGCCTGCCGTACTCCAGATCCTGAAGGAGGAGGTCGGCGCGGTCGAGGGGGTGGCCCACGTCGGCGAGCCCGTACTGAACGACGACTGCACCACCGCCCTGGTGCAGGCCGTCACCGAGTACGCGCCCAGCGATCCGCAGGCGCTGCGGGTGGTCGAGGACGTGCGCGCGATCCGGGTCGAGGGGGCGCGGGTGCACGTGGGCGGGGAGGTGGCCGCCATGTCCGACGCGAGCACCAGGATCGCCGACCGCACCCCTCTGGTCGTCGGCGTCGTGGTGCTGCTCAGCGCGCTGCTGCTGCTCCTGGCGTTCCGGTCGCCGGTGGTCGCGATCAAGGCCGCGCTGATGAACCTGGTCTCGCTCGGCGCCGCGTTCGGCGCGCTCTCGCTGGTCTTCTCCCTCGGCCTGGGCAGCGGCCTGGTCGGCATGGACCCACCGGTCGGCGTGGACGACTCCTACCTGGCCACGCTGTTCTTCTCGGTGCCGATCGACAGCTACATCCCCCTGATGCTGTTCGCGGTGCTGTTCGGCCTGTCGATGGACTACGAGGTCTTCCTGCTCACCGCGGTACGGCAGGCGTATCTGAGGCACGGCGACAACCGCAGGGCGGTGGCCGAGGGCCTGGGCACCACCGGCCGGGTCATCACCTCCGCCGCCCTGATCATGGTCGCCGTCTTCGTCGCCTTCATCGCCTATCCCGACCCGATGGTCAAGATCTTCGGTGTCGGCCTGGCGGTGGCGGTCGCGGTGGACGCCACCATCATCCGCGGCTTCCTGGTCCCCGCCACCATGGTTCTGCTCGGCAGGTTCAACTGGTGGTGCCCCGGGTGGCTGGACCGGATCCTGCCCAACCTCTCCGTCGAGGGGCACGAGGAGGAGGAGCCCGCCGACGGCCCGCGCAAGGAGCTCGTCGGCGCCGGCCACGGCTGAGCGTCAGTCGAAGACGATGACGCTGCGGGCCACCGTCCCCTCGCGGACGTGGCGGATCGCCTCGTTGACCTCCTCCAGCGGCACCCGTTCGCTGACCAGGCGGTCGAGGTCGAGCCGGCCGCGCATGTACTGCTCGGCGAGCATGGGCAGGTCGCGGAGCGGGGCCGCGTCGCCGCCCTGGGTGCCCATCAGCCGCCGGGAGGCGAACAGCAGGCCGGGCTCGATGGTGAGCGGCCGGCCCTGGGGCGGGCTGCCGACCATCACGGTCGTGCCGCCGGGCTGGGTGGCGGCGAAGGCGCTGCCGAGCACCTCGGGCACGCCGGTGACGTCGAAGGCGTAGTCCACGCCACCCTTGACGATCTCACCCACCTGCCGGGGCAGGTCGGTGGAGAGGATCGCGTGGGTGGCGCCGAACTCCTCGGCCAGCTTCAGCTTGGACTCGGCCACGTCGGCGGCGATGATGGTCGTGGCCCCGGCCAGCGCGGCGCCCTGGACCACGTTCAGCCCGACGCCGCCGCAGCCGACCACCAGCACGCTGGAGCCCGGCCGCACCCTGGCCACGTTGAGCACCGCGCCGACGCCGGTGATCACCCCGCAGGCCAGCAGGCACATGGTGTCGGACGGCGCACTCTCGGCGATCTTCACGCACATCGGCTCGTTGACCACGGCGTACTCGGCGAACGAGCCGATGCCGATCATCGTCCGTGCGTCGTGGCCGTCCACGCTGATCCGGGTGGTGCCGTCGCGCATCGTGCCCATGATGGCGGCCGTCCGGGCCGGCCCGCCGCACAGGTGGAAGCGGCCCGCGCCGCAGTTGCGGCAGCGCCCGCAGGCCCCGTTCATCGCGATGATCACATGATCGCCCGGTCTGACGCCGGTCACGCCGGCGCCGACGCTCTCCACGGTCCCCGCGCTCTCGTGGCCGAGGACGAACGGGAGCCGCCGCACCACCGGGCTCTTGCCGTCCAGTGCCTTGATGTCCGACCCGCACACCCCGGACGCCCTGATCCTGACGCGGACCTCGCCCGGCCCGGGATCGGCGATCTCGACCTCGCGGACCTCCAGCGCCGCCCCGAACTCGGTGAGCACGGCCGCGCGCATCAACATCAGTCCGCTCCCGTCGCCGAAGACCTGTGCGCTCCGCACGCTAGCCCGGACCAGGATCATAAGCAAACATTTGCTTGGTTCAATTGGCGTCGCAACTGCCGGGCGCCGCTCCATTGACACCCCGGAAGCGCCAAATCTACGCTGACGAAACCAAGCGAGCGCTAGGCCAAATTAGGTCTGCGGCCGCGTGGCACGGCAGGGGGTGTTCCATGAGACGGCAGGCAGTGCGACTCATCGGCCTGGTGACCGCGGCGGCGCTCACCGCCGCCGGCTGCGCGGCCGGGCAGCGGACCGCCGGCGGCGCCTCCGGCGCGGCGGGGGCGGCCGGGGTGACCGACACGACGATCACGGTGGGCGGCGTGCTCACCAAGACCAGCGCGAGCGGCTACTCCACCAAGGACGCCGAGATCGGGGCCAGGGCCCGGTTCCAGCGGGCGAACGAGGCCGGCGGCGTGCACGGCCGCAGGATCGAGTTCGTCGGGGCCGAGGACGACGGCCAGGACGCCGCCAAGGGAGACGCGGCGGCCAAGAAACTGGTCCAGCGGGACAAGGTCTTCGCGCTGGTGCCGGTCCACGCGCCCAACTTCGGTGGCGCGACCTTCCTGGAGCAGCAGGGCGTGCCGTGGTTCGGCTGGGCGACGGGGCCGCAGTGGTGCGGCACGCGGACCGGCTTCGGCTACAACGGCTGCCTCGCCCCCAAGCAGGGCGCGGGCTCGCAGACCTGGTGGGGCAGCCAGATGGCCGAGCTGATCGGCGGGTCCGCGGGCAAGACCGTCTACATCCAGACGACCGACTCGAGCGGCAGCAAATACGGCGGCCGGACCATCGCCCAGTCCTTCCAGGCGGCGGGCTTCACGCTGGCCGGCCTCAACTCCGGCCTGCCCGCCGCCGCCCCGCCGCCGGACTGGCTGCCCTACGTCAACAAGATCATGACTTCGGCCGGCGGCGGGCCGCCGGACCTGGTGGTGTCGATCATCGCCGGCACCAAGTTCAACACCGGCCTGTACGCCGCGTTGAAGAAGGCCGGATACCGGGGCCTGCTGTCCGACGCGACCAGCTACGACGCCGCCATCCTCAAGGACCCGGCCACCGCCCAGGCGCTCGAAGGCGTGATCGCGGCCCCCATGTTCGAACCCTTCGAATCCCAGGCCCCGGAGATCGCCCAGCTCAAGGCGGACGTGGAGAAGGCGGCGCCGGGGACCGCGCTGACCCAGCACCTGGCCATCGGCTACTGGGCCGCCGACATCTTCCTCAAGGTGCTCGAACAGACCGGCAGAGACCTGACCAGGGAGAGGTTCCTGGCCACCGCCAACGGCTCGTTCACCTACGAGAACGCTGGGTTCGGCAGGATCCGCTACCCCAAGGACCACACCGAGCCCAACGGCTGCGGCGCCCTGGTCAAGCTTGAGGGCGGCGCCTTCAAGGTCGCCAGGAACATGAAGTGCTTCGACAACGTGCCGCTGAAATAGCGGCCAGGACTTGCCGCCCGCGAGTCTGGCGGGCCGCGCGGGCGGCGGGGCGGGGCGGGCCGGGGCGTCCGCAGGGACATCCCGGCCGCCCAGGCCGGCCCCGTCGCGGGAGACGTACGCGGGCGGTGTCGCCGGCCCCGCGGTAGGGGGCGAGGCGCCGCCTCTGCGGTAGGAGGCGAGGTCGAGGTGCGACCCCTGCGGTAGGAGGCGAGGTACCGGCCTCGCCGCGAGAAGGCGGTCGCCAGGCAAGGCAGTGACCAGGCAAGGCAGCGATCAGGCAAGGCAGCGATCAGGCAAGGCAGCGATCAGGCAAGGCAGTGACCAGGCGCGAAACCCCGGGGTGAAGGCCCTTATGTCGGAGCTTTTCGGTTATATCGTCAGCGGCCTCGTCACCGGTGCCGTGTTCGCGGTCATGGCCTCCGGGCTGACCCTGTCCTACTCGGCCACGGGCGTGTTCAACTTCGCGCACGGCGCCGTCGGCTTCCTGGCCGCCCTGTTGTTCTTCGAGCTCAACGCCGGCTTGGGGCTGGCGGCCTGGCAGGCCGGGCTGGTCGCGGTGGGACTCTTCTCACCGCTGCTCGGATACGTGCTGCACCGGGCCATGTTCCGCGGCCTGGCGCAGGCGGGGGAGACCGCGCAGATCGTCGGGACCATCGGCCTGACCATCGCGCTGCCCGCCCTCGGGCTGTGGACCGTGGACCTGGTCGCCGAACCGTTCGGGCTGCCGCGGGCCGACGCCACCTCCCTGCCGCGCGGCCTCGGCCCCTACCCCGCGGTCCCCTTCACCTTCGGCGGCGTCCACCTCGACTCCGACCAGCTCATCACCTTCGGCTTCGCGGCGCTGGCCGCCGCGGGGCTGTGGGCCTTCATGCGGCACACGCCGTACGGCCTGCGGATGCGTGCCTCGGTGGACCGCCGCAGGCTGGCCACCCTGCGCGGGATCGACGCCGACGCCTCCTCCGCCGTGGCCTGGATGCTCGGCTCGGCGCTCGCCGGGCTCGCCGGGGTGCTGGCCGTCTCCACCCTCGGCCTGGACTCCACGGCGTTCACCGTGATGCTGTCGGTCTCGGCGACGGCCGCGGTGTTCGGCCGGCTGCGGTCGATCCCGTGGACGTTCGCGGCCGGTCTGGGCCTCGGCGTGGTGCAGAACCTGGTCGCCGGATACGCCGACTTCGCCGAGGACGTCACCGGGCTGCGCACGGCGGTCCCGGTGATCCTGCTGTTCGCGGGGCTGATCCTGCTCAACCGGTCCAGGGACCGGGTCGCCGGATCGGCCGCCGAGGACGCGCCGCCGCCCGACTACCTGGCCGACCTGCCGCCGTGGCGGCGGCGCCTGCCGTGGGCGCTGGGCCTGGCGGCCCTGCTCGGGTGGACTCTCACACGCTCCGCCGACGACTTCCATGTGAGCGTGGTGGCCCAGGGACTGGTCCTCGCGCTGATCTTCTGCTCGTTCGTGGTCGTCACCGGCATCGGCGGCATGGTCAACCTGGCGCAGGCGTCCTTCGCCTCGATGGCCGCCCTCACCTGTGGCTGGGCGTTCTCCTCCGGCCTGCCGTTCCCGGTGGCGATCCTGCTGGGCGTGCTGGGGGCGACCGCGGTGGGCGTCCTCGTCGCGCTGCCCGCGCTGCGGCTGGGCGGGCGGATCCTCACTCTGGCGACGCTCGCCCTGGCCCTCCTCGCCGACCAGGTGCTGTTCCAGATCGACGCGTTCAGCAACGGCACGATCGGCTGGCCGCTGCCGGCGATCGGCCTGGGGTTCGCCGACACCACCGACCCCCGGGTCCGGGTCGTGCTGCTGCTGGTCCTGATCGGCCTGGTCGGCCTGCTGGTGCGCAACCTGGAGCGCTCGGCCTCCGGCCGGGCCGTCCTGGCCGTCCGCTCGGCCCCCGCCGCCGCGACCACCTCGGGCATCTCGGCCCCCCGCGCCAAGATCATGCTGTTCGCGCTGGCGTCCGGGATCGCCGGGCTGGGCGGCGTGCTGTTCGCGATCTCCAAGGGCTCCATCACCGCCACCGACCTGCCCGCCTCCGCCGGCTTCGTCTGGCTGGCCGTGGTGGTCCTGCAAGGCGTCCGGCGGATCGGCGGCGCCGTACTCGGCGGGCTGATCGCCGCGGTCTTCCCCGAGCTGCTGGCCGGATGGGACGTCTCCGCCCACGTCGGCGCCATCCTCTTCGGCGTCGGCGGGATGGTCCTGGCCAAGCACCCCGACGGGGTGCTCGCCCAGCTGGCCGAGAGCCGCCACCGGCGGCGGGTGGCCAGGCGGCGGCTGGACGGCGCGGCCGCCGTCCAGCGCGAGGCGCCGGCGGTCACAGGGGAGGAGACATCGGTGGGCGGGGCACGGCCCGCGGGGGAGGGAACGTCCGAGAGCGGGGCGCGGGCGGCGGCTCCGCACCTGGGGGAGGCCCGAGCGGTGGGGCGCCACCCGGCGGAGGCCCTGGTGGCGGGCCCGCGTCCGGAGGAGGGCCTGATCGCGGGGCCCCGTCCGGCGGAGGGTCGGGCCGGGCCGGAGGCGCTGTTCCGGCTGGAGAACGTGGTGGCGGGATACGGCGACGTCATGGTGCTGCGGGGCGTGGACCTCGCCGTCCGGCCGGGCGAGGTGGTGGCGCTGCTCGGGGCGAACGGCGCGGGCAAGTCCACGACCTGCGCGGTGGCCGCCGGCGACCTGCCGGTGACGGCCGGGCGGGTGATCCTGGACGGGGTGGACGTCACCTCCTGGCCCGCGCACCGCCGGGCGAGGGCGGGCGTGCTGCTCGCCCCGGAGGGGCGCGGGGTGTTCCCGGGACTGACCGTGGACGAGAACCTGCGCACCTGGCTCGCCGACCCCGCTCCCGTCTACGGGCGGTTGCCCCAGCTCGCCCGCCGCCGGGGCATCGCGGCCGGGGCGCTGTCGGGCGGTGAGCAGCAGCTGCTCACCCTCGCCCCGGCGCTGGTCAGGCCGCCCCGGGTGCTGATCGCCGACGAGCCGTCGCTCGGCCTGGCGCCGCTCGTCGTGGAGCAGGTGTTCGAGGTCTTCGCCGAGCTCCGGGAGCGCGGCGTCGCGCTGCTCCTGGTGGAGGAGAAGGCCACCTCGGCCCTGGAACTCGCCGACACGGTCGTCTTCATGCGCCTGGGCAGGGCCATCTGGACCGGCCCCCGCGCCGAGGTGGACGGCGCCCGCCTCACCGCCGCCTACCTGGGGGTCGCGTGAGAGGGAGAAGTCGGCGCGGTGGGGTGAGCGGGCCGGCCACGGGTTACCCGGGGCCGGGTGAGCGGGCGTGGAGGGCCACCGGGGCCCGGTGGTCGCGGCCGGGCGTGACGGGCGAGCGGCCCGCGTTGCGGGTGAGGGCGGTGGGGGAGCGATGAGCACAGCGTTGACCGTCGAGGCCGTGTCGGTGTCCTTCGGAGGCGTCCGGGCGCTCACCGACGTCTCCTTCGAGGTGCCGCGGGGGCAGGTCTGCGGGGTGATCGGGCCCAACGGCGCGGGCAAGACCACGCTGTTCGACGTGATCTCCGGCCTCCGCCGGCCGACCTCGGGCTCGGTGTCGGTGGCGGGCCGCGACACCACGGGCGTTCCGGCGGTACGGCGGGCACGCGGAGGGCTGCGCCGTACCTTCCAGCGCACCCAGGTGTTCGGCCGGTTGACCGTCGCCGACAACGTGCTGGCCGCGATGGAGTGGCGGGGCGGAGGCGGGGGTCTCCTGGCCGACCTGACCGGCCTGCGGACCCGCCGGAGCCTGGAGCGGGAACGCGGGCGGCGGGTGGACGAGGTGCTCGCCCTGTGCGGGCTGACCGAGCTGCGCGACGCCTACGCGGCGGCCCTCCCCGTCGGCCGGCGGCGTCTCGTCGAGCTGGCCCGCGCCCTCGCCGACAGCCCCTCGCTGCTCCTGCTCGACGAACCCACCTCCGGCCTGGACGCCGACCAGACCGGCCGTCTCAAGGAGATCATCGGAGCGCTGGACACCACGGTCCTGCTGGTCGAACACGACATGGGGTTCGTCATGAACACCTGCGACCGCCTCGTCGTCCTCGATCTCGGCAAGGTCATCGCCTCGGGCACCCCCGCCGAGATCGGTGACGACCCCGTGGTCCGCGCCGCCTATCTCGGCTGACCGGCCAGAGCCGCGCTCCGGGTCGGTGCCGCGCTCCGGTTGCTGACGTGCGTTCTGCTGATTTCGAGGAGCGGTATCCCACCGGACGGCCTCATCGGCGCCTTATTTATCATCGGGCGCATATGCGTCCCGATTTCGCATTGAATCCCGACAACAAGTGCGAAGCGTGCGAAGAGTCGGCGAAGGTTTTGTTTCCATGGCATTTATTTGCTTTCCCTCAACTATGTCAACGGGCACTCTCCGGTGCTTTGAAGGTACATTCTGACTAATCGCCATCGTGGCGGTGCGACCGATCGATATTTCCTGCCACTAGGAACTTCAGGGGAAATTAAGTGCTTCATCGCCGAAATAGATTGTCATCAATTCCTATTTCCGGAAAGCGTATGGGGGCCCTGGCCGTGGCGGCCGTCGCCGGTGTCCTCGTAGTCTCGTCGAATCAGGCTCCGGCCGATGCCGCCGCCGAGCGCGCGGAAGCGATCGCCCCTCCGTTCGGGATCGGCGGCGCCGACGGGGTGCCCCTAAAGCCCGCCGCGCCTCGCGTCGTGCCTCGTGTCGTGAAGCAGCCCGTGGGCCCGGGCCATCAGTGCGGATGCCGGAGAAGGCACTGCACCTCGTGCTGCAAGGAGCGGTGTTCCTCCTGCCGCTCCGACAGCAAGTGCAACCTGAACATCCAGAACAACAACAACAATCCCGGCCGCCGTCACGACTCCTCGAAGTCGTGCTCCTCCAGCGTCAAGCGGGCCGACGATTCCGCTGGTCCCAAGCGTTCTGCCGGTCCCACTGTCCTTATGGGCCCTGCTGGTCCTGCGGGTCCTGCGGGCCCTGCCGGTCCTGCCGGTCCTGCGGGTCCTGCTGGTCCTATGGGGCCTGCTGGTCCCATCGGTCCTGCCGGTCCTGCTGGTCCCGCCGGGCCTATGGGGCCTGCAGGCGCGGTCGGTCCGGCGGGTCCTGAGGGCCCCGCAGGTCCTGAGGGCCCGGCCGGTCCTCAGGGTCCGGCCGGACCGATGGGACCGGTCGGCGCTGCGGGACCGGTCGGCCCTGAGGGCCCTGCGGGTCCCACTGGTCCTGAGGGCCCTGCCGGTCCTGTGGGTGCCGCTGGTCCCGCTGGCCCTGAAGGCCCCGCCGGTCCTGAGGGTCCTGCGGGTCCGGAAGGCCCCGCCGGTCCGGAAGGCCCCGCCGGTCCGGAGGGCCTCGCTGGTCCCGCTGGTCCTGAGGGTCCTGCCGGCCCTGAGGGTGCCGCCGGTCCTGAGGGCCCTGCCGGCCCTGCTGGTCCTGAGGGCCCTGCTGGTCCTGAGGGCCCTGCTGGTCCTGCCGGTCCTGAGGGTCCTGCCGGCCCGACCGGGCTGACCAGTTCGGTCAGTTCCAGCGGGCCCGAATGCGCCGTCGGCTCCGTCGGGATCCTGGACCTCGGCGGACGTGAATGTTCCATCGGTTCCGTCGGCCTGATCAGTCTCGGCGGACGTGGATGTTCCGTCGGTTCCGTCGGCCTGGTCGGTCTCACCGGGCGTGAATGTTCCGTCGGCGTCGTCGGGCTCGCCGGCTCCGCCGAGAAGTTCGGCGCGTTCGGCCTCGGTGGCTGCGCGCGCCACGTGTCCCTGCTGAGCAGGTGGAGCGCGCTGACCGACCGGTACAGCCTGTGCTGCCACTGCTAGGGACCCTGCCGGCCCGCCGGCCGGGCCGGCCCCGCCGGGCCTGAGAGCCGTGCCGGGATCCGGAGGGATCCCGGCCGGACTTTCCCCGTCCGGGCCGCGCCGGTGTGTTTAGGGGGGCGGATAATGTCGCGAAGGTCGTGCCCGGTATAACCGGACACGGCCTTCGCCGTCGTGGCCGTGCATTCGTGCGCGCCCCGGCCGTACGCCGGAAGCCCGGCCCGTTTGATCTTCGTGGTGCGTCACCGGGCGTCCCCCGCCGATTTCCCAGTCGCTTCCAAGTGCCCCCCAAGTCGTCTCGGCCATGCTCTCGCCCGGGAAGCAAGTTTTGGGGAGAGAACGCAAATGTGGGCACGATTCACCGCCTTGACCGGCCTGGTGCTGGCCGGTGTGCTGGCCCTGCCTGGCGCCGCCATGGCAAAGCCGAAAGATCTGGACGTTCCGGTGGGGACATGGCTGGCGGCCCGGACGCATCCGGCCGTGCAGCTGACCTCGGTCTCCTACACGGCCGAGGTGGCCGTGCCGACCCCGGTGGCGAACCTGGAGGCGATCAGAGGTCTGACCCAGCAAGGGGTCGCCGCCGTCCAGTCAGGCAAGATCTCATCCGACGAGAACAGCATCTACCGGTGGGTCGTCCAGCAGATGGCCAAGGAGCCGGGCCGCTACTTCTCGCCCGGCGCGCCGGAGCGGGTCGTGGAGGCGACGGCCGGCGGCCTGTGCACGGGATGGTGGGTCACGCCGGACGGCTACATGGTGACCGCGGCCCACTGCGTCGGCCAGGAGGAGAGCGAGCTGGCGGAGACCTTCGCGACCCAGGCGCTCACGAAGATCAACGAGAAGGACGCCGCCGACCTGGTGGCCGACCTCGGTGACATCGCCTCCGACGAGGAGATCGTCCGGACGGCCGCCAAGATCTTCCAGATCTGGAACGCGGAGAACATCAAGATCCGCAACGTCCAGAGCTCTCTGTCACTGCTGCAGAGCCTGCCGGGTGGCGGGGTGGACAAGACCGCCAAGGCGGTGCCGATCGAGCTGGTCGCCAAGGGCACGGTCTACCCGGGCAAGGACGTGGCGATCCTCAAGGCCAACGGGCAGAACAACCTGCCGACCGTTCCGCTGGGCCAGGACTCGGACGTGCGGGTGGGCGACACCCTCTACATCAGCGGGTTCCCCGGCACGGTGACCCAGACCTCGATCTTCAACATCGAGTCCAAGCTCGACCCCGCCTTCACCGAGGGCCCCTACAACGCCAGCCGCCAGACCCCCGAGGGCGTGCCGTACATCCAGACCCAGGCCCCCTCCTACCCGGGCAACTCCGGCGGCCCGGTGTTCAGCAAGGACGGCAACGTCATCGGAATCCTGGTCGGAGGACTGATCCAGCAGGACGGCGGCTCCACCGAGGGGGAGAGCTTCGTGCTGCCGGTCAGCATCGTCAGGGAGAAGCTGAACGAGAAGAACATCAAGTCGGCCGAGTCGGTGACGACGAAGTCCTACAACGAGGCGCTCGACCTCTTCTTCGCCAACCGCTACTCCGACGCGCTGCCCAAGTTCCGTGAGGTCCAGGCGCTGCATCCGAACCACCCGTACGTCGCCAAGTACATCACCGACTCCCAGCAGGCCATCACCGCGGGCAAGGACGAGAGCTCCTCGTCGATCCTGCCGTGGGTGCTGTGGGGCGGCGGCGGCCTGGCCGTCCTGTTCGTGCTCGGCACGCTGGGCGCGGTGGTCAGGGGCAAGCGCCGCTCGAAGACCCCGCCGTCCTCCTTCCCACCCGCGCCGTACGGGGCGCAGCCCGGCTACCTGCCGCCGGGGCAGGGCCAGTACGGCCAGCCCGCCCACCCCGGCCAGCCGTACGGCGTGCCGCCGCAGCAGCAGCCCTACCAGCAACGGCCGCCCTATCCGCTCCCGCCCGCTCCCGAGGACACCCGGGCGGTCCGCCCGCAGTCGCCGTACGGGACGCCGCAGCACAGGCCCGGCCCCGGGGCGAACACCCGGATCGCCGGACTGGAGGCGGAGCTGGAGGAGCTGCGCCGCAACATGGGGCAGCGCCCGCCCGACCAGCGCTGAGCTCCGCCGGCGGCCGCGGGGACCCGCCCGGTCCCGCCCAGGCCCCACCGAGGTCCGCCGGTGAATCCACCGGTGGACCTCGGCGTGTGCCGTCCCTCCCTGTACGGCTTCCCAAGCGTGCGCTAGGTTGGTTGAGTGGATCTGGACTTCACGCGGGCGGAGCAGGCATTCCGGGCCGAGGTGCGAGACTGGCTGGCCGGGCACGTTCCCAGAGCCCCGCTGCCCTCCATGGACACCCGGGAGGGATTCGAGGCACATCGCGAGTGGGAGCGCCGGCTCGCCGAGGAGCGGCTGTCGGTGGTGTCCTGGCCCGTCGAGTACGGCGGGCGGGGCGCCGGCCTCATCGAGTGGCTGATCTTCGAAGAGGAGTACTGGGCGGCGGGCGCCCCCGGCCGGGTCAGCCAGAACGGAATCTTCCTCCTGGCCCCCACCCTCTTCTCCCACGGTACGGCCGGGCAGCGGGAACGGTTCCTGCCCGGCATGGCGCGGGCCGACGAGATCTGGGCCCAGGCGTGGTCGGAGCCGGAGGCCGGCAGCGACCTCGCCGCCCTCACCTCCCGCGCCGAGCGGGCCGAGGGCGGCTGGCTGCTCCACGGGCAGAAGACCTGGAGCTCCCGCGCCTCCTACGCCGACTGGGGTTTCGGGCTGTTCCGCACCGACCCCGCCTCGGTCCGGCACCGGGGGCTGACCTACTTCATGTTCCCCCTGGCCGGCGTCACCGTCCGGCCGATAGCCCAGCTCGACGGGGAGCACGGGTTCGCCGAACTCTTCTTCGACGGCCTGTATGTCCCCGACGACCAGGTCCTCGGCGCCCCCGGCGAGGGCTGGCGGATCGCGATGGCCACCACCTCCTCCGAGCGCGGCCTCACCCTGCGCAGCCCCGGCCGGTTCCTCGCCACGGCCGACCGGCTGGTCCGGCTGGCCCGCTCGACCGGCGCCGACCCGGTCCTCGCCGACCAGGTGGCGCGGGCCTGGCTGGACGCCGAGTCCTACCGGCTGCACACCTTCGGCACCGCCCGCAGGCTGGCGGCGGGGGAGGAGATCGGCTCCGCCTCCAGCATGGGCAAGGTGTTCTGGTCCGAGCTCGACGTGCGCATGCACACCCTCGCCCTCCGGCTGCTCGGCGAACGCGGCCTGCTGGACGGCGGGGCCCCCGACGCGGAGGAGGGCGGCCGATGGCTGGACGGCTTCCTGTTCTCCCTCGCCGGTCCGATCTACGCGGGCACCAACGAGATCCAGCGGAACATCATCGCCGAACGCGTTCTGGGGCTGCCACGATGAACTCCGCCTTCACCGACGACCAGCTCGCCCTCGCGGCGGCGGTCGGGCAGGTGCTCAGGGCCCACTGCCCGGCCGCGGCCGTACGGGACGGACGGACCGCCGCCTGGCCCCAGCTCGCCGGGATCGGGCTGTTCGGGCTGCTGGTCCCGGCGGAGCACGGCGGGCTCGGCCTGGGGCTCGTCGACGCGGTCCTCCCCTTCGAGGAGGCCGGCCGGGCCGCGCTGCCCGGCCCGGTGGCCGAGACCGTCGTGGCCGCCCCCCTGCTGCTGGCGGGGGATCCGGTGCTGGACAAGCTCGCCGCGGGCTCGCTACGGGTCAGCGTGCGGATCGGGGACCAGGACTACTCGCCCGACGCCGACCTGGCCGACCTGCTGATCGTGGAGCGCGGGGGCGTGCCGTACGCCGTCCGGCCCGACGCGGCACGGCTGACGCTCCAGCCCGGGGTGGACCGGGCCAGGCGGCTGTTCGGCGTGGAGTTCCGCGACGGGACCCGGCTCCGGGCCGGGGCCGCCCCGGCGGCGCGCGCGATGACGGTCACGGTGGCCGCCCAGCTCATCGGGGCGGCCAGGCACCTGCTGGACACCACCGTCGGCTACGCGCGCACGCGCAGGCAGTTCGGCAGCCCGATCGGGTCGTTCCAGGCGGTCAAGCACCAGCTCGCCGAGGTCGCCATCGCGGTCGACTTCGCCGCGCCCCTGGTCTACGCCGCCGCCTTCGCCGTGGACCGGGACCTGCCCACCGTGGACCGGGACGTCAGCGCGGCCAAGGCCGCCGCGGGCGAGGCCGCCGAGCTGGCCGCCAGGACCGCCCTCCAGGTGCACGGCGCGATCGGTTACACCGGCGAACTCGACCTGGGCCTCTGGCTCGCCCGGGTGTGGTCGCTCTCGGCCGCCTACGGCGGGACCGCCCTGCACCGCTCACGGCTGAGAGAGGCGATCCTCGGCGCCCCCGTGTTGCGGAGATGGCCGTGATCCGGCCGGGGCGCGGCGGGGCCCGCGATCACAGGTGTTTCCGGAGCTGGGAGGTGGTCGTGGTCCGTCCGCGGCCGGGGCGGGAGACCTACGGTCATGGGTGTCCCCGTGTTGCGGAGGTGGCCGTGATCCGGCCGGGGCGGGGCGCGGGAGGGCGGCGATGAGGTTCGGCGTCCCCCTCGGACTGCTCCACCCGGACGCCTGGCGGGACGTCGCGGTCGCGGCGGACGAGCTCGGCTTCGAGTCGGTCTGGCTGCCCGAGCACCTGGTCTTCGCCACCGACCTGTCGCTGGCACGCTACCCGGGCACCGACAGGCCGGGGATCTCGCCGCGCACCCCGCTGTTCGACGCCCCCGCCTACCTCTGCTGGCTGGCCGGGCTGACCTCCCGGGTGCGGCTGGGCACCGCGGTGCACCTCTACGCCCTGCGGCACCCCTTCGTCTCCGCGCGGGCCTTCGCCACCCTGGACCGGGTGTCCGGAGGACGGGCGATCTGCGGGGTGGGCGCCGGGTGGTACGAGGGGGAGTGGCTGGCGGCCGGGATGGACTTCGGCACCCGGGGGGCCCGGCTGGACGAGGCGATCGAGGTGACCCGGCGGCTCTGGTCCGAGCCGGCCGTCGAGCACGGAGGGCGTTTCTACAGCTTCCCCGAGGTCGCCTTCGAACCCAAGCCCGTCCAGGACCGGCTGCCCATCCTGGCCGGAGGGGAGTCGGGCGCGGCCCTGCGGCGGGCCGCCCGGCTCTGCGACGGCTGGATCAGCATGCCGCACTCCCTGGAGACGATCGGCCCCCAGCTCGACAGGCTCACCGCGCTCCGCGACGGCCGTCCCTTCTCGGTCACCGCGCACGCCTACGCGCTCACCGGTCCCGCCGAGATCCCCCGGTGGGAGAGGCTCGGCGTGGACCGCATGATCGTCCGCCCCTGGCGCCGCGGCCGCGACGCCGTCGCCGGTCTCACGGCCTTCGCCGCCGACTGCCTCTAGAGCCGGCCGCCTCCGTCAGACCGGCACCTCGCCCGGCCACCCCCGCGGGGACCCGCCCGAGGCCCCGGGCGGCCCTCCCGTCCGCGGCGAGCGGCGGACACCCGTCACGGACGGGCGTCCGCCTCCGTCAGACCGGCACCCTCGCCCGGCGGCGGCCCTGGTAGCCGCTGTGGACCAGGACGTCGCTGGACTCGGCGGCGAGCGGGCCGGTCGGGATGGTCGTGCTGACCACGGGCTCGGCCCGGCGGTGGCGCCGGCCGCGCAGGGGGCCGTCCTGGACGAAGGTCGAGGACTCGACGACCGGGCGCTCGCGGAGGCGGCGCCTGCCCTGGTAGGGGACTCGGGGGCCGTCGTGGCGCCGGCCGGCCTGGCCGGTCTCCTGGGTGCGGGCCGGCCCCGCCGCGCCGGTCCGGCCGGCATGGGCGAGGCGGGCCCGGGTGCCCTCCTCGGGGCGGAAGAAGCCGCCCTGGCCGCTCTCCCCGGTCCGGGCGAGGCTGGCCCGGATGGCCTCCTCGGCACGGGCGAGGCTGGCCTGCTCGGCGCGCGTGAGACCGAACAGGCCGGTCTCTCCGACGAGGCCCGCCAGGCCCGTCTCCTCGGCGCGGCCGAGCGGGCCCGTGCCCGTGGCGCGGTCGGAGGGGCCCGTCCATCCGGCGAGGGCGGCCGGAGCGGTCTCCTCGACGCGGACGGCCGGGGCGGTCTCCACGGCGTGGCCGAGTGAGGGGCTCTCGCCGGTGTGGCCGAACGGGGAGGTCTCGCCGACGCGGGCGGGCGAGGAGGTCTCCCCGACGCGGGTGGGCGAGGAGGTCTCGCCGACGTGGGCGAGCGGGGTCGTGACCGAGGGGAAATCGGCCGTCGCGGCCGGCGCGAGCGTGGTCTCGGCGACGGTCTCCAGGACGGTCCGGCGCTCCTCGGCGAGGACGGGTGCGACCTTGGTGATCCGGCGGCGGCCGGGGGCGCGGCGGCGGCCCGGGGTCCGTCGGGACGGGCGGGCGGGCGCGGTGCCGCTCCCGGCGAAGGACAGCCGTGCCTTCGACTGCTTGACCTTGGCGTGGGCGATGATCGCGACCGCGGCGAGCAGGACCGGGGCGAGCACCGTGGGGCTGCCGAGCTGGGGGACCTGCGGGGAGAGACCGCTGCTGAGGGCGGTGGGGGTGGTCGCGAGCGCGTTGGTGTCCGCGGTGGTGGCCTTGGCGTGCTTGCCGCTCGTGGTGGTGCGGCCGGCGGAGATCTGGGGCTGGACGGGCGTCTCGCCGGTCTCCGGGGTGGGCCGCGGGGCGACTTCGGCGGCCTTCTTCTCACCGGCCTTCTCGCCGGCGGAGGAGGTGGCGGCGGATCTGACGTGCTTGGGACCGGCCTTGGCGTGCTTGGGACCGGCCTTGGCCGGGGCGGGGTCCGCCGACGCGCCGGCCTCCCGGACGAGGTCGGGCGGGGGGACCATGGCCAGCAGGTTGGGGGCGGGGTCGAGCACCACCGAGTTGTCCGCCCGCGCGTCGGCGGTGACGATCGTCTGCTTCTGGGACGCCTCCCGGTCCAGCCGGGCCTTGATCTTCTCCGGATACCCGTAGCCGACGACCTTGCCGGTGTCGCGCTCCTTGCGCTTGGCGACGCCTCCGTCGATGTTCCCCTCGATCGTGTGGATCGTCCTGCCCGTCACCTTGGTGACGATCCCCACGTGGTCGATGTTGTCGATCTTCTTCGAGCCGCTCCAGTCGAAGAAGACGATGGCCCCGGGCTTGGGGGTGGTGCCCCAGGCGTCCTGCTCCTTGAACCACTCGGCGTGGTAGACGGTGTAGGCGAACTGGCCGACCCAGTCCTCGTAGCCGAGCTTCTTGGCCGCCCAGGAGAGATACATGTCACACCAGGGTGCCGCGGTGTAGTCGGCGTCGGACTCGACGTTCTCGCCGTACCAGTGACCGAACTTGGTGTAACCGCCGCCCTTCTCGGAGTATCCGAGCTCGCTCTCCAGCAGTTCGATGAACTTCTGCATCTCAGGGGTCATAGACAGTTTCGAGGGGACCCCCGGCAGCCGTGAAGGCATGGTCGCGCCGCCCTCGCAACCCGGCTACCGGGAGACGGGTTGAGCGATGGCACGTTCACGGGAGCGATCCAAAGGGACGATCGGGACCCGTGTGGCGGCACCATTGGTCAGTTGTCTTCCGTGCCCAGGGAGGTTACCCGTCTGGAGCGGAAGGTCAAGACAGGTTAAAGCACACACCAAGGGATCTTCCCTCGGGGTGGGTGGCAAACACCGACGTCAGAGGCGCTTTTACCATTTTTCCCACTTAAACCGGTCAAACAAAAAGTTTTGTGGACCGTCCGGGCGTTCGGCCGTCCCGGGGTGGCCGAACGTGATTCGGTAGAACGTGTTCTAAAGTAGGCCCATGACGACCGATCTCGCCTCCACCGAGGACGCCGACGCCGCTCTCGCGGCACTGGCCGCACTGACCCAGCGGGCCCGCGACCTGGTCGACGCCGTCGTGCTGACGGACGTGCCGGACAGCGAGCTCACCGCGGTCGCCGCCGAACTGGCCGCCCTCACCGAGCGCCTGAGCGCCCGGCGGCGGACCTCCCCCCAGCCCTTCGAGATCGGTCCCGACGGCGTGCCCCGGCACGCGGGCAACGCCGTCACCGGATCGGCCAACCCGCACGCCCTCCCGCTGGTCGCCCGGACCGCTCCGGACGGGACGGTCCGCGCGGAGCTGAGCTTCCGCCCCACGCACGAGGGGCCGCCCGCCGCGGTCCACGGCGGGATCAGTGCCATGATCCTCGACCACATGCTGGGCCACGCGGTCGCGATGGCCGGCGTCGCCGGCATGACCGCCACCCTGACCGTGCGCTACCTGCGCCGGGTCCCCTACGGCGAGCCGCTGGTGGCGACCGCCGAGTACACCCGCTCCGAGGGCCGCAAGTCCTGGTCGGAGGGGCGGATCGCGCTCCCCGACGGCACACCGCTGGTCGAGGCCACCGGCCTGTTCATCACCCCCCGTGAGTGGGCGCAGAACCGGTTGCCGGGATGATCCCGGCCTGCCGGCCTCGGGAGCCGTGACGCCGCGCACCCTGACGGGCCGTGACGCCGCGCACCCTGACGGGCCGCGATGCCGCGCCGGACGGGCCGTGGGGCCGCTCCGGCGGGGCCTCGGCGGCAGGGCTCAGTAGCCCGCGCCGGTGAGCATGCCGCCGTCGACCGTGAACTCGCTGCCGGTGCAGTAGCTCGCCCGGTCGGAGGCGAGGAAGGCCACCACGTGCGAGACCTCGACCGGCTTGGCGAAACGCTTGATGACCATGGACTTCAGGAACGCCTCGCCGTCCACCTCGGCCATGATCTCCGGGTCCTGCACCATGGAGGTGTTGATGGCGCCGGGATGGACGGAGTTCACCCGGATCTTGAAGCGGGCCAGCTCCCGGGCCGCCGCCTTGGTCACGCCGCGCACGCCGAACTTGGAGGCCGCGTAGGCCGACATGCCCTCGGCGCCGATGAAGCCCTCGACCGAGGAGATGTTCACGATCGAGCCCCGGCCGGCGGCCTTCATGGGCTCGATCACCGACTTGACGCCGAGCCAGGTGCCCTTGAGGTTCACGTCGAGGACCCGGTCGTACTCCTCCGGCGTCATGTCGGCGATCCGGCGGAACTTGAGGATCCCGGCGTTGTTGACCAGGACGTCGAGCCTGCCGTACGTCTCGACGGTGACCTCCACCGCCCGCCGCCAGTCCTCCGGCCCCGTCACGTCCTGATGGACGAACAGCGCCCCCGTGGCCTCCGCGAGCGCCTTGCCCTCGTCGTCGAGCACGTCGCCGAAGACGACCCGCGCGCCCTCCTCCAGGAACAGCCGCACGTGGGACTCTCCCATGCCCCTGGCCCCGCCGGTGATCAGTGCGACCTTGCCGTCCAGCAGACCCATCTCAGGCTCCTCGCGTGAAACGTTTGGCGGCGGCGACGGCCACGGCGGCCGCCTCCATCGAACGGTAGACGGGGATCCCGGCGCCGGCCGCGATCGCGCGGACCCCGTCCTCGACCCCGGGCGGCGCGCACTCGCCGTTCCTGGTGACCAGCGTGATCCTGACCGCCGGCAGGTCCTGCTGGGCCTGGGCGAGGTTGCGGGCGCAGGCGTACAGCGGCTCGGCCGAGCTCCCGTAGGTGAAGAAGCTCTGCACGTTCACGTGGGCGACGACGTCCGGGTAAGGTCGCCGCGCCACGATCGCCGCGATGGCCTCCCGGACCAGCTCGGGGCGGCCACGCGGCCCCACCGGGATCTCCAGCGGGTTGGCCAGGGAGCTGCCGACCCCGATCCCGAGCGCCCTCAGCCCGGTCCTCGCCTCCTCCGGCAGCGCGTCGAGCGAGAGCCCGGCCGCGTCGAACACGTCGGCGGCCAGGACGCTCGCCCCGCCGCTCGGCCCGATCACCAGCACCGCGGAGTCCCCGTCCCCGTCCTCGCCGTCCGCCGGGACGGCGCCCAGCCGGCCGGTGTGGGACTGGAAGAAGGACAGGGCGCCGATCAGGTCGTCCTGGCTGGTGACCAGGGTGGCGCCGGTCTGCCCGGCCAGGGCCTGCCAGACGCGTCCGTCGCCGACCATGCCGCCGGTGTGGGAGGCGGCGGCCCGCCGGCCCTGGGCGCTCCGGCCGCCGACCAGCAGGACGACGGGCAGGCGTCCGCGCACGGACATCAGGGCCTCGAACAGGGCGCGGCCGTCACGCGGGTCCTCCAGATACATGCCGACGGCCGAGGTGTGCTCGTCGGTGGCCAGCCAGCGCAGCAGCTCGGCCGGGGTCACGTCGGCGGAGTTGCCGACCGTGGCCACCCGGCTGAACGCCAGCCCGCGCCGTTCGCCGACCTTGACGACCTCCCCGGCCAGCCCGCCGCTCTGCGAGATCAGCGCCACGTGCCCGGGCGGACCCGGCTCGCCGCCGATGAAGGTCTGGCCGCCGCGCGGGCTGTAGACACCCATGCAGTTGGGGCCGAGCAGCCGCGTCCCGGCCTCCCGCGCCGCCCGGACCAGCTCGGCCTCCAGTTCGGGCGCGCCCGCCTCCCCGAACCCGCCGCTCATCACCTGGACGAACGGGATGCCGCCCGCCTGCCGTACGACCTCGGCGCACCTCGCGGCGGGCACGGCGACCAGCGCGTAGTCGGCGTCGGCGTCGGCCAGCACCGGTACGGCCGGCACGCCGTCGATCTCATCCGCCTCCGGGTGCACCGCCACCAGCGGCACCCCGGTGGCCCGGTAGAACTCCAGGAACATGTTCCCGAAGTTCGGCCGGCTGGTGGACGCCCCCACGACGGCCACGGCGCGGGGCTCGAACAGCGCCGTGAAGTCGGTCCCGGCCGCCGGGGCGGCCGGCGGCTCCGCGCGGGGCTCATCCGGGATGTGCCGGGCGTCGACCGCGACGACGCCCTGCCCGGTGGCGATCACCGGGTTGAGCTCGAACTCGCCGAGCTCCAGCCGCTCCCACAGCCCGCCGGCCCCGCCGAGCGTGAGCAGCAGCTTCACCAGGGCGTCCAGGTCCACGGCCGGGCGGCCGCGGTAGCCGTGCAGCAGCCGCGCGCCGCGCAGGGAGGCGAGCATCCGCCGGACGTCGGTCTCGGAGACCGGGCACAGGCACACCGCCGTGTCACGCAGGGCCTCGGTCCAGACGCCGCCCAGCCCGGCGAGCAGGACGGGCCCGAACCCCGGGTCGCGGACGGCGCCGACGATCAGCTCGACCCCCGGCGCGGCCTGCTCCTCGACCAGGAAGCCGTCCGGGGTGATGCCCTGGGCGAGGAGCCCCTCCAGCATCCCGGCCGCGGCCTCGGCGGCCTCGGCGGGCCCGCCGAGCGCCAGCCGTACCGCGCCCGAGTCCGATTTGTGGACCAGCCCGGCCCCGAACGCCTTGAGCACCAGCGGCGGGGTCAGCCCCTCGGCCGCCGCGGCGACCTGCCCGGCGGAGGCGGCCGTGGCGCCGCGCG
The DNA here is from genome assembly GCF_030811595.1 of Streptosporangium brasiliense. Taxonomy (NCBI): domain Bacteria; kingdom Bacillati; phylum Actinomycetota; class Actinomycetes; order Streptosporangiales; family Streptosporangiaceae; genus Streptosporangium; species Streptosporangium brasiliense. The sequence goes on from NZ_JAUSRB010000001.1 coordinate 381,912, forward strand.
GTACCGGCACGCCGGCCTCCCGCAGCAGCGCCTTGACCTCGTGCTCGGGGAGCGCGGCCGTCGTCAGGGGGTCGGGCCCGCTCACGCCCCCTCCAGGAGGTGCAGGTACCTCTCCCGGATCTCCCGGCGCAGCAGCTTGCCGGGTCCGCCGGAGGCGTCCTGGAAGTGGGGGAGCTCGTCGGCGACCACGATGCGGTCGGGCCGCTGGTGCTCGGGCAGCGACTCGGCGAGGGCGACCGCGAGCTTCGACGGGTCGAGGGAGTGCCCGGACCGGGCGACCACCGCGAGCAGGATCCGCTGCTCGGCCGCGGCCTGGCCGTCGACGTGCGCGGGCACGCCGACCGCGCCGGCCTCGGCCACGCCGTCCAGTGCCACCGCGGCCTCCTCCACCGTCGAGGGCTGCGACCAGGCGCCGCCCTTCAGGATCGCGTCCTCGCGGCGGCCGAGCACGGTCAGGTTGCCGTCCTCGGCCAGGACGCCCAGGTCGCCGCCCACGTACCATTCGCCGCGCAGCACCTCGGCCGTCTTGTCGGGGAGCCGGTCGTAGCCGGCCATCCGGTGCGGCCCGGCGAGGTTGATCTCGCCCACCTCGCCGACCACCCGGTCGCCGGACGGCCCGGTGATCCGTACGGCGTTGCCGGTCCTCGCCCTGCCGGAGGAGCCGAGCGGCGTGCTGCCGTCGTCCACCCGGCCGAAACAGGTGTAGGGGGCCTCGGTCTGGCCGTAGTAGCAGTAGACGCCCGCGCCGGGCAGTCGCTGCCGCATCCTGGCCAGCAGCGCCGCCGGGAGCGCCTCGCCGCCCAGCATGATGACCCGCAGGGACGACAGGTCCACCCCGTCGTGGTCGTCGGCGCCGAGCAGCGCCGCGTAGAACGACGGGATCTGCGAGACGTGGGTGACCCTCTCGCGGGGGACCACCTTCAGGAAGTTCGCCGGCCCCCAGTCCTGCTCCAGCACCAGCCGCATCCCCGCGTACAGCGCCGGCCCGACCAGCGCGGGGAAGCCGATGCCCCAGATGATCGCTCCGGTGCCGAGCACCGAGTCCTCGGCGCGCGGCACGTCCAGCCAGATCCGTGCGGTCGCCAGCGACGAGGCGTGCGTGTGGATCACGGCCTTCGGCAGGCCGGTGGTCCCCGAGGTGTAGTAGAGCGCGAGCGGGTCGTCCCCGGAGCCCTCCGGCGGGAACGCCTCCTGCGGGGCGTCGGCGGTCAGCGCGTCCAGGTCGACGGCCTCCTCGCCCGGACCGCCGACCTTGATCCAGGTGGTGACGGCGGGGAGCCGGGGGCGGATCTCGGCCACCGCCCGCTCCACCGTGGAGTCGTAGACGAAGGCGGTGGCGCCGGAGTGCGCGACGACCGCCTGCAGGGTGTCCACCGGCCAGTACGGGTTGAGCGCCGCGGTGACCGCGCCCAGCTTCGCCGCCGCCAGGTAGACCTCGGCCACGTGCAGTGTCTCGTTGAGCAGCGCCGCCACCCGCCGCCGCGGCCCGATCCCGGCCGCCGACAGGGCGTGGGCGCGCCTGTCGACGGTCCGGTCGAGCTCGGCGTAGGTGAAGCTCCGTTCGCCGCAGTAGGTCAGCGCGACCCGGTCCGGGGTGCGCAGGGCGTTGGCGGTGAGGATGGCGTAGGCGTAGTTGCCGTAGGGGGATCGCGCCATTGTGGCCTCCGGTCGAGAGGGCGAGGAGAGGACGCAGCGGGACGGGCGGAGCTCGGCGGGGTGGGAGCGGACGCCGGGTGAGGGCCCGGGGTCGGAGTGGGCTCAGGAGACGGCTCGGAGGGAGGAGGGGTGGGGAGGGTGCTCGGTAGGGGATGAAGGGTGCTAGCGGGATGAGTAGAGGACGAAGACGTTCCCTGACGGGTCGCGGAGGACGGCTCTGATCTCGTGCGGCCCGGTCTCGGGCCCGCGCACCACCTCCGCGCCCGCCCCGGTCAGGTCCTGTACGGCCCGCGCGAGGTCGTCGACCTTGTAGGACGGCGCGGTGACCTCTCCGGTCACCCGCTCCTCGGCGGCGACCAGCGCGACCGTGGCGCCCCCTCCGTCCAGGGCCGCGAACCGGTCGCCGTCGCGGAAGCGCACCGCCAGGCCGAGCGTGCCGGAGTAGAAGGCGATCGCCTTGTCCAGGTCGTCGACGGGGATCAGGACGTTGCCGAGCTTGCTCATGTCGGTCTCCAATGGGGTAGGTCGTCGACGAAAGTCACGCATACCGGCATGCCGATCCACACCCGCTCCGGTGCGCAGTCCACCACCCGGCCGAACGCCCTCACCCCCTCGGGCAGGTCGATCCAGGCCAGCACGTACGGCTCCCGCCCCCGGAACTCCGGGACGGGCGAGCGGTGCACCACGGTGAAGGTGTGCACGCGTCCCTCGCCCGAGACGGGCTCGTAGGGAAGGTCGGCGCCGCCGCAGTGGGGGCACTCGGGAGCGGGCAGGTGCACCCGCCGGGCGCAGGCCGTACAGCGTTGAATGACCAACTCGCCGCGACGGCAGGCATCCCAGTAGGTGAGCGTGTCACTGGTCATCGATCGCCAAGCTAGCGCACGCTTGTTTTACTCACAAGGTGCCGTCCTCCGCGGATCCGTCCGGGACCGGCCCGCCGTCGGGGGGCCACTCCGTCCCGGAGGGGTCGGGGTCCGGTCCCGGCCCGCAGGGCGGGAGGTCGAGCCGCGCGTCGCGGGAGCGCGTGCCGCTCCCGGGGACGGTGGTGACCGTCACCACCCGGTGGACGTAGACGCCGCAGCCGGGCGGCGCGGCGAACTCCACGGCGACCTCGCGTGTGTAGTCGGTCCGGCCGGACAGCTCCAGCACCTGGACGCCGCTGGTGGACCCGCCCTCGCCGCCGACGACCTTCTGGGTGGACTCCAGCCTCACGGTCACCGCCGAGGTGCCGCCGGTCCGCACGCGGAGGCGGACCGTGGCGCCGTCGAAGGAGACGATGTCCACGCTCTCGACCGGAGGCGGCGGGCACGGGCCGCCGCTGACCCGCGCGGTGCGGCTGCGCGGGCCGCCGGCGGCCTGGGGCGAGGTGGAGACCGTGACCCGCCGGTAGAGGGTCTGCCCGCAGGCCGGGGCGGTGAAGGCGTGCGGGACGCTCCGGGAGTGGGAGCCGGCCCCGGTGAGGGTGAGGCTGTACGGGGGCGCCTCGGCGAGCCGGGCGGGGTCCGGCCCCTCGGCGAACCCGACGCTCAGCACGACCTCCGCCGCGGTGGAGGCCCGCAGGGCGATCGTGGCGCCGCCGGCGTCGATCCCGGTGATCGCCAGGCCGCTGACCGCGTGCGCGGGCGGCGGCGTCCCCGTGGCGGTCGGGGCGGGCGTCCCGGAGGGGGTCCGCGAGGGGGCCGAGGTCGGGCGGTCGGGGCGGCTGGGGTGGGCGCTCCGCGACGAGGGCGTGGCCCGGCCGATGGAGGCGCTCCGTGACGGCCCGGGGGTGGCGACCGGCTCCGGCGGAGGCGATCCCGGGTTCTTCCCGGAGGGCGCCTTCCCGGTGGAGGTCCTCCCGGTGGACGCCGGCGGATCCTCGGCGCCGGGCGGGCGCTGCTCCGGAGTGAAGATCGTGCCGGTGGAGAGCCGGTCGGGGGCCCGGTCGGCGGCGACCAGGCCGACGGTGACCGCGACGGCGATCACCGCGGCCCCGGCCACGACCCGCGGGCCCAGCCGGGGGCGGCGTATCGTGCCCATGCGGCCGGCCACGCGCCGCGCGACCGGGACGCCGGGCCGGGGCGAGGAGCCGGCCAGCGGGAAGGTCAGCGCCAGCAGCGTGGCCGGCTCGGCCAGGTGCCGCCGCCCGCGCTGCTCCCACCCCGGCCCGTAGGCCGCCGGCGCGGCCGCCTCCAGCTCCGCGACGAACGCGGGGGCGGTCGGCGGCCGGTCCGCCGGGTCCTTGGCCAGGCCCCGGGCGACCAGCTCCCGCACCGAGCCCGGCACCGCCTCCAGCGGGATCGGCGCCGTCCGGTGCCGGCGCATGAGCACGGCGGGGTGGTCCGTCCCGTACGGCGCGCGCCCGGTGAGGCACTCGAAGAACACGCACGTGGCCGCGTAGACGTCGCTCGCCGGGCCGGCCGGGGCCCCGGCCCACCGCTCGGGCGCGAGGTAGGCCGGGGTGCCCGCGGGCATGCCCGCCTCCCCGGCCGGGGCGGCGATGCCGAGGTCCGTCAGCTTGGCGGTGCCGTCCGCCTGGACCAGCACGTTCTCCGGCTTGCAGTCGTGGTGCGCGATCCCGGCGGCGTGGGCGGCGGCCAGGCCCGCCAGTGAGTCCTTGAGCACCACCAGCGCCGCCTCGGGGCTGGTGGTGCCGTGCGCGGACAGGACCTTCCGGAGCGCGACCCCGTCCACCAGCTCCATCACGAGCGCGGCGTCGAGCACGTCCTCGTAGTACTCGTGGAGGCGGACCACGTGCGGATCGCGCAACTCCACCATGACGCGCGCGTCCTCGCGCAGGCGCGCCATGGCCCGGGGGTCGTCCCGCAGCGCCGCGTCCAGATATTTGATGGCCACGTAGGCGCCGGTGGGGGCGTAGGTGGCCAGCACCACCCGGCCGCTGCCTCCGGCGCCGAGCTCTCGCACCTCGTGGTATCCCGGAACCATTCAGTCCCCCTCCGAGCGCCGTCGCTTGTTCGACGGTCTCACCCCGGTGGCCGGTTGTCATGGTCGGCGAACTTTGCCGGACGGTGACGGGGTGGTGGGCCCGGGTGACGGGCCGGGCCGCGTGTTAGGCTCTGGCCGATAACCAAGCAAGCGCTCGGGCGTTTGGAGGCCGTATGCCGGTCGATCTGGGGTCACTGGCCGCACCGGGGCACAGTGCGGTGCTGGTGATGGAGATGCAGCGCGGGGTCGTCGGCGATCTGGCGAGATTTCCGGATCTGGTGGAGGTGTGCGCGCGGCGGAACGTGGTGGCCAACGCCTCCTCGGTCCTGAGCGCGGCCCGGGCCGCCGGGATCCCGGTGGTCCACTGCACCGCCGCCTTCCGCGCCGACCGGGCGGGGTCGCACACCGCCAACTGCCCGTTCATCACCGCCCTGCTCAAGGACCCCGCGCACATGCTGGAGGGCACCGGCGCGATCGAGGTCCTGCCTGCGCTGCTCGACCCGGGCGACCTGGAGTCGCGCCGCTACCACGGCTTCTCACCCTTCACCGGGACCTCGCTGGACACGACCCTGCGCTCGCTCGGCGTCTCGGCCGTCGTCGCGGTCGGGCTCTCCCTCAACCTCGGCATCCCCGGGCTCGCCCTGGAGGCCGTCAACCTCGGCTACCGGGTGGCGGTGGTGACCGACGCCGTGGCCGGGGTCCCCGACGACTACGCGCAGGCCGTACTGGACAACACCGTCGGCCTCCTGGCCGCGCGGGTGACCGCCGCCGATCTCGTGGAGGTCTGGAGATGATGGAGGGCCTGCGGCTGGACGGCCGTACCGCGGTGGTGACCGGCGGGGCCGGCGCGATCGGCGCGGCCATCTGCCGCGACCTCGCCTCGCTCGGCGCCCGGCTCGTCGTGGCCGACGTGGACGGGGCGGGCGCCGCCGGGATCGCCGACGAGCTGAACAGCCAGTCGCTGGGGCTGGGCGCGAGGGCCGGGGCGCCGAGCGGGCCCAGGGCGCCGGCCACGGCGCTGCCGGTGGATCTGACCGACCCGGGCTCCATCGCGGAGTTCTGCGGCGGCGCCGGGGCGCCCGACATCCTGGTGCACGGCGCCGGGGTGTCGGTCGTCGAGCCGTTCGCCGACAGCGACCCGGCGGACTGGGACCTGATGTGGCGGGTCAACCTGCGCGGTCCGATGCTCCTCACCCGGCTGCTGCTGCCCGGGATGACCGGGCGCGGCTGGGGACGCCTGATCTTCATCTCCTCCGACGGCGCGCGGGCCGGATCCGGCGGGGAGGGCGCCTACGCCGCGACCAAGGCCGGGCTGTTCGGCCTGGCCAAGACCCTCGCCCGGGAGACCGCCCGGGCGAACGTGACCTCGAACGTGGTCTGCCCCGGGCCCACCGACACCCCCATGCTCCGCCGCGTGGACGCCGACCGGCCTGGGCTGGTGGACAAGCTGACCCGGAGCGTCCCGCTGCGCCGCCTCGGCACCCCCGAGGACGTGGCGGGCCTGGTCGCCTACCTCTGCACCGACAGGGCCGCCTACATCACCGGCCAGATCATGTCGGTCAGCGGCGGCATCACGATGCATTGAGGCTAGAGGGAGCCGTAGACGGCCTCGGCGAGGCGGTAGGCGCGGAGGCTGTTGGAGACCGCGCCGGTCATCTTGTTCATCGTGTAGCCCATGCCCAGGCCGTGCTCGACGTCGCCGAGCCCCAGGAACCCGCCCATGCCGGTGTGGCCGAAGGCGGACTCCGCCCCCGCGGTGGGGGTGAGGAAGGTCAGAGCCGGGCGCATGTAGCCCAGGCCGAAGGAACTGCCGACGCACAGCACCATGTCCCGGCCGTCGACCCGCCGCCGGACGGCCCCGGCCAGGGTCGCCGGGCGCAGGATCCGCCCGGCGACCAGGTCGCGGTAGAAGCCGGCCAGGCCCCGCGCCGTGGCGACGGCCCCTACCGCCGGCCAGCCCGAGCGGAGCATGACCGGGTGGTTGGCGCCACCCTTCAGCAGGTGGATCGGCGGGTTGCCCAGCGCCCGGTTCATCAGGCTGTCCTTGTCGAGGACGGCCCTGGACATCTCCGTCAACGGGTCGCCGGGTGGCGTGGCGGCTCCCGACACCCGCGGGACGGCGTCCGGGGCGGTGTCCGGGGCGGCCCCGGACAGCGCCTGTGCGCCCCCCGCGGTCCCGGTGCCCTCCACGGTCCCGGTGCCCTCCGCGGTCCCGGTGCCCTCCGCGGTCCCGGCGGTCCCGCGCCGCTCCCCGGCCGACAGCCGCGCCGCCCGCGCCGCCACGTCCTGCGGCGCGCCGAGCCAGAGTTCGAGCCCCAGCGGCGCGGCGATCTCGGCGGTCACGAACTCGCCCACGGACCTGCCCGACACCCGGCGGATCACCTCGCCGAGCAGGAAGCCGTACGTCAGCGCGTGATAGCCGTGCGCGGTGCCCGGCTCCCAGATCGGCGCCTGCCCGGCCAGCCGGTCGGCGATGGCGGCCTGGTCCTCGAACTCCTCCACCGGCACCGGCTCCTCGATCACGGGCAGCCCCGCCTGGTGGGTCAGCAGGTGCTCGACGGTGATCCGCTCCTTGCCGCCGCGGGCGAACTCCGGCCACACGTCGGCGACCGGCGCGGCGACGTCGAGCAGCCCGCGCTCGGCCAGCAGCAGCGCCGCCGTCGCGGTCACCGCCTTGGTGCACGAGTAGGTCAGCGCCGGGGTGCCGCGCTCCCAGGGCCGCCCGCTGTGCCGGTCGGCGACCCCGGCCCACAGGTCCACGACCGGCTCGCCGTCCAGGAAGACCGCGAACGCCGCGCCCAGTTCCTCGCCCTCGGCGAAGTGTCCGTCGAACACCTCGCGCACCCGGGAGAACCGGGGATCGCACTGCCCGTGAACCGCCGTCATGACCGCCCCTCCATGAAAGTGAGCACTTGCTTGGTAACCGAGCCTAACAACTGGGGCCGTTTCGGCCCAGACGACCAGCGCGGCACGCTGAACCTGCTGACCCCCGCGACGGTCCTCGCCGCGCTGGCCTCGGCCGCCACCGGTCAGGTGATCAGCCTGGCCATGCCCCTCAGGGGGGCCACCTCCTCATCCGCCCCCACGACGGTCCCCCACCTGCGCGGCCGCCCGCTGCCGCAGCATTTCATGTCGGTCGACGGCGGCGACTACGCGGCCGGGACCCGCCCGGTCGGCGCGGGACTCCGCATGGCCGACGATGCCGTCATCGTCACCTGCCACGGCACCACGACCCACATGGACGCCCTGTGCCACATGTGGTCGGGGGAGGAGATCTACAACGGCCATCCCGCCGCCAGGGTCAGATCGTACGGCGCGGCCCGGTGCGGCATCGAGACCGTCGGCGGCGTCGTGGCCCGGGCCGTGCTCTTCGACGTCCCCCGCCACCTGGGCCTGGACCACCTCCCGGTGGACCTGCGCGTCTCCGGCGACCTGCTGCGGGAGATCTGCGACGACGTGCGGCCCGGCGACGTGGCCGTCGTCCGCACCGGCTGGCCCCTGGTCTGGGACAGCTCTCCCGAGGACTACTGGTCCGGCCAGCCGGGCCTGTCGGCCGACGCGGGCCGCTGGCTCGCCTCCCGCGACGTCGCGATGGTCGCCTCCGACAACGCCGCCATCGGCGGCCTCAACGCCCGCCAGCTCGCCGACGAGGGCCTGGAGGACGACCTCCACATGATCCTGCTCTGGCGGCACGGCATCCACCTGGCCGAGATGCTCTGGCTGGAGGAACTGGCCGCGGCGTGCGCCGGCCGTACGGGCGGGGACTTCGTCTTCGTCGCGGCCCCACTCAAGATCGAAGGAGGCACCGGCAGCCCCATCAACCCCCTGGCGATCCTCTAGCGGTCCCGGGTCGGCGGCGGCCCCGGCCGCGGGCGGGAGCTCAGTGGCCGGCGCCGGCGCCCCGCAGGAGAGTGTCCACGACCTGGACGGCGAGGGTGTCGGCGTCGCCCTCGCTCTGCGCGGCCTCGTGGATGAGGGCGTAGTAGACGCGGCGGGTCCACCGGAGATCGGCGTCGGGGCGCAGGACGCCCGCCGCCCGCGCGCGGCGGAACATCTCGTCGCACTTGTCCAGCACGGCGGCGTGGACGCGGGCGACCTCGGGATCGCCCTGCGGGGCCCGGCCCATGGCGAACCCCCAGTCGATCTTGATGCGGAGGATGTTCGCGGTCACCTGGTGGAGGACGACCAGCGGCGGGGCGGTCGAGGAGTGGGCGGCGTCCACGGCCGCGCCGAACTGGCGGGTGGCCCAGGCTGTCATGGCGTCCACGAGCGCCTCGCGGGAGGCGAAGCGGCGGTGGACGGTGGTGCGGGCGACGCCGGCGGCCTCGGCGATCTGCTCCATGGTCGCGGCGGGGTTCTTGCTCAGGACCCGCTCGGCCGCCTCCAGGATCGCCAGCACGGTCCGCTCGGCGTCGGCGCGCCGCGCCCGGCCGCCGTGGCCCGCCATGTCGCCCTCCGCCGCGCTCTGCGCCCTCGTCACGGACCGGAGACTACACCAGAGACGCCTTTTCGGCGGTAGTTGCAACAACTATGTTGCAACTACTATGTTTACTGCGTCTTGAGTGATGCAGATTCTGGAAGGGACTCTCATGGACATGGGACTGAGCGGGAAGACCGCCGTGGTGACCGGGGCCAGCCGGGGGATCGGGCTGGCGATCGTGTCCGCGCTCACCGCCGAGGGGATGCGGGTGGTGGCCGGCGCGCGCACGGTCTCGCCCGAGCTGAAGGAGACCGGCGCGACCGCCGTGCCGGTGGACCTGTCCACACAGGAAGGTCCGGCGCTGCTGGTCGGCGAGGCGCTGGCGGAGCTGGGTGAGATCGACCTGCTGGTCAACAACGTCGGCGGCGGCGACGTGGGCGAGGGACAGCTGGGCGGATTCCTCGGCTTCGACGACGGGCAGTGGCTGCACGCGTTCGACCTCAACTTCCTCAGCGCGGTCCGCGCCACCCGGGCCGCGCTCCCCAGCCTCCTGCGGAGCCGGGGGAGCATCGTCAACATCTCCTCCAACGGGGCCCGGATGCCACACGCCGGCCCCGTCACCTACACCACCGCCAAGGCGGCGCTGACCGCGTTCGGCAAGGCCCTCGCCGAGGAGTTCGGCCCCCAGGGGGTGCGCGTCAACACCGTCTCGCCCGGCGCGGTGCGCACCTCCATGTGGGAGGACCCGGCCGGCTACGGCGCGGAGCTCGCCAGGTCGATGGGGCTGGAGCACGAGCAGGTGCTGGCGCAGCTCCCGGCCTGGACGGGCATGACCACGGGCCGTTTCGTCGAACCGGCCGAGGTGGCCGCCATGGTCGTCTATCTCGCCTCGCCGCACGCCGCCAGCGTCAGCGGCGCCGACCACCTCATCGACGGCGGGTCCGTCAAGACCGTCTGACCCGGGTACGGCGGGCCCGGCGGACGGTGGCGGCGCCCCCGCCGGCGGAGTGCTCCGGCACGCCGGCGCGGGGCCCGGCCGGCCGGAGCGGGATCATAGGGGCGATTCATCCCGAAACCGCACAGCACGGCATGATGTCCTCTGGCCGGTCATAGGGGTGGCCGCACGGCGGCTCCGGGCGGGCCACGTCAGGGGGAGACCATGGCCGGCATCGGACGGGCCCGGGAGGCGGCCGCCGGACGGCGGGGACGGCCCGCGCGCCCGGCGCAACGGGCGCTCCCCGCGCCGGAGCCACGGCGGCGGCGCGGCTGATGCCCACTCTCGACGCCCTGCAATGGGCGGTGATCCTGCTCTCCCTGTTCCTGGTCGGGTTCTCCAAGACGGGCGTCTCCGGCGCGGGGACGGTGGCGGTGGCGCTGTTCGCGCTCGTCCTGCCGGCCAAGCAGTCCACCGGGATCCTGCTGCCGCTGCTGCTCGTCGGCGACGTGGTCGCCGTGGTCGCCTACCGCCGCCACGCGGACTGGCCGAAGCTGGTCAGGCTCTTCCCATGGGTGGCGGCCGGCGTGGCGGCCGGCGCGGTCGTCGTCCGCTGGGTCGACGACACGCAGATGAGGCGGCTGATCGGCGGGATCCTGCTGGCGATCCTCGCCGTCCACCTGTGGAACCGGCGCCGCGGCCCCGAGGACTCCCTCGCCCACCGCCGGCCGGTGGCCGCCCTCACGGGGTTCTTCGCCGGCGCCGCGACCATGACGGCCAACGCGGCGGGGCCCGTCATGGCCCTGTACCTGCTGGCGGCGGGCCTGCCGATGCTGGGGTTCCTCGGGACCAGCGCGTGGTTCTTCCTCATCATCAACGCGTTCAAGGTGCCCTTCAGCGTCGCGCTGGACCTGGTCACCCCGGCCACGCTCGGGTTCGCCGCGCTGACCTTCCCGGCCGTCCTCGCCGGGGCGGCGGCCGGCCGCGTGGTCATCGGACGCATCGACCGCAAGCTCTTCGAACGGATCACGGTGGCGCTCACGCTGCTCGCCGCGGTGCGCCTGCTCCTGTGAGGCCTCATCCGCGGGCCACCGGCGGCCCGGCTCAGCTCCGTCCGGCGGCCAGCCGCGCCGAGCGGGAGGCGAGGTGGCGCCGTTCCGGCGCGCTGGTGGTGCGCCGGGCGGCGTCGCGGTAGGCGTCCGCCGCGCCGTCGTGTTCGCCGAGCAGCTCCAGGAGGTGGGCGCGGGTCGAGAGCAGGCGGTGGTGGCGGGCCATCCGCCGGTCGGACTCCAGGTCGGCCAGCAGGGCCAGCCCGGCGGCGGGGCCGTGCACCATGGCGACGGCGACCGCGCGGTTGAGGGTGACCATCGGGTTCGGCGCGACCTGTTCCAGCAGCCCGTACAGCACGAGGATCTGCGGCCAGTCCGTGGCGTCGACGTGCTCGGCCTCGTCGTGGACGGCGGCGATGGCCGCCTGGAGCTGATACGGGCCGACCTGCCCCCGGGGCAGGGTCTGACTGATCAGCTCGATCCCCTCGGCGATGAGCCGCCGGTCCCACCGGCCGCGCTCCTGCTCGGCCAGCGGCACCAGGTCGCCGTCGGGGCCGGTGCGTGCGGGGCGGCGCGCGTCGGTGAGCAGCATCAGCGCCAGCAGCCCCGCCGCCTCGCCGTCGTCGGGCAGCAGGCGGTGCAGCATCCGGGTGAGCCGGATCGCCTCGGCCGACAGCGCCGGCGCGGTCAGGTCGGCGCCGTCCGTCGCGGTGTATCCCTCGTTGAAGATCAGGTACAGCACGTGCAGCACCGCGCCCAGCCGTTCGGCGTGGTCGGCCGCCTCGGGCATGCGCAGCGGGGTGCCGGAGGTCTTGATGGTCTGCTTGGCCCGGCTGATGCGCTGGGCCATGGTCGCCTCCGGGACCAGGAAGGCCGCGGCGATCTGCGCGGTGGTCAGGCCGCCGACGGCGCGCAGCGTCAGCGCGATCCGGCTGGGCGCCGACAGCGCCGGGTGGCAGCACAGGAACAGCAGCGCGAGGGAGTCGTCCCGGTCCGTGCCCGGGTCGGCGTCGGCGGCCCGGCTGAGCAGCTCCGCCTGCGGGGTGGCCAGGGCGATGCGGTCCTCACGGCGCCGCCGTGCCTGTTCGCTGCGGACCTGGTCCACCAGCTTGCGCGAGGCGACGGTGATCAGCCAGCCCCTCGGGCTGTCCGGCATCCCCTCGGCCGGCCACTGGAGCGCGGCGGCGAGCAACGACTCCTGGACGGCGTCCTCACACGCGTCGAAGACGCCGTACCGGCGGACCAGCGCGCCGAGGACCTGCGGCGCGAGCTCGCGCAGCAGGTCCTCGACACCATGGTCCACGCTCACATGTCCGCCGCGGACCCGTGCAGGACCGGCCAGAGCTCGACCGGCTCCACGTCGGCGAAGGGCATGTCCGCCGCGATCTGCTGCGCGCGCTCCTCGCTCTCGCAGTCGAACAGGTAGAAGCTGGCGATGTACTCCTTGGTCTCCAGGTATGGCCCGTCGGTGACCGCCGGGGCTCCACCCTCACGCCGCACGAGTTTGGCGTTGGCCGCGTCCGCCAGGCCGTAGGCGCCCAGCAGTTCCCCGGTCTCCCGATACTTGGCGTTGAACGCCTCCTGCCTGGCGATGGCCTCCGGCCACGCCTCGGCCGGGAAGGAGTCCCACTTGGCCTGGTTGCCATAGATCATCGCTACGTACTTCATCCCGGGTGTCCCCTCGGTCGCGCGTGCCCTGCCGGCGCGCTGTCACCTCTCGGTCGGAGCCGGAGGCAGGTCCTCGACATCCGGTGACAAACTACTCGAAATTCTCTCCCGCGCCGCCGACGGGGACCTCGGTCCCCTGGGCGGCCCGGAGGGACGATCCACGGTCTCCGCTCTCCGCCCGGCCCCATGGGGCCGGGGCGGAGCAGCCGGGGAGGTCCGGGCCGGTGGACCCCGGCGGGTCAGACCTCCTTGAGGAACCCGGCGTCGACGGCGAAGTCCGCGCCGGTCGTGCTCGCCGAGCGGGGCGAGGCGAGCAGGGCGATCACGTCGGCCACCTCCTGCGGCTCGACGAGGCGCCCGGTCGACAGCTTCATCATCTCCGGTGCGACGCTGTCCATCACGCTGTCACGGTCGGTGCCCGCCTGGGCGGCGATGATGTCGGCCGCACCGCCCTCCTCGGTCCACCACGCCGTCCGCACGGGTCCCGGCGAGACGGTGTTCACCCGGATGCCCTGCGGGGCGAACTCCTCCGACAGCGCCTTGGTCAGGTTGTTCAGGCCCGCCTTGGCCGCGTTGTAGTCGACGTTCATCGGGGCGGGCAGCCGGGCGCTGCCCGAGGAGACGTTGACGATCGAACCGCCGCCGCGCTGGAGCATCGGCGGGATGGCGGCACGGATGGCACGGACGACCGAGAACAGGTTGAACTCGAACATCACCCGCCAGTCGTCGTCGGTGGGTGCCAGGAACGAAAAGCGTGGCAGGGAGACGCCGGGCGGCGGACCGCCGGCGTTGTTCACCAGGATGTCGAGCCCGCCGAACTCCTCCACCGCACGCGCCACGACCCGGCCGGGTGCCTCGGGGGCCATCAGGTCGACCGGCACGTGGAGCAGCCCGGCACCGCCGAGCGCCTCAAGCTCCGGGGTGCTCTTGCGCGAGGCGGCCACGACGCGGACCCCTTCGTCGAGCAGGGTGCGCGTGACGGCCAGGCCGATGCCCTTGGAGGCGCCGGTGACGACCGCGACGCGGCCGGAAAGCTGCAGATCCATGGTGTGCCCTTTTCCTCATCAGCCCCTTCCGGCTGGAAGGGGCGCTTCATGGAGCAAAGCTACGGCGGGCGTGCGGCCCGACCCCGGCGAGCTTCAGACCAGTAATTTCAGCTGAATTCGGACCTGTAATCCGGCGCGACCGCCCGGCACATCGACGGCCGAAATACGCCAGCGCCGCGAGTCGCCGCTGGCCAAGGTGGGGCGTCGCCGGCGCGGGCCGGCGATCAGACGCTGGAGATCCCCACATGCCGACCATCACGCCGCCTGCCTGCCCGCCGTGCCCTCCCGGCTCGCGCGGAGTGCCGGACAGGGACCGGAACCGGTGGCGGGCCCTGCCGGTGGTGCTGACCGCGGTCTTCATGACCACGCTCGACTTCTTCATCGTCACCGTGGCGATCCCCTCCACCCGGCGGGACCTGCAGGCCGGCGCGGCCGCGATGCAGTTCGTGATCGCCGGATACGGGCTGGCCTACGCGGCCGGGCTGATCCTGGCCGGGCGGCTGGGCGACCTGCACGGACCCCGGCGCGTCTTCACCGCCGGCCTGGCGCTGTTCACCCTGGCCTCGGCGGCCTGCGCGGCGGCGCCCACCGCGGGCGCGCTGGTAGCCGCCCGGGTCGGCCAGGGCCTGGCGGCGGCGCTGCTGGCGCCGCAGGTGCCGGCGCTGCTGACGGTGCTGTACCCCGGCGCCGGCCGGGCCCGCGCGTTCGGCTGGTACGGCGCCACGGTCGGCCTGGCCGGGGTGAGCGGCCAGTTGGTCGGCGGTCTGCTGGTCGCGGCCGACCCGGCCGGGCTGGGCTGGCGCACCTGCTTCCTGGTCAACCTGCCGATCGGGCTGGCCGCACTGGCCCTGACCCCGCTCCTGCTGCCCGGGGCGGGCCGTCCCGGGCCCGGCGAGAGGCGCCCGGGCCGGCGGTGGCGGGGGCTGGACGGGGCCGGGGCGCTGCTGCTGGCCGCCGGGCTGCTGGCGCTGGCCGGGCCGCTGAGCGTGGGCCGTGAGCAGGGCTGGCCGGCCTGGACGTGGCCCGCCCTGGCCGCCGCCGTACCGTTGCTGGCCGGGTTCGCCCACCGGCAGCGCCGGCGGGCCGCGGCCGGCCGGGCCCCGCTGCTGGATCTGGCGATCTTCCGGGAGCCGGGGTTCGCGCCGGGGCTGGCCGCGGTGCTGGCGCTGTTCGCCGGCTCGGCCGGGCTGCCGTTCGTGCTGGTGCTCTACCTGCAGGACGGCCGGGGGCTGGCGCCGCCGGCCGCCGGCGGGCTGGTCACCGCGCTCAACGCCGGATTCCTGGCCGGCTCGGCCGTCGCCGGGCGGCTGGCCGGCCGGTTGGGCCGGCGGCTGCCGTGCGCCGGCGGCCTGGCGCTGGCCGCCGGGCTGGCCCTGCTGTATCACGCCGCCGCCGGTCCGGTCGGATGGCTGGCGGCCGGACTGGCGGTGGCCGGGACGGGGATGGGATGGGTGATGTCGCCGCTGATCGCGTCAGTGCTGGCCGGGGTGCGTGACCGCCATGCCGCGGTGGCGGCCGGAGTGCTCGGCACCGTCCAGGAGATGGCGGGCGTGCTCGGCGTCACCGCCGTCGGCGCCGTCTTCTTCGCGGTCCTCGACGGCGGGGCCGCCGCGGCCGGGGTGACCGGGGCGGCCCGGACGGGCCTCGCCGACTGGGCCGGCGCCCTGCGGGCCGGCCTCGCCCTGCTGATCGTCTTCGCCCTCGCCATCCCGGTCCTGGTGAGACTGCACTCCGGAGCGCGCTCCAGGCGTTCCCACCGGGAGTGAGGGACCGAGGCCGCCGGTCGTCACTGTGACGGCACCGTGGTCCACGCCGAGCCCGACCCGGGAGCATCGGTACGGACACGGTGCCGGCCGCCTCCGGCGGTGACGGACAGCGGCCGGCCGCGCGGCCGGGGGGTGGGTGGCGGGCCTCGCGGGCCGGACACATGGGACACAATCGGTTCCGTGCAGTTCGGCATCTTGGGGCCGCTGGAGGTCCGGACGGTTGAGGGTGGAGCGGTCTCCGTTGGGGGGCCGCGGCCGCGCGCGCTCCTCGCGCTGCTCCTGCTCGACGCGGGCCGGCTGGTCAGCGTGGACCGGCTGATCGACGGCCAGTACGGCGACGACCCGCCGGCCGGGGCGGCCAACGCGATCCAGGCCCACGTGTCCCGGCTCCGCCGCAACCTCCCCCCTGACCTGATCGAGTTCCACGGGACCGGATACCGGGTCGCGGTCGACCCCGACGACGTGGACGCCCACCGCTTCGAGCGGCTCGCCCGCGAGGGGCGCCGGCTCCTGGCCGCGGGGCACCACGAGCGCGCCGCGAGATCGCTCAAGGACGCGCTGGAGCTGTGGCGAGGGCCCGCGCTGGCGGACGTGGCCGACTCGCCCTTCGCGCCGTCGCAGGCGGCCCGCCTGGAGGAGACACGGCTGGCGGCGCGGGAAGACCTCGTCGAGGCCGAGCTCGCGCTCCCCGAGGGCACCTCGACGGCCGAGCTGCGGCAGTTGGTGGCCGCGCACCCGCTGCGCGAACGGCTGCGCGGCCAGCTCATGCGGGCGCTGCACGCCGCCGGGCAGCAGGCGGCGGCGCTGGCCGTCTTCGACGAGATCAGGCGGCTGCTCGCCGACGAGCTCGGCGCCGACCCCTCGCCCGAGCTCGCGGCGCTCCACCTGGCGATCCTGCGCGGTGAGCGGGCGCGCGGGCAGGCGGCCCGCCACCGGCTCCCCGCGCAGCTCACCAGCTTCGTGGGCCGCGCGACGGAGCTGGAGCGGATCGACTCGCTCCGGGACTCCCGGCTGGTCACCCTGACCGGTCCCGGCGGCACCGGCAAGACCAGGCTGGCGGTCGAGGCGGCCCGTCGCCGGGGGCAGGACACGTGTTTCGTCGACCTGTCCCCGCTCGACGACGGCGGCCAGATCCCCCAGGTGGTGCTGGGCGCGCTCGGCCTGCGCGAGGCGGGGCTGCGGCCACCGGACCTCGGCCGGTCCGACGCCGCCGACCGGCTCGTGAGCGCGCTGGCCGACCAGGAGATCCTGCTCGTCCTGGACAACTGCGAGCACGTGATCGCGCCGGCCGCGGCGCTCACCCGCCGGCTGCTCGACGCCTGCCCGGGGCTGTCCATCCTGTCCACCAGCCGCGAGCCGCTCGGGCTCACCGGCGAGATGCTCGTACCGCTGCCGCCGCTGGCCGTGCCGCCCCCGGGCACGGACCCCGAGGACGCGCTCGCCTACCCCGCGGTGCGGCTGTTCGCCGAGCGGGCCGCCGCCGTGCGTCCCGGCTTCACGATGCGGCCCGAGGTCGCCGAGATCTGCGTGACGCTGGAGGGGTCGCCGCTGGCCATCGAGCTGGCGGCGGCGAGGGTGAGGTCGTTCACCGTGGAGGAGATCGCCGCGCGCCTGAACGAGCACGGCCGGTTCACGCTGCTGTCGCGCGGCGACCGTACCGCGGCGGTCCGCCACCAGACGCTGCGCGCGGTGGTGGAGTGGAGCTGGAGCCTGCTCGGCCCCGAGGAGCAGACGCTGGCCAGGCGCTTCTCGGTGTTCTCCGGGGGCGCGTCCCTGGAGGCGGTCGAACGGGTCTGCGGGACCGGCGAGGTGCTGGCCGACCTGGTGGACAAGTCCCTCATCGAGGCAAGTGACGGCCGCTACCGGATGTTCGACACGATCCGCCTGTTCTGCGCGGAGCGGCTGGCGGAGGCCGGGGAGGGGGAGCGGCTGCGCGACGCTCACGCCGCCTACTTCCTCGACCTGGCGCAGCGCGCCGAGCCGTGGCTGCGCCGGGCCGAGCAGCTCCGATGGCTGGCCCAGCTCTCCGCCGAGCACAGCAACCTGCAGGCCGCGCTGCGCCACGCCACACAGGGCGACCCCGAGACGGCGCTGCGGCTGATCGCGGCCCTGGCGGCGTACTGGTGGCTGAGCGGGCGGCGCGGCCAGGCGGCCTCGTCGGCGCTGCGGCTGCTCGAACGGTTCGGCGCCGGGCCGCCCGAGGCGCTGGAGGAGGAGTACGTCATGTGCGTGCTGCAGGCCGTACCGAATGCCTCGCCGGAGCAGTGGGCGCGGGCCGAGGAGATCATGCGGTCACTGGACCGGGAGCTGCGGCACCCGTTCGCGAACGTGCTGTGGGGCATGGTCGCGGGACCGTCGGATCCGGAGTCCACCCTGAGGCGGGGGCGGCTGCTCGGCTCCGACCCGTGGAGCCGGGCCGTGTCCATGCTGGGGGAGTCCCTGGTGCACCTGCTCGACGGCAGGGTGATCGACGCCGAGCGGGGGCTGGAGTCGACGCTGTCGGGCTTCCGCGCCACGGGCGAGCGCTGGGGGATGGCGCAGGGGCTCGAATGGCTGGGGCTGATCTCCAACTGGCGGGGCGACTGGGCGCGGGCCAGGCGGCTGTGGGGACAGGCGCTGGACCTGCACGGGCAGCTCGGCGCCCTGGACGAGATGGCGGACGTGCTCTGCCGCAGGGCCGGCGGGCTGCTGCGCGAGGGCGACCTCCCCGCGGCCCGCGCCGACCTGCACCGCGCCGCCGAGCTGGTGCGCAGGACGGGCACGTCGCACCGGTCATCCCTGGTCGAGCTGGGATGGGGCGAACTCACCCGGTTGTGCGGCGACCACGCCGAGGCGCGCGAGCACTACACGGCGGCACTGGAGGCCGTCAGCCCCGGCACCTACGCCGCCGAGGGCATCAGGCCGCTCGTGCTCACCGGGCTGGGGCGGCTGGCCCAGGCCGGAGGCGACCTCGCCGAGGCCAAGGAGCGCCACCGCGAGGCGCTCTCCCTGGCCCGCGCGTCGACGGCGGTGGCGACGGATCTCGCCGAGGTCGTCGAGGGGCACGCCGGGCTGGCCCTGCTCGAAGGCGCCGCCGGGCGGGCGGCGTTCCTGCTCGGTGTGGGGGTGGCGCTGCGCGGCATGGCCGTCACCGGCGACCGCGACGTCGCCGGGACCGCCGCGGGCGCCACGGAGCTCATCGGCGCGCAGGCGTTCGCCGCGGAGTTCGCCAGGGGCGCCGCGCTGGGCCGGGAGGAGGCGCTGACAGTCCTCCTCTGACTGTCAGCCCACTGTCTCCGGCCTGTCAGCGCCTCCGGCGAAGCTCACTGACATGACAGACACCAACGTCCTGATCTCCGGCGCCAGCATCGGCGGTCCCGCGCTCGCCCACTGGCTCATCCGCTACGGCTACAACGTGACCGTGGTCGAGAAGGCCCCCGCCCTGCGGCCCGGCGGGCAGGCCGTCGACTTCAAGGGCGAGACGCACCTCGCCGTGCTGGAGCGGATGGGCGTCCTGGAGGACGTGCGGCGGCTGCAGACCGGGGGGACCGACCAGGAGTTCGTTGACGCGGACGGCCGCACGCTGGCGGTGATGCCCGGCGAGTTCACCGGCGGCGAGCTTGAGATCATGCGCGGCGACCTGGCCCGGCTGCTGTACGACAGGACCGCCGCCGCCGGGTGCGAGTACGTCTTCGGCGACTCCATCACCTCCCTCACCGAGACCGCGGGCGGCGTGCACGTCACGTTCGAGCGCGGCGCCCCCCGGACCTTCGACCTGGTGGTGGGCGCGGACGGGATCCACTCCAACGTCCGGCGCCTGGCCTTCGGCCCCGAGTCCGACTACGTCCGATTCCTCGGCCACTACTACGCCCTGGTCGATCTCCCCGCGGGTTTCGAGAACGCCGCGAAGATATACAACGAGCCGGGCAGGATGGTCGCCCTCGGCGGTCCCAAGTCGCCCGCGTTCTTCGTCTTCGCCTCGCCGCGGCTGGACTACGACCGCTACGACACCGAGGAGATGAAGCGGATCCTGATCGACGCCTACGCCGGGATGGGCTGGCGCACCCCCGCCGTCATCGAGGCGGTACGGCACGCCGACGACTTCTATCTCGACTCGATCAGCCAGGTCCGGATCGACCACTACGCCAAGGGCCGGGTGGTGCTGCTCGGCGACGCCGCCTACGGCAACACGCTGGGCGGCTTCGGCAGCGGGCTGGCCATGGTCGGCGCCTATGTCCTGGCCGGCGAGCTCGCGGCGGCCGGAGGGGACCACCGCGTCGCCTTCCGGCGCTACGAGGAGGAGTTCCGCGACTACGCCAAGGTCGCCCGGAACGGCAACGCCGGTCCCTTCCTCGCCCCCGGCACGCCGGGCCGGATCCGGATGCGGAACTGGATGTTCAAGTACGGCTTCCTGTTGAAGATCATGATGAGGATGACCGACAAGTTCGCCACCAACATCACGCTCAAGGACTACTCGGCCCTCGTGCCCCGGTGACCCCGGACGCCGGGCGGACCATCCGGCCCCGCGCTCCGGTCCGCCGGCGCCGTGCCCGGCGGGCCTCTCGGGGCGCCGCTCCCCGGGGCCGCCGGCCGGCTCCCGGGGCGGGGTCAGCTCTCGTCGGCCGGGAAGGCGAAGAGCCGGACGTACAGGGGCCGCGCGTCCGGCGGCGCGTCCTCGGCCCGGTGGCTGTACTTCATCAGCAGGGCGACGTAGGCGTCGAAGAACTCCTCGAACTCCGTCATGGTCATCCGGCCGAGGCCGCGCGACGCCTTGACCCACTCGGGATCGCGCCGGTAGAGCTCGGGGAGCCGGTCGAGCAGCCCGCGGTCCTCCTCCCAGCCGATCCGGTGGAACTCGGCGAGCACCGGGCGGTCCTCGGGGGCCAGCCGGTCGGGGGTGGGCAGCCGCATGTCCCTGGGCGTCTCGGCCCTGCGCCACCAGCGCTCCCGGCCGCCGGAGCGCTCCGGGATCTCCTCGATGAAGCCGCATTTCTCGAGCTGCCGCAGGTGGTAGCTCGTCGTGCCCGTCTTGGCGCCGAGCAGCTCGCCGAGCGTCGTCGAGGTGGCGGGACCGTGCAGGCCGAGATGGCGCAGCATGAGCCGCCGCATGGGGTGGGCCAGTGCCTTGAGCTTCGCCGGATCGTCGAGTGTGAACGACTCCTCATCCTTCATGATGAACAGCCTAGTCCTGCAGAAGGATATCTGCAGACAATCCTTTGCCGATAAATCTCTGCAGAATATATTCGGCATATGAGACCGATCCTCCCGGCGACGGCCCTCGCCCTCTGCCTGCTCACCGCCCCCGCCGCGGCCGTCACGGCCGCCGCCGTGCCCGCTGCCGCCGTGCCCGCCGCCGCCGTGCCCGGGGGCGCCGAGTCCATGGCCGCCATGCCCGCTGCCGCCGTGCCCGCCGCCGTCGCGCCCACCCCCGCCGGGCCCTCCGACCTGGCCGTGCCCTCCGACCTGAGGGCGGTGGGGGTGAGCTTCCGCGGCAGCGGCGGCCTCACCCTGCACGGCACGGTCCTCTCGCCCGCCACGGCGGGGCCCGCCCGGCCCGGCATCGTCCTGGTGCACGGCGCGGGTACGGGCACGCCCCGCACGAAGCTCATGGGCGAGGCCGTCGAGTTCGCCCGCCGGGGCCTGGCCGTGCTGATCTACGACAAGCGCTCCGAGGGCTACTCGCTCTTCCGGCGCTCCTACTCGCAGCTCGCCGACGACGCGCTCGGCGCCGTGGCCGCGCTCCGCTCCCAGCCGGGCGTCGACCCGGCGAAGGTCGGCATATGGGGGCTCAGCGAGGGCGGCTGGGTCGCCCCGATCGCCGCCTCCCGCTCGGCGGACATCGCCTTCGTCGTGCTCGTGGGCGCCAACGCGCTGCAGCCGCTGCGGCAGCAGACCTGGGCCGTGGCGGCGGGGCTGCGCAAGGCGGGGGTGTCGGGCTCGCTCGTCGACCGGGCCGAGCTCAACCTGTACCGGACGATCGCCGACGGCGGCATGTTCCCCGAGCCCTACCACGACCCCGAGCCGACCCTGGCCGCGGTGAGGCAGCCGGTGCTCGGCGTCTGGGGCACCCACGACCTGCTGACCCCTCCCCGGGAGACCCCGCCGCTGCTCGCCGCGGCGCTGGAGAAGGGGGGCAACCGGCACTACACCTTCCGCTTCTTCCCCGACGCCGACCACGCCGCCCACCGGACCCCCGACGGGGGCGTCACCCGGCTGCCCGAGCTCGCCCCCGGCTACGCCGACCTGGTCGGCTCCTGGGTGGCGGACGTCACGGCCGGCCGGGCGCCGGTGGCGCGGGTGTCAGGGCCCGCCCCGGTGCAGGAGTCGCCGACCGTCCCGGTCGACCCCCCGTCCTGGTGGGAGTCGGCGGCGCTCCAGCTCGCGGTCCTGGTGGTGCTGGTGGCCGCCTTCGCCGCCTACCCGGTGGTGGCGCTGGTGCGCCGCCTGCGCGGCCGCCGGCCGGCTCCGGCGGCCGGGGCCGCGAGGCTGCTCAGCGCCGGAGGGCTCGTGGCGGTGTTCGGCTCGTTCTCCTACCTGGTCTACCTGATGATGACCGGCGGCAAGCTGGCCGCGCCCGGTCCCGTCGTGGCCGGGCGCCCGCTGATCTGGCTGGCGCTGCAGGCCCTCGCGGTGGTCTCGGTGGTCGCCACGGCCGGCACCGCGCTGGCCTGGCGCCGCGCCCGGGGCTCCGCGCCGCGGGGGGAGCGGGTACGGCTCGGCCTCCTGCTCGCCGGTGGGACGGTGTTCGTCCCGTGGGCGCTCTACTGGGGGCTGCTGCTCCCGTGACCGCCCCGGGACCCGCGGGGCGGCCGGCGGGGCGGTCAGGACCCGGGGTAGCCGCCCCCGCCGTGGGCGGCGTCGAGGGCGTCGTAGTCGGGGGTGAAGCCCTTCTTGGGGATGGCCTCGACGAAGTCGACGTGCTTGGGCTTCTTGTACGGGGCGAGCCGGGCGCGGACGTGCTCGACGATCTCCTCGGCCGTGGCCTCGCCCCGCAGGGCCACGACGGCCTTCACGGCCTGCCGCCACCGCTCGTCGGGGACGCCGATGACGGCGGCGTCGGCGACGGCGGGGTGGGTCTTCAGCACCCGCTCGACCTCGGCGGGGTAGATGTTCTCGTTGCCGGACTTGATCATGCGGAGCATGGGGCCGACGAAGGTGATCGTGCCGTCGGGCTCGCGGCGGCCGAGGTCGCCGGTGTGGTGCCAGCCGCCGCGCGTCTTGGCCGCGTTGAGCTCGGGCCTGTTGAAGTATCCGGAGAAGAGCGACTTGCCGCGGGCGCAGATCTCGCCCACCTCCCCGGCCGGCACCTCGCCCCCGTCGGGGGCGAGCAGGCGTACCTGGACCAGCGGCGAGGGCCGTCCGGCGGGCCCGGCGGCGCCCGGGGCCAGGCCGAGGAAGGTCAGCATGCCGCCCACCTCGGTCTGGCCGTAGCCGCCCATCTTCGACCGGCACCAGGGGGAGTCGTCCACCGTCGTCATCCCGTCCCATTCGGCGGAGTGGGAGATGAAGCGGAGCGACGTCAGGTCGTATTTGCCGTCCCTGTTCGCCTCTGTCACCGCGTCGATCATCTGGCCGAACAGGAACGCCTGGGTGACCCGCTCGGCGTCGACCAGGCGGCAGACCTCCTCGGCGTCGAACGCCGGGGTGAACACGTTCGTCCCGCCGATCTGCAGGGTGGCCAGGCAGAACATCATCGTGCCCACGTGGAACAGCGGCCCGCTGTTGAGGAAGGTGAAGCCGTCCTCCATCCGGCGGACCACCAGCAGCGCGGTGCTGTGCGCGACCAGCGCGGCGCTGCTGAGCAGGGCCGCGTTCGGGCGGCCGTCGAAGGCGGCGGTGTAGAGGGCGAGCAGCGGGGCCGAGTCGTCGCCGGGCCCCGGCGCCTGGGCGGACCCGCCCGCCGGCCCGCCGGGGTGCCCCTCCGGGCGGGGGACGGCCGACCCGCCGGCCAGGAACGCCTCATAGTCGGCGCCGGCCAGGATCCAGCCGTCACCGCTCAGCGGGGCGGCGGCCTCGGACCGCTCCCAGACGACGACTTTCGGGGTGAGGTCGGCCACGACGAAGGACAGCTCGTCGGTGGACTGCCGCCAGTTGGCCGGGCAGAAGATCGCGCCGAGCCGGGACGAGGCGAGCAGCAGCTCCAGCACCACGTGGCTGTTGCGGCCGAGCCACAGCACCCGCTCCCCGGCGGTGACCCCCCGGGCGGCCAGCGCGTCCGCCAGGCGGGTGACCCGCTCGTCGAGTTCGGGGTAGGTGAGCCGGACCTCGCCGTCCACGACCGCCGTCACCGTGGGGCGGCTGCGGGCGTGCTCGGCGAGGACGTCGGACAGGGTCAACTGGTCGATCATCGCGCCTCCTGCGGGGGGCGTACGGCCCGCGCCTCCGCCTGCGGCCGGTGCGCGCCGTACGGGACGGATCACTCGAAAGCCGGCATGACCTCGGCGGCGAAGAACCGCATGACCTTCTTCATCTCCTCCAGCGGCATCGGCCTGGTGCTGCCGAAGTCGCAGAGCAGGTCGGCGAACCCGGCCGCCTCGAGCAGCCGGATCTGGCCGACCACCCGCTCGGGGTCGCCGATGACCTCCAGCTGCTCCCAGCGGAAGTCGTTGGAGACCGAGCCGCCCTTGAGGTAGCGGTCCTGGTAGTACTCGAACCCCTGGGCGGCCCTGCCGGTCCGGGGGTCGATCGGCGCGCTCCGCTCGTTGAAGATCCGGCTCCGGTCGAACATCGCCTCGAACCTGGCCTGGTCCTCGCGGGCCCGCTCGGCCGTCGCGGCGACGTAGACGCTGCGGGCGACCACCAGCTCCGCGGCGGTCACGTCGTGCCCGGCCTCGGCCGCGGTCTCCCGCCAGGTCTCGGCGGCCCGGACCACCTTGCGGAAGGGCGCCGCCGGGTCGGCCAGGATCGGCAGGCCCCGCTCGGCGTACATGGTCACGGTCTCGGGGGAGACGGCCGCCACGTGGATGGGCGGGAACGGGTGCTGGACCGGCCGGGGGACGAGCTCCACCTCGGTGCCGGTCCGGTAGAACTTGCCCTCGTGCCGGAAGGACGGGCTGCCCCAGAGGCCGAGGACGACCTCCAGGGCCTCGTTGAACCGGTCGCGGGCCTCGGCCAGGTCGATGCCGAAGCCCTCGAACTCGAAGCTCTGGTAGCCGCGCCCGATGCCCAGGTCCAGCCGCCCGCCGGAGAGCATGTCCACCATGGCCGCCTCCTCGGCGACGTGGATGGGGTTGTGCAGGGGGAGGACCACGATGCCGGTGCCCAGCCGCAGCCTCTCGGTGCGCGCGGCCAGGTTGGCCAGCATCGTGAACAGGTTGGGCACCACGCCGTAGTCGCGGAAGTGGTGCTCGGCCAGCCGTACCCCGGAGAATCCCAGCTCCTCGGCGAGCTCGACCAGCTCAAGGTGGTAGTCGTAGACGTCCTTGAAGCTCTGGCCGTCGAACCGGTGGAAGAGGTGGAAGGTCGAGAACTTCATCGGCTGTCCCTTGGGGGTCGTCTCCGTGTGTCCCGTTCCGCGCTCCGGGTACGGCTGGCGGTACGTAACCAAGCGCTCGCTTGGGTGAGCCTATCAGTGGTTGCCGCGGACGGTCCAGGCGACCGACTGCGTCAGGAACTTCTCGCGGTAGCCCGGGTCGCGCACATCGGCGGTCCCGTCGGAGACGACCGCGGTGACGGTGCCGCCGCCGCCCATGCCGATGACCTCCACCGAGGTGCGGCCCCGCCAGGGGCGGTGCTCCCTGCCGTCGCGGTACCAGCGGATCGACAGCGTCGAGACCGGGGCGGGCGTCACCGAGAGCGTCGCCCCGCGCTCCACCGGCCGCCCGTTGGGCGTGTGGGAGTCGATCGGCCGGGCGATCGTGTAGAACGACTGGATCATCTTCTCCCGGCCGAC
Source organism: Streptosporangium brasiliense (assembly GCF_030811595.1). Classification (NCBI taxonomy): domain Bacteria; kingdom Bacillati; phylum Actinomycetota; class Actinomycetes; order Streptosporangiales; family Streptosporangiaceae; genus Streptosporangium; species Streptosporangium brasiliense. Next base: position 407,247 of record NZ_JAUSRB010000001.1, read on the forward strand.
CGAGTTGAACTCCCGGCCCAGCGACTTCATCAGCGAGTTGGGGGTGGGCCGGTAGACGCCGTACTGGGTGTAGTAGCCGCCCTCGTAGGCGCCGACGACGTCGCCGTCGGGGCTGGGGGCGCCGAGCCAGTACCACCACTTGGCCCGCTCGGCCCGCATCCGCCCGGCGTCGCGGACGCTGACGTTGACCTCGGAGAACTCGGGGCCGTCGTAGCGGCTGCCGTCGCCCGGGTAGGCGTAGTAGTCGTACTCGTCGGCCAGGTCGCCCAGGGAGTGGCCGAGCTCGTGCGGCAGGACCTCTCCGGCGCGCTCGTTGCCGCCGGAGAAGGTCGCCATCTCCTCGTCGGTGTATCCCGCGCCGCCGTACTTGGCGGAGTTGGCGATCGCCGCGATCTGGTCCACGCCAGGCGCCAGCGCCGCGTAGGACTTCGCGCGGTCCTCGTCCACGCAGAGCAGCCGCTCCAGGCCGTCGCACCAGAAGGTCATCCCGAGCGGGGTGTCCCTGACCACGTCGCGGGCGGGGTCGCCGCTCACGCCGGAGACGGGCGAGGGGATGTCGACCCGCCAGACGTTGAACAGCCGGCGGTAGCTCTTGAAGGGCTCGCGGTTGGACAGCAGCGCCCACTTGGCGGCGACCTGGTCGCCGTAGAGACCGAGCTCGGCCTCGGTGTAGCCGTCGCCGAGGAAGACCAGGTCGATCCGGTCCTCGCTCGGCCCGTTGACCTCGACAGGGGTGACCTCGGCGGCGGGCGCGGCCAGGGAACGGGCCCTGGGCCCGGCGGAGGCGGGCACCTCGGCGCGGGTGATGGTGCCGTCCTCGGCGAAGACCTCGACCGGCCTGGCCGGACCCGCGGCACCCGCCGGGAGCGCGGTCGCCGTGGTGGGGGAGGGGGCGGGCGCGGCGGCCAGGGCGGGTGTGGCGGCCAGGGCGGCCGCGCAGGCGGTGGCCACGGCCGCCGTGGCCAGCAGGGGGATTCGGCGCACAGAACTTCCTTTCCGGACTTTCGGAAATGTCATGAGGTGCGCTGATCTTCGACGCCCACCGGTAACGCCCCGATCACGCGGAGGTGACAAGACGGCCCGCCGGAACCGGGGGAGAGGGCATGCGCGCAGGCCAGAGGGGATCCATCACCTCGCAGTGATGGAAAGTGGGATGGGGGGCATACGCTCGTCCGGTGAGCCTGGAACTACGGCACCTGCGCGTCCTGTGCGCCATCTCGGACACCGGCAGCCTGACCCGGGCCGCGGCGCTCCTGGGTACCACCCAGCCCGCGCTCTCGGCGCAGCTCCAGCGGATCGAGCGGACTCTGGGCGGCAGGCTCTTCGACCGCGACCGCCACGGCGCCCGCCCCACCCCGCTCGGCGAATACGTGCTCGCCCGGGCCCGCACCGTGCTGAGCGGCATGGACGAGCTGCTGCTCGGCGCCGCCTCCCGCCCCGCCGACGGCCCGGTACGGCTCGGCGGGGTCGACGGGCCGATCCTGGTCGGCCTGGTCGACCGGCTCGGCGACCTGCTCGGCGGCCGGGAGGTCACCTCCTACGCCGAGGCGGCTCCGCGCCTGCTGTGCGACCTGGTCGCGGCCCGGCGCCTGGACGCCGCCGTGGTCGTCGACTACGTCGGCCACGAGCTGCGCCCGGCCCCGCCGCTCCGCCAGGAGCAAGTCGCCGCCGAGCCCGTGTACGTGGCGCTGGCCGGCGCCCACCCGCTGGCCGGCCGCCCCGAGCTCGACCTGGCCGACCTCGCGGCGGAGGCGTGGGTGCTGTCGCCCTCCGACGGGGGCGGCTGGCCCGAGTGCTTCCGCACGGCCTGCCACCAGGCCGGTTTCACCCCCCGCGCGCCGCACCAGGCGGCGGACGCCTGGACCATCAGGGAGATCGTCGTCTCCGGCCGGGCCATCGCGCCCTGCCGGGCCACCTTCGCCGAGAGCGACGGGCTGGTCATCCGCCCGCTCCGCGGCGACCCGCTGGTGATGCGGCACCTGCTGGTGTGGCATCCGCGGGGCGCCCTGGCCGCCCATGTGCCCGCCGTACGGGATCTGGCGGCGAGGGTGTTCGCCGACCACGCCCGGGGGCGCCCGGGATATCGGCAATGGCACAGCCGGTAACGTTCCCCGGGTGACTGTCCTTCTGCCCGGTGTGGCGCTCACCGACCACGTCTTCACCGTCCCCCTCGACCACGCCGACCCCGGCGGCCCCACGATCGAGGTCTTCGCCCGCGAGGCGGTGGACCCCGCCAAGCAGGACCAGGACCTGCCGTGGCTGGTCTTCCTGCAGGGCGGCCCCGGCGGCAGGTCGCCGAGGCCGACCGCGGCGGACGGCTGGCTGGGACACGCGCTGAAGACCCACCGGGTGCTCCTGCTCGACCAGCGGGGGACCGGCCGCAGCACCCCGGTCACCGCCGGGACGGTCACCGGGACCGACGCCGAGCTCGCCGCCCGGCTCCGGCACTTCCGCGCCGACGCCATCGTGGCCGACGCCGAGCTGATCCGGCGCCGGCTCTGCGGCGACCGGCCGTGGGAGACCCTCGGCCAGAGCTACGGCGGGTTCATCACGCTGACCTACCTCTCCCAGGCCCCCGAGGGCCTGCGGTCCTGCTACGTGACCGGCGGCCTGGCCGGGCTCGACGCCACCGCCGACGACGTCTACTCCCGCACCTACCCCCGGGTCCGCGACAAGGTGGACCGCTACTTCGCCCGCTACCCCGGCGACTCCGCTCGCCTGGACGCGATCGCCGGCCACCTGCGCCGCGAGGAGGTCCTGCTCCCCGACGGCGACGTGCTGACCGTGCGCCGCCTGCAGACCCTGGGACTGTGCCTGGGGATGAGCGACGGCGCCGAATACCTGCACTGGGTGCTGGAGGAGGCCTGGAACGGCGAGCGGCTCTCCGACCTGTTCCGCTACGAGGTCATGATGGCCACCGGCTTCGTCGGCAACCCGCTCTACGCGGTCCTGCACGAGTCGATCTACGCCCAGGGCGCCGCCACCGCCTGGGCGGCGCACCGGCTGCTGCCGGGGGAGTTCGGGGAGGAGGCCGAGCCGCTGCTGCCCACCGGGGAGATGATCTACCCCTGGATGTTCGACGAGATCGCCGCCCTCCGCCCGTTCAAGGGCGCCGCCGAGATCCTCGCCGCGGCCTCCGACTGGCCCGCCCTCTACGACCCGGTACGGCTGGCCGCCAACCAGGTCCCGGTGGCCGCCGCCGTCTACTACGACGACATGTACGTCGACGAGAGCCTGTCGACGCGGACCGCCCGCGCGGTCGGCAACGTGCGGACCTGGGTGACCAACGAGTGGGAGCACGACGGCGTCCGCGTCTCCGGCGGCCGGGTGCTGGCCCGCCTGATGGACATGCTCGACGGCGTCCACGGCTGAGGGCCCCGGGGGTGGGCCGGGTGCCGGGCCCGGCTCACCCGAGCGCCGCTTCCGGTCAGGTCCGGAGCGGCGGCGGTGGAGGACGGTCGCGATGCCGGTGGCGCGACCCCCGGTTCACAGCAGTTGCGCCTGGACGAATCCGGCCAGCAGGACGGTGACGCCGCCGATCTCGCCGACGATCAGCGCGGACATGAAGGCGGTCGTGCCGCGGACGGGATGGCGGAACTGGTTGTCGGTGTCCTGGCGCCGGCCGTGGTGGACGTAGGTCGCGATCGACGTGACGAAGAACAGGATCACGACGCCGGCCGCGACGAGATCCACCACCGGCGACCAGCCGCTCAGCTCGACGAACACCGCGACCAGCAGCGTCGCGAACGAATAGAGCAGCGCGGCCCGGTGCGCGATGTCCACGTAGGGGTGGGCCACGTGCTGTTCCGAGCGGACCATCTGCCGGTACTTCCAGACGCCCAGCACCAACGCCCCGAGGAAGATCAGCCCTGCTACCAGCAGAACGACGGTGGTGTCCGTGCCCAACGCCGGGTCGCTACGCACGGTCGGCCGCCGGGAACGGGATCGGCGCGTGGGGGGACCGGGCTCCCGCGGCATCCCCGCAGGTCTCGTGGGGCAGCGGTACTGGCGCCTCACCGCTTGTCGGTTCCCGGTCCGTTCCGTCGGCCTGTCGCCCGCCGGCCATCCGCCTCACCATGCCTTCCCATTGAAACCGAACATTGATGTTCGACTTATCGCGGACCCGACTGTACCTTAACCCGAACATTGATGTTCGATTTATGGGGGGCGATGAATCATCTCCCGCGCACCGGACGCCCCGGAGGCAGTCGACGGGCAGCGAACGGCCCGGCGTCGGTGGGTGCTGGTCCTGCTGTGCCCGGCCCAGTTCATGGTGGTTCTGGACGTGACGGTGGTGAACGTCGCGATCGCCGACCGGCTCGACCTGGACCGGACCGCGCTGACCTGGGTGATCACTGCTTACACGCTGTGCTTCGGTGGACTGATGCCGCTTGGCGGGCGGACGGCCGACGCGTTCGGCCGCAGGCATGTGTTCCTGGCCGGGCCGGCGGTGTTCACCCTCGCCTCGCTCGCCTCCGGGCCGGCCGATGACGCGACCTTGCTCGTGGCCGCGCGTGCCGCGCAGGGCGTCGGCGCGACGTTCGTCACCGCGACCACCACCGCGATGGCGCACGTCGATCCGCAGGACGCCGGTACGGCCTCCGCGCTGATCAGCACGGGGCACGGACTCGGCGCCACCCTGGGCATCGCGTCTGTATCCACCATCGCCTCCGCCGGCCTGAACACCGTGCCCGCGGGTCCGGCATCGATCACCGGATCCGGTGCGGGGTTCACCGCCGCGGCCGTGACAGCCGTGATCATTGCCGTGGTCGCCGGGTGGCTGATACCGGCGGGCCGCCCGCCCGCCACCGACGGCCCCGTGTCCGCCCACTGACCGCTTAGGCTGGGTCATCGTGGGGATCACGGACACGAGCCATCGACCAGACGGGGCCGTAGGGAAGCAGGGCGCGCCCAGGCGCCGCGCCGACGCCGAACGCAACATCACCGCCATCCTCGACGCCGCGCTCGTGTGCTTCACCGAGCAGCCCCAGGCCAGCATGGCGGCGATCGCCCGCACCGCCGGAGTCGGACGGGTCACCCTCTACACCCACTTCCCCTCACGGGAGGTGCTGCTGGAAGCCGTCCTCGACCACACCATCACCCAGGCCGGCGCCGCTATCGAGACCGCCGCCCCGGACGAGGGCCCCGCCGTCGACGCCCTCGGCAGGCTGCTGCGCATCTCCTGGCGCGTCCTCGACCGGCACCGCCGGCTGTTCGAGCTCGCCCAGCGCGAACTCGACCCCGCCGTGCTGCGCCGGCACCACGACCAGGCCATGGGCCATGTCGAGCAACTCCTCGTCCGCGGCCGGCAGGAGGGCGCCTTCCGCACCGACCTCCCCCTGAGTTGGCTGGTCACCACCGTCTACAGCTTGTTACACGCCGCCGCCGCCGACGTCACCGCAGGACACCTCAGCCAGGACACCGCCGCCGACGTGCTCGAAGCGACCCTGCTGCCCGCCTTGCGGTCTCCATGAGCGGCAGTCCGCCGAGTTGCGGCGGCTGACGAAGGACGCGGGTCAGCGCCCGTAGTCCTTCAGGGCGATGGCGCTCGCCGTCTTCCGGGCGCTCCTGGCGATCAGCCCCTTCCCCGGCAGGTAGGGCATGAGCTTGTAGTTCTGGTTGACGAACCAGGCCATGAACCGGCCTTCGGGGACCATCCACTTGCTCACGCCCTCGCCCGACTTCTGGCATCCCGCGACGTAGCCGCGCATGGCCTCCTCGTAGCCGGCGAAGCCCGCCCGGTGGTCGCCGCCGGCGGCCGCCAGCTCTCCGGCGAGGACGTAGGCCCCGACCATGGCCTGGCCGGTGCCCATGCCCGACAGCGGCGAGGCGCAGTAGCCGGCGTCCCCGAGCAGGACGGTCCGGCCCCGCGACCAGCGGTCCAGGCGGACCTGGCTGGTGGAGTCGAAGTAGAAGTCCGGCGCGTCGGCCATGGCCTCCAGCAGCCGGGGAGCCTCCCAGCCGATCCCGGCGAACGCCTCGGCGAGGATCTTCTTCTGCTGCCCGATGTCGTGGCGGTCGTAGCTCAGCGGCGGCGAGGCGAAGTAGAACAGGGCCCTGGCCTCGGTGTTGTGCCGGGCGCTGTACATCGACACGAGCCTGCCGGGGGTGTTGTAGATCAGCCCCGTGTGGTCCAGCTCCAGGTGGTTGGCGGTGGTGAAGATCGCGCAGTACAGGCCCAGCTCCCTCACATACCGCGACTCCGGCCCGAAGGCGAGCGTCCGGACCTTGGAGTGCAGCCCGTCGGCCCCCACCACCAGGTCGAACTCGCGGGGCGCGGCCCGCTCGAAGGTGACCTGGACGCCGCCGGGTCCGTCGGTCATGGAGGTGATCGAGTCGTCGAAGACGTATTCGGCGCGGTCCTGGGTGGCCTCGTGGAGGATGCGGGCCAGGTCGCCCCGGAGGATCTCGACGTCCCCGCTGAAGACGTCGGCGGGCATGCTGGCGATCTTCCTGCCCGCGCCGTTGACGTAGGACATCGCGCCCATGCCCGTCTGCGCCCGCTGGACGTCGTCCAGGATCCCCATCCGCCTCAGCACGGTGAGGTGCGCCTGGCCGCGGAAGTCGACCGCGTAGCCGCCGTCGCGCAGGGCGGGGGCCCGCTCCACCACCGTGGGGGTGAAGCCGTGGTGGCTCAGCCAGTAGGCCAGCGCCGGGCCGGCGACGCCAGCCCCGGAGATCAGGATGTTCTTGTTCTTGAGCCACGGTGCTGTGGTCATGCCCGAGAGCATGTCCGGAGGCGCTCACCGCCGGCTCACCACGTGCTCACCGGCGTTCACCGGCGTTCACCGGACCAGTGCCGGGGACCGCGCCGAGGCCGGCCATGGAGTTGATCGGTGACGCCTGGATGGCGGGCTCGGGCACGCCGGCCCGGCGGAGCGCGTCCTCCGGGGCCAGCCGCACGCCCCGGAGATGGGCGGCCCCGTAGGCATCCTCGCCCAGGGCGGCCCGCGCGGCGGCGGCCGTGCGCGAGACCTCGGGGCCGTCCTCGGTGATGATCCCCCGCAGGCCGGCGGCCGCGCCGAGCAGCAGGGCCGCCTCCGGCGCGTCGCCCTCCAGCAGCGCGATCCCCGCCAGTGCCTCCACCGCGCGGGCGCTCTCGATGATCGCCCCCGACCGCACCGCGACCTCGGCGGCCTGCCGGTGCAGCGACCGGGCCCCGTCCAGGTCGCCGGTGGCCTCGGCGACCCTCCCGAGCCCGAACAGGGCGCCCGTCCAGTTTCCCGCGCTCCGCACCCAGCGGGTCTCGAACCGCTCCAGCGCCTGCTCGTACAGCCGGCGCGCCCCGTCCAGGTCACCCTCCATCCGCGCGATGTCGCCGAGCCCGCGCAGCGCCCCGGCCAGATAGGTGGGACTGCCCACCCGGCGCGCGACCTCGGCCGCCCGCTCGTAGTCGGCGCGCGCCGCCGCGATGCCGGGACCCGCCGGATCCGGACCGCCCTGCCCGCTCCGTGCGGCGCGGACAAGGTAGTCGCCCCGGTTGCAGAGCAGGTCGGGGAGGTCCTCGACCGCGCCGAGCTGTTCGGTGAGGGCGAGGGCCTCCTCGATCAGGACGATCGCCCTCGCGGTGTCGCCGCACATGGCCGCCAGGCCGGCCAGCGCGTCCAGGGCCAGCGCCGTCCCCCACCGGTCGCCGAGCGCGCGGAACCCGTCGGCGGCCAGCGCGAACTCGTGCTCGGCCTGCCCCGGATCCCCGGCGGCGAGCTGCGGATATCCCCACAGGAGGTGGACGATGGCCCGCTCCCACGGGTCGGGCCCGGTCCGGCTGCGGTCGATCACCGACAGCGCGACCCGGGGATCCCCCGCACCCGCGTTGATCATCAGCCAGAGGAAGGTGAGGATCGGGTGGCGGTGCGGGCGGTCCAGGGCGACGACGATCGACTCCGCCGTCCGCCGGTGGTGCTCCCACGCCTCCTGGCCGGTCTCGCCCGCCGCCGCGGCCAGGACGCACAGGATGTATTCGTCCTCAAGCCCCGGGGGCGGGCCGTCGCCGATCACGTCCAGCAGCGCGACCGCCTGCGCCGTCGCCGAGGCGCGCATGCCGCGCATCCACAGGTAGGACGACAGGGAGGCCAGCAGCCGCAGCGCGAACTCGACCTCCCGGGTCTCCACGGCCCAGCGCAGCGCGGCCTGGAGGTTCTCGTGCTCGGCGGTCAGGATCCCCAGCCACTCCAGCTGCCCGGCGCGGCGCAGGTGGGGGTCGGCGGTCCGGGCCAGCTCCAGGAAGTGCTCCGCGTGCGCGCGCCGCAGCGCGGCGGTCTCGCCGGCCGCGCCCAGCCGCTCGGCGCAGAAGGCGCGGACCGTCTCCAGCATGCGGTAGCGGCCGCCACTGACCTCCAGCAGCGACTTGTCGGCGAGGGAGTCCAGCACGTCCTCGGCGCCGGGCGCCCCGCACACCCGCGCCACCGCCTCGGCGGCCGCGCCGCCGGAGAAGACCGTCAGGCGCCTGGCCACCGTCTGCTCGGCCTCCGACAGCAGGTCCCAGCTCCACGCCACGACCGCGCGCAACGTCTGGTGCCTGGCCTCGGCCGTACGGCTGCCCCGCGACAGCAGGCGGAAGCGGTCGTCCAGGCGGGAGGCGAGCTCCGCGAGGTCGTGCGTGCGCATTCTCGCCGCCGCGAGCTCGATGGCCAGCGGCAGGCCGTCGAGCGCCTGGCAGATCCGCCGCACGGCCCCGGCGGCGGCCTCGTCCATGACGAAGCCCGGCCGTACGGCGCTCGCCCGGTCGGCGAAGAGCCGGGCGGCCGGGGCCGGGCGGAGCGGGCGGACCGGCCACAGGTGCTCGCCGGTGATGGCGAGCGGCTCCCGGCTCGTGGCCAGGACGCGCAGCTCCGGGCAGCCCGCGAGCAGCCGCCCGGCCAGTGCCGCGACCGCCTCCACGAGGTGCTCGCAGTTGTCGAGGACGAGCAGCAGCGGCCGGTCGGCCAGCGCCGCGATCAGCCGGGAGACGGGCGCCGTCTCGGCCGGTCCGGTCAGGCGCCCGCTGTCGCGCAGGCCGAGCGCGCCGAGCACGGCCTGCGCCGGGTCCTGCCCGTCGCGCAGCGGCGCGAGCTCGACGAGGCACACGTCGGGCCGGCGGGCGGCGACCTCGATCGACAGCCGGGTCTTGCCCGCGCCGCCCGGGCCGAGCAGGGTGACCAGGCGTGCGGTGCCGAGCAGTTCGGTGACCCTGGCCACGTCCTCGGCGCGGCCGACGAAGCTCGTCAGCTGCGCCGGGAGCGTGCCGGAGGCGGGCCCGGGAGCCACGGGCGGCCCCTCGCCCCGCAGCAGCGCCCGGTGGAGCGCGGCGAGCCCGGCCGAGGGGTCCGCGCCGAGCTCCTCGGCCAGGATCCGCCGTGCCTCCTCGAAGGCGGCCAGGGCCTCGGCCTGCCTGCCGCCGGCCTGCAGCGCGCGCATGAGGAGGCCGTGCAGCCTCTCCCGGAGGGGGTGGCGGCCGATCAGCTCCCGCAGCTCGGGCACGACGGCCCGGTGCCCGCCCCGCCGGAGATCCGCCTCGATCCGGTCCTCCAGGGCCTCGACCCGCAGCTCCTCCAGCCGCAGGATCCGCGTCTGGACGGAGCCGGCGTCCGCGGCGTCGGCGAGCGCGGGGCCCCGCCACAGGTCGAGGGCCGCCCGCAGGCGCGTGGCCGCCCGCTCCGGGTCCCCGTCCTCCAGCGCCCGCCGTCCCTCCTCCGCCAGCCGCTCGAAGCGGTGGGCGTCGACGTCGTCCGGGTCGACCGCGAGCCGGTAGCCCGCGCGGACGGGTTCGATCGCGGCCTCCCGCCCCAGGTCCCGGCGTAGCCGGGACACCTGCGACTGCAGCGCGTGGCCCGCCCCGCCCGGCGGCCGCGCCCCGTAGAGGTCGTCGACCAGGCTGTCGGCCGTCACCACCTCACCGGGGCGGGCGAGCAGCAGGGCCAGCAGCGCGCGGCGGGTCGGCCCGCCGACGGGCACCTCGCTCCCGTCGTCCCCCCATGCCCGCGTGGTGCCCAGGATCCCGAATCGCATGGGGACGATTGTCTACCTCCCGCCAGGCAGGCGGGAGCGGGGGCCGGGGGAGCCGGGCGCGTGACGCGGCCCGCTCAGGGGGCGGGGAGCTCGGTCAGCGGCAGCCGTACCTGGAAACGGGTGTCGCCGGGCACCGACTCCACGCGCAGGTCGCCGCCGTGCCGGCCGGCGACGATGCGGAAGGAGATGTCCAGGCCCAGCCCGGTGCCCTCCCCGACGGCCTTGGTGGTGAAGAACGGCTCGAAGATCCGCTCCCGCAGCTCCTCGGGGACCCCGGGGCCGGTGTCGCAGATCTCGATCAGGGCGGTGGTGTCGTGTTCCAGGCGGGTGCGGACGGTCAGCGTGCCGCTGCCGGCCATCGCGTCCAGCGCGTTGTGGATCAGGTTGGTCCACACCTGGTTGAGCTCTCCGGCGTAGCCGGGCAGCGGCGGCAGTCCGGGGTCGTAGTCGGTGGCCAGGCTGATCCCGGGCGGGATCTTGCCCCGGAACATGGTGAGCGTGCTGTCCAGCAGTTCCCGGACGTCCACCGTCTGGTAGGGCGCGCGGTCCATCTGGGAGTACTGCTTGGCGGAGGCGAGCAGCGAGGAGATCCGCTCGGTCGCGTCGGTCACCTCGTTCAGCATCTGGTTGATCTCGATGGCCTCGGCGAGCCAGTGCATCGCCCCGGACAGGTGCTCGTCGCCGACCGCGCCGCGGACCTTCTCCAGCCCGCCGGGGCCGAAGCCGGCGGCCACCAGCGGCGGCGCGAGCTCCCAGCCGTCGTCCACCCCGGCCTCCTCCAGCGCGTCGCCCAGCTCTTCCTCGGCGTCGGAGATCTCCAGCGGGGAGCGGGCGGGCGGGCTCCCGGCCCTGTCGGTGCAGCTCTCCTGCATGTCGATCAGCCCGCGCAGCCGGTCGGCCGAGATGCCCGCCTCGGTCAGCCCGGCGAGCTGCCGCCGCGACAGCCGGATCTTGCCCCGCAGCTCGCCCACGGCCCGCACGGCCGCCGCCGCCGGGTTGTTGAGCTCGTGGGTGAGCCCGGCGGTGATGGTGCCGAGCGCGGTCAGCCGCTGCCGCCGGTCGATGATCTCCCGCTGGGCGAGCCCGCCGAGGCGCACCCCGTCGAGCAGGTGGACCGCCATCGGGAACCACTCGCCGATCATCAGGCCGTACTTCTTGGCCGGGAGCGCGAAGATCCGTGAGGGCTTGGTCGCGCGCAGCGAGTGGGAGTAGGTGGCCGGGGCGCGGTCGCCCAGGTAGGCGGAGGTCGCTCCGGCGTAGACCCCGGGCTGCGAGGTGGGGGTCATGGTGACCACCCCGGCGGGGGTCTCGGTGGACATGACGATCTCGCCGTCGATGAGCACCAGGAAGCACTCGGCCGGGTCGCCCTGCCGGATGATCGGCTCGCCCGCGCCGAACTCGCGCTCCTCGCCGTGGGAGGCCAGCCACTCCAGCTTCTCGTCGTCGAGCTTCTCGAAGAGGAACAGTCCACGGAGGACGTCCGTGCTGATCATCTGGCCTCCTTCGTCGCCCATGGTCCAGTCGCAGCCCACGATGGGGCGCTCGGCCCGTCCGGTCATGCCTTCTCCAGGTAACGGTGGACGAGCGCCACGGCCATCGCCCCCTCGCCGACCGCGGAGGCGACCCGCTTGATCGAGTCGGCGCGGACGTCTCCGGCGGCGAAGACCCCGGGCACGTTGGTCTCCAGGTGGTACGGCTCGCGCCGGAGCGGCCAGTTGCGGGGACGGCTCTCGGCGGAGGTCAGGTCGGGCCCGGTCAGGACGAAGCCCTTGGCGTCACGCTCGATCGTGTCGCCGAGCCAGTCGGTGAGCGGCTCGGCGCCGATGAAGACGAACAGCCACTCGGCCCCGACCGTCCGCTCGCCGTCCGGGCCCTTCAGCGTGAGCCGCTCCAGATGGTCGTCGCCCTCCGCGCCCACCACCTCGGTCTCGGTGTGCACCTCGATGTTGGAGATGTTCGAGATCTGCTCGATCAGGTAGTGCGACATGGACTTCTCCAGCCCGTCGCTCCGGACGATCAGGTGGACCTTGCTGGCGTATCCCGACAGGTAGACCGCGCCCTGCCCGGCAGAGTTGGCCGCGCCGACGATGTAGACCTCGCGATCCCTGCACTCGGGCGCCTCGGTCACGGCCGCGCCGTAGTAGGTGCCCCGGCCCACGAAGTCGTCCAGGCCCGGGGCCGCCAGCCGCCGGTAGGAGACGCCGGTGGCCAGGATCACGGTGTGCGCGGCGATGCTGCTGCCGTCGGCGAAGCCGACCACCCGGGCCTGGCCCTTGACCTCCAGGCTGGTGACGGTGCGGGCGGTGAGCAGCTCCGCGCCGAACTTCAGCGCCTGGCGGCGGGCGCGGTCGGCGAGCTGGGAGCCGGAGACGCCGTCGGGGAAGCCCAGGTAGTTCTCGATGCGGGAGCTCTGACCGGCCTGCCCGCCGGAGGCGTGCTGCTCGACCATCACGGTGCGCAGCCCCTCCGAGGCCCCGTAGACGGCCGCGCCCAGCCCGCCGGGGCCGCCGCCGATGACGATCAGGTCGTAGAAGTCGGTGGCCGGGGCGGTGGACAGACCCACCGCCCCGGCCAGCTCGGCGGTGGTGGGGGCGGTGAGCGTGGTGCCGTCGGAGGTGATGACCAGCGGCAGCTTGGCCGGGCTGATCTCGCACTCCTCGCCGGCGGCGGCCAGCAGCTGCGCGCCCTCGGGGTCGTCGGCCAGCACCCAGCGGTAGGGCACCTGGTTGCGGGACAGGAAGTCGCGGATCTTGTAGGAGCGGGCCGACCAGCGGGCGCCCACCACCCGCAGCTCGTCGGACTCGCGCCGCTCGGCCCGGTGCCAGGCCTCGAGCAGGGCGTCGAGGACCGGGTAGAACTTCTCCTCCGGCGGGTCCCACGGCTTGAGCATGTAGTGGTCGAGATCCACCACGTTGATCGCCTGGATCGCCGCGTCGGTGTCGGCGTAGGCGGTCAGCAGCACCCGGCGGGCGTACGGATACAGGTCCATGGCCTGCTCCAGGAACTCCACGCCGTTCATCTGGGGCATCCGGTAGTCGGCGAGGATCGCCGCGACGTCGTCGCCGCGCAGCCGGAGCTCGCGGACGCTCTCCATCCCGGCGACCGCGGTGTCGGCCCGGACGATGCGGTAGGAATGGCCGTAACGGCGTCGCAGGTCGCGTGCCACGGAACGCGAGACGCCCGGATCGTCATCGACCGTCATGATGACCGGCTTATCCATGACCTGCCTTCCCCGGAAAATTACGACAACTTACCTCGAAGGATGTCACATCCCCCCAAGGGATCACCTCGGCGGGAGCTCGGGGGCGGGGCATCCGGCGGCGCGGAGCAGGGCGGCCGGGCGCCCTCGGCCGGCGCGCAGCCGCGTGAACTCCGGGTCGCTGGTCCAGAACTCGCGCAGCGACTCGTGCCCGACCCGGTCGGCGATGATCTGCAGGGCGATGTCGTGCCTGATGTATTCCACCGCCATCAGGACCACGGCGGGGTCCTCGGTGTAGACGCCCCAGGCCGAGCCGTCGATGAACCCGCCGACCAGGGCCTCGCGGCGGTCGCCGGCGACGACCAGGAGGCGGCAGCCCAGGCTCTCCATGATCACCTCGGGGGAGGAGAACCGGTGCTCGTACAGGTGCCCGACCGCCTCCTCGGCGGGGCCGAAATGCATCACCGAGGCGTCGACGCCACGCTCGACCGCCCGCCTGACCAGCGGGGAGAGCCGCTTCATCTCCTCCGGCCAGATCGACAGGAACAGGTCGGTGCGTGCGGCGGCCAGCACGTCCTCGGCCCGGGCGAGCAGCGCCTCGGCGTCCTTGAGGTTGTGGATGAGGTGGGCCTCGGGTGGCGCCACGATCGTGGGTAGCGCGGCCTGCAGCGACTCGATCGAGTCGTCGAACTCCCGGCGCATGCGTTCCAGCAGCGACCGGGGCGGCAGCGGCAGGTAGTCGGTGGCGTCCTCGGCCCCGCGTACCTCGTAGGCCGCGCCCTTGGCCACCAGCTTGCCCAGCGTCTCGTAGACCGTGCTGCGCGGCACGCCGGACCGCTTGGCCACCTCGTAACCGTTGAGCGGCTGCCCGGAGCCGACCAGCGTCACGTAGGCCTTGGCCTCGTAACCCGACATGCCCAGGCGCTGCAACTGTTCCACTACGTCCCGCATCGCAGTCATGGTACGGCGCGCGGTGGTAGTTTCGCGTGGCCCTAAAGCGCCTTATTCGACGGTATTTATCGTCGCGGGGCTCAGGGCCTTGAGGGCGAGTTCGAGGACGGTGTCGGCGTACTCGTGCGTCAGGGGGTTGGTGCGCAGCACCCAGCGGTGGTAGATCGGCGCGTACAGCAGCTCCACGGCGACGCCGAGGTCCACTCCCTCGGCCACCTGTCCGGCCCGCTGCCCGGCGCGCAGCCGGTCTTTGGTGACCTCCAGGAGCGGTCCCAGGACCCGTCCGGTGATCTGGGTGTTCAGCGTGGGATCGGTCAGCGACTCGACGGCCAGCGCCCGGGTGATCGTGTCGATCTTGGGGTCGTTGTACTCGTCGACGATGGCCCGCAGCACGCCCCGCAGATCGGCCCGGATGTCACCGGTGTCGGGCAGGGCGATGGCGCCCTCCTCGTCCTCGCTGAGGGCGAGCACCGCGTCCACGAGCACCGCGCCCTTGGACGGCCACCAGCGGTAGATCGTCTGCTTGCCCACGCCCGCGCGGGCCGCGATCGCCTCGACGGTCAGCTTGGCGTAGCCGACCTCGGCGACCAGGTCGAGTGCGGCGTTCAGGATGGCCCGGCGCGACTGCTCGCTGCGGCGGGACGGGTTGGGTGTCTTCATCCGGCCGAATATACCAAAGGCGAGTCGAAACGTATCGTCTTGTCGTAGGGGCAGCGGAACGGCGGGCCGCGACCACCCCCGGCAGGGTGGTCGCGGCCCGCCGCGCGTGCCCGGTCAGACCTGGCCGGCCTTCTCCAGGGCGGAGCAGCAGGTGTCCACGATGAGGCGGGTCACCAGGTAGGGGTCGACGTTGGCGTTGGGGCGACGGTCCTCGATGTAGCCCTTCTTGTCCACCTCGACCTGCCACGGGATGCGGACCGAGGCGCCGCGGTCGGAGACGCCGTAGCTGAACTTGTTCCACGGGGCGGTCTCGTGGTGACCGGTGAGACGCTCCTCGATGCCGGCGCCGTAGTGCTTGACGTGCTCCTCGGCGTTGACGGCGAGCGCCTCGCAGGCGGTGATGATCGGGTCGTAGCCCTCGCGCATCGCCTTGGTGGAGAAGTTGGTGTGCGCGCCCGCGCCGTTCCAGTCGCCCTTCACCGGCTTGGCGTCGAGCGTGGCGGCGATGTTGAAGTCCTCGGCGACGCGGTAGAGCAGCCACCGGGCGATCCACAGGTGGTCGGAGACCTCCACCGGGCCCGCCGGGCCGACCTGGAACTCCCACTGGCCGGGCATGACCTCGGCGTTGATGCCGGAGATCGCCAGACCGGCCTCAAGGCAGAGGTCGAGGTGCTTCTCGACGACATCGCGGCCGAAGACCTCGTCGGCGCCGACGCCGCAGTAGTAACCACCCTGCGGGGCGGGGAAGCCGCCGATCGGGAAGCCGAGCGGGCGGCCCTCCTTGAAGAAGGTGTACTCCTGCTCGATGCCGAACCACGACTCCTGGTCGGCGAACCTCTCGGCCACCGCGACGGCGGCGGCGCGGGTGTTGCTGGAGTGCGGGGTCATGTCGGTGTCGAGGACCTCGCAGAGCACCAGCACGTTGCTGCCGCCGCGGATCGGGTCCGGACAGGTGAACACCGGCTTGAGCACCCGGTCGGAGGAACCGCCGTTGGCCTGGTTGGTGCTGGACCCGTCGAAGCCCCAGATCGGGAGCTCGGCGCCGTCGGCCAGGATCCTGGTCTTCGAACGGAGCTTGGCGGTCGGCTCGGTGCCGTCGATCCAGATGTATTCAGCCTTGAAGGTCATCAGCGGAGTCCTTGAGGAGAAAGTGGGCTGCTGCTCCCAAAGAGTTGCAAGTCGCGATTTCGCATCTGTTGCCCGAATGTGAACAGGATGTTACTCAAGCCCGTTCGGCCAGGCAGATAGCCTGCGGAAAGTTTGCACAGGGCGATTCCAGGGCTGTGAGCTGCGAGTCTGTGCTCTCCGTCACTGTTACGCCGGCCCTCCGAGGTGCTCTCCGTCACTGTGATGTCAGCTCTCCGAAGCGCTCTCCGTCGCCGTGATGTCAGCTCTCCGAGAGGCTCTCCTTCTGTGGGCGTCACTCCTCCGAGGCGCTCTCCGGCACTGTGACGTCACTCCTCCGAGACGCCGAAGAAACGTGCCGAGATGGACTCGTGGGCGAGGCGGCGCATGACGTCGAGGACCCTGCCGTGCACGACGGTCCCGACGACCAGGGCCTCGACCGCGGCCTCGCGGGGGCCGTCGAGAGGGATGGTGCCGATCTCGTGCTCGACGACGAGGTTGACGGCGGCCTCGGCGTAGGGGCGCAGGGCCTCACCGGTGGCGGGCATGCCGAGCTGGTCGAGGGTGAGGATGGCCTGGGCGAGCTCGACGCGGGTGGGGGCCTCGGGGTGGACCCGCCAGCCGAGGTCGGTGATCAGGCGGTCGGCCTCGGCGCGGGCGCGCCGCCAGTCCTCGTCCTCCTGGTGGGACTCGACCGCGGGGGCGATGGCGTAGTGGGCGGTGCCGAGCACCTCGTGCATGCCCAGGCTCTCGTCCTCCACGGCGGCGATCACCTTGCGGATGGCCGCGATGGGCAGCCGCCCGACCTCCAGCAGCGCGCGGATCAGCCGTAGCCGGCGGAGATGGCTCTCGCCGTACTCCGCCCTGGTCGCCGCGGTCTGCTCGCCCGGAGGGAGCAGACCCTCGCGCAGGTAGTACTTGATCGTGGGGATGGGGACGCCCGACGCGGCGCTGAGCTGGGATATCCGCATTATTGGATAGTACAGCTAACCAATGCGGGGTCTCGCCCGCCGGTGCCGGTCAGGGCACCCTGGCGACCGCGCCGAGGATGCTGGGCCGGCTGAAGTCGACGGTGACGTCCTCGTCGAACTCCGGGCGCCAGGCCTCGACGGGGACGACGCCGGGAGGCAGCACGTCCAGACCGTCCAGGTAGGCGGCGAGCTCGGCGGGGCCGCGTGAGGTGATCGACCCGGCGGTGGTGGAGCCGTAGACGTCGTCCGCCCTGGCGCGCGTCTCCGCGCCGGTCCGGCCGGCGTAGGCGTGGGAGAGCACCAGGTGGCTGCCGGGGGACAGCACCTCCCGCACCGAGGCGATGATCTGGTCGGCGACGGCGTCGTCCGGGACGAAGTGCAGCATCGCCAGCAGGATCACGGCCACCGGCTCGTCGAAGTCGATGCTCGCGCGCACCTCGGGGTGGTCGAGCAGGGCCTTCGGCTCGCGCATGTCCGCCTGGATCACGGTGGTGTGGGGGTTGTCGCTCAGCAGGGCCCGGCCGTGGGCCAGGACGATCGGGTCGTTGTCCACGTAGGTCACCCGGGCGTCGGGGATGATCCGGTGCACCACCTGGTGGACGTTCTCCTGGGTGGGCAGCCCGGAGCCGATGTCGAGGAACTGGCGGACCCCCCGGGCGGCGAGCTCGCTCACCGCCCGGCGGAGGAAGGCGCGGTTGGCCTGGGCCATCTCCCGGACGCCCGGGACGATCTCGATGAACTTCTCGGCCGCCGCGCGGTCGGAGGCGAAGTTGTCCTTGCCGCCGAGGTAGTAGTCGTACATGCGGGCCACGCTCGGGATTGTGGGATCGATCCCCTGCGGCGCCTGTTCCCCGGCCATCACGATCTCCTCAGCCCCGACCGCGCCTCGATCGGACGAGGCTCACCGGAGATTTTAGACGATCTTCGACTGCGCTTGACGGTCGCTCATGTTCCGTCCCGCGTTCCGTCCTGGAGCGAGGGGCGGACGTCGATGACCGCCATCCCCGCGGCGAGCGCGGCGGCCACCCCCTCGTCGGTGTCCTCGTAGGCGACGCAGGCGTGCGGGGCGACGTCCAGGAGCCGGGCCGCCAGCAGGTAGACGTCGGGGGCGGGCTTGCCGTAGCGGACGTCGTCCCTGGTCACCACGGCGTCGAAGAGCGGGCGCAGGCCGGTGGCGCGCAGGGTCTCCTCCACCGCGTGGCGGGCCCCTCCGGAGGCGACCGCCATCGGCACCCGGCCCCGGTGCGCCTCGGCGACCGCGGCGACCGGCCGGTGGGGGGTGACGGTGTGGATCAGCCACTGGTAGGCGTCGAGCGCCGCCGCCCGGACCGCCGGGTAGTCCAGCTCCGCGCCGGTCTCGGTCTCCAGCTCGGCCAGCAGGCGGTCGCCGGACAGGCCGGTGCGGGCCCGGTACCATGCCGGGTCGAGCTCCACCTCCCAGTCCGCCAGGGCCGCGCGCCAGGCGGTCTCGTTGGCGGAGGCGGTGTCGACGAGGGTGCCGTCGCAGTCGAAGACGAGGGCGGCGTACGGCATGGTGGGGCGGAGTCGTTGGTCGAGCATGATCGCCTAACGCGTAGGTGTGGATCTTCGGGCAAGACTACCGCGCGTTATACCGAGCAAGCGCTTGCCTAAGTAGCGCGCGCGGGCTAGCGTGACGGGCGATGGCCGCGGTCCGAGGCGGCCGGGTGGCGGGGACCGTCCGGGCCCGCCGCCCCGTCGAGGTGACCGGGCCGCCGCGCGGCGTCCCCGGGGCCGGGTGGGAGCCCTTCTCGGGGGCGGGCGGGAGCCCCCTCGGGAGGGCGCCGCCGCCCCGTGCGGTGCCCCGCGGCCTGCGGACGTCGCTCGCCGGAGCGGATCGCGCCCCGCCCCGGCGAGCGACCCGGGCCCTCGGGAGCCAGGTGTCCCGGACCCCCGGGAGCCAGGTGTCCCGGACCCTCAGGAGCCGGAGGAGAGGCGTCGGATGAGAGGCAGGGCGGCCGTCGCCGGGATCGGGATGACGGCCCTGACGCGGGAGTCGGGCAGGACCGAGCTGGAGCTCGCGGTCGAGGCGTCCCGGCTCGCGCTGGCCGACGCCCGCATGGAGGCCGGACAGATCGACGCGGTCCTCAGCTATCACCTGAACGACTCCGCCCCGGTCGTCCAGGTCGCCGGGGCGCTGCGGATCGAGAAACTGGGCTGGCACAACGACATCGCCGGCGGCGGCACCCAGGCGGCCTCCATCCTGGCCGAGGCGGCGATGCCGATCGCCTGCGGCCTCGCGCGCAACGTGCTGGTCTACCGGGCGTTGAACGGCCGCTCCGGCAAGCGCATGAACACCGTCTCCACCGGCCCCCAGGAGCGCTTCACCATCCCCTACGGCATGGCCGGGCCGCTCCCGATGTTCGCCCTGGCCGCCCAGCGCTACCTGTACGAGACCTCCCTCACCGAGGAGCACCTGCACGCCGTCGTCGCCCAGTCCCGCGACAACGCCGCGGCCAACCCCCGGGCGCTGCGCCGGGACCCGCTGTCCCTGGAGGACTATCTGGCCCGGCCGTACGTCTGCTCGCCGCTGCGGACCGTGGACTGCTGCCAGGAGACCGACGGCGCCTGCGCGCTGGTGATCCGCGACGCACGGCTCGCGCCCGACGCCCCCCGTGTCCACAGCGTGGTCAGGGGAGGCGGTCCCGGCTGCTCGTCCATGGACCGCTCGCCCGACGTCAGCGCGGTCTTCTCCGCCCATGTCGCCCCGATGCTGTGGGAGGTCTCGGGCATGCGGCCGGCGGACGTCGACGTGGCGCTGCTCTACGACGCCTACTCCTGGCTGGTGCCCCGGCAGCTGGAGGACTTCGGCCTCGCCGGCCGGGCCGAGCTGGGGGAGTTCCTGCTCCGGCGCGGCCACGCCATGGTCAACCCGCACGGCGGCCTGCTGTCGGAGGGCTACGTCCACGGGCTCAACAACGTGGCCCAGGCCGTACGGGAGCTCAGGGCGGGCCGGGAGACGGCGCTGGTGACCGGGTTCGGCGGCAGCTACGGCAGCGCCGCGCTGCTGGTCCGGCCCGGCTGAGCCCGGCCGGACGCGCGATCGCCCGGGTGTTCCGGCCCCTGTCCGACGACGACCGAGAGCTGCTGCCGCCGACGCCGCCGGAGCGGTCCGGGGCGTAGCGGGAGCGGTCCGGGACGCAGCCGGAACGGTCCAGGGCGCCCGCTCCCCGAAGGGTCTTGACGCGGACCGTGCTTGAGAATAATTTTCACCCCATCACTGAGCGGGTGAAAGGAATGCCTGTGGCGGTAGGGGCTCTCGGACGCATCCAGACCGAGACGTCCGCGCTGCCCGAGGCCCTTCGCCGGGTCGGCGAGGCCATCTTGGCCGACCCGGCCGGAGCGGCCCGGTCCACGATCCTCGCGCTCGCCGAGCGGAGCGGCAGCTCGCCCGCCACCGTCACACGGTTCTGCCGGGTGTTCGGCTTCACCGGATACGCCGGGCTCCGGGTCGCGCTGGCCACCGAGACCGGCCGCGCCGCGCAGGCCAACTGGGACGCCAACGTGGGCCGCGAGATCGGCCCGACCGACGCGCTCGACACGGCGATCGGCGTGATGGCCGCCGCCGACTCCCGGCTCATCCAGGAGACCGCGGCCCAGCTCGACGCGGGCACCGTCGCCAAGATCGCCGACGCGATCGTCGCCGCCCGGCGGGTGCTGGTCTTCGGGGTCTCCATCAGCGGCGGGACGGCCGCCATGATCGGCGGACGGCTCCGCAGGATCCGGGTGCCCTGCTGGAGCCACGCCGACGCCCACGAGGCGCTCGCCGACGCGGCGCTGCTGGCCGAGGGCGACGTCGCCATCGGGATCTCCCACCAGGGCCGCACCCGCGAGGTGCTGGAGTCGCTCGCCGAGGCCGGCGACCGGGGCGCGCTGACCGTCGCCGTCACCTCCTTCGCCCGCTCCCCGCTGGCCGAGCTGGCCGACCTGGTGCTGACCACCGCGAGCCGGGAGACCACCTTCAGGCTGGGCGGCCTGGCCGCCGTCCACTCCCAGCTCTTCGTCCTCGACGCCGTCTACGTCGCGGTCGCGCAGCGCACCTACGAGCGGACCAGCGAGGCGTTCGAGCGGACGGTCCGCGCACTTGAGAGCCACCGCGTGGAGAGGAGTTGACCGTGGATATCGGCGCCGCCGACTACGTCCATGAAGTGAGGGCCCTGACGGACGAGGTCTCCCAGACGCAGAGAGACGGGGTCAGGCTGGCGGCCGGCCTGATCATCGGGTCGCTGCTCGACGGCGGGGTGGTGCAGGCCTTCGGCTCCGGCCACTCCGAGGCGATCGCCATGGAGATCGCCGGCCGCGCGGGCGGGCTGGTCCCCACCAACCGGCTCGCGCTGCGCGACGTCGTGCTGTACGGCGGGGCCCCGGTGGAGGTGCTCCTGGGCGCCCCCTCGGAGCTGGAGCGCGACCCGGCGATCGCCCGGCGGCTCTACGACCTGGCCCCCGTCCAGCCGCAGGACGTGTTCGTGCTGATCTCCAGCTCCGGGGTGAACGGCTCGGTGGTGGAGCTGGCCTCCATCGTCAAGGAAAGGGGGCACGGCCTGATCGCCCTGACCTCCGTCCAGCACAGCACCGCGATGGTCTCCCGCCATCCCTCGGGCCGCAAGCTCCTCGACCTCGCCGACGTGGTGCTCGACAACGGGGCCCCGTACGGCGACGCGATCATGCCGCTGCCGGACGGCGGCGCGTTCGGCGCGGTCTCCACGATCACCTCGGCGCTGCTGGCACAGATGGTCGTGGCCGAGGTGGTGCGCGGCCTGATCGAGGCCGGCCAGACCCCGCCGGTCTACCGCTCGGTCAACACCGTCGGCGGCGACGAGCACAACCGGGATCTTGAGAACCGCTATGCCGGAAGGATCCGGCGAGGTGCCTGATCACCCCCCTGCAGGAGGAAGCATGACCAACCTGTCCCGGCGTGAGCTTCTGCGCAGCGCGGCCCTGGCGGGGATCGCCCTGCCGGTGCTGTCGGCGTGCGCCAGTCCCGCGGGCCCCGGCGGCGCCTCACCGGCGGCGCCGGCCGCCGGGGCCACCAGCGCGGCCAACCCGCTCGGCCTCGTCGAGACCAGCCCCCTGGAGGTCTGGATCTTCGACGGCGGCCTGGGCGACGCCTACGCCACGGACGTCCACGAGCCGCTGGTCAAGGGCAAGTTCCCCAAGCTGGAGATCAAACACAACACGACCAAGGAGATCGCCAAGACCCTCCAGCCACGCTTCGCCGGCGGCAACCCGCCGGAGCTCGTCAACAACTCGGGCGCCAACGCGATGGACTTCGGGGCCCTGGTCCAGGACGGCCAGCTCGCCGACCTCACGCCCCTGTACGACGCGCCGAGCTGGGACGACCCCGCCGTCAAGGTGCGCGACACGATCGACCCGGCCGCGATCGAGCTGGGCAGCTACGACGGCAAGCCGTACGTCCTGAACTACGCCAGCACCGTCTGGGGCATCTGGTACTCGCAGAAGCTCTTCGAGGCCGAGGGCTGGCAGCCGCCCAAGACGTGGGCGGAGTTCCTGCGGCTCTGCGAGACCATCAAGAAGTCCGGCAAGATGGCGCCGTTCACCTACGCGGGCAAGCACCCCTTCTACATCTACGAGACCATCCTCACCCTCGCCGCGAAGATCGGCGGCAAGGACGTGCTGAAGAACATCGACAACCTGGAGGACGGCGCCTGGCAGGTCGAGCCGGTCAAGCAGGCCGCGACCGCCTTCGCCGAGATCGGCGCCAAATACCTCCTCCAGGGCACCGCCGGCCTGGACCACGTCCAGACCCAGACCGCCCACAACAAGGGCCAGGTCGCCATGCTGCCCTGCGGCTCCTGGCTGGAGAACGAGCAGAAGGACTCCACCCCGGCCGACTTCGGCTACGCGATGTTCACGCTGCCGGACTTCGGCTCCTCCGACGCCCTGCCGTACGGCACGCTGCACGCCCGGCCGGGTGAGGAGTTCATCGTCCCGGCCAAGTCGGCCAATCCCCGGGCGGGCCTGGAGTACATGCGGGCGATGCTCTCCAAGGAGGGCGCCGGCAAGTTCATGGAGATGGTCTCCACGCTGACCGTCGTCAAGGGCGCGAGCGAGGGGCGCACGCTCAAGCCGGGCCTGAAGAGCGCCTCGACCGCCCTGGCCGCGGCGGGCGACAACGCCGTCTGGTTCCTGTTCCGCAAGTGGTACGTGGAGATGCACGACGAGGTGGCCGCGGCGACCGGGCAGTTCATGAACGGCAAGCTGACCGTCGACCAGTGGATCGAACGGGCGCAGAAGAAGGCCGACTCGATCAAGAACGACTCCTCGGTGAAGAAGTTCAAGAGGTAAGAGGTGGCGGTGGCGTACGACGGCGGTGGCGGGCGGCCCGCGGGAGGCGGGCCGCCGGTGAGAGGCGGACGGCGGTCCGTCCGGGGCGGGCGGTCCGCGCGGCGAGCAGGGGAACGGTAGGCGGGCGATGAACTACGGCAGGACGCGGTTCGTCACCGGGTTTCTCGCGATCCCGGTGGCGCTCTATGTGATCTACGTGATCGCCCCCTACGCGCAGGCCTTCTACATCGCGTTCACCAACTGGCGCGGGGTGAGCGCGGATCCGCAGTTCGTGGGCCTGGAGAACTTCCGGAGACTCCTGGACGACGACGTCTTCTGGAAGGCGGTGGGGCACAACCTCATCCTGCTGATCCTGATGCCGGTGCTGACCATCGGGATCGCGCTCCTGTTCGCCTTCCTGCTCAACAGCGGAGGGCGGGGCGGCACCGGCGGCGTCTGGGGGTCGAAGTTCTACCGGGTGGTGTTCTTCTTCCCCCAGGTGCTGGCCGTCGTCGTGGTCGCGGTCCTGTTCCAGCAGGTCTTCCGGCCCGACCGGAGCGGGATGCTCAACGCGCCGCTGATCGCCCTCGGGTTCGAGCCGGTCGGCTTCCTGTCCGACACCGACGTCGCGCTCTGGGCGCTGCTGGGCGTGCTGGTCTGGCAGGCGGTCGGCTTCTACGTGGTGCTCTTCTCGGCGGGCATCTCCTCCATCCCGCGTGACATGTTCGAGGCGGCGTCGATCGACGGCGCCGGGGGAGCGCAGCTGTTCTTCCGGATCACGCTGCCCCTGCTCTGGGACACCATCCAGGTGGGCTGGGTCTACCTCGGCATCGCCGCGCTCGACGTCTTCGCCGTCGTGTGGGTGATGACGGCCGAACACGGCGGGCCCGACTCCTCCACGACCGTGATGGCGGCGGAGATCTACCGCAACGCCTTCCAGTACTTCAGGTTCGGCTACGCCTCCGCGATGGGCGTGGTGCTGTTCTTCTTCACCATCGGGTTCGCGGCGCTGGCCCTGCGCCTGTCGCGGCGTGAGCGGATCGAGTTCTAGTGGCAGACGCGATGACTCCCACGGCAGAGACGATGATCTCCCGGAGCCGGGCCTACGCCCGGCAGGAGCGCAGGAGGCGCCTGGGCCCCCTGTCGGCCCTGACGCACGTCGCGCTGCTGGTGTGGACGGTCCTGGTGGTGGTGCCGATCCTGTGGACGTTCCTGGCGTCGGTGAAGAGCGAGGACGAGATCTTCGGCGACGCCTGGTCGCTGCCGGTCTCCCTCCGCCTCGACAACTGGGCGCGGGCCTGGGAGCAGGCGCACGTGGGCCAGTACATGATCAACAGCATCGTCGTCGTGGGGGCCGGCACCTTCGGCACGATGCTGTTCGGCTCGATGGCCGCTTACGTGCTCGCCCGCTACCGCTTCCGCGGCAACCGGGCGATCTACCTGCTGTTCGTCTCCGGCCTGGCCTTCCCGGTCTACCTGGCGCTGACCCCGCTGTTCTTCGTCGTGCAGAACATGGGCGCGGTCCCGGTGATCGGCCGGTTCATCGGCCTCAACTCCCACGGCGGGCTGGTGCTGGTCTACATCGCCTACTCGCTGCCGTTCACCGTGTTCTTCCTCGCGGCGTTCTTCAGGACGCTGCCCGGGGCGGTGGCCGAGGCGGCCTTCGTGGACGGGGCCTCGCACACCCGGGTGTTCTTCCAGATCATGCTCCCGATGGCCAGGCCGGGCATCATCAGCGTGACCATCTTCAACGTGCTCGGCCAGTGGAACCAGTACCAGCTGCCGCTGGTGCTGCTGCCCGCCGACAAGGAGAAGTGGGTGCTCACGCAGGGCATCGCCGACATCTCCACCGCCGCCGGCTACGACGCGGACTGGTCGGCCCTGTTCGCCGCGCTCAGCATGGCCATCCTCCCCATGCTGATCGTCTATACGATCTTCCAGAGCCAGATCCAGAAGGGCCTGACGGCGGGGGCGCTCAAGTAGCCCGTTAACCTCCGCTTAAGAAGATCCTATTCTGCGATTAAGGGGATACGGGTTGACGGGTGGGGCATATCGGCGGTTAAGTTCGTTAGGAAACTTTCCTAACGAGCGGGCGAAGACTCCTCGCCTCCGGTCGTTCCTCCACCGTCCCCCTGGAGAGACACGTGCCCATCTCGTCAGATCCGCGCTCCGGCCGCCGGATGCTGCGGCTCCTGCTCACCACGGCCGTGGTCGCCGCCCCGGTCCTGTCCGTCCACGCGGGTCCCGCGCACGCCGCCGGGCCGGCACCGCGCCTGTCGGTGTCCTCGCCGGAGCCGGCGGCCGCCGGGGTCGACCTCACCGACCCGCGCAAGAAGGACATCGCCATGCAGCTCGTCTCCAGCGCGGAGAACTCCTCCCTCAACTGGAAGGCGCAGTACAAGTACATCGAGGACATCGACGACGAGCGCGGCTACACCGCCGGGATCATCGGCTTCTGCTCCGGCACCGGCGACATGCTCGACCTCGTCGAGCTCTACGCCGAGCGCAAGCCCGGGAACGTGCTCGCCAAATACCTGCCCGCCCTGCGCAAGGTCAACGGCACCGACTCCCACAAGGGCCTCGACCCGAACTACCCCAAGGACTGGGCCACCGCGGCCAAGGACACGGCCTTCCAGCAGGCGCAGAACGACGAGCGTGACCGGGTCTACTTCAACCCGGCGGTCCAGCAGGCCAAGCAGGACGGCCTGCGCGCCCTCGGGCAGTTCGCCTACTACGACGCCATCGTCATGCACGGCGACGGGGGCGACCCGGAGAGCTTCAGCGCGATCCGCAGGAACGCCCTCAAGAAGGCCAAGCCGCCCGCGCAGGGCGGCGACGAGGTCAAATACCTGCACGCCTTCCTCGACGCCCGCAAGGTGGCCATGAAGGCCGAGGAGGCGCACGAGGACACCAGCCGGGTCGACACCGCGCAGCGGGTCTTCCTCAACAAGGGCAACCTCGACCTGAACACCCCGCTGTCCTGGAAGGTCTACGGCGACCCCTACACGATCAAGTGACCGGCCCCGGCGGGCGGGCCCGGCCCGTCCGCCGGTCAGGCGCCGGCGGGGTCACCGGGCCGGGAGGTTCTTCAGGGCCTCGCGGCGGCTCAGGCCGGTGATGCCCATGTGGTCGACGTAGCGGACGACCTCGTCGGGGTCGATCTTGGCGTATTCGCGCAGGGCCCAGCCGATCGCCTTACGGGCGAAGAAGTCGATGTCGGACAGGCTCGGCGCGATGCAGGCGTAGAGCAGGCCGGTGTCGGTGGCGGACCTGAACCTGTTCTGGCAGAGGATGGCCGTGCGGCGCTTCCACAGGTCGTCGCCGTGCGCCCACTCCAGCATGAGCGGGCGCATCGTGTCGGGGAAGGCCGACAGCAGGCCGCCGACGCGGTGGACGGCCAGCTCGTCGACGTAGTCCCACCAGGCTCCGGTGACGATCATCTCTTCGTACATGGGGAGCGCGTAAAGGGTCTGGAACCTCCGGTACGGCCGGTGTCCGGTCAGCTCGATCGCCGCGTAGCGCTCCTCGCGGTATTCGGCGTCCCGCCACAGCGACAGGACCGTCCTGCGCCATTCGGGCGCGCTCTCGATCGGATGCTCGGCGAAGACCCTCCGCAGCGCCGTACGGCGAGGCCCGGCCTGGACGCCGAGGAAGGGTATCTCCGACTTCATGTAGGCCCGCATCGCCGGCGCCTTGGCCGGGTCGGCCACCTCGGTGAACGCGCGCCGCACCGCCTCGTGCAGGGTGTCCATGCCCGCTCGCCACTCCTCGTCCGCACCGTGGGCGGCCCGTCCCGCGCCGGCCGCCGCGCTCGTCGGGCGGGCTCCGCCCGCGCTGTCATGCCCGCCCGTCACTCTCCGTCCGCACCGCCCGCCGCCGCCCGGCCGGGCGCGTCACGCGCTGTGGCTGCTCCGCTCGCCGGTCGCCAGGCCGTCGAACAGGACCGTGATGTAGTGCTCGGCGAGGCCGGTGGTGTTGAGGCGGCCTCCGGGGCGGAACCAGCGGACCGCCACCCAGATGGTGTCGCGGATCATGCGGTAGGTGAGCTTGGGGTCCACGTCGGCGCGGAACTGGCCGACGGCCTGGCCGCGCTTGATCTGCTCCACCCACATGCGCTCGACCTCGTCCTCGGCCTTGACCAGGTAGTCGAACCGGTCGCCGGGCAGGGAGCGCAGATAGTTCCAGTCGTTCTGCATGACGGTGATCGCCGCGCGGTGCGGTTCGAGGGTGCTGAACCCGATGCGCACCATCTCTGACAGGATTGCGCGGGGCTCGCCCTCCTGCTCCAGGGCCGCGCGGTAGCGGCCGACGAGGTCGTCGAGGAAGGTGGTCAGCACCTCGTCGACGATCGTCTCCTTGGAGTCGAAGTGGTGGTAGAGGCTCCCGGACAGGATGCCCGCCTCCTCCGCGATCTCGCGGACGGTGGTCGCCTGGAAGCCCTTGCGGGCGAAAAGCTCGGCGGCGAGCTTGACGAGGTGGTCGCGGCGTTCGGAGGCGGAGCCGGATGAGGCCGCGCGCTTCGTCGTGCCCTGGCGCTTGACTGGGGTGGTGGTCGCGCCGCCGGAGTTCTTTCGCGTGTTCACACCTCCATTATGAGCCCTTGCGCAATCGCTTGTTCACCTGAACGCGCCAGCTCATCCAGGTCTTTGTATGTGACCAAGCGCTTGCTACCCTTGTCGTCTGCGGACAACGAAGGGACACGCAATGGCTGAGGCGTACATCGTCGGCGCGGTCCGGACCCCCGTGGGTCGCAGGAACGGCGGCCTGGCCGGCGCCCACCCCGCCGATCTGGGCGCCCACGTGCTCGGGGAGCTCGTCCGGCGCACCGGGGTGGACCCCTCGGCCGTGGACGACGTCGTTTTCGGCTGCGTGGACACCGTCGGCCCGCAGGCCGGGGACATCGCCCGCACCTGCTGGCTGGCCGCCGGGCTGCCGCAGGAGGTGCCCGGCGTCACGGTCGACCGCCAGTGCGGCTCCTCCCAGCAGGCGGTCCACTTCGCCGCCCAGGCCGTGCTGTCGGGCACCTGCGACCTGGTCGTGGCCGGCGGCGTACAGAACATGAGCCGCGTCCCGATCGGCTACGCCATGACCGCCGGGCAGGCCCTCGGCTCCGACAGCCCGTTCGCGGGCTCCAAGGGCTGGTGGTCCCGGTACGGCGGGCAGGAGGTGTCGCAGTTCCGCGGCGCCGAGATGATCGCCTCCCGGTGGGAGGTGTCGCGGCTCGACATGGAGGAGTTCGCCTACGAGTCCCACCGGCGGGCGCTGCGCGCCGTCGACGAGGGCCGGTTCGCCGCCGAGATCGCCCCGTACGAGGGTGTAGCCGTCGACGAGGGCCCCCGCCGCGACACCACGCTGGAGAAGATGGCCGCGCTCAAGCCCCTGGTCGAGGGCGGGCGCCTCACCGCCGCGGTCTCCTCCCAGATCTCCGACGGCGCCGCCGCCCTGCTCGTCGCCTCCGAGGAGGCGGTCCGGGTCCACGGCCTGATCCCGCGCGCCCGCGTCCACCACCTGTCCGTCCGCGGCGACGATCCGATCATGATGCTCTCCGCGCCGATCCCCGCCACCGCGCACGCGCTGCGCAGGACGGGCATGTCGATCGGCGACATCGACGCCGTCGAGATCAACGAGGCGTTCGCCTCCGTCGTGCTGGCCTGGCTGAAGGAGACCGGCGCCGACCCCGCCAGGGTCAACCCCAACGGCGGCGCCATCGCGCTCGGCCACCCGCTCGGCGCGACCGGCGCCCGGCTGATGACCTCTCTCCTGCACGAGCTGGAGCGGACCGGCGGCAGGTACGGCCTGCAGACGATGTGCGAGGGTGGCGGCCAGGCCAACGTGACGATCATCGAACGGCTCTGAGAGAGCATTCGCCCCGGGCGGGCGCCCGGCGTGCGGCGGTGAACCAGGTGCGCGGGGAGACGTCCGTCGTCCGGGGTGACGGCCACGGAGGCGACGGAGCGGTCGATGACGACCATCCGCCGGGCGGGAAGGTCGAGGGCGCGGTGGCGGTGGATCCGCCGGTCCGCCTCGTCGTGGCCGTCGGTCCGCTCGGAAGCGGCGTCGTCGCACGCGCCTTCCGCCGGTAAGTCGCACGCGCCTTCCGCTGGTAATGGGAGAGCGGCCCGGGCGGAGGCGGTGCGGGCCATCTCGGCGTCGGTCCCGTTCGGTCTGCGCGTGATCAGTCTGGAGACCGCCGGCCGGGGCTCGACGGCGACGACGTCCCCCGGCGGGGCGCTGCTCGGCGTCCGCCGGGGAGGTGACGGCCGGTTCCCGCGCGCGGCCGGCGTCCCGGCCCGGACGAGGTCTCGTCCCGGCGGGCTCCCTCCAGCCCCACTGATCACTTTGGTGAGTAAACCTTGAGTCAAATGCCCATGGTCAGCCCACTAGCAATTAGGAAAGTTTCCTATTAGATTTACGCCCAAGCCTCTGGGAGCGCTCTCTCTCGAGGTGCCACACAATGCGTTGTCTACGTGTCTTCGGCAGGGGATGCCGGTCGGCCGTCAGGCGAGGAGGGTGCATGAAACGCGGCCCAGAGCTGCTCCGTCTGGCGGACACGGTAGTTCTTCCGGGGTTCGAGGGGAAGACGCCGCCTGACTGGCTGCGCAGGCGTCTGGCCGACGGCCTGGCCGGAGTGGTGCTCTTCTCCAGGAACATCGCGACCCTGTCCCAGGTCGCCGAGCTGACGGCCGCGCTCCGCGCGGAGAACCCGCAGGTGATCGTCGGCGTCGACGAGGAGTCGGGGGAGGTCACGCGCCTGGAGGCCGCGGCCGGCAGCACCCGGCCGGGGAACTTCGCCCTCGGCGTCGTCGACGACACCGAGCTCACCGAGGAGCTCGCCCGGGATCTCGGTCGCGACCTCGCCGCGGCGGGCGTCAACCTCGACTTCGCCCCTTCGGCGGACGTCAACTCCAACCCGGACAACCCGGTCATCGGCCTGCGTTCCTTCGGCGCCGACCCCGACCTGGTCTCCCGGCACACCGCCGCCTGGGTCCGGGGCCTGCAGTCCTCCGGCGTCGCCGCCTGCGCCAAGCACTTCCCCGGGCACGGCGACACCTCCGTCGACTCCCACCACGGCGTCCCGCTGGTCGCGGCCACCGCCGAAGAGCTCCACGAGATGGCGCTGCGGCCCTTCCGCGCGGCCATCGCCGAGGGCGTGCGCACGGTCATGACCGGCCACCTGCTGGTCCCCGCCTTCGACGCCGCTCTGCCCGCCACGCTCAGCGGCCGGGTGCTGCACGACCTGCTCCGGGTCGAGCTGGGCTTCGACGGCGTCATCGTCACCGACGGCATCGAGATGGCGGCCGTCTCCGGCCCGTACGGCATCGGCGGCGCCTCGGCGCGGGCCATCGCCGCGGGCGCCGACGCGATCTGCGTGGGCGGCGAGCACGCCGACGAGCACACCGCGACCGCGGTCCGTGACGCCATCGTGGACGCCGTGATCGAGGGACGGCTCCCCGAGGAGCGGCTGGCCGAGGCGGCCCACCGGGTCTGCGAGCTCGCGCTCTGGAGCGTCTCCGCCGCACGGGGGCGCTCCGGGGCCGCCCGCCCCGGCGACGCGGGGATCGGCCTGGCCGCCGCCCGGCGGGCCCTGCGGATCACCCGCCGCTCGGCGACCGCGGTCCTCCCGCTGCCCGCCCCGCCCCACGTGGTCGAGCTCGCCCCGGAGATGAACCTCGCCATCGAGAAGGACACCCCCTGGGGCGTCGGGGAGCCGCTCGGCAAGCTCCTGCCCGGCACCACGGTGACCCGCCTGAACGCCTCGGCCGCCACCGGCGGCGCGATCGAGGCCGCCCTCGCCGCAGCGGCGGAGCGCCCGCTGGTCACCGTGGTCCGCGACGCCCACCGCCACCCCTGGCAGACCGACGCCCTCCACCACCTCCTGGCCGCCCGGCCGGACGCCGTGGTGGTCGAGATGGGCCTGCCCGGCCGCTCCGACCTCGGCGCCGTCCACATCGCCACCCACGGGGCCGCCCGGGTCTGCGGCCAGGCCGCCGCCGAGCTCCTCGCCGGGGACGCCCAGCTCTGACCTCCGGTGCCGGACCGCGGCGCCGGAGGCCGGGGACGTCTCAGGCGGACTTCTCGGGGCGCTCCCATCCGCGGTCCGGCCGCCCGCGGGGGACCAGGGTCGGGTTGACGTTGCCGAGCACGGTCTCGCGGCTGATCACGACGCGGGCCACGTCGTCCCGGCTCGGCACCTCGTACATCACGTTGAGCAGGACCTCTTCGAGGACCGCGCGGGCCGCCCGGGCACCGGTGCGGCGCAGCAGCGCCTGCTCGGCGATCGCGTCGACGGCGTCCTCGGTGAACTCCAGCTCGACGCCGTCGATCTCGAAGAGCCGCTGATACTGCTTGACCAGCGCGTTGCGCGGCTCGGTGAGGATCCGCGTCAGCGCCGTCCGGTCCAGCGCCTGGAAGGTCGACACCACCGGGAGGCGGCCGACGAGCTCCGGGATCAGGCCGAACCTCAGCAGGTCCGCGGGCATGACCCGGGCGAGGGCGTCCTTCTCGGCTGCCCTGTCCTCGGTGCGGGCCGGGGCGCCGAACCCGGCGCCCCGGTGGCCGGCCCGCCGCTCGATGATCCTTTCCAGGCCGTCGAACGCGCCGCCGACGATGAACAGCACGTTGCCGGTGTCGATCTGGATGAACTCCTGCTGCGGGTGCTTACGGCCGCCCTGCGGCGGCACGCTCGCGATCGTGCCCTCCAGGATCTTCAGCAGCGCCTGCTGGACGCCCTCGCCGGAGACGTCACGGGTGATCGACGGGTTCTCGCTCTTCCGGGCGACCTTGTCGATCTCGTCGATGTAGATGATGCCGGTCTCGGCCTTCGCGATGTCGTAGTCGGCGGCCTGGAGCAGCTTGAGCAGGATGTTCTCGACGTCCTCCCCGACGTAGCCGGCCTCGGTGAGCGCGGTGGCGTCGGCGGTCGCGAACGGGACGTCGAGCATCCGGGCGAGCGTCTGGGCGAGGTGGGTCTTGCCGCAGCCGGTCGGGCCGATCAGCAGGATGTTGGACTTGCCGAGCTCGACCGGCTCCTCCTTCGCGGCCTGCCGCCCGCTCCCGCGGGCCCCCGGCCGGATGCGTTTGTAGTGGTTGTAGACCGCCACCGCGAGTGTCTTCTTCGCGGCGTCCTGCCCGATGACGTACTGATCGAGGAAGTCGTGGATCTCCCGCGGCTTCGGCGGCTCCCACGGCTCACCCGCGGCGGACTCGGCGAGCTCCTCCTCGATGAGCTCGTTGCAGAGCCCGACGCACTCGTCGCAGATGTAGACGCCGGCCGGGCCCGCGATGAGCTTGCGGACCTGCTTCTGGCTCTTGCCGCAGAACGTGCACCTCAGCAGGTTGCCGTCACCGATGCGTGCCATTCGAGAACGTCTCCTCAACGGTCGTGCGGGCCGGGACCCGGCCGGATCAGGTCGATCTCGGGTGCGCCGCCCGCACCCGGTCCGACGCCGGTCATGGACACCCCAGGCTTCGAATGATCTGATCAGATGATCCCATCATATAGATGGCGACGATATCTTGGGGCGGAACGGGCGGGCAACGCCGGAACGAGGGGGACGATGGGCCGGCTCACCAGGGCTGAGACGCAGGAGCGCAACCGCGCCAGGGTGCTGGCCGCCGCCCAGGAGGAGTTCACCGAGCGCGGCTTCCGCGACGCCAAGATCGACGCGATCGCCGAGCGCGCCGAGCTCACCCGCGGCGCGGTCTACTCCAACTTCCCCGGCAAACGGGCTCTCTACTTCGCCGTCCTGGCCGACCTCGCCGAGCGCGCGCCGCGGTCGCCGCACCCGGAGCCGGGCCGCACCGCCCGCGAGGCGCTCGGCGCGTTCGCCCGCGCCTGGGTCGCCGGGCTCCCCCTCGCCACCGACGAACGGCCCGGCCCGGCCCGGCTCGGCTCGGACCTGATGTCCGAGATCCTGGTGGACGGGCGGACCCGGCTGCCGTTCGCGCAGCTGATGAGGTTCGACGCGATCCTGCTCGGACTGGCCCTGGAGCGGCTGCGCCCGCCCGGGACGCCCGCCGGCCGCCTGGTGCGCGTGGCCGAGTCCGTGCTCACGACCCTGCACGGCGCGGGGCAGCTGGCCGCCGCCGCGCCCGGCTTTGTCGAGCCCTTCAACGTCATCGGCGTCTGCGAGCAGCTCGCGGACCTCGACCTGGGCGACGCGTGGCAGCCCCCGCACCTCCCCTACGTCCCATTGGCGCGGCCCGCCGACGAGCCGTGGTCCCCGCCGCCCGCCGCGGACGTCATCCGCGGCGGACCCGCGCGGCTGGCCGACGACGGCGTGGTGGCGGTCCTCGGGCTGCACCGGCTCGAGGCCGTCGAGGAGGCGGTGCGGGCCGCGCCGGCCGGAGCCACGGTCACCGCCGTCCTGGTCACCGGCGACCCCGCCGAGCTGACGCCGCTGGCCCGGCTGGCCGTCGCCGGCCTCTGCGCCTGCCTGCGCCAGGCCTTCCCGCCCACGGCGTGGCCGCCCCTCCAGGTGGTCCACGACGGCTCCGGCGCCCTCGCCGCGGCCGCCGGTGTGCCCGCCGTCAGCGACGGGACCGAGGCCGCCGTCCGCGTCGAGGCGGGCCGGATCGTCGCCCGGGCCGACGGCCGCGGCGCGTGCCACGCGGCCGCGTCGGCCGGCGGGGCCGTACCGGCCGAAGAGACCCGAAAAACGGACATACTTCGTAAAGGCGGGCCCGACCTGGTCACGGACGCGGCAGACGGTCCAGTACGGCGTGCGCCTCGGACATGATCCGGCCGATCAGCTCCGCGCAGCTCGGCAGATCGTCGATCAGCCCGACGACCTGTCCCGAGGCCATGACGCCCAGGTCCGCGCGCCCGTCCACCATGGCGGCCCGCAGCAGCATCGGGGTGTTGGCCGCCTGCAGGACCTGGGCCCAGGTCAGGTCGCGGCCGTGTCTCATCCGGCGGCCCTCGCGCACCATCCCGGCCCATGACGTGCCCGACAGCCTCCTGAACCGGGCTCCGTTGGCGATCGCGCGGAGCAGGCGCAGCCGGGAGCGTTCGAGGGAGTCGACGAAGGGGGTGCGCAGGACGCGGTGCGGGACGCCGTCCACCCGGGTGGTGACCACGGTGTCGGACATGCCGAGGTAGACCTTCTTCACCTCCTCGCCGACCGGGGAGTCGGAGGTCAGCAGGAAGCGGGTGCCCATCGCGATCCCGCACGCGCCGTACGACAGGGCGGCGACCAGCCCGCGTCCGTCGAAGAAGCCGCCCGCCGCGATGACCGGGACGTCCACCGCGTCCACGACCTGGGGGAGCAGCACCGTGGTCGGGACGGCCCCGGTGTGCCCGCCGCCCTCGCCGCCCTGCACGATCACCGCGTCCACCCCCCAGGCGGCGACCTTCTCGGCGTGCCTGCGCGCGCCGACCGAGGGGACCGTCACCACGCCGGCGTCCTTCAGCCGGGCGATGAGCTCCCGCCTGGGCGCCAGCGCGAACGACGCGACCCGGACGCCCTCGCGGATCATGATGTCGATCCGCTCGCGCGCGTCGTCGGCGTCGGAGCGGATGTTCACCCCGAAGGGCGCGTCGGTCCGCTCCCGGACCGCCCGGATCGCGGCGGTCATCTGCTCGACCGGCATCGTGGCCGCCGCGATGATCCCCAGGCCGCCCGCGGCGGAGGTGGCGGCGGCCAGCCGGGCGCCGGCCACGTAGCCCATGCCGGTCTGCACGACGGGATGGCGGCAGCCGACCAGCTCGGTGAGCCGGGTGGTCAGGGTGGGCGCCGCGGGCCCGGCCGGGTCCGCGGCGCCGCCGGCGGGTACGGCCGGCCCGGGACCGGAGGTCACGCGGGGGCCCCGCGCTCGCGCGGGGAGGCGGCGCCGGGGGGCCCAGGGGCCGCGGCGGCCGCGGGGGCGCCGGGCGGGCCCGGGTCGGGGACCTCGCGCTCGCGCAGGGAGCCGGGGTCGAGGACCTCGCGGAGGACGCGGAGCTCCTCGCCGGTGGGCAGGCGGGTCCGGGGGACCGTGTCCGGGACGGCGAGCCGGAAGCCGGTCCGCTCCACGACCTCCGCCACGGTGACGCCCGGGTGGACCGAGGCCAGGCGCATCGAGTGGTCGGGGGTGTCGAAGTCCAGCACGGCCAGGTCGGTGACCACCCGGCGCAGGTCGTGGTGGCGGTAGGCGCTGGGTCCCGCCTCGGCCGCGCGGTCGTGGCCGACGCCGCTGACCATGTCCACCTTCGGCACGAACACCCGGGGCGAGTGCTTGGGGATCCAGTAGCTGGTCGGGCCGCACACGGTGTTGCCCGGGACGCCGCGCACGCCGAGGAGCTGGGAGCGGGGCCTGGCCCAGTCGCCGATGCAGGAGATGTTGCTGTTGCCGTACCGGTCGAGCTGGCTAGCCCCCAGCATGACGTGCCGCCTGCCGTTGAGCACCAGCCACAGGTGGTCCCGGAGGGGCAGCCAGCCCTCGACCACCCCGGGCGTCCCGCCCAGCGGCGGCACGTCCCCGGTCAGCAGGCACGTCCCGTCATGGGTGATCAGGTGGGGCTCGAAGGTGAGCCGGGCCAGCCGGGCGGCCAGCATGGTGATCGCGCCGCCGATGCCGGCGGCGAGGATCTCCCCGTCCCCCCGGAACGCCTCGGCGCAGGCGACGACGCACACCTCGGCGCGTGTGGCGGTGATCGTCACGTGTCCCTCCCGGGGGCCGGTGTCCTGAACTGTCCGGTGCGGCGGCGCCGGAGGGGGCCGGCGCTCACGCGCCCTCCCGTGCCTGCCGTACGGCCTCCTGGTAGGAGGTCTCGTCGCCGGACAGGTAGCGCTCCCGGAACGCCTTCCACGCCTGCGGGTCGGCGGCGGCGGCCACGTAGGCCCGCTGGAAGGTCTCGTCGCGGCCGTAGTCCGGCTCGCAGGTGGAGAAGTGGGCGCCGCCGGGCGTCTCCACCACGCCGGTCACCATGGACCTGCTGATCAGCAGCGACTGGAGCGGGCCTTCCTTGAGCAGGTCGGCGGTGTCCACCAGGCGCTCGCAGGAGACGTAGCAGCGCTCGGCGGCCTTGGCGTAGAGGTCGTCGAAGTAGGGGTCGGGGCCGAGATACTGGGCGTTGCCGAGGTGGTCGGCCCGGTTGAGGTGGACGAGCGCGGCGTCCATGGTCAGCGCGGGGACCGCGATCAGCTCCTCGCCGTCGGGGTAGGGGGAGCGGACGGTCCGCAGGCCGGGGTTGACCCGCGTCACGTCCGAGCCGAGCCCGGCCCGGGTCGGCAGGAAGGGCAGCCGGTGCGCCGCCGCGAGCAGGCCGAACATGAACATGCCCTCGTCGTACTCGGTGAACTCCACGGCGCCGCTCTGCCGGGCGGCCCGGAAGTGCGGTTCGAGGGGGATCGAGTCGAGCGTGACGAAGGGCGCGATCACCCTGCGGACCTTGCCGTGGGCGCAGAGCAGGCCGACGTCGGCGCCGCCGTAGGAGACGATCGTCAGGTCTTCGAGGGGGGAGCGGCACAGCGCGCGGACCAGGGCCATCGGCTTGCGCCGCGAGCCCCAGCCGCCGATCCCGACCGTCATGCCGCTGCGCAGCGAGCCGACGATCTCCTCGACCGACATCACCTTGCCGCTCATCGATCCTCCTCGCCCGGCGCCCCGTCCGCCCCGGCCTCGCCGGAGACGAACGCGTCGCGGTGTCTGTCG
Organism: Streptosporangium brasiliense; assembly: GCF_030811595.1. NCBI lineage: Bacteria > Bacillati > Actinomycetota > Actinomycetes > Streptosporangiales > Streptosporangiaceae > Streptosporangium > Streptosporangium brasiliense. The sequence goes on from NZ_JAUSRB010000001.1 coordinate 444,078, forward strand.
CCGGCGCCCATCAGGTTGAGTTCGAAGGTGAAGCCCTGCTCGAACCGGTAGCTGCGCCTGACGTCGACCGGGTCGATGCCGTTGAGCGACTCCTTGGCCCGGCGGATGACGTAGGGGTCCTTGGCGGCGATCGCGGAGGCGATGTCGAGGGCGGCCTCGCGCAGCTTGTCGCGGGGGACGACCTCCAGCACCGAGCCGAAGGCGCGCAGTTCGGCGGCGGTGACGGTGCGGCAGGTGTAGACCATGGCGCGCATCAGGTGCTGGGGGACCAGCCGGGCCAGGTGGGTGGCCGCGCCCAGCGCGCCGCGGTCCACCTCCGGCAGGCCGAAGTAGGCGTTCTCGGCGGCCACGACGATGTCGGCGTTGCCCGCCAGGCCGACGCCGCCGCCCAGGCAGAACCCGTGCACGGCGGCGATCACCGGGACCTCGCACTCGTAGACCGCCGCGAAGGCCGCCGCGCATCCCCGGTTGGCCCCGACCAGGGCGGCGTGCCCGGGGGTGGCCTGCATCTCCTTGACGTCCACCCCGGCGTTGAAGCCCCGGCCCTCGGCGCGCAGCACCACCGCGCGGGTGACGGGGTCGCGTCCGGCCTCCCGCAGGGCCCGCGCCAGCTCGAACCAGCCCGAGACGGTCAACGCGTTGACCGGGGGCACGTCCATGACCACCTCGGCGACCGGTCCGCCGCCGTGCAGAGTGATTCCCATCGCGCCTCACTGTATTCACCTAACGCTTGCTTGGTACGGTAGCACGCGACAGGCCGGGCGGAAGGAAGACGGTGAGGGTGTCATGCGGGTCTCCTACGACTACGCCGGATCGGTCGTGCTGGTCACCGGTGGGACCAAGGGACTCGGCGCCGGGATCGCCGGCGCCTTCCTGGCCGCCGGGGCCCGGGTGGTGGTGTGCGCGCGCCAGGAGCCGCGGGCGCTGCCGGCGGGCATCGGGTTCGTCGCGGCCGACGTGCGGGACCCGGCCGAGGTGGACCGGCTGGTCGGGGAGATCGAGGAGCGGCACGGGCGGCTCGACACGGTGGTCAGCAACGCGGGCGGTTCGCCGTACGCGCCGCTGGCCGGGACCTCGCCGCGGCTGCACGCCCGGATCGTCGAGCTCAACCTGATCGCTCCGCTGCTGGTCGCCCAGCGCGCCCACCCGCTCCTGGCCGCGGTGGGCGGCTCGATCATCATGATCGGCAGTTCGAGCGGCGCGCGTCCCTCGCCCGGCACCTCCGCCTACGGCGCGGCCAAGGCGGGCCTGCACCACCTGGCCGCCTGCCTGGCCGCCGAGTGGGCGCCGCGGGTCCGCGTCAACACGGTGGTCGTCGGCCTCGCCGAGACCGAGAGCGCGGCCGATCACTACGGCGGCCCCGAGGGGGTCCGGCGGATGGGCGCCGCCGTCCCCGCGGGCCGGATGGCCCTGCCCGAGGACGTGGCCGGGGCGTGTCTGTGGCTGGCCGCCCCCGGTTATGTGACCGGGGCCGAGCTCCTCCTGCACGGCGGCGGGGAGATCCCCGCCTGGCGGCGGATCGCTTCTGGACACGGCGGGTGAACCCCCGGGAAACTCTGCATGATCACGACGGAGGACCTTGCATGGAAGGACCTTGCATGAGCGGCATCTGTGACGGGCGTGTGGTGATCGTGACCGGGGCCGGGCGCGGCATCGGGCGGGAACACGCCCTTGAGTTCGCCAGGCAGGGGGCGAAGGTCGTGGTCAACGACCTCGGCGCGGGTCCCCGGGGAGACGGCCGCTCCGGGGTGCCCGCGCTGGAGGTGGCCGCCGAGATCCGCGCGCTGGGGGGCCAGGCGATGGCCAACAGCGACGACGTCGCCGACTGGGACGGCGCGGCGCGGCTGGTCAAGACGGCGCTGAGCGCCTACGGCCGGCTGGACGTGCTGGTGAACAACGCCGGGTTCGTCCGCGACCGGATGCTGGTCTCGATGACCGAGCAGGAGTGGGACGAGGTGATCCGGGTGCACCTCAAGGGCCACTTCCTGCCGCTGCGCCACGCCGGGGCGCACTGGCGGGAGCGGTCGAAGGCGGGGGAGCCGGTGGACGCCCGCGTGATCAACACCTCCTCCGGCGCCGGACTGCTCGGCAGCGTGGGGCAGGGCAACTACGCCGCGGCCAAGGCGGGCATCGTGGCGCTCACCCAGGTGGCCGCCGCCGAGCTCGGCCGCTACGGCGTCACGGTGAACGCGATCGCCCCGGCCGCGCGGACCCGGATGACCGAGGAGGTCTTCGCCACGACGATGGCCAGGCCCGCGGACGGCTTCGACGCGATGGACCCGGCCAACGTGGCGCCGCTGGTGGCATGGCTCGGCTCGGCGAGGTCCGCCCACGTCACGGGGCGGGTCTTCGAGGTCGAGGGCGGCGTCCTCTCCCTCGCCGACGGCTGGCGGCACGGCCCCCGCGCCGACCGGGGCGCCCGCTGGGAGCCCGCCGAGATCGGCGACGCGGTCGCCGGGCTCCTGGCCGAGGCGGCCGAGCCGGAGCCCGTCTACGGGGCGTAGCCGCGGAGGCCCGGGGCTGGGCCGGGGCTGGCGAGCGGCTCTGTGTAAGGTCCTTGATGTTTGGTTGGTGCTGACATGAGGGGCTTTCAATGAGCGTTTCCGCGGCTTATGTGACTTTCGCAGACCCGGACGGGGGCGACGACGAGAAGGAGCTCGCTCTCGCCGCCTGGGCCGAGGCCGGGATCGCCGGGCGGATCGTGCGCTGGGACGACCCCGAGGCCGACTGGGCCGCCTTTGACGCCGTCGTGGTCCGCTCCGCCTGGGACTACGTGGACCGGCGGGCGGAGTTCCTCGACTGGGCCCGCCGCGTCGAGTCCGTCACCCGGCTGCTCAACCCGGCCGCCGTGCTTGAGCGCAACACCGACAAGACCTACCTGCGGGACCTGAAGGCGCCGGCCATCCCCACCTACTGGGTCGGGCCGGGCGAGGAGGCCGACTTCCCGGTCCTCGACGAGTATGTGGTCAAGCCCACGGTGTCGGCCGGGGCCCGCGACACGATCAGGACCGGCGACCGCGGGGAGGCCGGGGCCCACGCCGCCCGGCTGGTCGCCGAGGGGCGGACCGCGATGATCCAGCCCTATCTGGACATGGTCGAGACCGAGGGGGAGACCTCGCTGCTCTACTTCGGCGGCCGGTTCAGCCACGCCATCCGGCGCAACCCGATGCTGGCCGGCAACGCCACCGGGCCGGGGCGCGGGAACGGCCACGGTGAGCTCCGCACTCCCGGGGGCGACCAGCTCGCCCTGGCCGAGCAGGTGCTGGCCGAGTTCCCCGACGTGCTCTACGCCCGGGTGGACCTGGTCCGCCTGCCCGACGGCAGCCCGGTCCTCATCGAGCTGGAGCTCACCGAGCCCTACCTGTTCCTGCGCTACGCGCCCGAGGCCGCGGCCAACCTGGCCCGCGCGCTGGGCGCGGCGCTCTGACCCGCGCGCCGGCGGCCGGGTAGGCCGCCGGACGGTCAGGTGAGCGCGGGCTCGTCGACGAGGGCGGCGCGGACGGCCGACGGGTCGCCGCCGGAGAGCGGGACGGCGAAGACCGCCGTCCGCCCGCCGGCGGCGTAGACCACGAACCGCAGGCCGTCCTCGTCCCACACGTCCTGGACGTCGGAGGTGAGCCGCGCCGACGTCGAGCAGTAGGCGGGGCTGAGGTAGAGCAGGCGCAGGGTGACCTCCAGCGGGATCTCCTGCGGTGCGGGCGGGGCGAGCGGTCTGCGCAGCCGTACGAGCAGCCGGCGCAGGGGCATCAGCCAGTGGCGGTCCAGCTCCGCCGAGAGCCCCAGCAGGACGGCGATCTCCACCAGGCCCAGGACCGCGAGCGGCGGGTCCAGCGGGTACGGCCGCGCCCAGAGCGCCGCGACGCCCATGACGAGCAGGAGCCCCGCCCGGGCGAAGGCGCGCCGGTCCGCCGGGCGGGAGTGCGTGCCCAGGCAACCGCAGGACGCGGCGGGCGCGGCCAGGCGCGCATAGGTGAGATAGGCGAGGAATCCCGCGGAGAGCGCGGCGCCGGCCGCGCCCTCCGCGGGCAGGACCGGCGGCAGCAGCAGCGCGGCCGCCACCGCGAGCTCCAGCACCCCGACGAGCCGGAGCGCGGGGACCGCGCGCGCCGAGCCGACCAGCCGGGCCAGCGCGCTCTGCCCGGCCCGCGCCCGCATCTTCCGGCTGAGCAGTTTCACCAGCGCGGCCCAGAGCAGGAAGGAGCCGATCACATACGGCTGCAGCGCGGCGATCCCATGCATCTGTCGCTCCTAATGAGGGGAGAAGACGGTGGCGATGTCGACTTCGTTGGTGTCGGGCCGCCAGGCGCCCAGGACCTGCACGTGCTGGCTCACCCGCAGCAGCGACAGGTCGGCGGAGGGCGGCGAGTCGGAGTAGACGGCGACCGATCTGCCCGGCACGCGGTGGCAGAGGATCTCCTGCCCCTTGTGGTCCAGGTGGATCTTCTCGCTGGTGATGTTCCTGATGTGGCCCTTGATGTTGACGATGTTGAGCCACACCGCCTCGGCGGCGAGCACCCCGTCGGGCATCCGGACGCCCCGGGCGTAGAGCCCGTCACCGGGTCTGGCCTGGTCGAAGGCGACGGGACCGAGCTTCCACAGGCTCGTGCCGTCGACGACCCTGATGCGGTGGAAGACCATGTTCGATCCCAGGACGAAGAGCGTGTTGTCCTTGATGGAACGGATCCGTCCCTCGGCGAAGTTGGGGTCGGGGGTGCCGGGCTCGATCTCGGGTGCCACGGCGCCGAAGGCCGCCTCCGGGCCGAGCGATCCCAGCGCGGTCGCGGCGACGACGCCGGCTCCGCCGCCGAGCAGGGCGGACTTGAGCAGTTGCCTTCTGCTGGTCATCGGACCGCCTCCTAGGGGACCGAGATCTCGCACGGCCGCAGGCCGGTCGAGAGGCTGGCGATCCGGCTGTAGGCGGCCGGGGTCAGGTCGATCAGCCGGTTGCTCGCGCAGGTCGCGCCGCAGCAGCTGCGCTCGCCGCAGAACAGGTCCGTCTGCGGTCCGCAGTCGGCGATGGAGGTGACGACGGCGGCGCCGCTGCACAGCGCCGTGATGCGGTGGTTGAAACCGCAGGTCCTGCGGGACAGCGAGACGCCGCAGCTGTCCGGCCGGGTGATCGACCAGCAGGCGTCGGAGGTGTTGGGCCAGGCGTGTTGCAGGTTCCCGGAGTTGCAGGTGCCGCAGGCTCCCTTACCGGTGCTGCTGCACGGCCCCCAGGCCGTGCCGCAGCAGAACCAGGAGACTTCTCCTTGGACTGCTGCGAGTAAGTCGACGGGCGGGTCAGTGGGCTGGCTGCGCGCCATGCGCATCCTCCTGGGGTGGGCTCCGACGGTCCCCCGGGTCCGATGGTGCAGCTGTGTGGAAATTTTCTGACTTATCTCATCAAAACATGTAATTAATCTCCGTCAATGCCCGATCCGGAGCCGGCCGCCAAGTCACCCGAGCCTGATGCGGGGGTCGAGGAGGGCGCCTGGACGGGCGGCACCACCTGGTCGCGGTCACCGCGCGCAGCAACCGCAGCAAAGCCGACAAGGATCCCGGCCAGTGGCTGCCGCCGTATGCCCCGACCCGCTGCCGGTGTCTGGCCGAATGGATCGCGGTCAAGCTGCGCTGGGCCTTGAGCGTCGATCCGGCGGGGAAACAAGCGCTGATCGCGCTCGCCGGGGACCGCCCCCACGCGCCCCCGCCAGGGACAACCCCGCCCGCCGGCGACCGGGACCTCGCACCCCCTCGGCTGTCCCGCCCGCGGGAGTCCATCTCATCGACGGTTCGGGCGGGAGCGTGACTTTCCAGCGCCGGCGGTGCGCGCCGGAGGAAGCGATCGGCGGGCGGTGGTCGGCGGGCGGTGATCGGCGGGCGGTGATCGGCGAGGGCGACACGGAATCACCGCGGCTGCCACTGAACGAAATCCTCCGGTTGCATTCAGTAACATCGCCATGTATTTGATCTTGAACGTGTCCCCACACAGATCGGGAGTTCCATGGCGATATCGCAACGGCCCAGGTCCGCGCTCACCACGCTTACCTGTGCCCTGACCACGCTGCTGGCCGCATGGGTGACCCCGGCGGTAGCCGACACCGATGCGCACACCGGCGCTACAACGCGGCAGGCCACCACACAGGCCGCCGCACCCTGCATCCGGCACGGGCAGCACAACTACCCCGTCGACTACTACTGGAAGAACGTGCTCGGCATGAGGCTGGGCAACGGGTCGGTGGCGGTCACCACCTCCCCCTCCCTGTGGGGCGGGCAGATCGCACCGGGCAGCACCTTCACCCTCACCCTGACGCACCGCACGGCCCGCTGGCCGCTGCTGGTGCGCACCTACACCACCACCTGGGACCTGTCGTCCCTGCGAGCCAGCGCCGACATCGTCGGCCAGTCCGGGACCGGCGTCATCAACGGCAACACCCTGTCGATCACCTCGCCGGGCACCAAGACCGACCCGGCCGCGAAGGTCATCACCTTCCGGGTCAGGCCGGGCACCGTCGGGCGCAGCATGACCATCCGGCCGACCGGGATCAGCAGCGTCATCGCCTTCCCGGGCCAGCTCGGGAACAACGCCCCCGCCCCGCCGATCCACATCGTCAGCGGCCAGTCCATCTCGCCCACCAACGCCGTCGACGACACCGCCACCACCACGGAGGGCACCGCCGTCACCGTGCCCGTGCTGGCCAACGACACCGCGACCGCGCCGACGATCACCAGCGTCACCCAGCCCCGCCACGGCGCCGCGACGATCTCCGGCAACACCGTCGTCTACACGCCCGACCCGGGCCTGGGCGGCACCGACACCTTCGCCTACACCATCACCACCGCCTGCGGAAGTTCCACCGCCACGGTCACCGTCACCGTCACCTGCACCCGCGAGCCCATCAACCTGGTCAACGGCAGCTTCGAGACACCCGCCGTGCGCCGGATCGACTGGAACATCCCCGACGCCTCCACCAACCCCGCCGTCGGCTGGCACACCACCGCCACCGACAACAAGCTGGAGTTCTGGCCCAGCGGCGCGGGCGGGGTCCCGGCAGCCGACGGCCGGCAGTTCGCCGAACTCAACGCCAACCAGGTCTCCACGCTCTACCAGGACGTCCCCACCGTTCCCGGCACCCAGATGACCTGGTCGCTGTATCACCGAGGCCGTCTGGGGACCGACGTGATGCGGGTTCTCATCGGCGCCCCGGGCGCACCCGTGCCCCAGACTCCGACCGGAGCCTCCTCCCCGGACATCTCCGACGGCAACACCGCCTGGGGCCACTACAGCGGCACCTACGTCGTGCCCGCCGGGCAGACCGTCACCCGGTTCGCCTTCAAGTCGGTATCGGCCGCCGGAGGCCGCCCGACGTTCGGCAACTTCCTGGACGGCGTGGTCTTCCAGACACCGCCCTGCCGGCCCATGACCGAAAGCGCCGCGAAGGCCGGCTGATCCCACAACGCGCGCCGAGCCGGGTGACCATCCCGTCCTGAACGCCCCCGGGGCCGGCCCGCACACCTGCGGCGGGCCGTCCCCGGGGCACCCTCCGAGCTTTTCGGAATCGAGATCCACCGTCTTGCGGCCGTGATCCCTGACCAAGGAGACCCCTGGTGAAACCGCACGCCCTCGCCCCGCTACTGCTCACTCTGCCGCTGCTGCTGGCCTCGGCACCCACACCGGCCGCCGCCCAGCACACCGCATCCGCCCCGCCCACCCGCCGGCAGGCGGTCCAGGCCGCCCTGGAGGCGATCGTCACCGCCGGAGCCCCCGGCGCCCTGGCCGAGACCCGCGACGAGAACGGCCGCTGGAGCGGCACCGCCGGCACCGGCGACACCCGCACCCACGCCCCCGTCCCGCCCAACGCGCGCTGGCGCATCGGCAGCGTCACCAAAACCTACATCGCCGCACTGATCCTCCAACTCGCCGGCGAGAACAAGCTCGCCCTGGACGACCCCATCGACCGGCACCTGCCCGGCCTGCTGCCCCACGGCGATCAGATCACCGTCCGGATGCTGCTCAACCACACCAGCGGCATCGCCGACTATGCCGCCACCTTCGGCAACACCCCGGCCGGACTGCGCCGCCTGGCCATCACCACCTACACCCCCCGGCGACTGATCGCCATCGGCACCGGCCTGCCGCCCACCTCCGCCCCCGGCGGCGCCTGGGCCTACTCCAACACCGGCTACACCGCACTCGGCCTGCTGATCGAGAAGATCACCGGCCAGAACCTGACCCGCGCCCTGCACACTCGCCTGCTCAGCCCGCACATCCTGCCCGCCACCCACCTGCCCACCACCACCCGCGCCATCGCCGGAGCCCACCCCCGCGGCTACATGCGCGATGAGAACAACCACCTCGAGGACATCACCAGCTTCAACCCCTCCAACGCCTGGGCCGCCGGCGCCGTCATCTCCACCGCCGCCGACGTCAACCGCTTCTTCACCCTGCTGCTGCACGGCCGGCTGTTCCCGGCCCGCCTGCTCACCCAGATGAAACAGACCGTCCCGGTCACCCCCGGCTTCACCTACGGCCTGGGCCTGATGAAACTCACCCTCACCTGCGGCACGACCGTCTGGGGGCACAAGGGCCACATCCCCGGATATGCCACCTACAGCTTCCACACCGACCGCCGCAGCATCACCGTCGCCGCCACCGCCCTGCCCGCCCCCGACGACGCCGCCGTCGACCAGGCCATGAACCAGGCCCTGAACGCCGAGTTCTGCACCTGAGAACAGACCACCATGCCGGCGCCGGCCCTCCGCCGGAGGTGATTCTGCAGCGATGCCAGTAGTACTACTATTGATTTCCGTGGCGGACAGTAGCACTTCTGCGGAGTTGGTCGAGAGCCTCCGGCCCCTGCTGGCCCGTATGGCGCCCGGCGACCGGTTGCCGAGCAGCCGAGAGCTGATCGAGCGCTTCCGGGTCGGGCCCGGCACGGTGTCCCGTGCGATCGCCGTGCTGATCGCCGAGGGCACCGTGGTCACCCGCCCGGGAATCGGCACGTTCGTCGCCCCTCGCCCGGCCCGTCCGGCCGCGACGCCGGGTGACACGTCGTGGCAGGAGATCACGCTGGCCGGCCGGGAGTACGACCCGGGCAACGCCGTCGAGGCGGCCCACCCTCCGCTGGAGGGAGGGATCGCGATGTCCGGCGGCTACCTTCACGAGACGCTGCAGCCGACGCGGGCGCTGGCGGCCGCCCTCGCCCGCGCGGCGCGCCGCCCGGACGCCTGGCACCGCGCGCCGACAGCGGGCCTGGAACCACTGCGCGCCATCTTCGCCCGAGCGGTGGGCGGCGCCGTGACCGCGCAGGACGTGCTGATCACCGGTGGCGGCCAGGGCGCGCTGTCCATGCTGTTCCGCGCCGTCGCGGCACCGGGGAGCCCGGTGCTGATGGAGTCGCCCACCTACCCGGGGGCCCTGGCCGCCGCCCGGGCCGCGGGGCTGCGCCCGATCCCCGTCCCCATGGACGACGACGGCGTCCGTCCCGACCTGCTGGCGAGCGCCTTCGACATGACCGGAGCCTCCCTTCTGTACTGCCAGCCCACCTTCCACAACCCCACGGGGACGGTGCTGGCCCCCGACAGGCGCCGCCGGATCGTCGAGGTCGCGCGGGCCGCGGGCGCCTTCCTCATCGAGGACGACTTCGCCAGGCACCTCGGCCACGGACGCCCCCCGCTCGCCCCGCTGGTCGCCGACGACCCCGACGGGACCGTCGTCCACCTGACCTCCCTGACCAAGCCCGCCTCTCCCAGCCTGCGCATCGGCGCCGTCATCGCCCGCGGCCCGGTGACGCGGCGGCTGCTCGGCATGCGCTACGTCGACGACTTCTTCGTCGCCCGGCCGCTGCAGGAGGCGGCGATCGAGTTGCTCAGCACGCCTGCGTGGGATCGCCACCTCCAGGCTCTGGCCGGCGCGCTGCGCGAACGGTGCGCCGCCCTCGCCGGCGCCCTGGCCCGCCAGGTCCCCGATTGGACGCTCACCCGAGTGCCGGAGGGCGGGCTCCACCTGTGGGTCCGGCTGCCGTCCGGCCGGCAGGCCGTCGCTGTGGCCGACGCCGCCCAGGCCCGCGGCGTCTTCGTCAACCCCGGCAACCGCTACTTCCCCGCCGAGCCCCCCGACGCCTACCTCCGGCTGAGCTTCGCGGCGGCCGCGAACATCGCCGAGCTGGTCGAGGGCGCGAGCCGGCTCGGCTGAGACGGCTTCCCCGACACGTTGTCGACCGGCGGCCCGGCAGGGCCCGGTTCAGGGCCCCGCTCGAGAGCGTCGTCACGACAGCCGCACCGAGACATTGCCCCGGTAGGACCCCTGGAGCAGGGACAGGAACGCCTGCGGCACGTCCTCGATCCCGCCCTTGACGACCGTCTGCGGGTAGACGAAGCGGCCCTCGCCCAGCCAGGTGCTGAAGTGTTCCCGCCAGGCGGCGATCTGGTCGGGGGTGTGGTAGCAGGAGAACGGCAGCAGCTCGACGCCCAGGGCCTGGGCCGCGGCGTGATCGGGCTTGGGGAAGCGCTCCGCCGCACCGCCGAGCTGGCTGGACAGCGAGCCGCACAGCGCGAAGCGGGCGCCGGGCCTGGCCGTCTGCAGCGCGGCCTGATACTGCTCGCCGCCCACGACGTCGAAGAACACCGAAATGCCCTCGGGCGCGAGCTCTCGGAGCCGGTCGGCCACCGAGCCGTCGCGGTAGTCGAAGGCGGCGTCGTAGCCGAGCTCGTTCACCAGATAGTCGACCTTGGCCGGGCTGCCGGCGCTGCCGATCACCCGCGCCGCGCCCAGGCACTTGGCGATCTGCCCGGCCAGCGAGCCGACCCCGCCCGCCGCGCCGGAGACGAACACCACGTCGCCCTCGCCGACGCCCGCCACGTCGGCCATCCCGTAGTAGGCCGTGGGCCCCTGACCGAGGTAGTAGCCGGGGTCCACGACGGGATCAAGCTTGGTGTACTGGATGGCCGGGCCCGCCGAGTACTCGCTCCAGCCGGTCATCGACTGGACCAGGTCACCGACCGCGAGCTCGGGGCTGTCGGACCGGACGACGGTGCCGATGGCGGCCACGCCCACCCGCCGGCCCGGCTGCCAGGCCGGTACCGGGATGGTGCAGTCGGCGCGCATCAGCTCCAGGTAGGTCGCGGCGAGCCCGATCCGGTCAGTCCGCACCACAACCTCGCCCTCCACCTCGGTCGTGGTGACAGTGAAGTGGTCGAGCGTGGGGGTGCCGACGACCTGTGCGGTCAGCTGGATCTCGCGGGTGATCATCTCTTGGTCCTTATGTCGGTGCGGCCTTCGAAATCGACTCTAGAGAGGCTTCCGGTCACTTTTTGACCGGAAGTCGGGCGAGGATGGTGGTATGGCGAACACCAGCTCACGGACTCTCACGCTGCTCTCGCTGCTGCAGACCCACCGCCACTGGCCCGGCATGGAACTGGCCGAGCGGCTCGGGGTGTCCGAGCGGACCCTGCGCCGCGACGTTGACCGGCTGCGCGAGCTCGGCTACCCGGTCAGCGCGGCCCGCGGCACCGACGGCGGCTACCAGCTCGCGCCCGGTGCGGTCCTGCCGCCGCTGCTGCTGGATGACGAGGAGGCGGTGGCCCTCGCGGTGGGCATCGGTGACGTGGCGCAGAGCGGGATCGCCGGGATGCAGGAGGCGTCGCTGCGCGCACTCACCAAGGTGGTTCAGGTCCTGCCGCCCAGGCTGCGGGCCAGGGTGGACGCCCTGCGGGAGATGACCCTCTCCGTCGCCGCATCCGGGCCGGTCGTCGCCGCGGGAGTGCTCACCGCGGTCGCCCAGGCCTGCCGGGACCAGGAGCGGCTGCGCTTCGGCTACACCGCCAGACGCTCCGCCCCCACCGAGCGCGAGGTCGAGCCGCACCGCGTCGTCGCCCTCGGCGGACGATGGTACCTGGTCGCCTACGACCTGGCCCGGCACGACTGGCGCAGCTTCCGCCTCGACAGGCTGACCGAGCCGGCCGCGACCGGCACGCGCTTCCGACCGCGTCCGCTCCCGGCCGAGGACGCCGCGGCCTTCGTCCAGGAAGCCGGCGGGGCGCCGGCGCCGTACACGGTCCAGGCGCTCGTCCACGCCCCCGCGGCCCGGGTACGGCAGGCGGTCGGTCAGTGGGGCACGATCGAACCGCTCGACCACGGCACCTGCCGGATCACCATGACCTCGACCTCTCTCGATTGGCCGACCCAGGCGCTGGGCAATGTGGGCGCCGAGTTCGAGGTGCTGGGGCCGCCGGAGTTCGCCGCGCACGTCCAGGAGTGGGGCGCACGCTTCATCCGGGCCACCAGCGCACCCGACAGACCGTCCCCGCCATAGCCGGATCGCGACGGTGGCGCGGCGTCCGGGTACAACGCCACGCTGGTCCACCGGCGCGCTGTCGTGCCGTTGGGCAGGGGTCCCGGTGGTAACGGCGCACGACATCCAGGTGGAGAAGATTCATCAGGGCGCACCCAGGACGACCTGCCCGCGCTGCACGGCAGGCGGCCGGGCCTGCCCGGTGGGGGCTGCGCCTTCCGGCCGGTCGTGTCAACGCTCACCGCCGGTATCTCCCTGTCACACCTTCTCCATGGCCGCGGCCCTGCGGCGCTCGGCGAACTCCAGGCCCTCGGCCCACGAGGCACCGCGCATGATGAGCCCGCGGTACTTCATGATCTGAGCCTGACCGTTCATCGTCAGAGTCCCGGCCAGGCGACCGCCTTCTCGATAGAGAGCGACGAAGTGGTTCCCGCCGGGGTCTCCGTCGATCACGCGGATCTCATCGGTGGCCGGGACCCCGACGAACTGGATGCGCGAGCCGTACCAATCCGACCAGAAATACGGCACCGTGGAGTACGGCTTGGCGTTGCCGGGGTCGAGTGCGTTGCGCGCTGCGACGGCCCCCTGCTCGGCCGCGCTGGTCCAGTGCTCCAGCCGCATGTGCCGATCGAACGCCGGATTGCGCCAGCGGGCGACGTCCCCGGCGGCGTACACCCCTGGAGCTCCGGTGCACAGGGTCTCGTCGCAGACGACACCGTTGTCCAGGGACAGCCCCGACCCGGCGAGCCAGTCGACGGCGGGCACCGCGCCGATGCCGGCCACCACCAGGTCGGCCGGCAGCACGGTCCCGTCGGTGAGCCGGACCCGCTCGACCCTCCTCTCGCCCTCGACGGCTGCCACACCGGCCCCGCATCGCAGATCCGTGCCGTTGCGTGTGTGCAGGACGGCGCAGGCCGTTCCCATGGTCTCGCCGACCGCGCGCGCCAGCGGGGTGGGCAGCGCCTCGACGATCGTCACCTCCAGGCCGCGCTCGCGGGCGGCGGAGGCGACCTCGGAGCCGATGAATCCGGCGCCGACGACGACCGTGCGGGCACCGGCGTCCAGCGCCCGCCGTACGGCGATCGCGTCGTCGCGGGTGCGCAGGGTGTGGACCCCGTCCAGCCCCTCGGTGCCCGGCAGGGTCCGGGCCGTGGCACCGGTCGCGATGACCAGGGCGTCGTAGCCGTACTCGCGATCCCCGGCCCGGACGGTCCGGGCAGCGGTGTCCAGTGCGGTCGCCGCCGTGCCGAGCGCCAGTTCGGTACCCAGTCCGTCGCGGAGCACGTCTTCGGAACGGAAGGGGGGCAGCCCGGCCCCGCCCAGGAACTCCTTGGACAGCGGCGGCCGGTCGTAGGGCAGGTGGGGTTCGGCACCGATGAGGGTGATGGAGCCGTCGAAGCCGCTCCTGCGGGCCGCCTCGACCGCCCGCAGGCCCGCCAGGGAGGCTCCGGCGACCACCAGCCGCCGCTCGGTCATGACTTGAGCCGCAGCGCTTCGGTCGGGCAGCCCTCGACCGCCGCCCGCAGCCCGTCGAGGTCCTCCTCCGGCATGTCCTCCCGCAGCAGGACCAGCTCACCGTCGCCGTCGACCTCGAAGTACTCCGGAGCGAGCGACTCGCAGATGCCCAGGCCGGCGCACCTGGCACGGTCAATGGTGATCTTCATTGTTCCTCCTTGGACGGATGCGCCGGCTCTGACGGCCGGACGCGACAGGGTGGCGCTCAGCGATCTCGTCGACGACGAGATCGGCGGTCTCGGCGCAGGCCGTGGTGCCGCCGTTGGCGTACTCCTCGACCCCGTCCCAGACGTTCCACAGGTCCGCGATCGGGGGCTGGGGGCCGGGTCGAAGCCGGCGGCGGTTCCGGGGCGGGCGGTCGTTCCGGGACCGTTCCGGGATCGGCCTCCGGGATCAGGCCGCGAGCGTGCTGCGGCGGCCGCGGCGGGCCACCTCGCGCTCCAGGTACCACTCCATGGCCAGCAGCGGGATCGTCCAGCCGAGCCAGCCGGCCAGCCCGGAGGTCGTCCACGCCACCAGGTTGGGGTCGCCGTGGAAGACGGTGTCCTGCAGCGGGGGCAGGGCGATGATCAGGATCACGGTCCACACCCGGTTGGTGATGATGGAGTAGGTCAGCACGGTGCTGCGCAGCATCCAGCGCCGGTGGTCGGCGTACCGGCGGGCGCGGGCGGCGCGCCAGCCCGCCCCGGTGAAGGCGAGCCACAGCAGGGCGAGGAGCACGTCGCTGACCGCGAGGAACAGCCCGAACGGGCTGCCTGCCCCGATGGCCAGGCCGGTCAGGCCGGCCGGCAGCACCCCGGCGAACACGTAGACCCGCCCGGCGCGCCGGTGCCACACCGGGTGCCGTCGGCGGAACCACGGCCACACCTGGAAGAACGCGGTGACCATGGCGACCGTGGCGACCAGCACGTGTGCCACGAGCAGCGGGTAGTGCAGGCCGAACCCCTCTGGCTGCGGCACCCGGGACAGCGACGGGTCCCCGGTCAGGTACGGCGGCAGCGAGAACGCGAGGAATCCGGCCGTGAGCAGGCCGAGCGGCGCCGTCCAGGGGCGCCGCCACCACGGACGTCGGTGGGCCGGTACCGGCGGAGGGCTGTCGATCGTCGTGTGCATGACGGCTCCAAGGGGGATGGTCGAGCAGATGCGTATGCCATACGCTTACTGCGTATCATATACGCAATGCGTAGGCCATACGCAAACTGGTAGGCTCCTGGAATGCCGGACGACATCGAAGACGGGCTGCCACACGCGCTGAACGTGCTGTGGGGGCGGACCAAGCCGAAGGGGCGGGGACGCACGCCCGCGCTCAGCCTGGAGCGGATCGTGGCGGCGGCCGTCGCCCTCGCCGACGAGGAGGGCCTGGCCGCGCTGTCCATGGCCCGGCTCGCCGACCGGCTCGGCTGCGCGCCCATGTCGCTGTACCGGCACGTGGCCGGCAAGGACGACCTGCAGCTGTTCATGCTGGCCGCCGCGCCCGGCCCGCCGCCGGAGTTCGGCACGGCGCCGGCCGACTGGCGCGGCTCACTCACCCGGTGGGCCGTCGAGCTGTTCGGCGTCTACCTACGGCATCCATGGATCGTCCAGCTGGTGAACTCCCCGCCGATGGACCCCGGCCAGCTCGCCTGGCTGGACGCCGCGCTGCGCGCCCTCGACGGCACGCCGCTGGACCCGCGGGCCCGGCTCTCAATCGTCATGCTGACGGTGCACTACGTACGCGGCGCGGCCCAGCTCCTGACGTCCATGACCGCCGAACCGGAGGAAAAGGCCGACGAGACGTACGCCGCCCTGCTCACCGAGCTCGCCGACCCCGGCCGGTTCCCGGCGCTGGCCCGCGCCGTCGAGGCCGGGGTGTTCGCCCCCCGCCCAGGGGCCGGCCCGGACGACGACTTCCGCGCCGGCCTGGACCACCTGCTCGACGGGGTGGGGGTGGCGATCGAACGCGCCGCCCGGGCCTGAGCCGGGTCAGCCGGCGGCCGGCTCGGGGCAGTGAGACCGAGCCGTGCGAGCGGCGCGGCAGGCCGACGTCGGCCGGCGCCGCTCCGAACTCCGGTGGCGAGGGCCTGGTCGAGGCCGGCGCGGTTTGCGGCGGGTGGTGCCGGAGAAGCCGATTCCCGATATTGGGTAAGGCCCTTAATTGGATTGTGTAATGCCCTTAATTAAGGGCGGACTCGGTATCGCCCGCAGTAGGGCGAATGGCGTCCGGTGGGGTGCCGATCTGGCGCGGCGTTTCATTGCATGGCGCCGCAGGATTGCAGCGTTCCAAGGCGCTCCAAGCAATTTTCCGGCAATTCTCTTGGAGCTCACCCCTGTGCAATGTGACATGTGGCATCTTATAAATCACGGGCGCCCGGCAACGGGGCTGGGCGCCCGATCCCAACGGAGGAATTCGATGAACCAGATCGTCAACCGCGGTCTCGCGCTCGTGATGGCCGGGGCCGCCATCGCCGGCGGGCTCGCGATGAGCACTCCCGCCTCGGCCGCGACTCTCACGACGACGACCACATGCAGCACCAGCGGTCCGATCCAGGGGCTGAACGTCAAGGCGTGCGTGGACGTCACCGGCGGTCAGGTGCGGGTCTACGGGATCATCGGCGCCCTAGGCATCTCCGAGCCCCCGGTCAACCCCCGCAGCGTCGGTGCGCTGGTCTCCGGCGCGATCGTCGGCGGTGCCCCGCTCGGGTCGGGGAGCCAGGCGCTGAGCATCTGGAACAACACCTTCACCGTCGAGGGCGTCACCACGACCGTGGCCTCCGGGACCACGGTCCGCGCCAAGGTGGAGATCACCCCCGGCCCGGTGGGCCCCGGTGGCGGCGGCACGCCCCTGCCCGGCCCGACCTCCGTCTCCGTCGATGTGCCGGTCATCTACTGATCCGGCCCGGGGCGACTGAATGAGCGGGGGCGCGCGACCACGGTCGCGCGCCCCCGCGCGTTCGCCCCCGCGTGCTCACCCGGCCGCGGGTGGCAGGCGGCCGTCATCGGCCGCCGGGATCCGGGCTCTCCGGGCCCGGTGGAACGCGAGCCCGCGCCCGCTCAGGAGGCGGGGCCCACCGTGATGGTGGTGCGAAGGCCCTTGGCGGCTTCCCGGACCACCTTGATCTCGGTGTTGGTGTCGGGAGGCCGGACGCCCAGCAGGGGGCTGGTGCTGTACCAGTAGACGCCGGTGCGGTCGTTGAAGGCCGGGACGGCGGGGAGCGAGGGGAAGGTCGTCTTGGCGCTGTCCTTGTGCAGCGCGAAACGGCCGGTGGAGGACAGGCCGAAGGGGGCGTCGAAGCCCTGGAGCCGGTCGTTGACCATGCTGTTGTCTTTCCAGAGCAGCGGGACCGGGTGGGCGTCGATGGGCAGGATCATGCCCTCGCCGGGGTGGTTACGGGTGGCGTTGTCGGTGTAGTAGGTGTCCCAGAGCCAGACGAGGACGCCCTCCCGGTAGGAGTAGTGCTCGTAGATCTCGCGCCGGGTGGGGTCGTTGGAGAAGCCTGCGCTGTAGGGGCCGGTCTTGAGGTAGGCGCCGTAGCCGGTGTAGCGCCGGTTCTCGGCGATGTAGGCGCGGGGGTGTTGCTTGGTCCCGGTCTTGCCGACGCGGCTGAAGCCCGCCGCGCTCCAGCCGTTGTCGCCGTTCTCGGCGTCGTCGGTGACGGCGCCGGTGACGGCGTCGACGATGAAGCCGTTCTCGGCGGTGTTGGTGTCGGTGAAGTAGCGGAACCGGAACTGGATCTTCTTCCCCCGGTAGGCGTCCAGCGGGAGGCTCAGGTCGGTCCAGCCGCTGCGTCCGGTGATGCCGGGCACGCCGTTGACGCTCGGGATCGGCTGCCCGCCGACGGTGCCGCCGATCGGCGTCCAGACCTTGCCGTCCTCGGAGACCTCGGCGTAGAGGTAGTCGAAGTCCTGCTCGATCTGGTACCAGACCTTGGCGTTCAGGACGGCCGGGGCCGCGCCGGTCAGGTCGATCTCGCGGCTGAGCGTCTCGTTGAGGTAGTCGCCCCTGCCGCTCCACCACTGATGGGAGCCCTGGGCCGGCTCGACCAGCTCGGTGGTGACCGTGTGCGGTGGCAGGTCGACGATGACGGCCTGTGGGTCGGCGGTGTTGTAGGAGCTCACGCCGAGGGTGTGGGTGGACGCCGTGGCGGCCTTGGCCCTGTCGTGGGACAGCCAGCCGAGCCGCAGTTTGCTCCAGGCGTCCAGGTCGCCCGGATACTCGCCGCTCGGTCCGTCCTTCCTGCTCAGGTACGAGGCGCTGGACATGAGCGACCAGAACTGGACGCTGTTGCTCCCGCCGCCGTCGTACAGGTCGGGTAAGCCCAGGTCGTGGCCGTACTCGTGGGCGATCAGGCCGACGCCGCTGTTCTCGCCGGCGGTCAGGAACTTGCCGACCCAGACGCCGGTGTCGCCGATCTGGGTGCCGCCCCGCAGGTTGCCCGCCGGACCGGAGCTCCCGCGCAGGTTCCAGTAGGCGTCGTGGTTGACCGCCCACAGCGCGTCCGCGCCCTGCGCGCCGCCGCCCCATGTCTCGTCGACACCGGCGTGGATCACCTGGAAGCGGTCGATGTAGCCGTCGGGCTCGTCGAAGTCGCCGTCGAAGTCGTGGTCGTAGCGGTCCCAGACGTCGTAGGACTTGAGCTCGGCCGTGATGTCCTCGACGCTGCGGCCCTTGGCGCGCTCGGCGTCGTACCAGGCGTTGGCGGAGTCTTTGACGAAGTCGAACAGGGGGGTGTCGCAGTCCAGGCCGCTGTCGCAGCGGGGGGTGCCGTAGCGGGACTCGTTGTAGGGGACCTTCACCCAGTCGGAGACGTAGCCGTCGAAGTCGTACCGGCCGGCGGACTGGAGCCGGTAGAAGTTGCGCAGCGAGTTGGCGCCCTGGGCGCCGTTGAAGTAGATGTCCTGGTAGTAGGCCCGGCTGAAGTCCCGCTGCCAGAGCGTGTGGTTGTCGTAGCCCCGCTGGGGTCTGGGGATCTGGTTGTGCAGCGGGCCGGGTACGCCGCCGTAGCGGATCTTTCCTCCGTGCAGGGTCGTGTTGTCGATCTTGTTGCCGAACTCGGCGAGCACGGTGAAGATCTTGTCCTTGCGTTCGAGGGCGAGCTCGACGTACCGGTCGCCGACCTTGACCTTGCCCGAGGAGCGCTTGCCCGCCTGGGGGGCGGTCAGCGCCTGCTCCATGGCCTTGGTCCGGAGGGACTGCTCTTCGACCGCGAACGGGCTGACCGCGTCCGAATGCCGGCCGTCCCCGGGCTTGGCGGCGGGAAGCTTGGGGGCCGGGTCCGGGTCCGCGGCGGCGAGGCCGGGCAGCGCGGAGGCGCCCAGGGCCGTCCCGACCAGCCCGGCCGCGAGCATGGTGATGAGCTTACGCACGTGGGGGGAGTTCCTTTCGGAAACGGGGAGTGTCACGCGTAATATGTCACATCACATTAATTGCGAACAAGGGGGATTTGTTGTAGTTGATATCCCCATTAAGGGACATGATTTAATGCTTGCGGCCTATTCAACGCATTGTCCCATTTAAGGATCGATAGGCGTTTTGTGGCGCGATGTGCTGGCGTCGAGCCTCTGCTCTCCGGCCGGCCGGGGAAGTCGAGCCTCTGCTCTCGGGCCGGACGGGGCAGGGGGCGGTGCCCGCCGACGTCCGGCCCTCGGCTCTCAGTCTTCGCCGTGATAGGCGCGTAGCGCGTGGCGTGCCTGGTGACGGCTGCGGCGGCGCTCTTCGCGCCGGAAGCGGTACCACTCCCGGCCCCCGTCACCGCGGCCGCAGTGGAACAGGTAGTAGGTGTGGGCGGTGGCGCCCCAGTAACAACCGTCCGTGCGGTGGCTCAGGGACGCGCTGTCGGCGGTGATCTCCTCCGGTAGCGTGCACGGCCCGGACCGGTGATCATGCACGGGCAGGCAGGTCACCATCGGCGCCTCGGCCATCCGCACCCACCAGGGCCGGGTCTTGTCGGTCTTGCTCATACGGTCACCTTTCGGCTCCGTGACACCCCGGGATGGGGCTGTCATGGGACCGGATGCACCGTGATCACCTCCGACTCCGCGCGATGGACCGGGACCGAGGGTGAGGTTGCCGCTCGGAGAGGCCGGCTCCCACGCTACCGCGGGCCGCGGGAGCCCGGCGAGTGGCGGGACGGGACTAGCCGCGGGCGGAGATGCCGCCGTCCACGGGGATGACCGCCCCGGTGAGATAGGCGCCCGCCCGCGACGACAGGAAGATCGCGGTGCCGGCCATGTCCTCCGGGCTGCCGATGCGGCCCAGCGGCACGTGGGACTCGATCGCCGAGCGGGTCGCCGGGTCGTCGAGCGCGAAGGCCATCATCTTCGACTCGAACGGGCCCGGCGCGATGGCGTTGACCGTGATCGACTCGCCGGCCAGCCGCTGGGACAGGTGCCGGGTGAGCATGTGCACGGCCGCCTTGGCCGCCGAGTAGGCGTAGTTCTCCATCGCGGGCACCCGCATCCCGTCGATCGACCCGATGTTGATCACCCTGGCCGGCTCCTCCGGGGTCGCGGCGGCGCGCAGCAGCGGCAGGAAGCGCTGGGTCAGGTGGAAGACGCCCTTGACGTTGATCCCCCAGAGCTTGTCGAAGGCGTGCTCCGGATACTCCTCAAGGGGTGCGCCCCAGGTCGCTCCGGCGTTGTTGACCAGCACGTCCAGCCGTGACTCCCGTGCGGTGACCGCCGCGACGAGCGTGCGGGCGCCGTCCTCGGTGGACAGGTCGGCCGGCACGGCGACGCATCCCAGCTCGGCGGCCGTCTTCTCGACCTCGGCGGCCTTGCGCGAGGAGATGTAGACGGTCGCCCCGGCCGCCACGAAACCGGCCGCGATCATCCTGCCGATCCCGCGCGAGCCGCCGGTGACGACGACGGTCTTGCCTTCCACCGAGAACAGATCCATGGTCGGCAGCATGCCGCACCGCCGGACGCCCGTCCATACCGAACGGTTGGTTGAAAATTAACGTCACGGAAAGAAACAAGAATGAAACAATCTTCCACCGCTCGTTGACGTGCGGCGTCTCTATGGTGTGCCTTCGTCTACAACGGACCACCGGCTCGGAGATGGGACACCACCATGACGAGAATGGGCGCGCGGCTGGCCGCGCTCGGCCTGACCCTGCTGTTGGCGATACTCCCGGCGACGCAGGCGCTGGCCGGACAGGCGCCCGCGACGGGCAAGAAAATCGTGCGAGTGGGCGCCCTGCAGGCCGTCGACTCGCTGAACCCGTTCCTGGCGGTCCGGGTGGTCTCCTCCTCCATCCACCGGTGGATGTACGGCTTCCTCACCGTCCCCGACCCCAAGACCCTGCAGCCGAGCCCCGACCTGGCCGAGTCGTGGGAGACGGCCGACGACAAGCTGACCTGGACCTTCAAGATCCGTGCCAACGCCAAGTGGTCGGACGGCCGGCCGGTCACCGCGCAGGACGCCGCGTGGACCTTCAACACGGTCATGACCGTCGACGCGGCCAAGCAGGCCAACGGTCCGGCGGTGGAGAACTTCGAGAGCGTCACGGCGACCGATGACCGGACCCTGGTCATCAAGACCAAGAAGCCACAGGCCTCGATGCTGGAGAACCCCATCCCGATCGTGCCCAAGCACGTCTGGGAGAAGGTCGGCGACCTCGGCAAGTTCGAGAACGACCGGTTCCCGGCCGCCGGCAGTGGCCCGTACCTCCCGGTCGAGTACAAGAAGGACGCCTACATCAAGCTCAGGGCCAACCCCGACTACTGGCGGGGCGCCCCCAAGATCGACGAGCTGCACGTCGTCTTCTACGAGAACCCCGAGGCCGCCATCGCGGGCCTGAAGAAGGGCGACATCGACCTGATCGGCCGGCTGGACGCTCCCCAGTTCCAGGCGCTGGCGGGCGCTCCGGACATCGTCCAGTGGAACACCCTCGGCCGCCGGGCCGCCTACCTGCAGATCAACCACGGCGCGAAGACGATCGACGACAAGCCGGTCGGCGACGGGCACCCGGCCCTGAAGGACCCGAAGGTCCGGCAGGCCATCCACTACGCGATCGACAAGCAGGCACTGGTCGACCAGGTGCAGAACGGCCTGGCCGTGCCGGCCGACGGGTCCGTCATCCCGCCGATGTACAAGGACTTCTTCTGGAAGGCCGAGGGCGACGACCTCGTCACCCACGACGTGGCGAAGGCCAACAAGATCCTCGATGACGCCGGCTACAAGAAGGGTCCCGACGGGATCCGGACGATGCCCGACGGCGAGCGCAAGCTGGAGATGCGCTTCAGCATCCACACCGAGGTCCCGGTCGAGGACAAACTCGCGCAGTTCCTGACCGGCTGGTTGAAGGACATCGGCATCGCGCTCACGACGAAGAAGCTCGACTCCAGCAAGTTCACCGAGGAGACCGGCTTCACCGGTCTGTTCGACATCGCGATCAGCGGCTGGTCGGTCAACCCCGACCCCGAGGAGGTCCTGGCCACCCACCTGTGCAGCCGCCGGCCCACGGCAGGCGGCGAGGGCGGCGGCACCGAGTCGTTCTACTGCGACCCCGAGTACGAGAAGCTCTACCAGGAGCAGCTGACCGAGCTCGACCGCGCCAAGCGCATCGAGATCATCAAGCAGATGCAGAGGCGCCTCTACACCGACGCCCCGGTCATCGCCATCTACTATCCCAACAACCTCGAGGGCTACCGCAAGGACAAGATCACCAGCATCACCCCGATCCCCGAGGACAAGGGCCTGCTGTACGGCGGCAGCAGCTCCTGGCCCTTCTACTCGCTGGACGCGGTGGCCGCGCCGGCGGCGGGCACGTCCGGCGGCGGCCTCGGCACCGGCCTCGTCGCGGGCATCGCCGCCGCCGTGGTCGTCCTGGGCGCGGGCGGTTTCCTGCTCGCCAGGCGGCGCCGCTCCGCGGCGGACGAACGCGAGTGACCCCTCGATGACAGCGCCTCTCGACACCGAGCCCGCCGCCGGCCCGGCGGCGGGCTCCGGCCAGGAGCGCGGCGCCCGCCGGACGGTGCTGCGCTACGCGCTGGCGAAGGCCGGCGGGGCCGTGCTCAGCGTCGCCATGGTCATCGTCGCGACGTTCTTCGTCTTCCGGCTGATCCCCGGCGACCCCGCGATCGCCTACACGCGCGACGTACCGCTCAGCCCCGAACAGCTCGACCTGCTCCGCCACCAGATGGGGCTCGACAGGCCCCTGGCGC
Source organism: Streptosporangium brasiliense (assembly GCF_030811595.1). Classification (NCBI taxonomy): domain Bacteria; kingdom Bacillati; phylum Actinomycetota; class Actinomycetes; order Streptosporangiales; family Streptosporangiaceae; genus Streptosporangium; species Streptosporangium brasiliense. The sequence continues at coordinate 467,009 of NZ_JAUSRB010000001.1, forward strand.
AGCAGTTCCTCGACTTCGTGCTGCGGACCCTCAGGCTGGACCTCGGCACCTCCTACGAGTACAAGCGCCCGGTCGTCGACCTCATCGGCGAGCGGGTCGGCCCGACGCTGGTGCTGGTGGGCACCGGACTGGTCATCGCGGTCAGCCTGGGTCTGTGGCAGGGCACCCGGGCGGCGTGGAAGCACGGCAGCCGGTTCGACCGCCTGTCCACCGGCCTGTCGCTCGTCCTGTGGTCGGTGCCGACGTTCTGGCTGGGACTGCTGCTGCTGATGGTCCTGGCCGCCGGGGTGGGGCCGATCCCGGGGATGTTCCCCACCCGGGGCATGGAGGGGATCGACGCGCCCGACGGGCCCGCCTACCTCCTGCACGTCGCCCACCACCTCGTGCTGCCGTGCCTCACCCTGGTCGCCGTGGTCTACGCGCAGTACCTGCTGGTCATGCGCTCCTCGCTGCTCGACGAGATCGGCCAGGACTACGTGACCACCGCGCGCGCCAAGGGGCTGCGCGACGACGAGGTACGGCGGCGCCACGCCGTGCCCAACGCGCTCCTGCCGACCGTGACGCTGGTGTTCATCCACATCGGGTTCGTGGTCGGGGGAGCGGTCTCGGTGGAGACCGTCTACTCCTGGCCGGGTCTCGGTCTGCTGTTCTACGAGGCGATCAAGGGACCGGACTTCGCGGTCATGCAGGGGACGTTCATGGTGGTGTGCACCGCGGTGATCGTCATGAACACGCTGGCCGACGTGGCCTACCACGTCCTGGACCCGAGGGTGAGGTCGGCGTGAGCGTCACCTGGACCCGCCGCAGGGCGGCGCTGTCGCGCTTCTGGCGAGACTACCGCCGGCAGCGGGCCGGACTGTACGGCGCCGCGATCCTGATCACGGCCGTCGTCCTGGCCCTCCTCACCCCGCTGGTCACCGACCCGGCCGGGATGGACGTCACCAAGGCGACGGGCGCCAAGATGGCCGCCCCGAGCCTGGACTTCCCGCTGGGCACCGACGAGTCGGGCCGGTCCGTCCTGCTGATGATCCTGTGGGGCTCGCGTGTCTCGCTGCTCATCGGCTTCATGTCGGCCCTGCTCAGCATGACCATCGGCACGGTGATGGGCATCGCGGCGGGCCACTTCCGCGGCTGGACCTCGGCCGTGCTGATGCGGATCACCGACTGGTTCCTGGTCCTGCCCTCGCTCGTGCTGGCCCTGGTGCTCGCGGCCATCCTCGGTGGCGGCACCTCCACCATCATCCTGGCGATCGGCGTGACCTCCTGGGCGTCCACCGCGCGGCTGATCCGGGCGCAGACCCTGTCGGTCGAGGCCAGGCCCTACATCGAACGCTCCAGAGCCCTCGGCGCGGGACACTGGCACATCATGACCAGGCACGTGCTGCCGAACGTCGCCCCGCTGGTGCTGGCCAACACCACCCTGCAGGTGGCCAGCGCCATCGTCGCCGAGTCGACGCTGGCCTTCCTCGGCGCCGACTCGGGCAGCGTGTCGTGGGGCGGCATGCTGCGCGGCTCCTACGACTGGGGCGCCGCCACCTCCGGCGCGTGGTGGTACATCCTCGCGCCCGGCCTGTGCATCGTCGCGGTCGTCATGGCGTTCACGCTCTGCGGCCGGGCGCTGGAGGCCGTACTCAACCCACGCCTGCGGGGGGCCTCGTGACTCTGCTCGAACTGCGCGATGTGACGGTGACCTACCGGGGCACCGCCGGAGAGGTGCCCGCCGTACGGGGGGTGTCCCTGGACCTGGCCGCCGGTCAGGCCCTCGGCGTGGCGGGGGAGTCCGGGTCGGGCAAGTCGACGCTGGCCATGGCCCTGCTGCGGCTGCTGCCCCGGGACGCGCGCGTGTCCGGCGAGATCCTGCTGGACGGGGAGGACGTGCTCACGATGAAGTGGGGACGGCTGCGCGCGGTGCGGTGGGCGTCGGCCTCGGTGGTCTTCCAGGGGGCCCAGCACGCCCTGAACCCGGTGCGGCGGATCGAGGACCAGCTCGCCGAGCCCCTGCTGGTCCACGGGCTGGCGACCCCGGCCGCGGCCCGCCGGAAGGTGGCGGAGCTGCTGGAACAGGTCGGCATGCCCGCCTGGCGCGCCCGCGGCTACCCGCACGAGCTGTCCGGCGGGCAGCGCCAGCGGGTGATGATCGCCATGGCGCTGGCCTGCTCGCCACGCCTGATCATCGCCGACGAGCCGACGACGGCCCTGGACGTCATGATCCAGGCCCAGGTGCTCGCGCTGATCCGCTCGCTCATCGCCGAGCACGGCATCGGCATGATCATGATCTCCCACGACCTGTCGGTCCTGGCCTCGATGTGCGACCGGCTGGCGGTCATGTACGCCGGGCGCGTGGTCGAGTCGGGCCCCTCGCACGAGGTCTTCCAGGACGCCCGCCATCCCTACAGCCGGGCGCTGGCCGCCGCCTTCCCCACGGTCGGCGACCCCGCCTCCCGGATGGCGCCCAAGGGCCTGGGCGGGGACCCGCCCGACCCCCGGCACCTGCCCACCGGCTGCTCCTTCCACCCGAGGTGCCAGGTCTCCCTGCCCTCGTGCGCGTCGCGGGAGGTCGAGCTGTGGCCCGCGGGCGGCGGCCCGGCCCCGCACACCGCCGCGTGCGTGCGCGTCCTGCCGGAGACGGCCGGGGCACAGGGTGAGCACGGTGAGGAGCCAGGGGCGCACGGTGAGGAGCCCGGGGCGCGGGGCGCCGTGTCCGGCCGGCCGGTGGAGGAGGTCCAGTGACCGGGCGGATCACACGCACCGGCAAGCACCGCATCTCGGTCGTCCGACCGACGGAGGGGGCCACATGAGCCTGCTGGAAGCCCGCGACCTGCACGTGGAGTTCTCCTCACGCGGGCGGCGCGCCCGCGCGGTGGACGGGGTGAACCTCCAGGTGGGCGAGGGGGAGATCGTCGCGCTGGTGGGTGAGTCCGGCTGCGGCAAGACGACGCTGGCGCGCACCCTGCTCGGCCTGGAGCGGCCCACCTCGGGATCGGTCCTGTACGGCGGGGCGCCCCTGTCCTACGGCTCGCGCGCCCTGAAGGCGTACCGCCGCGAGGCGCAGCTCGTGCTGCAGGACCCGACCGGGTCGCTCAACCCCCGGCACACCGTCTACGAGGCGGTGGCCGAGGGGCCGCGGATCCACCGCCTGGCCGGGGAGGAGGAGCGGGTCGCCTCGGCGCTGTCGCGCGCCGGGCTGCGCCCGCCGGAGCGCTTCTTCCACTCCTACCCCCACGAGCTGTCCGGCGGCCAGCGCCAGCGCGTCGTCATCGCCGGAGCCCTCGCGCTGGAGCCCCGGCTCCTGGTGGCCGACGAGCCGGTGGCCTCGCTGGACGCCTCGGTCCGCGGCGAGATCCTCGCCCTGCTGCTGCGGCTCCGCGCCGAGCTGGGCCTGTCGGCCCTGGTGGTCACCCACGACCTCGGGCTGGCCTGGAACATCGCCGACCGCGTCGCGGTGATGTATCTCGGCAGGATCGTCGAGTCAGGACCCGTCGAGCAGATCCTGAAGTCGCCGTCCCACCCCTACACGCAGGCGCTGCTGTCGGTGCTCCCCGAGTCGCCGTCGCCGGTCGTGCTGGGCGGCGAGCCGCCGGACCCGACCCGGATCCCGCAGGGCTGCCGCTTCCACCCGCGCTGCCAGGTCCTGGCCGCGGGCGCGGCCGCCGAGGCCGGGGTCGAGGGGCGGTGCAGATCACAGCCGCTGCCCGTGCTCCCCTCCGTGCCCGGGTCGCAGGCCGCCTGCCACTACGCCGGGGCGCGCCGGGGACAGCCGCGGCCGTGATCCGGCGCCCTCAGAGGCCGGGGAGGCGGCCGTTGCGGAACAGGTCGACGAAGCGCTGGTGGTCGGTCCTGGCCTGCGCGCCGTAGGAGTGGGCGAACTCGACGAGCATGGCGGTGAAGCCGTCGGCGTCGCCGCCGATCACCGCCACGATCGCGTCCTCGGTGGAGAAGTCGACCAGGTCGTGGCTGGACTCGTCGTCGGCCACCGAGTGCATCCGGGCCACGGCCCGGCCGAGGTCGCCGATCACCGAGGCCAGCTCGTCCGGCTCGTTGACGTCGCCCCAGTCGAGGTCGGCGGAGTAGGGGGAGACCTCGGCGACGAGCTGGCCGACGCCGTTCAGGGTGGTGTAGCCGAGCCACGGGTCGGCGTAGGCCTGCAGGGCCCGCTGCGACTCGGCGGTGCGGTGGCCCTGGTGCCTGAAGTAGCCGTGCACCTTCTCGTCGGAGATGTGCCGGGCCACGGCGGGGACCTGGGCCTGCTTCATGTAGAGGATGACGTCGTTCTCCAGGGCCTGGGTGTGGCCCTCCAGCAACATGTTGTAGGAGGGCAGCCCGGCCGAGCCGATGCCGACGCCCGTGCGGAGCGCGAAGTCCTTGATCCGGTGCTCGACCCCGGAGACGGCGGGGAGCGTGGTCAGGTAGTCCTGGAAGGCCGCCTCCACCGCGTGCCGGGTCTCCTCGTCGATCGGGAAACGGCCCTCCATGGCGGCGAACCTGCGGTCGAAGTTGTCGATCGTGGTCTCGGCGTCCAGCAGCGCCACCCGGGTGTTGAGCCGGGCCACCTGCAGCACCCGGTGGAGCACGCCGGTGGTGGTCTCCAGGGTCAGCGAGCCGATCGCGTCGTCCCCGCCCTCGGAGATGCCGGTCAGCTCGGCGAGGTAGGCGTGGGCGAACCCGGCCACCAGATCGGTGATCACCTCGTCCGACAGCGCCTTGGCGTACCCGATGAGCGCGACGCTGGCCACGAACCGCTTGAGGTCCCAGACATAGGGCCCGACGTAGGCCTCGTCGAAGTCGTTGACGTTGAAGACCAGGACGCCCGAGGCGTTCATGTAGGTGCCGAAGTTCTCGGCGTGCAGGTCACCGTGGATCCACACCCGGCGCGTCTGGCCGTCGAGGAAGGACCCGTCGGCGAACGCCCCGGTCATGTCCGCGTAGAACAGGCTGGCGCTGCCCCGGTAGAAGGCGAAGGGCGAGGCGGCCATCTTCCGGAACTTGCGCCGGAAGGCCGCGGGGTCGCGCTTGATGGAGTCACCGAACTCGGTGATCAGGACGTCGAGAATGTGCGCCGAGCGCCCATCGGTGGTCATGATGCGCACGTTAGAGGGAGAAGCCCGAACCGCGCCATATGCGGGACGTCACGGATCTGGAACGTACCAATGACCCGCCGGGCATGACCGCTCCCCGGCGCGGCACGGACCGAGGGGGAGGGGCGTGGCGGCGGACGCCGTGCCGCCTCCCCCGCTCGGGCGCTCTCACTTACCGGGTGCCGGATCCGCCGCTACCGCCACCGGATCCGCCGCCACCGCCACCGGCCCCGCCGGACCCGCCGCTACCGCCGCCGCCACCGGCCCCGCCGGACCCGCCGGATCCGCCGCCGGACCCGCCACCGGGTCCGCCGCTACCGCCACCGCCACCGCCGCCGGGCGGCGTGGTCGTGGTCGTGGTCGAGGGTTTGGGCTTGGGCTGCGTGCAGCTGTGGTAGCCCTCGTTGTAGCCGTCCCGGAATCCCCTGGCGTAGTTCCCGGAACCGCTGATGTTGAGGTCATGGGGCCGCCCGGCCTTGCAGTCGCCCCGGCCGTCCGCGAAGCCGTCTCGTCTACCCGCTCTGTACCGTTTACCGGGCTTTTCGGATGTGGAGGTGAGCACGGTCGTCAGGTTCACCATGGTGCCGGTCCCCGCCGGCTGCACGGGGCCGGGGACGGCCATGGCCTGCGAGGGCACGGCGGGTCCCAGTGCGAGGGCGCCCAGGAGCGCCGGCCCCATCAGCAGCAGACGTCGCTTGCCATGCATGCCTGTCTCCTTTCGGGAGCAGGGCCGTCCACGGCACCATCCGGTGGCCGGGTCCGGTCCTGACCTCCTCGTTCATCGTGACCAGCCCGGCGTCACCCGGCCGCGACGCCGGTGTGATGCGGGCGTGACCACGCATGCGGGCGTGACCACGCCGCGGGAGAGGCCGGGCTCCGCCGGCAGGTGAGACCGCCGTCAGCGGCCGGTGCCCGGGCGCAGCCCGGCGACGAGTCCGCACAGGCGTGGCGTCGGCTGAAGGCCCAGCTCGGCCTGGAGATGGTGGCTGTAGTGCTCGAAGCACCGCAGCGCCTCGGCCTGGTTGCCCTCGGCCAGGTAGGCCCGGATGAGCGCGGCGCGGGCGCTTTCGCGCAGTGGTTCGGCGCGCACGGCCACGCTGGCGGCGGCGACCGCGTCGGCGTACCGGCCGGCCGTGATGAAGTCGGCGGTCAGCGCCTCCAGCGCGTGCAGGCGCCGCTGGTGCCACTCCTCCGCCTCGACGACGGCCCAGTCGTCGTACCAGCCGGGCAACAGGCTGTCCGACAGCAGGGCGACGGCCTCCGCGCTGAGGTCCCGCTCGTGGGTCGGCGTGGTGGGGTCGAGGACGCGCTGGGCCAGTGACCGGGCCTCGTGGAAGTCGACGTGGGCCCCGGGGCGCAGGCATATCTCGGTCGAGCCGACGCTGAGCACCTGCCGTCCGGCGCCGTTCAGGCGGACCAGCGCCGAGCGCAGGCTCGCACCCGCGCGCCGCTCCGGCGCGTCGGGCCAGAGGGTCCCCGCCAGCAGGTTGCGGGGCACGGGATGGCCGCACAGGGCGACGAACGCCAGGAGGCGCTCGGACCCGCCGGAGACCGTCACCTGGCCGCCCGCGGCCAGCAGCCGGAAGCCGCCCAGAAGGGCGACACGCGGAGGGGACTGGTCGCTGCTCTCCATGGTCCTCCCGTCCCCCCACCTCGGGGAACAGAGCCGTTCGGTCGGCAGCCCTTCCATCTCCGACTATTGTCCGATACCCACCCAAGCCGTGTCGACCCACTCACACTCTTCGATCTCGGCCCTGAGCTGGGCCGATGTCGACGGCGCCGGCCGTACGGGCGCAGGGCGCGCGGTCCTACGGGTGGCGGCTGGAGACCGAGACCACCTCGCCGGTCATGTACGTGGAGTAGTCGCTCGCCAGGAAGACGATCACGTTGGCCACCTCCCACGGCTCGGCCGGGCGGCCGAACGCCTCGCGGGCGGTGAGCTCGGCGAGCAGCTCGTCGCTGGTGACCTTGGCCAGGAAGGGGTGCATGGCCAGGGACGGGGCGACCGCGTTGACCCGGACGCCGTGCGGGGCGGCCTCCACGGCGGCGCATCTGGTCAGCGCCATCACCCCGGCCTTGGCGGCGGCGTAGTGGGACTGGCCCTCCTGGGCCCGCCAGCCGATCACCGAGGAGTTGTTGACGATCACCCCCGAGCCCCGCGGGACCATCAGCCGCAGGGCGGCCCGGGTGCAGCGCATCGTGCCGGTGAGGGTCACCCCCAGCACCGCGTCCCACTGCCCGTCGGTCATGTCGACGAGCCTGGCCGTACCGCCCAGGCCGGCGTTGTTGACCACCACGTCCAGCCGCCCGTGCGCCTGCTCCACCGCTTCGAACAGCTCCTGGACCTGGGCCTCGGAGGTGACGTCGCACGGCACCGCGAGCGGCCGGACCCCGGTCAGCTCGGCCAGCGCGTCGGCGGCCTCGCCCAGCCGCCGCTCGTGGCGGTCGGAGATGACCACGCTGGCGCCCTCCTCGGCGCAGCGCCGGGCCGTGGCGTATCCGATGCCCGCGCCGGCCGCGGCCGTGACCAGCGTGACCTTCCCGTCGAGCAGGCCGTGGGGGCGGGGGTAGGGGGGAGGCGGAGGGATCACCTGGGCTCCGTTCCGGCGGGGGAGGGGGGCGGGCACGGCCGGCTCAGCCCTTGGGCAGGCCCAGGGTGCGCTCGGCGATGATGTTGCGCTGGATCTCGCTGGACCCGGCGTAGATGGTGTCGGCGCGGCTGAACAGGTAGAGCCGCTGCAGGTCGTTCAGCTCGTACGGCGGGCCGTCGGCGACCAGGCCCTCCCGGCCCTGGACGGCCTGGGCCAGCTCGCCCAGCCGCCGGTGCCACTCCGACCAGTAGAGCTTGCCGATCGACACCTCGGGGCCCGGTTCCCCGGCCGACAGCGAGGTCATCGTGCGCAGCGCGTTCAGGCGCATGATCTGCAGCTCCAGCCACGACTGGACCAGCCGGTCGCGCAGCACCGGGTCGGCGGCGGCCCCGGTCCGCCTCGCGGTCTCCACGACCCCGGCGAACTCCCGCTGGAAGCCGATCTGCTGGCCGAGGGTGGAGGCGCCGCGCTCGTAGCCGAGCGTGGCCATGGCCACCCGCCAGCCCTCGCCGGGGGCGCCCAGGACGTTGGCGGCGGGGGTGCGGGCACCGTCGAAGAAGACCTCGTTGAACTCGCTGGTGCCGGTCATCTGGACGATGGGTCGGACCTCGACCCCCGGCTGGTCCATCGGGACCAGCAGGTAGGACAGGCCCCGGTGCCGCTGCGAGCCGGGCTCGGTCCGGGCGATCACGAAACACCAGTCGGCCACGTGGGCCAGTGAGGTCCACACCTTCTGGCCGGTGATCACCCAGTGGCCGTCTTCGAGGTGGGCGCGGGTCCGCACGCCGGCCAGGTCGGAGCCCGCGTCGGGTTCGGAGTAGCCCTGGCACCACAGCTCCTCGCCCCGCCGGATGGGGGGCAGGAAGCGCCGTCGCTGCTCCTCGGTGCCGTGGTCGATGATGGTCGGCCCGATCAACCCCTCGCCGATGTGCCCGACCCTGGCCGGGGCCGCCGCGCGGGCGTACTCCTCGTGGAAGGCGACCTGCTCCTCCAGCGTCGCGTCCCGCCCGCCGTACTGCCTGGGCCAGCCCAGGCACGTCCAGCCGGCCTCGCCGAGCAGCCGCTCCCAGGCCAGGCGGACGTCGTGGCTCTCGTGCTCGCGGCCCGGCCCGCCCAGACCGCGGGCGTGCGCGAACTCGCCGTCGAGATGCTCGGCCAGCCAGGCGCGGATCTCCTCGCGCAGGGTCATGAGCGGAACCGGCCGTAGCCGCCCCGGAAGAACAGCAGCGGCCCGCCGTCGCCGTGGAGGCCGAGCTGGTGGACCCGGGCGACGACGATGACGTGGTCGCCCGCCGGGTACTCGGCCTCGATCGTGCAGTCGATCCAGGCCAGTGCCTCGTCGATCACCGGGCTGCCGCCGGGGGAGTCGGTCCAGGTCAGGCCGGCGAACTTGGTGCCGCCCCGGCTCGCGAGCGCGGCGCAGACCGCTTCCTGGTGCTCGGCGAGCACGTTGACGGTCTGGCTCTTGGCCGCGCGCAGGCGCGGCCAGCTCGTGCTGGTGTGCGCCACGCAGAAGGCCACCAGGGGCGGGTCCAGCGAGACCGAGGTGAAGGAGTTGGCGGCCAGGCCGCACGGCTCGCCGCTGTCGGGGTCGATGGCGGTGATGGCGACGACGCCGGTGGCGAAATGGCCCAGCACGGAGCGGAACCATGTGCCGTCCACGGCCTGGGCGCGGTTGTCGGCTCCGTCGGACAGGCCTTGGGGAAGGCCACTGTGCATGGCGACTCCGTTGGCGATGATCCCGCGTGCGCCGGGGGTGACGCGCAGGTGACCGTCCGGCTCCAGCAGCCGGGCCGCATGGGTGTTCATGGTCGCACTCGCCTCCTCGATCGCGCCAGGTCGGCCCCCGAGGGAAGTTCGGCGGCGGACGGCGTCCTCCGCCGTCTCCGTTCATATTACCAAGCGCTTGCTTGGATAACAGTGGAGCGCCGGAAAAAGTGGTGGCCGTCACGTCCCGTTGACACCCAGGGGTGGTCCTGCCTAGCCTTTGGCCAAGCGCTTGCTTGTATTCGGAGGGGTGTGCGTGGGCGGTTTCCGGGACCGTACGGCCGTCGCGGGGGTCGGATACACGCGCCTGTCCAGGGACTCCGGGGTGAGCACGCTGACCCTGGCCTGTGAGGCGGTCCTGGCCGCGCTGGAGGACGCCGGACTGACCGTCGACGACGTCGACGGGATCGCCACCCACCGGGTCGGCGACTCCGCAGCCCCCTCGGTGGTCGGCCCCGCGCTCGGCATCCACCGGCCGGCCTGGCACCTGGACCAGTTCGGCGGCGGCAGCGTCTCCCACGCGGTGGTCGGGCAGGCCGCGCTCGCGGTCGCGGCGGGGGTGGCCGAGACGATCGTCTGCTACCGGGCGATCAACGCCCGCTCGGAGTTCCGGATGGGCGGCACGGGCCGGGGGCTGCCGGTCGGCCCGGAGGTGCAGTACCAGGCGCCCTACGGATACTTCGCGCCGCCGCAGCAGTACGCGATGGTCGCCCGCGCCCACATGGAGAGGTACGGCACGCGGCCCGAGCACTTCGGCCGGCTCGCCGTCACGCAGCGGGCCAACGCGGCACGCAACCCCCGCGCGCTCATGCGCACCCCGATCACCCTGGACGACTACCTGGGCAGCCGGTGGATCGCCGAGCCGTTCCGGCTGCTCGACTGCTGCCTGGAGACCGACGGGGCCTGCGCGCTCGTCATCACCGGCGCGGACCGGGCCCGTGACCTGAGGCGGCCGCCCGTGCTGATCTCCGCGGCGGCGTGGGGCGGCGGCGACTCCTTCCTGTCCGGCGGCGGCACGGACGTCACGGTGACCGCCGCGGCCGAGCTGGCCCCCCGCCTCTACCGCCAGGCGGGTGTCGGTCCCGCCGAGATCGACGTGGCCGAGATCTACGACTGCTTCACCTACTCGGTGATCGTGCAGTTGGAGGACTACGGCTTCTGCGCCAAGGGCGAGGGCGGGCCGTACGTCGCCTCCGGCGCCACCGCGCTCGGCGGTGAGCTGCCGGTCAACACGCACGGCGGGTTCCTGTCCGAGGGGTACGTGCACGGCGTCAACCACATCGCCGAGGCCGTCTCGCAACTGCGGGGCGATGCGGGCGAGCGGCAGGTGGAGGGCGCCGAGGTGGCCCTGTCCACCGCCCAGCCCGGCTACATCCTGCCCGCCACCTCGGCCCTGATCCTCCGGAAGGGGTGAGCGTGCGCCCGGTCACCGATCGCGACTCGGCGGAGTGGTGGGAGCGGGTCGCCCGGCACGAGTTCGCCGTCCAGGAGTGCGACTCCTGCGGCACGCTCCGCTTCCCGGCCCGGGCCTACTGCCACCGCTGCCGGACCCGCCGGTGGCACTGGCGGCCGATCGCCCCGGCCGGCCGCGTCGAAAGCTGGATCGTCAGCCACCAGCCCTTCCTCGCCGGGGTGACCGAGCCCTACGTCGTGGTGATGGTACGGCTGGCGGACGCGCCCGAATGCGTGATGTACGGCAACTGGGACTGGCCGGAGCCGCCGGTCGCGGGCGGGCCCGTCCGGGCGGTCTTCGCCGTGGTGGACGAGGAGCTGTCCCTGATCAACTGGCGGCCGGCGGAGTGACGCGGCCGCAGGGGACGGGCGGCCCGGGAGTGCCGGGGGAGGCCCCGGGCCGCACGTCCGGTCGAGGTCGGGACGGGCCGCCGGAGCCGACGGAGGGCGCGTCCTGACGGGAGCGCGCCCTGGCGGGCGTGGGGGACCCGCCAGGACGCGCTCCGTCCCCGGCGCGGCGGTGTGAGGACCCCGGCGAGGGTTGGGGTCCTGGCACCGGCTAATCGCGCGCGGAGCGGGTGGGGGGAGAGGAGTGGCCCCGGGGGCCCGTCCTCTCCCCGGAGGGGGCACCGCGGGCCGGCGACCGGTGGTGACGTGAGATGAGACGCGCCGCCCCGACCGGGTCGCCGGCCGGGTGGGAGGTCTCGCGGCCGGCCTCGCTCCACACGAACAGGCCGCTCTTGCACCACACGGTGAGATCGGTCAGCACCGAAAGCACGGACATCCCGCTCCCGTTGCTCTGGTAGGTGTGGGTGAATCCCTGGCGATGCAACGCGTAGCGCAGTAAACGTGTTGCCTCGCAGGGATCGCGCCAGGGCAGGTAGGGCGCGTCCGCGCGGATCGACGGCACCGGTCTCACCTCCTCGCCGACCTTTCGATGGATTTGTACCAACGATTGGATGATGCGGGTATTGGGAGGTTGGGTCAAGGGGCTGTTCCCCGCTAGAACCAGATCGTCTAGTTTTGTTGGCACAAAGGGGACTAAATGGCACGGTCAACGCTGTATCAGTTGGTGGCCTCCGAGCTTCGGAGGACCATCTACTCCGGTGCGCTCGGACCGGGAGATCAGCTGCCGACCGAAGCGGAGCTCATGCTGACCCACCAGGTCAGCCGTAACACCGTGCGGCTCGCCCTCGGTGAGCTGGTCAACGAGGGCCTGGTCACCCGCACCCCGCGCAGGGGCACCGTGGTCAGGGAGCGCCGCCCGCTGCTCATCCACCCCCAGCGAGAGCTCCAGCCGCAGCCCGAGGAGACCAGGGAGGCATTCGCCTGGGCGGTCTCCCAGGAGGGCCGCGAGCCCAGCCAGGAGATCGAGGTCTCGATCGTGCAGCCCGTCGAGGAGATCGCCAGCAGGCTGGAGCTGCCCGACGAGGAGCTCGCCGTGGTCCGCCGCAGGCTCCGGTTCGTGGACGGCCAGCCGTACAACACCAACGACTCCTACTTCCCCCTGGCGCTGGTCGCCGGCTCCGAGATCGCCCGTCCCGGCGACATCATGCGCGGCGCCAACCGGGTGCTGGAGGAGCTCGGCCACCCCCAGGTCCGCGTGGTGGACGACATCTGGGCGCGGATGCCCACCAGCTCGGAGGCCGAGCGGCTCCAGCTCCAGTCGGGGACGCCCGTGGTCGTCTACGTCCGGGTCGGATACGACGAGACCGACACCGCCGTACGTGTCGCCGTGTCGGTGCTCCCCGCCGACAAGCACCTGATCAGATACGAGCTGGAAAGCCGTTGACGTCTCCGTGGCCGCCCTGACGGGGCGGCCCGAACACCGTCCGCGCCGCGGGCGACCACCGGGTCGCGCCGGCCGGACGGGCAGGCGCGGCCTGTTCCCGCCGCTCCCCTCAGACCCCTAGGCGCCCCGCCTAGCCGGGCATGGATACCGCGCGCCATCATCCGGCCACTTTCCGTGTCCACTCCCGCACCCAGTGCAACGAAGGGATCAACCATGCACTCCGACACCTTCCACCCCACCACCGCACGCCGGCTCGCGCTGCGCAGGGCGACCGGGACCGACCTCCCGGGAGTGCTCGCGCTCCTCGCCGAGACGGCCGGCTGGCTGAACCGCCGCGGCGTGCGCCAGTGGCCCGCCGGAGGCTTCCCGGCCGAGCGCATCGCCCCGCTGATCGAGGAGGGGACCATGTATCTGCTGGACGGCGAGGAGGGGCCCGCCGCCACCCTCGCCCTGGACGGCCACGCCGACCCCGAGTTCTGGGCCGCCGAGGACGGCCCCGAGTCGGCGCTCTACGTCCACAAGCTGTCGGTGGCGCGGGCGCACTCCGGCCGCGGCCTGGGGGAGGCGCTGCTCGACTGGGCGGGCCTGCGGGTGCTGGCGACGGGCAGGCGTTGGCTCCGGCTTGACTGCTCCAAGGACAACGCGCGACTGCAGGACTACTATCGGGGCCAGCGTTTCGCCCACCTCCGCACGGTCGATCTGCCGCACCGCGCCTCGGGGGCGCTGTTCCAGCGCGCCGGAGGTCTGCGCGGCGGTGCCGCCGGTGCCGCGCTGCCCTTCGTCGACCTGCGTGGATCCTCCGTGAGGCAGCATGTCTGAACCAGGGCGATCCTAGGACAAAGTCATCCGATAGCCTCACTCCATGACCGGATCCTTGCTTGAGGTGATCGCGCTCGACGTGCGTGACGCCGTCGCGGCGGAAGAAGGCGGTGCCGACCGCCTGGAGATCGTCGTCGACATGGCGTCGGACGGGCTCACCCCCGCGGTGGAGACGGTCGCGGCGATCTCCAAGGAGTGCGCGCTGCCGCAGATGGTGATGTTGCGCGGCGAGCCCTCGTTCCTGGCCACGCCCGAGTCGCTGGAGGGCCTGCGGCGCGATGCCAGGGCCCTCTCCGAGGCGGGCGCGGCCGGGTTCGTGTTCGGCTTCCTCGACTCCGCGGGGGCGGTCGACCTGGCCGCCACCGAGGCGCTCATCCACGCCGTCGCCCCGCTGCCCTGGACCTTCCACCGGGCGGTCGACCACGCGGCCGACCTCCAGGCGGGCTGGCGGGCCGTCCGGCTGCTGCCCAACCTCGCCACCGTCCTCACCTCGGGCGCGCCCAGCGGCGTGGCCGACGGACTGGCGCTGCTCAAGACCCGGTGCGAGGCCGGCGACGGCCCGCTGATCATGGCGGGTGGCGGGCTCCGGCCGGGTCACGTCCCGGCGCTGCTGGAGTACGGCGTGCGGGCCTTCCACGTCGGCAGCGCCGTGCGGCCGTCGTGGTCCGACCCGGTCGACCCGCACCTGGTCCGCCGGTGGCGCGCTCTGATCGACTGACGGCCGTCAGGCCGTCCCGAGGGCCAGGTCGGCGCGGCGGAGTGCGGCGGCCATCGTCCTGACCGTGGCGGGCTCGTCCATCACGCCGCCGCCCGCCTCGCGCTGCTCCTCCCAGGCGCGCACCCGCCGCGCGTACTCCTCGTAGCGCGACAGATGGAAGTGGTAGACCGCGACGTAGCGGCTGACCAGGTGCGAAGGGTGCATGTCCCAGCCCTGGTAGAAGCCGTGGCTCAGGGAGTGCCTGATCAGCGCCACGTGCCGCCACCACAGGTTCCGCACGACGTATCTGTCGTCGGAGGCGGGCGAGGCGGCCAGCGAGCCGTCCGACAGCTCCACCCCGGTCCCGGCGAAGGCCGTCTGCATGACGTGCCGGGCGTGGTCGCAGGCCGGATGGTCCAGCCGCTGCTCGTGCGGGGGCAGGGAGCAGCTCGCCGTGTAGTCGAAGACGCCGAAGTGTGCCGCGGCCAGCCGGCCCCCGAGCGAGGCGACCAGGCCGGCGTCGAGGAAGCGCACCGTCTGGGTGGCCTCCACCTGCATCTCGAACCGGAGCGTGCCCCCGGCGAGGCCGAGCCCCCGCTCCAGCGCCTCCAGGCAGTCGGCGAACTGGCCGAGGTAGGCCCTCATCAGGACCTTGGGGAAGGTGACCACGAACCCTCCCGGCAGGTGCCCGACCCGGTCGATCACCCCGGTCAGGAACCCGTCCAGCGTGCGCAGGCTCCGGACCGGGTCACCGTCGGCGAACGACTTCACCCGCAGCCCCCAGCGGCGCGGGAGCGTCCCGCCCGCGTGCAGGGCCGCGACGGCCTCCGCCGCCCGCGCGACGTGGCCGTCCTCCTCCCCGGGACGCAGGCCGTACCCGTCCTCGAAGTCCACCCGCAGGTCCTCGATCGGCTCCCGGTCGAGCTTGGCGGCGACCTTCTCGTGCACGGCCTTGGCGGTCTGCTCGTGCATCTCGAAGAGCCTGGCCAGGTCCTTCCTGGACAGGTGCCGCCCGAGCAGGTCCTGCGCCTCCTCACCCCACGCCGCCACGGTCCCCGCGTCGAACCGGTCGGCGGGGACGTAGACGGTGTGCACCGGCTGCCATCCCACCGTCGCCGCCGTCGCCGGATAGGCCGCCGACTGCTCGCGGTGGGTCTGCTCGAAGCCGGGGATCAGGGCCGACGGGTCGGCGAGTGTGACGCGCATGGCGGTACTCCTCGTGGGCGGGCCGGGCTTCGCCCCTCAATGCTCGGCCGTTCTCGGGCGCCCTGTCCATGCCTGCGTGGTGCGGTGGTCGGGTCGCCGTGTCCATGTCTGCGCGGTGCGGTGGCCGGGTCGCCGTGTCCGTGTCTGCGCGGTCCGACGGTCCGGCGGCGGGCCGCCCCGCCGATCTCCGGCACCGGCCCGCCGCACCGCCGGGTCATCGGCCGGAGGCGGTGAGCATGGCGGCGAGACCGAGGAGCTTGACGCGCTCGCCGCGGCCCAGGGTCCTGGCCAGGGCCGCCTCCGCCTCCTCGATGGCCAGCCAGTGCCCGTAGGTGATGGGGGAGACGCCCCGGGAGGCGAGGAGGTCGTCCAGGTCGGCGCGGCGGGCCGGCTCGCGGCCGGCGAGGTCGGCCAGCAGGGTGCGGACCGTCTCCGCGGCGTCGGACTTGTTGGTGCCGATCACGCCGGTGGGGCCGCGCTTGAGCCAGCCGGCCACGTACTCGCGGTCACGGACCCGGCCGGCCTCGTTCGGGACGGTCATGGTGGCCTCGGAGAAGGGGACGCCGGGCAGCGGCACGCTCTGGTAGCCGACCGAGCGCAGGACCATGCCGACCGGGAGGGTCTCGAACTCACCGGTGCCCACGACGCGGCCGTCCACCAGCCGGGTCCGTTCGAGCCTGAGCGCCTCCACCCGGCTCTCGCCGAGGATCTCCACCGGGCGCATCCAGAACCGCACGTCCAGCCTCCGGGGGCGGCCCACCGGGGTGCGGGCGGCCCAGCCCTGCAGCACCTCGACGTTCCCCCGGACCTGGCGCGGCAGGTCCGTGACGTCCGCCACCGCCTCCTCGGGCCGCACGCACACGTCGGCGTTGGTCAGCTCGCCCAGCTCCCGGAGCTCCTTCAGGGTGAACTTGGCGTGCTCGGGCCCCCGGCGGCCGATCATGTGGATGGCCTTGACCTGGCTGCCGGCCAGCCGGGACAGCACCTCGTCGGGCACGTCCGTGGCGCGCAGCTCCTCGGCGGTCTTGGCGAGGACGCGCACCACGTCCACCGCCACGTTGCCCACGCCGATCACCGCGACCTCCGGGCTGTCGAGGACGAAGCGGTCGGCGGGCATGTCGGGGTGGCCGCAGTACCAGTTCACGAAGTCGGTGGCGGCCACGCTGCCGGGCAGGTCCTCACCGGGGATGCCCATCCGCCGGTCCACCATCGCGCCGGTGCAGTAGACCACGGCGTCGTAGCAGTCCAGCAGGTCCGTGACGCCGACGTCCTTGCCCAGCTCGACGCCGCCCAGGAACCGCACGGACGGCAGCTCCAGCACCCGGCGCAGGTACTGTGCGATCGACTTGATCGAGGTGTGGTCGGGGGCCACGCCGTACCGCACCAGGCCGTAGGGCGTGGGCAGCCGTTCGAGCACGTCCACCTCGACGGCCCCGGGGGCCTGCTTCATCAGCGCCTCGGCCGTGTAGATCCCGGCAGGCCCTGATCCGACGATCGCGACTCGCAGTGACACATCGCCTCCTAGGCGCGGGCTGTCGTGAACGCGATTCTGTATCAACGGGGCGCGCCCTGCCAGCCTCGACAGGCAACATGATCCAGATAACCCGTGTGGCCGGTGCGCGCGCCGCCATACCGGCGGATATATCCGACGTCATGCCGTATATATCCGTCATACCCACTCATAGAAGCCGTTCTCGCCGGATCTAACTCGCTGAGGCCGTCGCCGCTTCACTCCGCCCGCCGCGGCTTTCTCGCCGCATCCCACCGGTCGGGGCCGTCGCCGACCCGCTCCGCCGGTCGCCGCCGTGCCCCGCCCGCCGCGCGCCGGGCCGCGGGGACCGCCGGTCCGTCACGCCTGCGCCCGGGGGGCCGCCCGGGCGCGCAGGGCCCGCTTGTCGATCTTCCCGTTGGCGTTGACCGGCAGGGCGTCCACCACGACCACCCGCCTGGGCACCTTGTAGTCGGACATGTTCTCCCTGGCCCACGCGACGATCCCGGCCGGATCGACGGCGACGCCCGGCCGGGGGACCACGAACGCCCACCCGGCCTCGCCCGACCTCCCGTCCGGCACCCCGACCACCGCCGCCTGGGCCAGCGAGCCCTCCCGCAGCAGCAGGCCCTCCACCTCGGCGGGGGAGACGTTGAACCCGCCGACGATGTACAGCTCCTTCTTGCGGTCCACGACCGCGAGGTTGCCGCCGGGATCGAAGGCGCCGACGTCACCGGTGTGGAGCCAGCCGTCCCTGATCACCTCGGCGGTCCTGCCCGGCTCGTTCCAGTAGCCGCGCATCACCCCGTAGCCCCGCACGACGATCTCACCGCGCCCGCCGGGCGGGACCTCGGTGCCGCGCTCGTCCACGATCCTGACCTCCATGCCCGGCACCGGGCGGCCGGTGCTCGACGCGACGACCTCGACGGGGTCCTCCGCCCTGGTCATGGAGACGACCGTGCCCTCCATCAGCCCATAGGCGTTGATCATGCGCTCCAGCCCGAGCCGCTCCAGCAGCCTGCGGATGAGCTCGGCGGGCACCGAGGCCGCGCCGCAGATCGCCACCCGGAGCGAGTGCTCCCCGAGGTCGGGCTCCTCCAGCAGCCGGTGGAACAGCGTCGGCGGCCCGGCCAGGACCGTGATCCTCCTGTCGCGGATCAGGTCCATGAGCAGGTCGGGGCCGAACGCCCGGACCGGAGTCATCACGGCCCGGCGCATCACCGAGGCCAGCAGCCCCGCGTTGAGCCCGAAACCGTGCGCGAACGGCGCGATGACCGGATAGCGGTCGCCGGGGCGGAGGGTGACGATCTCCGCCCAGTCCCAGTAGCCGCGCAGCGTGTGGCCGTGTTCCAGCATGACGCCCTTGGGCGTCCCGGTGCTGCCGGAGGTGGACATGATCTCGCACAGGTCGTCCGGCCGTACGGCCAGCGCCCGCTCCTCCGCCTCGGCCCGGCCGACCCGGGACCCGTCCGAGAGCAGTTGGGAGGGCCGCACCGTCCCGGGGCGTCGCACCCGCTCCGGCACGATCACCTGCCGCAGCTCCGGCAGGCCGGCGTAGGGCCGCCCGGCGTCCGGCCCGCCCGCCGCGCCGGCCAGCAGGTCGGTGAAGACCGTGCCGTCCAGGCCGTCTCCGGTGATCAGCACGCTCGTCCCGGTCCCGCGCAGCGTGCCGGCGGCCTCGATGCCCCTGCAGCGCGCCGAGAGCGGCACGAGCACCGCCCCGGCGTCCCAGACGCCGAACGCGCTCGTGACCCAGCCCGGGTCGTTCGGGCCCCAGATCGCGACCCGGTCCCCGGCCCGCACGCCCAGGGCGATCAGGCCCCGGGCGACGGCGCCGGCCCGGTCGCGCAGATCGGCGAGCGACAGCCGTACCTCGCCGTCGTCCACGACGATGTCGGAGGGGTGGGTGCTGGCCTGGTCGCGGAGCATCCGGGGGATCGTCCCCCAGCCGGGTACTTCCATGCCGGTCGCGCCTTTCGAGGGGGGTCAGCGGGCGATGGCCGTGCGGTCCCTGCCGAGATGGTGGCCGCGCTCGTCGTTCACCACGCCCCGGGGGCCGGCCTCCGAGACCTGCGGGCAGATCTCGACGGCGATCGTGACCGGCGTGAGCGCCTTGAGCGACTGCTGGATGCGCGACCTCCACATGGGGTTACTGACGAGACTCTCTCGGTTGAAGGTCACCGTCAGGGTCGCGGCGTCGAGCGTGCCCTGCCGGGTCACGCCCAGTTCCCAGCCGGAGACGCCGTCGATCCTGCCGAGCGCCCTCTCGATCCGCTCCAGCGACAGCCACACCCCGCGTACCAGCACGTGGTCGCCGACGGTGTGCTCGGGCGCGGGGAAGGCGTCTCCGGCGGTCGGCCGGACGACCTGCCCGGTACGGAGCGTCGTGCCGGCCGACGGGTCGGCGACGACCACCTCGGCCAGGCCGGGGGCGTACGGAGCGGTCAGTAGTTCGTCCCTGTCCAGCGGGGCCAGGCCCGCCGACCCCGGGGCGAACAGGGTGAGCGGGGCCGTCTCCGAGGAGCGCCATCCCAGCGGCACCGCGGTGAACGGCGAGCAGTAGACCTCCGTCACCTCCGCCTCGAACTCCGCCGCCAGGTGCGGCATCGTCCGCCGGGAGGCGATCTCCCCGGTCAGGATGATGTGCCGCAGCCCCAGGTCCAGCGGGTCGAGCAGGAACTCCAGGTGCAGCCTGGCCAGCAGGTCCATGGCCCCGGTCGGCGTGATCACCAGGGTGGTCGCCCTCAGCGACTCCAGCGCGTGGTGCAGCCGGAGCCTGCCGCGCGGGCCGACGGAGGCCGCCGCCTGGGCCGTCTCGGCCGCGGCCATCGCCCACCGCGCGCCCGCGAGCTCGCCGTCCCCCGACAGCGCCACCACGACCCGGTCCGTCGCGCCCACCCCCGCCGCCTCCAGCGCGGCGGTACAGGCGCGGACGGTCTCGGCCGGCCCGCCGGCGGAGACCACGCTGCCGGCGTCCGCGGAGACCAGCAGCAGGCCGGTCGCCGTACGGCCCGCCGCGGCGAGATCACCCCGGGTCTTCCAGGCCGTCGTGTCACCGGCCGTCCTGTCGCCCCGGTCGCGGACCCGGGTCCCTCCCGGGCCGGCCGTCATCTGGCCACCTCGGTCATGAACAGCCGCATCGACTCGCAGACGTGCTCGTGGGCGAGCCCCCCGACCTGGGCCTGGAGGATCAGGTCGGTGGCCCCGGCCTCGGCGATGCGGGCCGCCGCCTTGCGCGAGCCCTCCACGTCGTCCACCACGACCATGTGGTGCTCGCGGAGCGTGGCCATCGCCTCCTCCGACGGCATCCCGGCCGCGAGCTGGCCGAGGACCTTGTGCGTGGCGTGCCGGGCGTCGTAGTAGTCGGGCGGCGTGACCAGGTTGACCTGGCGCCGGATGTACCACAGCACCGGGTCGGCGGCGATCTCGAACGCCCGCGCGCGGGTCTCCGCGACGTACCAGGGGATCATCAGCGCGACCCGGCGGCTGTCGGGGTCGAAGCCGTTGTCGGCCAGGCACTGCCGGTAGCGGGCGATGTCGTCGGCGACGTCGTCGATCCCCTTCAGCATCGTCATGCCGAGCAGGTTGTAGCCGTGCTTGGCGGCGGCCAGATATCCCTCCAGCGAGGTGGAGGCCACCCACACGGGAGGGTGCGGCACCTGGGCGGGGCGCGGGTAGACCGCGACGTCGGGGATCTCGAAGAACTCGCCGGAGCGGCTGACCGGCTCCCCGTCGGCCCTCCAGATGGCGAGGGTCGCCTCCAGGGATTCCTCCCAGATCTGCCGGGACTTCTCGAACGGCTTCCGGAACGCCTGGTACTCCAGCGGGGAGGCGCCCCGGCCCGTGCCGAACTCGACCCGGCCGCCGGAGATGACGTCGAGGGTCGCGACCCGCTCCGCCGTGCGGATGGGGGACTGGAAGGGCAGCAGCACCACGCCCAGGCCCAGATGGATGCGCTCGGTGCGCTGGGAGATGGCGGCCAGCACCAGGTCGGGGGCCGAGGAGTGGGAGAAGCCGCGGGTGAAGTGGTGCTCCACGAACCACGCGGTGTCGAAGCCCAGCCGGTCGCCGAGCACCACCTGCTCGATCACGTTCTGGAACGCCTGTTGCTCGACCTCGCGGGAGCGCCCGCGGACCTCCAGCTCATATCCCAGGCTGATCCGTAGGGACGTCATCCACGCCTCCGTTGTGTCACATCCGGTCCCCGGTCGTGAGCCCTTCATTTAACCAAGCGCTCGCTTGGCGAGATTACCAGCCTGGTGGGACGGCAACAAGCCGACCCCGCCCACCCGGCGGCCGGACCGGGGCTTGCGGGGACGGGCCCCGCCGATCACAGTTGGCTCTGTGAGCTCAGGGGCGGACAGACGGCGCGGAGCCGGCGCGCGGCGTCGGCGGGACGGCACGCCCCCGGAGGTGAGGACGCCGGGCCCGGCGGGGCGCCTCCGCGCCTCCTCCGGCGAGGCGCCGCCCGAGGACGGGCGCCGGTTCGAGGCCCTGGGGCGGGTGATGGCCGCGCTGGCGGGCGAGGCCGGGCTCATGGAGTCCTGCCGGGACCTGGCCTGGTGGCGGGGGAGCGACCAGAGCTGGCACGTCGAGTGGCGCGACGGCCCCCACGCCGCCGAGGTCGCCGCCGCGCTGGCCGAGCGCGTCCGGGACCCTGGCGTCCCCGGCGCCCTGGCCGTCCCGGCGGGTCCGGCCACCTCCGCCACCGCCGCCCTCGACGTCATGGGCGTCCTGTTCGTCCTGCGCGCGGCGGACCCCGTGGGGCGCGAGCGGCTGCGCGTCCGTCCCGGCCTCTGGCGCATGTCCGAAGCCCTCGACACCACCCGCAGGACCACCTCCCGGCCGCCCTGGGAAGTGGTGCTCCTCGGCGGCTGACCCCGCCGGGGTCCGTGGCGTCCTCGCGCGCCGCGCGCGTGCCCCGGCCGTCCGGCGGGTCAGAGGCCGGCGGCCGCGGCCAGCCGGCCGCGGTGCGCCTGCGGGGGGCCGAAGAGCTGGGCGTCGGCGGTGGCGCGCTTGAAGTGGCGGTGGGCGGAGTGCTCCCAGGTGACACCGGTGCCGCCGTGGATCTGGATGTTCTCGCCCGCGGCGGTCAGATACGCCTCCGTGCAGTAGGAGCCGGCGATGGCCGCCTGGACGGGGAGGTCGTCCCCGGAGGCCCGGGCGGCCGCCTGCGCGGCGGAGCGGGCGGACTCGACGAGCAGGAGCAGGTCGGCGAGTTTGTGCTTGACGGCCTGGAAGGAGCCGATGGGGCGGCCGAACTGGTGGCGCTGCCTCGCGTGGGCCAGGGCCGTCTCCAGGCAGCGGGCGGCGCCGCCCACCTGCTCGGCGGCGAGGCCGGTGATCCCCAGGTCCCGGACCCGGCCGCAGGCCGCGCCGTCGCCCACCCGCACGGCCGGGACGGCGTCGAAGACGAGCGTGGTGAGCGGACGGGTCTGGTCCAGGGTGGTGTGCGGCGTCCGGGAGGAGGGGACGGCCTCGATCAGCTCGCCGTCGACATAGGCGAGCACCACCTCGGCGTCCAGCGCGTAACGGGCGGTCCCGGTGAGCTTTCCGTCACTGAAGGTTAGATCCGCGTCATCGGGGAACAGCACAGTTGCGGTGATTGAGCCATCCGCCATGCCCGGCAGCAGCCGGGCCATGGCGCAGCGGTCCCCGGCGGTCCTGATCGCCTCGGCGGCCAGCACCGCGGTTGACAGATAGGGGTAGGGCGCCAGGACGCGGCCCAGTTCCTCGCAGACGACGGCGACCTCCGCCATCCCGCACCCCGCCCCGCCATATTCCTCGGGGACGGCCAGGCCCGCCACGCCGAGTTCGGCGGCGAACCGGCTCCAGGGGGCTCCGGGCCGTTCGACGAGGAAGGACCGGACGGCCTCGCGGAGTTCGGACTGCTCTTGGGTCAGGCTCATCCGGCCAGCATAAACAAGCGGTTGCTTGTTATGGAATATTTGCCGCATTTTGTGCATTCTTGCAGGTCAGATATGCTTCACATGGCCACAAGGTAATGCGGATCGGGGGATCAGTGGCTTCGCTTGACCGGAACTACACGTTTGACCAGAACTACACGGCCGCCTTCCTCGCCGATGATCGCCAGGAGCGGGCGATCGTGCTCCACATGGTCCTCTCGTTCGTCGGGGGAATGGTGCTGGGCGCCTTCGGCGCGGTGCTCTCCTCCAAGTCGGACCTGCTGTACGCGATCTACGAGCCCTATGCCTACGTGCTGTTCGTCGTCGTCGTGGGACGCACCGCCGCCAGCCTCGGCTGGGCGGCGCTGACCAGCGCGCTGGCCACCTTCGGCCCGATAATCTCGCTGCTGGCCGCCTCGATCTTCAGAACGGGCGGTGAGTCCCTCAGTCTCGGCAGCCACGGCGCCACGCTGAACATCACGCTCCTGACCCTCGCCTCCTTCGGCATGCTGTCCTACTTCACCAGGCGCAAGGACCTGTGGGGAGACCTCGCGAGCGGGGTGCTGGGCGGGGTCTTCGCGCTCGACGCCATGGACAAGGCGCTGCCCACCGGACCGGAACACGTCGCCGGATTCTGGCCGTGGAGCGTCCTGATGGTGATCGCGCTCGTGACGGGGCTGCTGTTCTGGCTGCGGCGGGGCGCGGGGTGGCTCCGCTCGGCGTTGGTGGTGCTGATCATCGCTTCCACCTACTTCGTGTTCGTGGTCGGCCTTTAAAGACAGGCGACCGGCTTGCGCGAGTCGATAGCCTGTAGCCATCGATCCCTGCTAGCTAGGAGTAGCCGTGCTGCTGCGAATGTCGTCGTTGTTTCTTCGAACGCTGAGGGACGACCCGGCAGACGCGGAAGTCCCGAGCCACAAGCTGCTCGTCCGCGCCGGTTATGTCCGTCGTGTCGCACCCGGCATCTACTCCTGGCTGCCGCTCGGCAAGATGGTCCTGGAGAACGTCACGCGCATCGTGCGCGAGGAGATGGACCGCATGGGCGGCCAGGAGGTGCTCTTCCCCGCCCTCCTGCCCCGCGACTACTACGAGGCGACCGGCCGCTGGACGGAATACGGCGACACGCTCTTCCGCCTCAAGGACCGCAAGGGCGCCGACTACCTGCTCGGCCCCACCCACGAGGAGATGTTCACCGACATGGTCAAGGGGGAATACTCCTCCTACAAGGACTACCCGGTGACGCTCTACCAGATCCAGACGAAATACCGCGACGAGGCCCGCCCCCGGGCCGGCATCCTGCGCGGCCGCGAGTTCGTCATGAAGGACTCCTACTCCTTCGACCTGGACGACGACGGTCTCAAGCGCTCCTACGAGCAGCACCGCGAGACCTACATCAGGACCTTCGACCGCCTGGGCATCAACTACAAGATCTGCTTCGCCACCTCCGGCGCGATGGGCGGCTCCGCCTCCGAGGAGTTCCTCGCGCCCGCCCCGACGGGCGAGGACACCTTCGTCGCCTGCCACCGGTGCGGCTACGCCGCCAACGCCGAGGCGGTCACCACCCCCGCCCCCGCGGCGATCACCGGGGAGCGGCCGGCCCTGCGGGTCCTCGACACCCCCGACACCCCGACCATCGAGTCGCTGGTCAACCACGTCAACGAGCACCACGGCCTGGGCATCACCGCCGCCGAGACGCTCAAGAACGTCGTGGTCAAGGTCGCGACCCCCGGTTCCGGCAAGACCGAGACGCTGGTCATCGGCGTGCCGGGCGACCGCGAGGTCGACTTCAAGCGGCTGGAGGCCTCGCTGGCCCCCGGTGAGCCCGCCATCTTCGAGGCCGAGGACTTCGCCAAGCACCCCGGGCTGGTCCGCGGCTACATCGGCCCGCAGGTGCTCAAGGACCTCGGCATCCGCTACCTCGTCGACCCCCGCGTGGTCGACGGCAGCGCCTGGGTGACGGGTGCCAACGAGCCCGGCAGGCACGCCGCCGGCGTGGTCGCCGGCCGTGACTTCGTCGCCGACGGCACGATCGAGGCGGCCGAGGTCCGCGCCGGCGACGCCTGCCCGGTCTGCGGTTCCGGCCTCTCCATCGACCGGGGCATCGAGATCGGCCACATCTTCCAGCTCGGCCGCAAATACGCCGACGCCGCGAAGCTGGACGCCCTGGGCCCCGACGGCAAGCCGATCCGCGTCACCATGGGTTCCTACGGCGTCGGCGTCTCCCGCGCCGTGGCCGTGCTGGCCGAGCAGAGGCACGACGAGCTCGGCCTGGTCTGGCCCCGTGAGGTCGCCCCGGTGGACGTCCACGTCGTGGGCACCGGCAAGGACAACCAGATCGAGGTCGCCTCCCAGCTCGCCGAGGAGCTCCAGGCCCGTGGCCTGCGCGTGCTGGTGGACGACCGCCCCGGGGTCTCCCCGGGCGTGAAGTTCAAGGACGCCGAGCTGCTCGGCATGCCCACGATCCTGGTCGTCGGCCGGGGCCTCGCCCAGGGCGTCGTCGAGCTGCGCGACCGCGCCACCGGCGTCAAGGAGGAGATCCCCGTCGCCGAGGCCGCCGAGCGGGTCCTGGCCGCCTGCCGCGGCTGACCCGCCGCCTGACGCCGCGGCCCCGGACCGCGGACGTTTCCCCCGTCGGCCAGGTGGGCAGTCCAGTCACTGAGACCGACGGTAATCCCTCGCATGCGGACGGTGAGCATGCGGGGGATCGGGGGACGGGGGCCCATGGCGCAGGAGTTCGACGCGTCCGCGTACGGGCGCGCCATCGCGGACGTCTATGACATGACCATGGCGGACGCCCCCACGGAGCCCGCCGTGGAGCGGCTCCAGGAGCTCGCCGCGGGCGGCCCCGTTCTGGAGTTCGGCATCGGCACCGGCCGGTTGGCGCTGCCCCTGGCGGCGCGGGGGCTGATCGTCGCGGGGGTCGACGGCTCCCCGGAGATGGTGGAGGTGCTGCGCGCCAAACCCGGAGGCGACCGCATCCCGGTGACGGTGGGCGACTTCGCCGGCACCCGGGTCGAGGGCGAGTTCAGCCTGGTCGTGCTGGCCGTCAACACGATCTTCGCGCTGCCCTCGCAGGAGGCCCAGATCTCCTGCTTCCGCAACGCGGCGGCCCACCTGAGGCCCGGCGGCCGCTTCGTGGTCGAGGCGTGGACGCCCGATCTGGCGGCGTTCCGGGACGGCACGGCGCTGCGCCTGCTGTCGCTGGGCGAGGACAGGGTCTTCGTGGAGGCGGCGCGGCTGTCCCCGGCCGATCAGATGATGTACACGACCAAGATCGACCTGACCTCCGGCGGCCTGCGGCTCCTGCCCGCCAACCACCGTTACGCCTGGCCCGCCGAGCTCGACCTGATGGCGCGCCTGGCGGGCATGGAGCGCGAGCACCGATGGGCCGACTGGCGGGGCGCCCCCTTCACCGACGACAGCCGGGCGCACGTGTCGGTCTACCGCCGCTGACCCGCCCGCCGAGCCCCGACCCCGTCCGGAAGGCCGCGATGCAGCTACCTGCGCCCCGAGGGCCCGTCACCGCCCTGCTCTTCGACGGGCTGGCGGGCCCGCCCCGCGAGCTCGGCCCGCTGCCCGCGCCCGCCGGCGGACCGGCGGTCGAGGACGAAGACCTCCAGCTCGCGCTCTTCGCCTGCTACGAGCTGCACTACCAGGGCTTCGACGGGGTGGACGACAGGTGGGAGTGGGACCCGTCGCTGCTGGCCGCCAGGCAGGTGCTGGAACGGCGGTTCGAGGGCGGCCTGGCAGAGGCCGTGCCGCGCCCGCTCCCCGCGCCGCCCACGCCGCCCGCGCGCATGCGCCGGGCCCTGGCGGAGCTGGTGGTCGCCGCCGGCGAGGGCCCGTCCCTGGCGTCGTTCCTGGAGAAGAAGGCGGACCTCGGGCAGTTCCGCGAGTTCGTCGCGCACCGTTCGATCTACCACCTGAAAGAGGCCGACCCGCACACATGGGCGATCCCCCGGCTGCGCGGCCGCGCCAAGGCGGCCCTCGTGGAGATCCAGGCCGACGAGTACGGCGGGGGCCGGCTCGAACGCATGCACTCGGAGCTGTTCCGGGCCACGATGCGCGGGCTGGGTCTCGACGACTCCTACGGGGCCTACCTCGACCGGGTCCCGGCGACCACCCTGGCGGTCGGCAACGCCATGTCGCTGTTCGGCCTCCACCGGCGGCACCGGGGCGCTCTGCTGGGGCACCTCGCGGCCTTCGAGATGACCTCCTCCCTGCCCAACCGCAAATACGGACGGGGCCTGAGGCGGCTGGGCGGCGACGCCACGGCCTGCCGCTTCTACGACGAGCACGTGCAGGCCGACGCCGTCCACGAGCAGATCGCCGCGCACGACATGTGCGGCGGGTTCGCCGCCGCGCACCCCGCCCTGGCCGGTGACGTCCTGTACGGGGCCGCCTGCGCCCTCACGCTCGACCGTCTATTCGCCGAGCGGGTCCTGGACCGCTGGGAGCGCGGGGCCACGTCGCTGCGCGAGGCGGGGCAGGCGGTGGGCGGCCGGTGACGGATCTCGACTACGTGCTGCCGCTGCGCTGGGACGACGACTCGGGCCTGGCGGAGCTGACGGCCTATCTGCGCCGGCTCGGGCGGAGCGCGCGGGTCATCGTCGTCGACGGCTCCCCGCAGGCGGTCTTCGACCGGCACGCCGCCCTCTGGGACGGGCTCGTCCTGCACGTGCGGCCCGACGGCGACCTCGGGTCCGCCAACGGCAAGGTCGCCGGGGTGATCACCGGGATGCGCCGGGCCCGGGCGGAGCACGTGATCATCGCCGACGACGACGTCCGCTACGGCGAGGCCGAGCTGGCCGGGGTCGACGCCCTGCTGCGGACGGCCGACCTGGTGCGGCCACAGAACTACTTCGACCCCCTGCCCTGGCACGCCCGCTGGGACACCGCCAGGGCGCTGCTCAACCGCTGCTTCGGCGCGGACTACCCGGGCACGTTCGGCGTGCGACGCTCGACCTTCCTGAGGATGGGGGGCTACGACGGCGACGTGCTGTTCGAGAACCTGGAGCTCATCCGCACCGTCCGCGCCCACGGTGGGCGCGAACGCCGCCCGCTCGACCTCTACGTCCGCCGCCTGCCGCCCGATCCGGCGAGGTTCTGGGCCCAGCGCGTACGCCAGGCCTACGACGATCTGGCGCAGCCCGCCCGGATGGCGCTCTTCCTCGCCGTCCTGCCCGCGCTGGCCGCCGGAGTGCTGCTACGGCGGCGCGGGACGGTCCTGGCCGGTGCCGGGCTGGTGGTGGGGCTGGCCGAGATCGGCCGCCGCCGGGCCGGCGGGCGGCGGGTCTTCCCCTTCGGCGCCGCGCTGTTCGCCCCGGTGTGGGTGCTGGAGCGGGCCGTCTGCAGCTGGCTGGCGCTGGGGGCCCGGTTCCTCCGGGGAGGGGTCGCCTACTCGGGGCGCCGGATGCGGACGGCCGCGCATTCGAGCCGTCGGCTCAGGGCGCACCGTCAGGCCGGCGGGTCGGGCTCGCTCGGGGCCCGGAACCCGGCGGGCCGGTGCGAGCCGTCGCAGAAGGGCTTGGCGGACGAGCGCCCGCAGCGGCACAGCGCCACCGTGGCCCTGCCGGGGGCGATGGGGGCCCCGTCCTGAGTCGTCAGCGTGAACGGCCCCCGCAGCAGCAACGGCCCGTCTTCGCAAGGGGTCACTGTGACCGAATTGTCCGTTTCGCGTTGCATGTGAGGTTTGTGCCCGATGGGTCCGGTGAGAAAACCAGCCGTCCGCGGCCCGCATGATCGGCCCCCGCGGGCCGTGCAGCCGGGGCATCGGCCCCCGCGGGCCGTGCGGTCGGGGCGCGCCCGGCCCGCGGACCGGCACGTGGAGCCCGCGGCGCCGCGCCCGGGAGCCCCGCCGGGCGGGTCCTCCCGCGCGGCGCCGGTTACCGGGAGTTGCCGCCGAGGGTCTTGCGCCAGTGGAAGCCCCCGGGCAGGTTCACGCTCAGGGTGCGGCGGCCGTCGGCCGTCTTGGTGACCCGGAACGCGCGGTTGCCCCAGCTGTGGCCGACCCCGCTCCGCGACAGGTTGAGACGGAACGGACCGAACTTCAGCGACTTCCTGTATCCCCAGCCCATTGCTTCCTCCCTTGAGGTGTCGGCAGGGAGGTTCAGCTACCCGCCTGCGCCGTTCCAAACGCGGGCGGGCGGCGGCTCACGCGGTCACGGTGGCGGGGTCGTCGCGGTGGGGGTGGGCGCGGGACGCGCGGGCATCCCGGGGAAGGCCTCGATGTCCGGGCGCAGGCCGTAGGAGCGGACGGCGCACTCCTGCATGGCCAGCGCGGCCATCTTCCGCAGGGCCGGGTCGTCGGAGGCGGCCAGCTCCAGATAGGCGCCCGTCACCCCCCGCTCGACCGTCACGGCCAGCTCCACGGCCTGGGCCGCGCCGGACGGGGTGAGCGGCAGCCGGTAGCTCGGGGCCGGCTCGGCGGGGGCGCCGCCGCGGGCGACGATCAGGGCGCGGAGCCGGTCACGGCGGGCGCGGTGGGCGTCGAAGGCGTCGGTCGCGACGGTGCGCAGAGCGCCCGTGGACCTGGCGGCGATGACCCCGTAGGCGTAGACGGCCGCGTGCTCGGCCGCCAGGGCCGTGTCGAGCCCCCGTCCGGCCCTCACAGCGGCCTCGACAGGGCCAGGGCGTGGGCGGCCTCGCAGGCGCCGATGGAGGCGATCAGCTGGGCCAGGGAGGGGGAGGCCCCGTCGAGCTGGCGGGGGCGGAGCGCGGCGGCCTTCCGCTCCAGTGCCTGCAGGCTCCGCAGGGACGCCTTCCGGGCCGGCGCGGGGGTGCCGGAGGGCGCGGGGGACGGGGCGCCCCCGGCCGGCGCCGGGGTGGCCGCGGCCTCGGGCGGCAGCCGCCTGTGGAGCTCGGCGAGGTGGGCCTCGTGCCGCTCCCTGAAGGGGGCGAGCTTGGCGGAGGCGGCCGACGCGTAGTGCGCGATGGTCTGCTCCTTGCCCGCGATCAGCTGCTTGAGCAGCACGGTCTCCGGGTCGGGAGGCTCGGCCCGCGGGGGCTCCGGCTCCTCGGCGGCGCACCCCGTGACCGCCGCGGCGGCCACCCCGAGAGCGCCGCCCCGCAACAGGGCGCGCCGGGACAGGGAACGCACGGACGACCTCCGGTTATGGGTGGGCTGCTGACGCTCTAGCATCGTACGGGCTTGGAATCACATTCACCGCGCTTCTCGGACGGGCTCGCCGTACCGAGTGGCGCTCTTTCCACGTCCCGGTGTGGATAGGCTGGTGAACCACATGGGCGAGGTCCGCCCGGCTTGAGATCGTGACAATAGGAGGTCGGCATGGGCAGCGCCACATCCCGCGACCGCCTGATAAAGCTTCTGGAACCTGTCGTCGGAGCCGAAGGGCTCGACTTGGAGGACGTCACGGTCACACCGGCGGGCAAGCGGCGGTTGCTGCGCGTCGTCGTCGACCGTGACGGCGGCGTGAGCCTGGACGACGTCGCCGAGGTCAGCCTCGCCGTCTCCGCCACGCTGGACGCCGACGACGCCATGGGGAACACCCCCTACGTGCTGGAGGTCTCCTCTCCGGGGGTCGACCGCCCCCTCACCGAGCCGCGCCACTGGCGCCGGGCGGTGAAACGGCTGGTCAAGGCCGACCTGAGGGACGGCACCTCCGTGGAGGGCCGGATCGTCGCCACCGACGAGACCGGCGTGGAGCTGGACGTTGCGGGCGCACCGCGCCGCATCGATTATCAGGACCTGACCCGAGGACGGGTGCAGGTGGAATTCCGCCGGCTAGACGACGCCGAAGACGACGGCGAAGACGGCGACGAAGGCTAAGGGGGAGCCTCGTGGACATCGACATGAGCGTCCTGCGCAGCCTGGAGCGGGAGAAGGACATCTCCTTCGACCTGGTCGTCAAGGCGATCGAGGACGCGCTACTGATCGCATACTTCCGGAGCGAGGGCGCGGCCGCCAAGGCGCGGGCCCAGCTCGACCGGCAGTCCGGGCACGTGACCATTTTCGCCGCCGAGATCGACGACGAGAGCGGGGAGGTGCTCAGGGAGTTCGACGACACCCCGGGCAACTTCAGCCGCATCGCCGCGACCACCGCCAAGCAGGTCATCCTGCAGCAGCTCAGGGACGCCGAGGACGAGATCAACTTCGGTGAGTTCGCCAGCCGTGAGGGCGAGCTCGTGGCCGGCGTCATCCAGCAGGGCAAGGACCCGAGGGTCGTCCTGGTGGACCTCGGCAAGATCGAGGCCGTGCTCCCGCACAACGAGCAGGTCCCCGGCGAGGAATACGTCCACGGCGAGCGCATCCGCTGCTACGTGGTCCAAGTCAAGAAGGGCCACAAGGGCCCGTCGGTGACCCTGTCGCGCACCCACCCCGGTCTGGTGAAGAAGCTCTTCGCCCTGGAGGTCCCGGAGATCGCCGACGGGACGGTCGAGATCGCCGCCATCGCGCGCGAGGCCGGCCACCGGACCAAGATCGCTGTGCGGTCGCGGCGTCCCGGCGTGAACGCCAAGGGCGCCTGCATCGGCCCGATGGGCTCGCGAGTGCGCAACGTGATGGCGGAGCTGCACGGCGAGAAGATCGACATCATCGACTGGTCGGAGGATCCCGCGGAATTCGTCGGGAATGCCCTCTCACCCTCCCGTGTTTCCCATGTCGAGGTGATCGACGCCGAGGGGCGCGCCGCGCGGGTGACCGTGCCGGACTACCAGCTCTCCCTGGCGATCGGCAAGGAGGGGCAGAACGCCCGGCTGGCCAATCGCCTCACCGGATGGCGCATCGACATCCGTCCGGACACACAAGCAGGGGATGCGGCCGGTTCCGCAGATGCGTCCACACGGTAAGCTGGAATATGGTGGCCAGGCCGCCCCGCTGAGGATGTGTGTGGGGTGCCGGGTTCGCACGGTCTCCTCCGAGCTGCTCCGCCTGGTGGTGGTCGAGGGCGTTATAGTCCCCGACCTGCGACGACGGCTCCAGGGTCGTGGTGCTTCACTGCATCCCTCCCTGAGCTGTCTCGAGCTCGCCGAGCGTCGCCGAGCGTTTCCGCGCGCGTTTCGCGTGGCGGGCCCGCTCGACCCGTCGCGCGTACGGGCCCACCTGGAAGAGGTCCACGCTGAAAGGATCGGGTGAAATGGTTGCCAACTGTCATGTAGGACGCCGAGTTGATGGGCTGGTCAGATAGCTATGAGCGCCTGATGAGCATGCGGCGATGAGTACATCTACGTAACGACGGTCCGGCGGCACTGCCTCCCGGGCCGAGTAAGGGAGTGCAGTGGCGAAGGTCCGGGTATACGAGCTCGCCAAGGAGTTCGGTGTGGAGAGCAAGGTCGTCATGGCCAAGCTCCAGGAGATGGGCGAGTTCGTGCGTTCGGCGTCCTCGACTATCGAAGCACCGGTAGTCCGTAGGCTCACGGAAGCTTTGGGCGGTCCCCCCAGGGGCTCGTCCGACAGGGGCGGCAACAGGCCGCCCAGGCCGCCCCAGGCGGCACCCCGGCCGGCTGAGAGCCAGGCCGGAAGCGGCGCCCCCGCGGCGCCGTCCTCGATTCCCAAGCCGGGACCGGCCCCCAAGCCGGGTCCGAGGCCTGGGCCCGCAGCGGCCCGTCCCGCGGCCCCCGCGCCGCAGGCCCCGCCCGTGGTTCCCCAGCCTCCGCAGGCGCCGCCTCAGCAGCAGCAGCAGCCTTCGCCGGTTCAGCCGCCGCGTTTCGAGGCTCCGCGCCCCGACGCCGGACGCCCCGCGACCCCCGGCCCCAAGCCGGGTCCTCGCCCGGCTCCGCGTCCGGGACCGGCGCCCCGTCCGGAGGCCGCGCGTCCGGAGGGCCGTCCCTCCGGCGGCCCGGGTGGAGCCCCTTCGGGCCCCCGCCCCGGTGCGGCGCCCGGCCCCAAGCCCGGCCCGCGTCCGGGCCCGCGTGGGC
Organism: Streptosporangium brasiliense; assembly: GCF_030811595.1. Taxonomy (NCBI): domain Bacteria; kingdom Bacillati; phylum Actinomycetota; class Actinomycetes; order Streptosporangiales; family Streptosporangiaceae; genus Streptosporangium; species Streptosporangium brasiliense. The sequence continues at coordinate 499,679 of NZ_JAUSRB010000001.1, forward strand.
CGCGCCCCGGCAACAACCCGTTCTCGTCGAACGCCAGCGGTATGGGCCAGGCCCGTCCGCCGCGTCCCGGCGGCCGTGACGGCGGCCCCGGCGACAGGGGTCCGCGTCCCGGTCCTCGTGAGGACCGCGGCCCCCGCGACCAGGGGCAGCGCGACAGCGCCGGTCCCCGTCCGCCCGCGGCCCGTCCGGGTCCGCCCGGTGCGGCGGGTCCGCGTCCGGGTCCCGGTGCGGGTGGTCCGCGCCCCGGCCCCGGCGCCGGTGCGGGTGGTCCGCGTCCCGGAGGTCCCCGTCCCAGCCCGATGATGATGCCCCAGGGCCGTCCCGCCGGTCCCGGCGGCGGCGTGGGCCGTCCCGGTCCGGGCGGCGGCGGTCGTCCCGGTCCCGGCGGCGGTGGCCGTCCCGGTGGCGGCGGTGGCCGTCCCGGTGGTGGCGGTGGTTTCGCCGGCCGTCCCGGTGGTGGCGGCGGCGCGGGCCGTCCCGGCACCGGAACCGGTGGTCCCGGTGGCGGTGGCGGCGGTTTCGCCGGCCGTCCCGGTGGCGGCGGTGGCCGTGGCCGCGGTGGCGGCACGGCGGGCGCCTTCGGCCGTCCGGGCGGACGCCCGACCCGTGGGCGCAAGTCCAAGCGCCAGCGGCGTCAAGAGTTCGACAACATGCAGGCCCCGGCGATCGGTGGCGTGCAGGCTCCCCGCGGCAACGGTCAGACGATCCGGCTGTCGCGTGGCGCCTCGCTGGCGGACTTCGCCGACAAGATCGGCGCGAACCCGGCGTCCCTGGTGCAGATCATGCTGCACCTGGGCGAGATGGTGACCGCCACGCAGTCGGTCAACGAGGAGACGCTCCAGCTCCTGGCCGCCGAGCTCGACTACAACCTGCTTGTGGTCAGCCCGGAGGAGGAGGACCGCGAGCTTCTCGAGACCTTCGACATCGAGTTCGGCGAGGACGAGGGCGACGAGTCCGACCTCGTCGCGCGTCCGCCGGTGGTGACCGTCATGGGTCACGTCGACCACGGTAAGACCAAGCTGCTCGACGCCATCCGTAACACCAACGAGGTGGCGCGCGAGGCCGGTGGCATCACCCAGCACATCGGTGCCTACCAGATCGCCACCGAGCACGAGGGCGAAGACCGGAAGATCACCTTCATCGACACCCCGGGTCACGAGGCGTTCACCGCCATGCGTGCCCGTGGTGCCAAGGTCACCGACATCGCCGTCCTGGTGGTCGCGGCCGACGACGGTGTGAAGCCGCAGACCATCGAGGCGCTGAACCACGCCCAGGCGGCGGACGTGCCGATCGTGGTCGCGGTCAACAAGGTCGACAAGGAGGGCGCCGACCCCAACAAGGTCCGGGCCCAGCTCACCGAGTACGGCCTGGTCGCCGAGGAGTACGGCGGCACCACGATGTTCGTCGACATCTCCGCCAAGAACGGGATCGGCATCGAGAACCTGCTCGAGGCCATCCTGCTCACCGCGGACGCCGAGCTCGACCTGCGGGCCAACGCCACGATGGACGCCCAGGGCGTCGCCATCGAGGCGCACCTCGACAAGGGCCGCGGCCCGGTCGCGACCGTGCTGGTCCAGCGCGGCACGCTCCGCGTCGGCGACTCGATCGTCTGTGGCGAGGCCTTCGGCCGCGTCCGGGCGATGCTGGACGACAACGGCGAGGCGATCCAGGAAGCCGACCCGTCGCGTCCGGTGCTGGTCCTCGGTCTGACCGCGGTCCCGGGTGCCGGTGACAACTTCATCGTCGTCACCGACGACCGGATGGCGCGCCAGATCGCCCAGCAGCGTGCGGCCCGCAAGCGCATCGCGGACATGGCCAGGTCCGGCCGCCGCCGCACCCTCGAAGAGCTCTTCAGCGAGATGGAGAAGGGCCAGGTCGACGAGCTCAAGCTCATCATCAAGGGTGACGTCTCCGGTTCGGTCGAGGCCCTCGAGGACGCGCTGCTCAAGATCGACGTCGGTGACGAGGTGCGCCTGCGGGTGCTCCACCGCGCCGTCGGTGCGATCACCGAGTACGACGTCAACCTGGCGGTCGCCGACGACAACGCCGTCATCATCGGCTTCAACGTGCGCCCCGAAGTCCGGGCGCGCGACCTGGCCGAGCGCGAGGGCGTCGACATCCGCTACTACTCGGTCATCTACCAGGCGATCGAGGAGATCGAGGCGGCCCTCAAGGGCATGCTCAAGCCGGAGTTCGAAGAGGTCCAGATGGGCACCGCCGAAGTCCGCGAGGTCTTCAAGGTGCCGAAGATCGGCAACATCGCCGGTGCGCTGGTCCGCTCGGGCACGATCGTCCGCAACAGCAAGGCCCGGATCATCCGTGGTGGTGTCGTCATCTCCGACAACCTCACCGTGTCGTCGCTGCGTCGCTTCAAGGACGACGCGACCGAGGTCCGCGAGGGCTACGAGTGCGGTATCGGTGTCGGCTACAACGACATCAAGATCGACGACGTCATCGAGACGTTCGAGATGCGGGAGAAGCCGCGCGTCTGATGCTCTGGTCCGGCGCGGGACCGCTCGCCCGGCCGGAGGCGGCCTCCACCCCATGGGTGGGCCGCCTCCGGCCGGCGGGTGGCCCCGCGCCGCCGGCGCACGGTGCCCCGTGGCGAATGACTCAATATGTATGTAGGTGCCCTGACATTGGACATCCTGCTCGGCGACGTTCACTCGCTGAAGCAGAAGCGCTCTGTGGTGCGTCCCATCATCGCCGAGGTGCAGCGACGGTTCCCGGGCGTGGCCGTCGCCGAGACCGGCCATCTCGATCTGCACCGCCGTACCGAGATCGGGATCGCGGTCGTCTCCGCCACCGCCGCGAACTGCGGCGCGGTGCTGGACGACTGCGAGCGCCTGGTCGCCTTCCATCCGGAGATCGAGCTGCTGTCCGCCCGGCAGCGGCTCTACAACGAGGACGAGGACTAGTCACAGGGATGACCGGTCGCGGAGCCGCCCTCCGTGCCCGGTCGTTACTGTGAGAAGGGGGGAGTGAATATGGACGCCGCACGCGCACGTAAGATCGCCGACCGGATTCAGCAGGTCGTGGCCGAGATGCTGGAGCGTCGGATCAAGGATCCGCGGCTGGGGTTCGTGACCGTGACGGACACGCGGATCACCAATGACCTGAGCGAGGCCACGGTGTTCTACACCGTGTTCGGCTCGGAGGCCGAGCGGGCCGACTCGGCCGCGGCCCTGGAGAGCGCCAAGGGGCTCATCCGCTCGGAGGTGGGCCGCCAGACGGGTCTGCGCCACACCCCGACGCTGATGTTCACCCATGACCCGCTCCCTGACAGCGCCCGCCACCTCGACGGCCTGCTGGCCGAGGCGAAGGCCCGGGACGCCGAGATCGCCAAGCGGGCCGAGGGCGCGCAGCACGCCGGGGACGCCGACCCCTACCGCAAGCCCGGCGAGGAGAACGACGGATCCGAGGAGAACGACGAGGAGCCGTCACAGCGCGCGGGATACCCCGCAACGTGACGCCCGACCTGCGCGGCGGCGTCCCGATCCCGGTCAGCGACTGGGATCGGGCCGTCGGCCTGATCTCGTCCGCCGACGAGATCGCGCTGGCCTGCCACATCTCGCCGGACGGCGACGCGCTCGGCTCGACGCTGGCGCTCGGGCTGGCGCTGCGCGCGGCGGGCAAGCGGGTCACGGCCTCCTTCGGGGAGCGCCGCTTCAGGGTCCCCCGGCTGCTGCGCTTCCTGCCCGGCCAGGAGCTGCTGGCCGAGCCCGGCGACTACCCGGCCGCCCCCGATCTGATGATCACCTTCGACGTCCCCATCGTCGACCGGCTCGGCCTGCTCGCCGACAACGCGCTCAAGGCCCGCGAGCTGATCGTGGTGGACCACCACCCGTCCAACACCGGGTTCGGCACGCTCAACCTCGTCGATCCCGCCGCCGCGGCGACCGCGGTGCTCGCCGAGGAGCTGATCAACCGGCTCGGCCTGCCGCTCGACAGGGCCATCGCGACCTGCCTGTACGCCGGGCTGGTCACCGACACCGGCTCGTTCCGGCACTCCTCCACCACTCCCGGGGTGCACCTCATGGCCGCCAGGCTGCTCGACACCGGGCTGAACCCGGAGGAGATCGCCCGGGAGCTGTGGGACCGCTCCCCGTTCGGCTACCTCAAGGTGCTCGGCGCCGTCCTCGACCGGGTGACGCTGGAGCCGGAGGTGGGCCGGGGACTGGTCTGGACGTTCGTCACCCGGGCGGACCGGGCCGCCCACGGCCTGCCGTACGACGAGGTGGAGGGGATCATCGACGTGATCCGGCGCACCGAGGAGGCCGACGTCGCGGTGATCCTCAAGGAGGACGACGACGGCGCCTGGCAGGTCTCCACCCGTTCCAAGGGCGCGGTGGACGTCTCCCGCGTCTGCGCCGCGCTGGGCGGCGGCGGGCACGCCAAGGCGGCGGGCTTCACCTCCTATCTGCCCGTCGAGCAGACGATGGCCGGTCTGCGCGCACTCCTGTAGCCTCCGCGCACTTTCTGTAGAAGGACTGTTCGAATGAGCACGGCTCGCGCCAAGCGCACCCCGCCGCCGAGCGGGCTGATCATCGTGGACAAGCCCGCCGACTGGACCTCGCACGACGTCGTCGGCAAGCTCCGCGGCATCGCGGGCACCCGCAAGGTCGGCCACGCGGGCACCCTGGACCCGATGGCCACCGGGGTGCTGGTGGTCGGTGTGGAGAAGGCCACCCGCCTCCTGGGCCACCTCGCCCTCACCGAGAAGGGCTACGACGCCACGATCCGGCTCGGCCAGTCCACCAACACCGACGACGCCGAGGGGGAGATCATCGCGACGGCTCCGGCCGCCGGGATCGCCGAGGAGGACCTCAGAAAGGGCGTCGCCGCCCTGACCGGCCGGATCATGCAGGTCCCGCCCCAGGTCAGCGCCATCAAGGTGAACGGCGAGCGCGCCTACAAGCGGGCCAGGGCGGGGGAGGAGGTCGAGCTCAAGGCGCGTCCGGTGACGGTGTCGGGCTTCGAGATCACCGGCATCCGCCGCGCGGGCGACCTGATCGACGTCGACGCCTCGGTGACCTGCTCCAGCGGCACCTACATCCGCGCGCTGGCGCGTGACCTGGGCGCCGACCTGGGCACCGGCGGTCACCTGACCTACCTGCGCCGCACCCGGGTCGGGCCCTACGACCTGTCGATGGCGCGCACCGTCGAGCAGCTCTCCGCCGAGTGCACGATCCTGCCGATGGCCGACGCGGTCGCGGCGGCCTTCCCACGCCGCGACGTGACCGCCGAGGAGGCGGGCACCGTCGCGCACGGCGGGCGGCTGCCCTCGCTGGGGCTGGGCAAGGGCCCGATCGGGGTGTTCGGCCCGGACGGCACGTTGCTGGCGCTGGTGGAGGAGCACGGAAAGATCACCAAATCGCTGGCGGTGTTCGTCTCCTGACCCGGTGTTCCGCGTGACATGACAGTGCTTTAAGGTTCGTGGACTGGACCTTTTAGCTCTGTTAGGAGTCGCCTCATGGAGGTGTCCCTCTCCTCCCGTCCCGCCGCCGAGGTCGCCGCGGACCTGCTCGTCCTGCCGGTGCGCGAGGGATGCGACCCCGGGCTGGGCCTGGGCGCCGTGCTCGGCCAGGTCAGGTTCACCGGCCGGGCCGGCCAGGACCTGCTGCTGCCGCGCCGGGACGGCGACGCCTTCCGGGCGTCCGCGGTCCTGCTCGTCGGGCTCGGCGCCGACGACGACGGGCACACGGTGCGGCGGGCGGTGGGCCGGGTCGCGCCCCGGCTGGCCGACTTCCCCACGGTGGCGGTCGCCTTCCCCGACGCCCAGGCGGTCATCGAGGGAGTGCGGCTGGGCGGCTACCGGTTCGACGGCTACAAGAGCGAGCCGCGCGGGCACGCCGTACGGGAGCTGATCGTTCTGGCCGGCGGGGACCCGCGGGGAGTCGCGCGGGCCGGGATCGTCGCCGACGCGGTGACCTTCGCCCGGGACCTGGTCAACACTCCGGCCGGCGACCTGGTCCCGATGGACCTGGCCGAGCGGGCGCGGGCGATGGCCGAGACGTACGGGCTGGGCGTGCGGGTGCTGGAGACCGCCGCGCTCGGTGCGGGCGGCTTCGGCGGCGTCCTCGGCGTGGGCGCGGCCAGTGCCAACCCGCCGTGCCTGATCGAGGTCAGCCACCCCGGCGACGGCGCCCACGCCACGGTCGGCCTCGCGGGCAAGGGCATCACCTTCGACTCCGGCGGTCTCGCCATCAAGGGCCAGGGGGCGATGTCCACCATGAAGTGCGACATGGCGGGCGGCGCGACCATGCTCGCGGTCGTCCAGGCCGCCGCCCGGCTGGAGCTGCCGGTGGGGGTCACCGCCGTGGTGCCCGCCGCCGAGAACATGGTCAGCGGCTCCGCGATCCGCCCCGGGGACGTGCTCACACATCGCAACGGGCGGACCACCGAGGTGACCGACACCGACAGCGAGGGCCGTCTGGTGCTGGCCGACGCGCTCGCCTACCTGGCCGAGAGCTCACCGGACGTGCTCATCGACGCGGCCACGCTGACCTACTCGGTGATGCACGCGCTCGGGGAGGACATCACCGGGGTGATCGGCAGCGACCGGCGGCTGGTCGGCGAGCTGATCGCGGCCGGGGCGCGGGCCGGCGAGCCGATGTGGGAGCTGCCGCTGTGGGAGCCCTACGCCGACAGGCTCAGCTCCGAGATCGCCGACGCGAGGAACGAGGGCGGCAGCCTGGCCGACGCGACGATCGCCGCGCTGTTCCTGCGCCCGTTCACCGCCGGGCTGCCCTGGGCGCACCTGGACTTCGCCACCACCGCCTACCTGGACAAGGCCACCGACCTGGGCCCGGCCGGGGCGACCGGCGCGATGGTCCGCACGCTGATCGGCTATCTGGAGACCCGCTCCCAGGCCGGTCCGGAGACCCGCCCCCGGCCGGGCGTCACGGTGGGACACGGGGACCTCCGGTGAGGTGCACGGTGGGACACGGGGACCTCCGGTGAGGTGAGGACTCGACACCTTCGCCTCACCGGAGGTCCCCGCCACGGACCGAGCCCTGCTGTCAGCAGCGCCCCTGGTCCATACGGCTAGCCTCTGACCTGGACCTCGGCCAGGGACAGCGGGTCGGACGGCGAGGCGAGCTGGATCCTGACATACCTGCCCCTGGTGCCCTCGGGCAGCTTGACCTTGCTCGGCGAGCCGGCCTGCTCGCCGACGTGCACGGCGGTCACGCCGGGCGCGGTGCGGGCCTGGTCCAGGTCGTCGGTGGTGAACGGCTGGTCGGAGGCCATCACCCAGAAGTCCTTCAGCCGGTCGGCGCAGCAGTCGAGCCGGTTCCAGACGTCCACGCTGTCCAGCGCGGCCGAGGCGCCGAGATCGACCTGCCACCAGGCCTGCTTCTCCGGCTCGGCGGTGTGCGTCGTCGTCGCGGAGCCCCAGTTGCCGTCGGTGTTGCCGTCGACGGCCCGGGAGGCCGGCGCGTCGTAGCCGGTGCTCTTCTGCGTGGCCGGCTTGCCGAGCGAGAGGTTGGGGCGGTTGACCGCCAGGGGCAGGGCGGTGGTCGTCCCCATGCGCCCGGTGCGCTGGTGCAGGCCCAGCGTGTAGGGGCCCGGCGCCACACCCGCGGGGGCGCTCACGCTGATCGGGACCTTCACGCTTTCACCGGGACCGAGCGGGCGTACGCGGGGCGCCCCGAGCGTGGCCGTCCAGCCCTGCGGCACGGTGAGGGAGAGCTTGGTGGCCGGGGCGTGCCGCTTGCCGGGGTTGGTGACCGTGAGCTCGCCGCTGACCGTCTGACCGGGGGCGACCTCCTTCGCCAGGCTGGAGGAGGTGCGCAGCAGGCTGTGCACGCCCGGCGTCTCGATCTTGAAGACGTAGGCGTGCTTCCCGGTCTCCGGCGGGGTGTTCACCACGACACGGCCCTGTTCGTCACGGCTCCATGACAGGCGCGCGTCGGAGCCGAGCATGGTGACGCGGGTGCTGTGGTCCACCGGCAGGTCGGCGCCGAGCGTGAGCTGCTCGCCCGGCCACTTCAGCGCCGTGGCGTACAGGGTGCCGTCCTTCACCGTGTAACGGACGTCGTCGGGGCCGCCCTTCTCCTCGGCCCGGTTCCAGTACGTGGTGCCGTAGATCGCCTCGCCGTTGGCCTTGAGCCAGGCGCCGATGTCCAGCAGCCGCTGCCGCTGGATCTCGGGGATCGTGCCGTCGGCCTTCGGGCCGATGTCGAGCAGCAGGTTGCCGTTCTTGCTGACGATGTCCACGAGCGAGTCCACGAGCTGGTCGGAGGTCAGGTGGTCCTCCTCCGGCTCGTTCTGGTTGTAGCCGTAGGAGTGCGCGATGCCGCGGCTGGACTCCCACTTGACCGGGTCGATGTCCGGCTTGACGGCGTACTCGGGGGTCTGGAAGTCCAGTTCGGGGCTGTCGAGGTTGCCGCTCTGGATCTTGCACCGGTTGGCGACCGCGACCTCCTTGCCGCTCTTGAGCGCCTTGTTGTAGTAGTCGGCGAGCACCCCGGCGGTGTCCCAGTAGGAGGCCGGCTTCTCCCACTGGCCGTCGCACCAGATGATGTCGGGGTCGTAGCCGTCGATGAGCTCGCGCATCTGCGGGAGCATGTAGTCCTTGACGTAGTCGCCGACGACCGGCGCGCCCGTGTACGGGATCTGCGCCCCGGTGTAGGGGTTGGTCGGCGGGCGCCCGGTGTAGGAGGGGTTGTACCACTCATAGAGCGAGTAGTAGAACCCGGCCTTCAGCTTGGCCTCGTCCTTGCGCGCCGCGTCGAACAGCTCCTTGGCCAGGTCGCGGCCGGGTCCGAGGTCGACGCTGTCACGCCCGCTGACCTTGCTGTCCCACAGGGCCATGCCCTCGTGGTGCTTGGAGGTCAGCACGAAGTACTTGGCGCCGGCGTCCTTGAACAGCTTGACCCAGTCGGCCGCGTCGAACTTCTCCGCCTTCCACTGCTGCAGGAAGGCGTCGTAGTTGAAGTCCTGGCCGTAGGTGGCCTTGTGGTGGGCGTTCGTCGCGCTGCCTGGCGAGTTCATGTAGTTCCCGTACCACTCGGCGTAGCTGCCGCGCGGTCCCCACGCGGGCACCGAGTAGGCACCCCAGTGGATGAAGATGCCGAACTTGTCGTCGTTGAACCACCCCGGCACCGGGTGGCTGTTCAGCGACTCCACCGTGGGCTCGTACGCGGGCGGCGGGTCGGCGCTCGCGGCAGGCTGCGTGGTGAAGATAGATCCGATGATAAGGAGGCTAGTAGCGGGAGCTAAGAGCAGTTTCCGCCTCATGTGGGGGCTCCAGACGTTGATTGATCGGATGAAACGTAACCTTGGCGTGATCGCCTTCACAAGAGGGCTGTGCCAACAATGAGGGCCATCCACGACAGGAGGCCCTGTGCACCACGGCAAGCCCTGGCGGCTGCTCCTCGCGGCGTGCGTCGCCGCGAGCGGGCTGACCGCCCTCACCCCCACCGCGGCCCTGGCCGCCGACACCGTCTTCCATGTGGCCGTCCAGGGGGACGACACGGCCGCCGGCACCGAGGCCGCGCCGTTCAGGACGATCGCGCGCGCCCAGCGTGCCGTACGCGAGGCACGGCCCACCGCGACCGGCCCGCTGCGGGTGCGGGTGCGCGGCGGCGTCTACTATCTGGCCGAGCCCCTCACCTTCACCCCGGCCGACTCCGGCGCCACCTACGAGGCGGCCGCGGGTGAGCCGGTCGTGCTCAGCGGCGGGCGCAGGCTCGCGCCCGCCTGGACCACGCACCAGGGCGCCACCCTGGTCGCCGACATCGGCAAGGACCTCGACTTCGACGAGCTCTTCCTGGACGGCAGGCGGCAGGTCCTGGCCAGGTACCCCAACTTCGACCCCAAGGTCGCGGTGCTCAACGGGTACGCCGCCGACGCGATCTCCCCGTCCCGGGTGGCCCGCTGGAAGAACCCCACGACCGCGCTGGTGCGCGGGCTGCACCAGGGCGAATGGGGCGGCAACTCCTTCAAGGTGACAGGCGTCGACGGCAACGGCGACCCGACGCTGCAGTGGGTGGGGGACAACAACCGGGGCAGCGGGCTGCACCCGCAGAAGCGCATGGTCGAGAACGTCCTGGAGGAGCTGGACGCGCCGGGGGAGTGGTTCTACGACAGGGCCGCGGGCAGGCTGTACCTCCAGCCTCCCGCCGGCGTCGATCCCGCGGCGGTCCGCGTCGAGACGGCCGAGCGGGAGGAGCTCATCCGCGTCGTGGGCGACTCACCCGCGTCACCGGTGCACGACCTCACCTTCGCCGGGTTCACCTTCACCCAGACGCACCGGACGCTGTTCAGCCGGCCGTACGAGAAACTGCAGCTGGGTGACTGGGCCATCGTCCGCGCGGGCGCGGTCTACCTCAAGAACACCAAGAAGATCACCGTCCGTGACGCCCGCTTCGACCAGGTCGGCGGCAACGCCGTCTTCATGGACGGATACGCCGAGGGCAACGTCGTCTCCGGCGGCGACTTCCGCGACTCCGGGGCCAGCGACATCGCGGTCATCGGCTCGCACGAGGCCGTCCGCGAGCGCTCCACCTGGGACGAGATGCGGCGGACCATCACCGACACCACGCCGGGCCCGAAGACCGAGGACTACCCGCGCGACATCACGATCACCGGCAACTACCTGACCCGCAACGGGCGCTTCGAGAAGCAGACCTCCGGCGTGCAGATCTCGATGAGCCGCCGGGTCACGGTCTCCGGCAACACCGTGCACGACGGGCCGCGAGCCTGCGTCGACATCAACGACGGCACCTGGGGCGGGCACGTCATCGAGGACAACGACATCTTCGACTGCGTCAAGGAGACCTCCGACCACGGGCCGATCAACTCCTGGGGCCGCGACCGCTTCTGGCCCCTGACCGCCGGCGACGCCGTGAAGAAGGACTACGCCAAGCTTGACGCGATGGAGACCACGAAGATCCGGCACAACCGGATCTGGCACTCCTCCCACTGGGACGTCGACCTCGACGACGGCTCGTCCAACTACGAGGTCACCGGCAACCTCCTGCTCAACGGCGGGGTGAAGCTGCGCGAGGGCTTCTTCCGCACGGTGCGCGGCAACATCTTCGTCAACGGCGGCGGGCACTTCCACGTCTCCTACGCCGACAACGGCGACGTCGTCGAGAAGAACATCTTCGTCACCGACGACCCCTACGACTTCATCCAGAGCGATCCGTCCGCCTCCAGGACCGCCTACGACGACAACCTCTTCTGGAACAACGGCAGGCCCGTCGCCGACATCACCGACGCCTGGCGCGCCCGCGGCCTCGACACCCGCTCGGTCGTCGGCGATCCCCTGTTCGAGGGGGCGAGCCCCTACGCCGATCCGGCCAAGCTCGACTACTCCCTCAAGGCCGGCTCCCCGGCTCTGGCGCTGGGCTTCGAGCCCTTCGCGATGACCGGGTTCGGCAAGCCGGGCTCGCCCACGCCGCCGCCGCTCACCTGGCGCAAGCCGGACACCGGCCTGACGATCGGCAACCTGGCCGAGCCGCTCATGGGCGCGACGGTCACCGAGATCCACAGCGACGAGGTGAAGTCCTCCGTCGGGCTCACCGACTACGACGGCCTGTTCTTCGCCGCCGTGCCCGCCGACTCCCACGCCTGGCGGCAGGGGCTGCGCACCGGCGACGTCATCAGGGAGATCGCCGACGTCAAGGTGAGCGACCGCAACAGCTTCTGGAAGGTCTACAACCGCACCCCCGCCGGACGGCCGACGGCGCTGAAGGTCTGGCGCAACCAGGCGCTGACGGACCTGAGCCTGACCAAGGCCGCCGGCGTGGAGACGATCGACAACGTCTCCGGCGTCACCTACACCGGCACCGGCTGGGACTGGAAGAACGACCAGCGCGGCGGCGCCGGGTCCACCCTCGACGACCTGCACGCCACCCAGGCCGACGGGGACGCCTTCGAGCTGGCCTTCCACGGCACCGGCGTCGAATACATCGCCCAGGTCAACTCCGACGAGGGCAAGGTCGACCTCTACCTGGACGGCAAGCTCGACACCACCATCGACAACCACAACCCGACCCGTGAGTACCAGAAGATCGTCTACACCAGGACCGGCCTGGCACCGGGGCCGCACACGCTCAAGGGAGTGAAGAAGGACGGCTCCTACTTCATCGTCGACGGCTTCAAGATCCACACTACCGCCGGGGACGGCGAGGCGCCGGTGACCACCGCGTCCGGGGTGCCCTCGGGCTGGACCTCCCGGCCCGTGCAGGTGGTGCTGACCGCCTCCGACTCGGGCGCCGGTGTGGAGCGGACCGAATACCACCTCGGCGACGGCTCCTGGCGGCCCTACTCCGGTCCCGTGCGCGTGGACCGTGAGGGGGAGAGCGTGCTGGCCTTCCGCAGCGTCGACCGGGCCGGCAACGTCGAGGAGCCCCGATCGGTCACCGTCAGGATCGACACGACGGCTCCCACACTGACCGCCACGCCCGACCCCGACCGGCTGTGGCCGCCGAACCACAGGCTGGTGCCGGTGGACATCTCGCTGAAGGCGGCCGACGCCGGTCCCGTCACGGTCACCCTGGTCTCGATCACCAGCTCCTCGGCCGGGGTGGAGGACGACGTCCGCGGCGCTTCGTACGGCACGGCCGACACCTCCTTCGCGCTGCGTGCGGAGCGGGACGGCGGGTCGGCCCGGGTGTACACGATCACGTATCGGGTGGTGGACCGGGCGGGCAACGCCGCTGTGGCCCACACCCGGGTGGCCGTACGGCGGGCGGCCTAGGTCTCCGGCGGGACGGCCGGGGGCTCCCGGGCCGTCCCGCCCTCCCCTGATCTCCTCTGACCTCCCCTGATCGCCCGGCGGCTGCGGCGCCCCGCCCGGGTGACGCAGTCTCCGGGCACCGGCGGCCCGGTCCGCCGGCGAGCCGCGCGCGATGCCGTCCGGCAGCCCCGGCGGGTGCTAGGCGGGCCCGACCCGGGAGGCCGGCTCCCCGGCCGGGCCGGCCTGCCCGGGGACCCGGCCCTGGGCGCGTTCGAGCATGGTGCGCATCATGTCGGAGGTGAGCGTGAAGTGCTCCTCCGCCAGGGAGCCCGCCTGCTCGGCGTCGCCCGCCTCGATGGCCTCGTAGATCTTCCGGTGCTCGATCAGCGCCCGCTGGTAGGCGTCGGGGTCGTCCTCGCCGTACGGCTCGACCGGGAACCCCAGGCTCACCCGCGTCAGCAGGTCCCGGCTCAGTGCGTTGATCTTCGGGTTGCCCGTCGCGGCCAGTACGGCGTTGTGGAAGGCCGCGTCGGCGGCCTGCTCCTGGCCCAGCGTGCCGGCCGCCGCGTAGCCCGCCAGCGCCACGCGCATGGCCGCCAGGTCCTCGTCCGTACGGCGGAGCGCGGCGGTCCGCGCGACCAGCCCCTCCACCAGGCAGCGCAGGTCGAACAGCTGCTCCAGCTCGGGCCAGCGGGGCAGGAGCGTCCGGCGCACGGCCGAGGCGGTGGCCTCGGTCCAGCTCGCCCTGACATAGGCCCCGCCGGTCCGGCCACGTTTGATCTCCACGATGCCCACCGCCTGCAGCCGGCCGATGGCCTCGCGCACGGTCGCGCGGCTCACGTCGAGGATCGTGGCCAGCTCGCGCTCGCCGGGCAGGCGTTCGCCCGGCAGGTAGTCGCCTATCGCGACGGCGGTCATCAACCGGTCGGCCACCTCGGTGGCCACCGACTGCACCCGGACGGGGCCGAGCGCGGCGGGCTGGGCGACGTCGTCCAGCACCTGACCCAGCATCCGGGAGAGGTCGTCGGTAGTGGGGGGCGTCGCGTCGGGGTGCACACCTGGAACGTTACCCAAACTCCCGGTTTCAAAAAAGGTCTTGTGTTCAGGCCATTAATCCTTAAGATGTCCACAACACGGACATTCGTCTCATCTGGTGGCATGTGTCCCCAATTGTCATATGGAGGACTGCGGTGGCGATCCCCGAACCGACCACCCAGGCTCTCGCCCCCTTCAAGGACTGGCGTACCTGGTACCGCGTGACGGGCGACCTGAACGCGGACAAGACCCCCCTCGTCGTGCTGCACGGCGGCCCCGGCGCGGCCCACGACTACACGCTGCGCATGGCGCGGCTGGCCGAACAGGGCCGGGCCGTCGTCCACTACGACCAGCTCGGCGTGGGGCTCTCCACCCACCTGCCCGAGCGCGGCGCCGACTTCTGGACCGTCGAACTCTTCCTCGACGAGCTGGACAACCTGCTCGCCCACCTGGGCATCGACGGCCGCTACCACCTGATCGGCCAGTCGTGGGGCGGCATGCTCGCCGCCGAGCACGCCGTACTGCGGCCCCGCGGACTCAGGGGCCTGGTCATCGCCGACTCGCCCGCCTCGATGAAGCTCTGGCGCGAGGAGTGCGACCGGCTGCGCGCCGAGCTGCCGCCCGAGGTCGAGCGGACGCTCCGCGAGCACGAGGCCGCCGGCACGACCGACAGCGGCGAATACCGGGCGGCGGAGAAGGTGTTCAACGCCCGCCACGTCTGCATGATCGTGCCGAACCCGCCGGAGGTCCTGGCCAGCGACGCCAAGACCGCCGAGGACCCGACCGTGTACCACACGATGAACGGGCCGACCGAGTTCCACGTCGTCGGCACCCTGCAGGACTGGTCGGTCGTCGACCGGCTGCACCAGGTGACAGCGCCGACCCTGCTCGTCTCCGGGCGCCACGACGAGGCCACCCCTCGCACCGTGCAGCCCTTCGCGGACCACATCCCCGACGTCCGATGGCAGATCTTCGAGCACTCCAGCCACATGCCGCACATCGAGGAAGAGGAGCTCTTCCTGCAGGTGGTCGGCTCCTTCCTCGACTCCACGGACTAGGACCACCATGAAGCGCAACATCCCGATCGCGGCGGGCGCGGCCCTGCTCGCCCTGTCCGTCGCGGCCTGTTCCGGCGGCTCCCCCCAGACCGGGCCGACCGGGCCGGCCGGGCCGGCCGGAACCTCCCAGGCGGCCGGCGCGGGATTCCAGGAGCAGCACAAGGGCGGCACGCTCCGCCTGCAGGCCAAGGCCGGCGACGGCACGCTCGACCCGCACATCAACTACAGCAACGGCAACTGGCAGGTCTTCCAGGCCATGTACGACGGCCTGCTGGCCTTCAAGAAGGTCGGCGGCGAGGCGTCCTACGACCTGGTCCCCGACCTGGCCGAGGCCATGCCCGAGGTCAGCGCGGACGGCAGGTCCTACACCTTCACCCTCCGCAAGGGCGTGAAGTTCGCCGGCGGCGCCGAGGTCACCGTCGACGACGTGGTGGCCTCCTTCCAGCGGATCTACAAGGTCTCCGGGCCCACCTCCGGCACCTTCTACGCCGGGATCGTCGGCGCCGCCGCCTGCGTCAAGAAGCCCGACGAGTGCACGCTCGACAAGGGCGTGGTCGCCGACAGGGCCAAGAACACGGTGACGGTCAACCTGGTCGAGCCGGACTCGGAGTTCCCGCTCAAGCTCGCCCTGCCGCACGCGGTCGTGCTGCCCAAGGACACCCCGGACAAGGACCAGGGCACCAAGCCGATCGGCGGCACCGGCCCCTACACGGCGGTCTCCTACGACCCCAACAAGGAGCTCAAGCTCGTCCGCAACCCCGACTTCACCGAGTGGTCGCGCGAGGCGCAGCCGCAGGGCTACCCGGACGAGATCGTCTACTCCTACGGCCTCACCGCGGAGGCCGCGGTCACCGCGGTCCAGAACGGCCAGGCCGACTGGGTCTTCGACCCGCTGCCCGCCGACCGGCTCGGCGAGATCGGCGCCAACTACGCCTCCCAGGCGCACGTGAACCAGCTGTCGGCCTTCTGGTACCTGCCGCTCAACACCAACCTGGCGCCGTTCGACAGGCCCGAGGCCCGTCAGGCGCTCAACTGGGCGATCGACCGCCAGGCCGTGGTGAAGATGTTCGGCGGGGCCAACGTGGCCCAGCCCGCCTGCACGCTCCTGCCGCCCGGCATCCCCGGCCACGCCGACTTCTGCGACTTCCCCGAGCCGGACCTGGCCAAGGCCAAGGACCTCGTCCAGCGGTCGGGGACCGCGGGCCAGGAGGTCTCCGTGGTCGTCGCCGACGACGAGGTGAGCAAGCAGATCGGCGAGTACGTCCGCAGCACCCTGGAGCAGATCGGCTACCGGGCCAAGCTCAAGGTCATCTCGACGAACATCCACTTCACCTACATCCAGAACGACAAGAACAAGGTCCAGGTCAGCGTCTCCCAGTGGTACGCCGACTACCCCGCCGCCTCGGACTTCCTGCACGTGCTGCTGTCCTGCGCGTCCTTCCGGCCCGGCAGCGACTCCAGCATCAACATCTCCGGCTACTGCGACAAGGACGTCGACGCCCGGATGGCCGAGGCCATGACGCTGGACCGGACGGACAAGGACGCCGCGAACGCCAAGTGGGGCGAGATCGACCGCGACCTGACCAAGGCGAGCCCGATCATCCCGCTGTTCACCCCCAAGCAGGTGGACTTCGTCTCCAGCCGGGTCGGCAACTACCAGTTCCACAAGCAGTTCTTCATGCTCATCTCCCAGCTCTGGGTCAAGTAGATGAGCACGGTGAACGGGGCCGGACCCATCCCCGTCGTCGCCGCCCCGGTCCGGCCCGGTGCCGGTCCGTGGCGGCAGGCCGCCACCCGGATCCTGCGCAACCGCTCGGCGATGGCCGCGGGGGCCGGGCTGCTGCTCATCGTGCTCGTCTGCCTGCTGGCCCCGGTCTACGCGGGCTCGATCGCGCACACCGACCCGTTCGTCTCCAACGTCTCCGGCACCACGGTCGTGGGCGGCCAGGAGGTCCAGGTCCTGCAGCAGAGCACCGAGGGTCTCGGCCTCGGCGTCACCCCGATCGGCCCCACCGGCGACCCCGGCCACTACCTGCTCGGCGCCGACAACCAGGGCCGCGACGTCATGGCCAGGATCCTGTACGGCGGGCGCAACAGCCTGCTGATCGGCGTCTCCTCGGCGCTGCTGTGCTGCGCGCTGGCGACGGTCCTCGGCGTGGTCGCCGGATACTTCGGCGGCTGGATCGACGCCGTGCTCTCCCGCCTCTTCGACGTCGTCTGGGCCTTCCCGGTCTACCTGCTGGCCATCTGCCTGTCGGTCGTGCTGCTGACCAGCGGCCTGCACCTGGGACCCGTCCACATCGACGCGGGCAGTCTCGCGCTGCCGGTCGTCATCATCGCGCTCATCTACGTCCCCTATGTGGCCAGGCCGCTGCGGGGCCAGGTGATGGCGCTGCGCGGCAAGGAGTTCCTGCACGCCGCCGTCGGACTGGGCGCGAGCGACCTGCGGATCATGCGCCGTGAGGTCCTGCCGAACGTCCTGCCGACCGTGGTGGTCTTCCTGCCGCTGATGACCGCGCTCAACATGCTCACCGAGTCGGCGCTGTCGTTCCTGTCGGTCGGCGTCCAGTCGCCCGACGCGAGCTGGGGCACGATCATCAACGACGGCCTGGCCCTGCTCTACACCCGGCCGATGATCACGATCGCGGCCGGACTGTCCGTCGCGCTGACCGCGGTCGCGCTCAACGTGTTCGGCGACGGCGTGCGCGACGCGCTCGACCCGAACGCCCGGCTGCGGGGAGGCGCCTGATGGCCGGATACGTCCTGCGGCGGCTCGGTGCCGCGGTGCTCGTCCTGTTCGCGATCAGCGTGCTGGTCTTCCTGATCTTCTTCGCCACCCCCGGCGTGGACCCGGCGGCCCGCATCGCGGGCAAGAACGCCGACCCGGCCACGCTGGCGCAGGTACGCGAGTCGTTCGGCTTCGACCGGCCGCTGCCCGTGCAGTACCTGATGATGATGAAGCACCTGTTCGTCAGCCATGACCTGACCT
This sequence comes from Streptosporangium brasiliense, assembly GCF_030811595.1. Classification (NCBI taxonomy): domain Bacteria; kingdom Bacillati; phylum Actinomycetota; class Actinomycetes; order Streptosporangiales; family Streptosporangiaceae; genus Streptosporangium; species Streptosporangium brasiliense. The sequence continues at coordinate 517,452 of NZ_JAUSRB010000001.1, forward strand.
CGTTCGTGAACCGGGGCACGCTGGTGATCCCGCAGATCATGGACGCGGTCCCGGTCACGCTCTCGCTCGTCGTGGGCGCGGCGGTGATCTGGATGGTGCTGGGCGTGGCGATGGGCACTCTCGCCGGGGCCATGCGCGGCACCCTGGTCGACCCGCTGGTCATGCTGCTGGGCGTCTTCGGCGTCTCGCTGCCGGTCTACTGGCTGGGCGAGGTGGTCAACCTGATCACCCAGAAGGAGTTGCACGGGTCGGTCTTCTCGTGGGTGCCGCCGCTCGGCTACGTGCCGTTCTCGCAGAGCCCCGGGCAGTGGGCGCTGCACCTGCTGCTGCCCTGGCTCACCCTGGCCCTGCTGTACGCGGGGATCTACGCCAGGCTGCTGCGCGGCGAGCTGATCCAGGCGCTGAACGAGGACTACGTGCGCACCGCCCGCGCCAAGGGCCTGTCGGAGCGGCGCATTCTGATCAGGCACGCCCTGCGCTGCTCGCTGATCCCGATCGTGTCGCTGTTCGGACTGGACTTCGGCGCCCTCGTCGGCGGCGCGGCGCTGCTGACCGAGGTGGTCTTCGGCCTGCCGGGCGTCGGCAAGCTCACCTATCAGGCGCTGCAGAACCTCGACCTGCCCGTGATCATGGGCACGGTCCTGTACGCCGCCTTCTTCGTCGTGCTGGCCAACGCCGTGGTGGACGTCCTGTACGCCCGGCTCGACCCGAGGGTGCGCCGTGCCTGACCGATCCCTTTCCGAACCGCCCGTCGAGCCCCTTCTCGAAGTCAGCGACCTGCGGGTGCGTTTCCGCTCCGGCACGGGCCACTTCACCGCCGTCGACGGCCTGTCGTTCTCGGTACGGCCGGGCGAGGTGCTGGGCGTGGTGGGGGAGTCGGGTTCGGGCAAGAGCGTGTCGATGCTCGGCGTGCTCCGCCTGATCCGCACCCCTAATGCCGAAATTTCCGGGAAAGTAATCTTTCGAGGGCGGGATCTGCTGGCCCTGAAGGACCGGGAGATGCGGGCCGTGCGGGGCCGGGAGATCGCCATGATCTTCCAGGACCCGATGACCGCCCTCACCCCCGTCTACACGGTCGGCTGGCAGATCGCCGAGCAGATCCGCGCCCACGAGAGGATCTCCAGGAAGGCCGCCCGCGACCGCGCGGTCCGGCTGCTCGACGAGGTCGGCATCCCGGCCCCCGGCAAACGGGTCGACTCCTACCCGCACGAGTTCTCCGGCGGCATGCGCCAGCGCGTGGTCATCGCCATGGCGCTCTCGTGCAACCCCGGGCTGCTGATCGCCGACGAGCCCACCACCGCGCTCGACGTCACCACCCAGGCGCAGATCCTGGACCTGATGCGGCGCCTGCGCGCCGACCACGGCTCGGCCATCGTCATGATCACCCACGACATGGGCGTGGTCTCCGAGATCGCGGACGAGGTCCTGGTCATGTACGGCGGGCGCGCGGTCGAGCGCGGCCCCCGCGGGGACGTCTTCCGCGCTCCCCGCCATCCCTACACCTGGGGCCTGCTCGACTCGGTGCCCCGGGTGGGCGGACCGCGCGTCCGGCGGCTGCCCACGATCCCGGGCGCCCCCGGAGCCTCGGGCGGCGGCGGCTGCCCCTTCGCCGGCCGCTGCTCCCACCGGCACGCGGCCTGCGACGAGGTCCCCCCGCTCACCGGCGGCGCCGGTCACCTGGACGCCTGCCGGCTGCCCGGGGAGGACCGGGAGCGGATCCGGCGTGGTGACCGGAGCGCCCCGGAGACGACCCCGGCACGACGGACCGCCCACGCGGCGGATGAGGAGCGGTGAGCGACCCGTGAACACAGCGGACACGACGATGAGCACCCTGCTCAGGGCCACCGATGTGGTCAAGCACTTCAAGGCGCGCGGCGGCCGCGGCGTGCAGGCCGTCAACGGGGTCTCGCTGGAGGTCCGGACCGGGGAGACCCTCGGCGTGGTCGGCGAGTCCGGGTGCGGCAAGTCCACGCTCGGCCGCTGCCTGGTCCGGCTGACCGACGTCACCGCCGGCCGGGTGGAGTTCGACGGGCAGGACATCACCGCCCTGTCCCGGCGCGCCCTCCGCCCGGTCCGCAAGGGCCTGCAGCTCGTCTTCCAGGACCCCTACGCCTCGCTCAACCCGCGCCGCACGGCCGGTGACGCGGTCGCCGAGCCGCTCAGGATCCACGGCCACGGCGACGCCGCCGCGGTCAGGAGGCGGGTCGGCGAGCTGTTCGACCTGGTCGGGCTGGCCAGGACCCACCTGGACCGCTACCCGCACGAGTTCTCCGGCGGCCAGCGCCAGCGGATCGGCATCGCCCGGGCCATCGCCCTGTCGCCCAAGCTCGTGGTGGCCGACGAACCGGTCTCGGCGCTCGACGTGTCGGTGCAGGCGCAGGTGCTCAACCTCTTCGCGGACCTGCAGGACGAGCTCGGGCTCACCTACGTCTTCATCGCGCACGACCTGGGCGTGGTGCGGCACGTCTCGGACCGGATCGCGGTGATGTATCTGGGGGAGATCGTCGAGGTGGCCGAGGCCGAGGCGCTGTACGCCGCGCCCTCGCATCCCTACACCCACGCGCTGCTGTCGGCGGTCCCGGAGATCGACGACGGGTCCGGGGCGCCGCGCCGCGAGCGCGTCGTGCTGACCGGTGACGTGCCCAGCCCGATCGACCGGCCCACGGGGTGCTCCTTCCATCCCCGCTGTCCGATCGCCCAGGAGCGCTGCCGTACCGAACGTCCCGCGCTGGGCCGCGTCGGGGGACGTCAGGTGGCCTGTCACTTTCCAATGAGCTCCCCGATTGGAGAGATGGCGGCCAAGCATGGCAGGCTTTAGGGGTCGATCCGCTACAAGGGGAAGAGGCTGCGGTGCGAGGCTGGCACGGATTGGACGACGTGCCCGAAGACTGGGGCAGGTCCGTCATCACGATCGGCGTCTTCGACGGGGTTCACCGCGGCCACCAGCAGATGGTGGCCCGTGCCGTCGAGATGGCCGACGAGCTCGGGCTGCTCTCGGTCGTGGTGACCTTCGACCCGCATCCGGAGGAGGTGGTGCGGCCCGGCACGCACCCGCCCCGGCTGACGACGGCCCGGCACCGCACCGAGCTGCTCGCCGCGCTCGGCGTGGACGCGGTGTGCGTGCTGCCGTTCACGCTGGAGTTCTCCCGGATGACCCCGGACGAGTTCGTGCAGACCGTGCTGGTCGACCGGCTCCACGCGGGCGGGGTCGTGGTGGGCGAGAACTTCCGCTTCGGGCACAAGGCGTCCGGTGACGTCGAGACGTTGCAGACCCTCGGCGAGAAATACGACTTCGTGGCGGAGGCGGTCCCGCTGGTGAGCAACGGGGAGACCATCTCCTCCACCCTCATCCGCGAGCGGCTCGCCGCCGGGGACATGGAGGCCGTCGCCGCGGCGCTGGGCCGCCCGCACCGGGTCGAGGGCGTGGTCGTCCGCGGTTACCAGCGCGGCCGCCAGCTGGGCTTCCCGACGGCCAACATGGAGTCCCCCGACTTCACCGCGATCCCCGCCGACGGCGTCTACGCCGGCTGGCTGCAGGGCATCTCGACGGGCAACCTGCCGGCCGTCTACGGCGGCGAGCGCTGGCCCGCGGCCATCTCGGTGGGCACCAACCCCACCTTCGAGGGGGTGCCGCGCACCGTCGAGGCCTACGCGCTCGACCGTGACGACCTCGACCTCTACGGCGCCCACATGGCCGTGGACTTCGGGCCCCGGCTCCGCGGCAACGTCAGGTTCGAATCGGTCGAGGCGCTCATCGACCAGATACGCGCCGACGTCGACGAGGCCCGCCGCCTCACCTCCTGAACCCGCGGCCCCGCCCGGACGGCCCGGACGGGCCGTCCGGGCCCGGGGCCGGAGGCGGCTCAGCCGGTGGGCGCCGGGGCGTCAGCCGGTGGGCGCGGGGGCGGCTCCGAGCACCTGCCGGGCGTAGGCCAGGGCGTGGGCGGCGGCGCCCTCCCGGCTCACCCCGGGCACGCCGATCACGATCTGGGTGCTGAAGCCGTCCAGCATGGCGCGGAACCGTACCGAGAAGGACTCCAGGTCGACGCCGGCGAACTCGCCCCCGTGCGCGCCCTGCTCCAGCAGCGCGACCAGGTCGCGGTGCCAGCCCAGGTCGATCTCCACCTGGCCCTCGCGCAGCGCGGGCACCGCCGGGGTGCGGCTCCAGACATCCACCCAGAGCAGCCAGCGCGGGTCGCCCGCCCCCTCCGGCAGGTAGATCGACACGTAGTCGTCGAGCCGCTCCAGCGCGCTGCCTCCCGCGGCGAGCAGCGTCGCCCTGGACCTCGTGTGCCTGTCCTCGCTCCAGCGCAGGGTCTCCAGCAGGACCTGGTCCTTGCTGCCGAAGTAGTAGAGGACGTGGCCGCCGCTGGTGCCCAGCCGCCGGGCCAGCGCCGCCATCGTCAGCTCGGCCAGCCCGTGTTCGGTGATCGCCTCCATCGCCGCTTCGAGCATCTGCTCGCGTGGACGTTCCAGCCGCCGTCGTGCCATTTCGCCTCGTTCCGGTAAAGGGTCCTGGCGCACTCTTGACGTCCGACTGTACGGCAGTGCATTTTGAATGACATTCAAATATTTGAATGCCGTTCAAAATGATCGCCATGTGAGGAATGTCCCCCGTGCTCAAGCAACAAGCGGCACCCTCCCTGCCCCGGGTGCTAGGCCTCTTCGGCGCGGTCATGCTGACCCTGTCGTGCATCACGCCCACCTCGTCGCTGTTCATCATCGTCCCCGAGGTTCTCGCAGGTCAGGGAAGCGGAGCGGTCATCGCGCTCGTCGCCGGCCTGGTGGTCTCGGTCGGCATCGCCTTCTGCTACGCCGAGTTGGGCACGCTCGCGCCGAGCTCCGGCGGCGAGTACGCCATGGTCACCACGCTTCTGGGACGTTTCGCCGGCTGGCTCACCTTCGGTCTGTCGGCCGTCCTGCTGATCATCATTCCGCCGATCATCGCGCTGGGGACCGCCGACTACCTCTCCGACCTGTTCGCCGTGGACCGCTCGCTGGCCGGCGCGGTCGTCATGCTGCTGGCCACCCTGTTCGCGGTGCTCGACGTGCGCTCCAACGCCTTCATCACCGGCGTCTTCCTGGCCATCGAGGTGGTCGCCGCCATGGTGGTCGCCGGGCTCGGCTTCGCCCACGCCCAGCGTGACGTGTCGGTGCTCGTCTCCCCGGTGGTGCCGGACGGCCAGGGCGGCCTGTCGGCGTTCTCCCTGGCGATCCTGATGGCCGGGCTCACCGTCACGATGTTCTCCTTCAACGGCTTCGGGTCCGCCGTCTACCTCACCGAGGAGATCAAGCAGCCGCGCCGGAACGTGCCGCGCACGGTCTTCTGGGCGCTCGGCCTGGCCGGGGTCGTCATCATCGTGCCCACGGCGGCCGCCGTGCTCGGCGTCGGCTCGCTCGGCGACCTGGTCGACGGCACCTTCCCCGACTACGTGCGGGCCTGGGCCGGCCCCGGCTTCGCGGTCTTCATCAACCTGGGCATCGCCATCGCCATCCTGAACGCGGTGCTGGTCATGGCCCTGCAGAACGGCCGGGTCATCTTCGCCTCCGGCCGCGACCGGGCCTGGCCCGAGCCGGTCAACCGGGCCCTGACCAGGCTCCACCCCCGATGGGGATCCCCCTGGGTGAGCACCCTGGCCATCGGCCTGCCCGGCGCGCTCATGGCCGCGCTGTTCGACATCGAGGGGCTGCTCGGGGTGACGTCGGTCGTCCTGACGGTCGTCTCCCTGCTGATCGCGGTGGCGGCGCTGCGCGCCCGGTCGGCCGGGCACCGCGAGGTCGCCGCGTGGCGGATGCCGCTGTGGCCGGCGATCCCGGTCGCGGTGGTCGCCGCCCTGGCCTACGCCCTGGCCGAGCAGTCGTGGGTCGACCTGGCCATCGCGGGTGTCATCGTGGCGCTCTTCACCGCCTACTACCTGCTCTACCTGCGCCCCCGCCCGCTGACCCGCTGGGTCGTGACGACCACCGAGGACTGAGCGATGAACGACCTGGTCGTGCGGAACGCCCGCATCCACACCGTCGACCCCGCGCTGCCACGGGCGCAGGCGCTGGCCGTACGGGACGGGCGGATCACCTGGGTGGGCGCCGACGCCGACGCCCCCGCCGCCGCCGAGACGCTCGACGCCGGCGGCCGGCTGGTCCTGCCCGGTTTCGTGGACGCGCACAACCACGTCCGGCTGGGCTCGGACGAGGCGTGCGTCCAGCTCGCCGGCGCCCGCTCGCTGGAGGAGATCGGCCGGCGGATCGCGCGGTGGCGGCGGGCCAACCCACAGGCCCGGTGGATCGAGTGCGAGGCGTTCGAGTACTCCGCCGTCCCCGGCGGCAGGATGCCCCGCGCCGCCGACCTGGACCCGCTCACCGAGGGCCTGCCCGCCTTCGTGTTCAGCTACGACGTGCACACCATGTGGCTGAACACCGCCGCGATGCGCGCACTCGGCATCGACCGCGACCACACGGACCTGCCGTTCGGCGTGGCCCAGACCGACGGGTCGGGAGAGCCGACCGGATTCGTCACCGAGTTCGCGGTGCGCGGGCTCTCCCACGCCGGGCAGCGGGCGCTGGCCGATCTCGGCGTGCCGTGGGCCGGCCAGGACCGCGCCTACCCCCGCCTGCTGGCCAGCCTCGACATGGCCACCGCCCTGGGCGTCACCACGATCGTCGAACCGCAGAACTCGCTGGACGACCTGGCCCTGTTCCGGCGGGCCAGGGCCGAGGGACGGCTCCGCTCCCGGGTGATCGCAGCACTCTTCCACCCCCGCGGGACGGACGAGGCGGACCTGGCGGACTTCGCCGCCGCGGCGGCCGAGCACGACGACGAGTGGTTCCGGGTCGGGCCCCTCAAGCTCTACATCGACGACGTGGTGGAGCCGCACACCGCCGCGCTCCTGGAGCCCTACTGCGGGCACTCGCACCGCGGCGAGACCTTCTACCCGCCGGAGGAGTTCGCCGGCCTGCTGGCCAAGCTGGACGCCGCGGGCTTCCAGGCGTTCGTGCACGCCACCGGCGACCGGGGCATCCGCACCGTGCTGGACGCCGTCGAGCACGCCTTCCGGGTCAACGGCCGCCGTGACGCCCGCCACCAGGTCGTCCACGTGGAGTGCCTCGACCCGGCCGACGTGCCGCGCTTCACCTCGCTGGGCGTGGTGGCCTGCATGCAGCCCCGGCACTGCTCGCCCGACATCGCCGGTCCCGGCCACGACTGGGCCTCGGCGGTCGGCCCGGAGCGGTGGGGCAAGGCCTGGCCGATGCGCTCGCTGCACGAGGCGGGAGCGGTGCTGGCCTTCTCCAGCGACTGGAACGTGGCCGAGATGGACCCGATGATCGGCATCTACACCGCCGTCACCCGGCAGGGCCTCGCCGGCGGCCCGGCCTGGATGCCGCAGGAGTGCGTGGATCTGGAGACCGCCGTCCGCGCCTACACCCTAGGCTCGGCCTACGCCAACTTCTGCGACCACGACCGGGGCTCGCTGACCGCGGGCAAGCTCGCCGACCTGGTGATCCTGTCCGAGGACCTCTTCGAGATCCCGGCCGCCCGCATCCCCGAGGTCCGGGCCGAGACGGTGATCGTCGACGGCCGGACCGTCCACCGGAGGGGCTGAGGCCCCGGCGCTCCCGTGGATGTGCGATGACGGGAGGGCTGATGGTAACCTGGCATGTCAGCTCTGTAACCGGCGGTGTCACAACCCCGGCGCTGATCTCGCCACGGCGACTGTAGGCACGCACGGTCGCTCGGGCATCTTGTACATCACGCGTGCCCGTAGGAGTCCAAGGAGAGACGTGTCGCTCGACACCGCCGCCAAGAAGCAGATCATCGGTGAGTACGCCAAGGGTGAGACCGACACCGGTTCCCCCGAGGTGCAGATCGCGCTGCTGAGCAAGCGCATCAGCGAGCTCACCGAGCACCTGAAGACGCACAAGCACGACCACCACAGCCGCCGCGGCCTGCTGCTGCTCGTGGGTCGCCGCCGCCGTCTGCTCAAGTACCTGCAGAGCAAGGACATCGCGCGCTACCGTTCGCTCATCGAGCGGCTCGGCCTGCGCCGATAGAGTTGTGAGGGAGTGGCGTCCGCGCCGCTCCCTCATCTCATATGGATCTCATATGGGCCGGTGTCGGCGCGTCGCGCCATGCAGACGCCGTCCCAGTGAGCAAACTGAATAGCCGAGACAGTGCCCCGCGTCCGCCAGCAAGCGCGCCCCACGGCGTCGGAGGGCCGGTCCTCGGTAGTGGCCCCCGGTCATCATGGCGTGAGCCGTACGGAACCGGGCGCTTCGATCGAAGACCGGCGCTGCACCTACGGGGAGCCGGCAAGCAGACGACTCAGGCGCGAGACGCGTGCCTGAGTGGGCGCGGGCGACCGAGTTACAAGGAGGTCCCCCGTGGAGGGTGTCCACAGCAGTGAAGCCGTCATCGACAACGGCTCTTTCGGCACGCGTACCATCCGGTTCGAGACCGGCCGGCTCGCACGCCAGGCGGCGGGTTCCGCCGTCGTCTACCTGGACGACGAGACGATGGTCCTGTCCGCGACCACCGCTTCCAAGAATCCCAAGGAGAACCTCGACTTCTTCCCCCTCACGGTGGACGTCGAGGAGCGGATGTACGCCGCGGGCCGCATCCCCGGCTCCTTCTTCCGCCGTGAGGGCCGTCCCTCCGAGGACGCCATCCTCACCTGTCGGCTGATCGACCGGCCGCTGCGCCCGTCGTTCGTCAAGGGGCTGCGCAACGAGATCCAGGTCGTCGCGACCGTCATGGCGCTCAACCCCGACCACCTCTACGACGTGGTCGCGATCAACGCCGCGTCCCTGTCCACCCAGCTCGCCGGGCTGCCCTTCTCCGGCCCGATCGGCGGCGTCCGCGTCGCGCTGATCGAGGGCCAGTGGGTCGCCTTCCCGACCCACGCGGAGCTGGCCAACGCCACCTTCGACATGGTGGTCGCCGGCCGCGTCCTGGAGGACGGCGACGTCGCGATCATGATGGTCGAGGCCGAGTCCACCCGCGACACGCTCAAGCTCGTCGCCGACGGCGCCGTGGCTCCGACCGAGGAGACCGTCGCCCAGGGCCTGGAGGCCTCCAAGCCGTTCATCAAGGTCCTGTGCGAGGCGCAGTCCAAGGTCGCCAAGGTCGCCGCCAAGGAGACCGCCGAATACCCGCTGTTCCTCGACTACCAGGACGACGTCCTGGAGGCGGTGACCGGCGCGGTCAAGAGCGAGCTGGCCGCGGCGCTGACCATCGCCGGCAAGCAGGAGCGCGAGACCGAGCTCGACCGCGTCAAGGCCCTGGCCGCCGAGAAGGTCGGCTCCGAGTTCGAGGGCCGCGAGAAGGAGATCGGCGCGGCGTTCCGCTCGCTGACCAAGAAGCTCATGCGCGAGCGGGTCATCTCCGAGGGCGTCCGCATCGACGGCCGCGGCGTCAAGGACATCCGGCAGCTCAACGCCGAGGTCCACGTCGTGCCCCGGGTGCACGGCTCGGCTCTGTTCGAGCGCGGCGAGACCCAGATCCTGGGCATCACCACGCTGAACATGCTCCGCATGGAGCAGATGATCGACACGCTCAACCCGGAGCGCACCAAGCGCTACATGCACAACTACAACTTCCCGCCCTACTCCACCGGTGAGACCGGCCGGGTGGGCTCGCCCAAGCGCCGCGAGATCGGCCACGGCGCGCTCGCCGAGCGGGCGCTCGTCCCGGTCCTGCCGGCCCGCGAGGAGTTCCCCTACGCGATCCGCCAGGTCTCCGAGGCGCTGGGCTCCAACGGCTCGACCTCCATGGGCTCGGTCTGCGCCTCGACCATGGCGCTGCTCGACGCGGGCGTCCCCCTCAAGGGCATCGTCGCGGGCATCGCGATGGGCCTGATCAACGAGGGCGACCAGTACGTCACGCTGACCGACATCCTCGGCGCCGAGGACGCCATGGGCGACATGGACTTCAAGGTCGCCGGCACCAAGGACGTCATCACCGCCCTCCAGCTCGACACCAAGCTCGACGGCATCCCCGCCTCGGTCCTGGCCGCCGCGCTGAAGCAGGCCAAGGGCGCCCGCCTGGCCATCATCGACGTGATGCAGGAGGCCATCGACTCCCCGGCGGAGATGAACGCGACGGCCCCGCGCATCATCACGATCAAGGTCCCGGTGGACAAGATCGGCGAGGTCATCGGCCCGAAGGGCAAGATGATCAACCAGATCCAGGACGACACCGGCGCCGAGATCACGATCGAGGACGACGGGACCATCTACATCGGCGCCACCGACGGCCCGTCCGCCGAGGCGGCCCGGTCGGCGATCAACGCCATCGCCAACCCGCACATGCCGGAGGTCGGCGAGCGCTACCTGGGCACGGTCGTCAAGATCGCCGCCTTCGGCGCTTTCATCTCCCTCATGCCGGGCAAGGACGGCCTGCTGCACGTCTCCCAGATCCGCAAGCTGCACGGCGGCAAGCGCATCGAGAACGTCGAGGACGTCATGAACGTCGGCGAGAAGGTCCAGGTGGAGATCGCCGAGATCGACTCGCGCGGCAAGCTCTCCCTGGTGCCCGTCGAGGTCATCGAGAAGGAGGCCGCGGCCAAGGCCGAGGGCGGCGCCCCCGAGGAGGAGCCCGCGGCACCCGCCGCCGACGAGCGGCCCCGCGAGGAGCGGCCCCGCCGCACCCGCACCCGCACCAGCGGCGGCGGCCGCGGAGGAGAAGACCGCAACTCGTGATGACCACCACTCTGCACCCCGGCAAGGACGGTGCCGGGGTGGTGCAGCGCACCGTCCTCCCCGGTGGGCTCCGGGTGGTGACCGAGTCCATGCCGACCGTGCGTTCCGTCGCGGTCGGCATGTGGGTCGGCATCGGATCGCGGGACGAGGCCCCCGAGCACATGGGGGCCTCCCACTTCCTTGAGCACCTGCTGTTCAAGGGCACCCCCACGCGGGACGCACTGGAGATCTCCGCGGCGATCGAGGGCATCGGCGGTGAGATCAACGCCTTCACCGCCAAGGAATACACCTGCTACTACGCGCGGGTCCTCGACGAGGACCTGCGGGTGGCGATCGACGTGCTCGCCGACGTGGTGACCTCCTCGCTCATCACCCCGGAGGACGTCGAGGCCGAGCGTGGCGTGATCCTGGAGGAGATCGCCATGCACGACGACGACCCCTCCGACATGGTGCACGAGCAGTTCTCCGCCGAGCTGTACGGCGACACGCCCATCGGCCGGCCGATCCTCGGCACGGTCGAGTCGATCAACGCCGTCAGCCGTGACCGGATCGCCGAGTACTACCACCGCTACTACCTGCCGACGCACACCGTGGTGTCGGTGGCCGGCAACGTCAGCCACGAGCAGGTCGTCGCGCTGGTCGCCGCGGCCTACGAGCGGGCCGGAGCCCTCGGCGGGGACGCCTCGCCCATCCCTCCGCGTCTGTCCGGCCCCGGCGTCGGGACCCGCTCCGGGGTCCGGGTGGTGCACCGGCCGACCGAGCAGGCCAACCTGGTCCTCGGCACGACCGGCCTCACCCGCACCGACGAGCGCCGCTTCGCGCTGGGCGTGTTCAACGCGGCCCTGGGCGGCGGCATGTCCTCGCGGCTGTTCCAGGAGATCAGGGAGAAGCGGGGGCTGGCCTACTCCGCCTACTCCTACACCTCCGCCCACGCCGACACCGGCCAGTTCGGCATCTACGTCGGCTGCCTGCCGTCGAAGACCGACGACGTGCTGAAGATCTGCCGTGAGGAGGTCCTCCGGGTGATCGCCGACGGCATCACCGAGGAGGAGATCGTCCGCGGCAAGGGACAGATGCGCGGCGGTCTGGTGCTCGGGCTGGAGGACACCGGCTCCAGGATGTCCAGGATCGGCAAGGGCGAGCTCGTCTACGACGAGCTGCTCTCCGTCGACGACGTCCTGGCCAGGATCGAGGCGGTGACGCCGGATGAGATCACCGAGGTCGCCCGCGACGTCCTCAACCGTCCGATGACCCTCGCGGTGATCGGCCCCTACGAGGACAAGGACTTCAGCTGGGCCGTGAACGGCTAGCCGTCCTGTCGCCAACGGCCCCGGCGCCCCGTGCGCCGGGGCCGTTGTCCGTCCGGGCGCGGCGTGCGAGGTCAGGGCATGGCTGGCGGGTCCGCGCGGAGGCGGACGGTATAGCCTTGGGCCGTGATCAGGGTTGGAGTTCTCGGCGCCCGCGGGCGTGTCGGTATCGAAGTGTGCAGGGCCGTCGAGGCGGCCGACGACCTGGAGCTGGTCGCGGCGGTCGACAAGGGCGACCCGATCGAGGGTCTCGCGGGCTCGGAGGTGGTGGTCGACTTCACCCACCCCGACGTGGTCATGGGCAACCTCGAATGGTGCATCTCCCACGGCATCCACCCGGTGGTCGGCACCACCGGCTTCGACGCCGGGCGGCTGGCGACCGTCAGGGGCTGGCTGGACGACAACCCCGGCGTCAACGCGCTGATCGCCCCCAACTTCGGCATCGCCGCCGTGCTGATGATGCACTTCGCCCAGCAGGCCGCCCGATACTTCGACTCCGTCGAGATCGTCGAGTTGCACCACCCGAACAAGGCCGACGCGCCCTCCGGCACCGCCCGCCGTACGGCGGAGCTGGTCGCCGAGGCGCGGAGCAAGGCCGGGGTGGGGCCGATGCCCGACGCCACCAGCGCCGAGCTGGAGGGGGCGCGGGGCGCGGAGGTGGACGGGGTCCGCGTGCACTCCGTGCGGCTGGCCGGGCTGGTCGCCCACCAGGAGGTGCTCATGGGCGGCGACGGGGAGACGCTCACCATCCGCCACGACACCATGAGCCGCTCGTCGTTCACGCCGGGCGTGCTGCTGGGCGTGCGCCGGGTCGGGGAGACGCCCGGACTGACCGTCGGCCTGGAGCCCCTGCTCGACCTGTGACCGAGACACTCCGGGACCTGGCCGAGACACTCCGGGACCGGTCGAGGAACTCCGGAGGCGGCCTGTCCGTCTACCGGATATGACGCGATCCGAGCTCGTCTGTCCCCTCTGTCAGGGCACGGAGTTCCAGCAGGAGCACGGCAGGGTCGACAGTCGGTGGGGGATCACCTCCCACCGGATAACCCTGATGATCTGCGTGCGGTGCCGCTATATCCTCCAGTTCTATGACAAGCACTCGATCTTCGATTTCGACTGAGGTCCGCTGGGCCGTGGCCGGGGAGCTGCCCGGCCTGGCGGCGGTGGAGGTCGCCGCCGACGGGGTGTTCGCCCAGGTGGGCATCACCTTCCCGGAGGGGACCACGATGGTCGAGGAGACCGACGACCCGTCGCGGGTCCTGGTCGCCGGGACCCCGCCGGTCGGGTTCGCGATGATCGGCTGGGTGGACGGGCTGGTCCACCTCGACCAGCTCGCCGTCCACCCCGACCACGGGCGGCAGGGCATCGGCGGGCGCCTGCTGGAGGCGGTCTGCGACCACGCGGCCTCGGCGGGCTCGGCGGCCGTGACGCTGACGACCTTCCGGGACGTGCCCTGGAACGGGCCGTGGTACGCCCAGCGGGGCTTCGCCGTGCTCGATCCGGCCGAGTGGGGGACGGAGCTGGCCGCACTGGTGGACCACGAGCGGGAGCTGGGCATCGAGCTCGCGCCCCGCGTCGTGATGCGCCGCGCCCTCTGAGCGGCGGTGTGCCCGCCGGGCCGTCCCGCCGGGCGGGAGCCGGGCGAGGCCGTCCGCGCCCGCGGGCCGGGGACCGCCGGAGGCGTCAGAGATCGTTGAGGAAGTCGCGGAGAGCGGTTCCGATCTCGACGGGGGAGTCCTCCTGGATGTAGTGGCTCCCCTTGACGGTCACCTCGCGCTGGTTCGGCCAGCTCCGGGCGTATTCCGCGGCCCGGCCGACGAGCAGGGCCCCGGGCTCGGCCGCCACGAGCAGCTTGGGGACGGGACTCTGCGAGAGGTGGCGCCCGTACTGTTCGACGATCTCGGCGACGTCGCCGGGAGTCCCGTCGATCGGCAGCTCACGGGCGAGCACCAGCGTCGGCAGGCGGGAGGCGGGCGTCTGGAACGGCGCGCGGTAGGCCGCCATCTCCTCGTCGGTCAGCGTGCGCATGACGCTCTTGGGCAGGACCGTCTCGACGAAGAAGTTCTCCTCCATGACCAGGTGTTCTCCCCGGTCGGACCGGAGCGCGCGGAACAGCTCGTCGCGGCCGTGCGGGAAGTCCGACCAGAGCCGGGGCTGGACGATGGCCTCCATGTAGGCGATCGCCTTGACCCGCTCCGGGTGACGGGCCGCCCAGTGGAAACCGAGCGCCGATCCCCAGTCGTGCAGGACCAGTGTGACGTTCTCCGTCAGGCCCAGGGCGTCGAACCACGCGTCGAGATAGAGCGCGTGGTCGCCGAACCGGTAGCCGCCGTCGGGTGCCGGGCCGGAGCGGCCCATGCCGACCAGGTCCGGGGCCAGGCACCGGCCGAGGTCGTGGACGGCGGGGATGATGTTGCGCCAGAGATAGGCGGAGGTCGGGTTCCCGTGCAGGAACACGATCGGGTCACCGTCGCCCGTGTCGACGTGGCTCATCTCGGTGTCCAGGACACGGATCCGCCTGCGGGGGTGGGGGTCGGCGGCGTCGATCCGCGGAGTCTGGGGGGATGTCATCGAACTCTCTTCTCTCGTTCTCGGGATGGACGACCGTGCTCGTCAGGAATGGATCACTGTGGCGAACACGACGCGCTTGAACCGCTCCAGGGGTTCGGGGGTCCGCTCGACCTTCATGCGGAGGATGGCGCCCTGCCATGAGGTGATCAGGAAGTCCGCCAGCTCCACGGCCGGCACGTCGAGCCGGATCTGACCGGCGGCCTCGGCCTCCAGCAGGCACCGCGCGAAAGGCTCCCGCCACTGGCTGAAGATCTCGGTGAGCCTGGCGCGGATCGCCTCGCTGTGCTCGGCCACCTCCAGGCTCATGTTCCCGATCAGGCAGCCGTGGTGCCAGCCGCGATCCTCAAGCCGGTCGGTGATCGCGTCGAAGTAGGCGCGCAGCCTTTCCAGCGGCCCGCTGCCGGCCCCCTCCACGGTCGCCGCCATGGTCGTGTGCACGTCGGCGAAGTAGCGGTCGAGAATCTCCAGCCCGAACGCCTCCTTGGAGGTGAAGTGATTGGTGAATGAGCCCTGCGGCACGCCCGCCGCGGAGGTGATGTCGCGCACTCCGGCGGCGTTGAACCCCCGGCGGCGCACCACCTCTAGGCCCTCGCGCAGGATCTGTTCCTTCTTCGATGGTCTGGCCACCCCTTCAATATGGACGACCGTATTAATTAAGTCAACCCCGCGGCGGCGATGCCGGTAGCATCGCTGGCGTGAGCCGGTTCCGTGATGAGTTGTGGCAGGTCGTCGAGGGTGTCTACGGCGAGATCCTGGTCCACCCGTTTCTCACGGGGCTGACCGACGGGACCCTGCCGCGTGAGGTCTTCCGGCACTTCGTGGTGCAGGAGACGCACTTCCTGCCCGACTACGCGCGGGCGCTGGCGGCCTGCGGGGTGCGGGCCGCCGACCCGGCCGTGGTGCAGCGCTTCGCCGCCGACGCGGCGCGCACGGTCGAGGTCGAGCACAGCCTCCACGTCGAGCTGCTGGCCGCGTTCGGGATGGACGAGGGCGACGCGCTCGGCGAGGGGGCCACTCCCACCACCGTCGGTTACGGCTCCTACCTGCTGCGAGCCTGCCACCTGGGCACCTTCCCCGAGGCGCTGGGCGCGATCGTGCCCTGTTACTGGATCTACGCGAAGGTCGGCGAGGAGCTGCTGAAGCAGTCGTCGCCCGACCCGCTCTACGCGTGGTGGATCGAGACCTACGGCAACGAGCACTACCAGGAGACCGTCGCCGGGGTGCTGGACCTGCTCGACGGGGTCGCCGCGGAGCTGCCCGAGACCGACCGGGGGAGGCTGTGCGAGCACGCGCTGACCACCGCGCGCTACGAGTGGCTGTTCTGGGACGCGGCGTGGCGGCGGGAGTCCTGGCCGGTCTGAGCCGCGGCTAACCTACTCGTATGCGCCTGCGGGACCTGTGCCAGGTCGATCACCTGGGGCTGAAGGTGCTCAGCGGCCACGATCTGCTCGACCGCCGGGTCCGTGGCGTCGCGACCACCGACCTGATCGAGCCGGGCCGCTTCCTCAAGGCCGGTGAGCTCGTCCTGACCGAGCTGACCTGGCACGACGGCCCCGAGTCCGCCGGGCGGTTCGTGGCGGCGCTGGTGGAGGCCGGGGTCGCCGCGCTCTGCTCCGGCACCGCGCTGAAGGTCCCGCCGGCCGACCTCATCGACGCCTGCGCCGACGCGGGGCTGCCGATGCTGGCGCTCGGCGTCGACGTCTCCTTCAGCGCGCTCACCGAATACGTGCTGCGCGCCCTGATCGACGAGTTCGGCTCCGCCCCGGGCCGGCCGTACGGCTCCCGCAGGAGGCTGGCCAGCACGCTCGTGGACGGCGGGAGCCTGAGCAAGGTCGTCACCACGGTGGCGGGGGAGCTGGACGTGCCCTGCTGGGTGATGTCGGCGACCGGCCGGGTGGTCGTGGGCTCGCAGCCGCTGCCGGCCGGGGCGGGTGGGCGGCTGGCGCACGCATTCCTGTCGGCGCGCTTCCTGCCCGGTACGGCGGCGCAGGCCGACGGCACGGTGCTGTCGGTGTTCCCGGTCAGCAAGGGGGCGCCGCACCGGATCGCCAACTGGTTCCTGGCCTACGCCGGGGAGCAGGTGCGGGCGGGCGGCGAGCACGAGGACCTGATCGTGGAGCTGGCCGCGCTGGTGGCCCTGGAGCGCTCCCGGCTGGAGGCGGCGCAGCGGATCGAGCGGCGGGTGCTGGACCAGCTCCTGGGACTGCTCGCCTCCGGCGACGCGAACCTGCCGGGCGTGGTCTCCCGGCTGCACACCCTGCACATCGAGACCGAGCACGGCCTGCTGGCCGTGGCGCTCGCGGTCGAGGGGGCCGACCGGGCCGAGGAGGTGGGCGTCGCCGTGCTCGACGAGCTGCTGCGCCCGCTGGCGCCGGGGGTGGCGACGGCGGTGGGCCGGGAGGCGGTCGCGCTCGTCCCGCTGGCGGGCAACACCGCCGCCGAGCTGACCGCCCACATGCTGGCCGGGGCGGCCACGCTGGAGGCCGGGCTGGGCCAGGCCCGGATCACGATCGGCGTCAGCAGCGTCACCACGGGACCGGCCGCGCTGAGCAGCCTGATCGAGGAGGCCCGGCACGCCCGCACGCTGGCCGAGCTGGGCGAGGGCCGGGTGTCGGCGATCACCGGCGCCGACGTCAGCTCCCACCGCTCGCTGATCGCGGCGATCCCGGGGGAGCTGCGCCGCTCGTTCCGGACGCGGCTGCTGGGGCCGCTGGAGGAGTATGACGCGGCCCACCAGACGGACCTGGTCGAGACGCTGGAGACGTTCCTGGAGGAGTCGGGTTCGTGGGCGGCGACCGCCGACCGGCTCCACGTCCACGTCAACACGTTGCGCTACCGGTTGAAGCGGATCGAGGAGCTGACCGGACGCTCGCTCAACGCCCTGGACGAGCGGGTCGACTTCCTGCTGGCGCTCAGGATGCGCTAGCCGTTCACGGCACGTCCTGAGCGCCCTGAGCGCCCTGAGCGGCGGCGCTCAGGGCGCGGGGGCGGGGGAGGTCCCGGGACGCGGGGCCGGAGCCTCAGGGAGCGGCGTAGGCGTCGAGTTCGGCGAGGTAGGCGTCCTTCAGGTGGCGGGGGAGCCAGGTGATCTCGAAGGCGTTCCGCTCCAGCTGGACGAGGTCCTCCCGGGAGAGGTCGAGCGCGTCGGCGAGGGCGATGAGGTTCTCCTGGACGTAGCCGCTGAAGTAGGCCGGGTCGTCGGAGTTGACCGTGACGCGCAGGCCGAGGTCGAGCATCCGGCGGATGGCGTCGTCCTTCATCGAGTCGGTCACGTAGCCGTTGGAGATCGGGCACACGGTCAGGCCGAGGCCCCGGGCCTTGATCGCCTCGACGAGCGCGGGGTCCTCCAGGGCGTTGACGCCGTGGTCGATGCGGTTGACGCCGATCTCCTCGATGGCCTGGCGGATGTGCTCGGTGGAGTTCTCCTGGTCGACGTCGCAGTGCATCGTCAGCAGGTAGCCCTCCTGCCGGGCCCGCTCGTAGACGGCCTTGAACTTGACCGGGGGGTTGCCCTTCTCGTCGGAGTCGAGGCCGACGCCCACGATCCACTCGCGGTAGGGAAGGGACTCCAGCAGCGTCGCCATGGCGTACTCCGCCTGGAAGTCGCGCAGGAAGCACATGATGAGCTGCGCCCTCACCCCGAGCTGGGTCTCGGCGTCGATCAGCGCCCGGCGCAGGCCGCGGATCACGAGGTCGAACGGCACGCCGCGCGAGGTGTGGGCCTGCGGGTCGAAGAAGATCTCCGCGTAGCGGACGTTCTGCGAGGCGGCCTTGCGCAGGTAGGCCATGGCCAGGTCGTAGAAGTCGGGCTCGGTGCGGAGCACGTCCATGCCCTCGTAGTAGATCTTCAGGAACGACGGCAGGTCGTCGAAGGAGTAGGCCGCCTTGATCTCCTCGACGGAGGCGTAGGGCAGCTCGATGCCGTTGCGCCCGGCGAGCTCGAACTTGAGCTCCGGCTCCAGGGTGCCCTCGATGTGCAGGTGGAGCTCACACTTGGGCAGGCCCTCGATGAAATCCGTCATTGTCAGCTCCAGGAGAGGATCGGGTCGATGACCTCAAGTTTGACGCAGTCCACCAGGCCGAGGTCGGTGATGGCGTAGTCGGGGATCGCGGTGATCGACAGGAAGAACAGATACATGAGCGGGGAGGGCAGCGCGCAGCCCAGCTCGCGGGCGAGGTCGTCCAGCCGGCTCTCGGCCTCGGCCATCTCCCCGGCCGGCAGGTCGGAGACGATGCCGCCGACCGGCAGCGGCAGCAGCTGCCGGACCTCGCCGTCCACGACGACGGCCTGGCCGCCGCCGGCCCCGGCGACCGTGTTGACGGCCAGGGCCATGTCGGAGCGGGAGGCGCCGACGCAGATGATGTTGTTGTCGTCGGGGGCGGCGCTGGTCGCGATGGCGCCCCTGGTGATGCCGTAGCCGCTGACCAGGGCGACCGGCCGGTTGGCGGTCTTGCCGTACCGCTCGACGACCGTGATGTAGAGCGCGTCCTGCTCCACGGACGGCTCCACGATCCCGCCGGAGACCGGGAGCGTGACGTCGTGCCGCTTGCGCACGAACACCTGCTCGGGGGTCATCCTCATGGTCAGCGCGGTGACCTCGGTGGCGCCCTCGGGGGCGCGCAGCACGATGTCGCCGGCGGTCAGCTCGGGGACGGGGAAGGGCCGCACCTCGCCACGGGAGGGGGGCGTGGAGGGAGTGATCATCGCGCCGTCCCTGGCGACCAGGGCGCCGCCCGCCACGACCTCGCGCACCCGGAAGTCCGCCAGGTCGTCCACGATCAGCACATCGGCGTACCGGCCGGGGGCGATGCTGCCGACCAGATGGTCGATCCGGTACATCTCCGCGCAGTTGACCGTGGCCATCTGGATCGCGGTCACCGGGTCCACGCCCGCCTTGACCGCCATCCGGACCAGCTTGTCCAGGTGGCCCCCGGCGAGCACGTCGGCGGCGTGCACGTCGTCGGTGCAGAAGGCCACCCGGCGCGCGCCGACCTGGGAGACGACCTTGATGTTCTCCTCCAGGAAGTGGGCGACGCTCGACTCGCGCACGATGGCGTAGATGCCCCGGCGGAGCTTGTCGAGCGTCTCCTCGGCGGAGTAGGACTCGTGGTCCAGGCGGATCCCGGCGGCGGCCAGGCCGCTGATGCGGCGCGGGTCCGACAGCGGGGCGCAGCCGAAGACTGGCAGCCGGTGCCGCTCGGCCAGGTCGAGCGCCTCCATGACGGCCTCGTCGCCGTGCTCGACGAACTCCTGCACGGTCTCCCAGATGCCGACGCACTCGGGCCATTCGTGGGCCTGGCGGTGCTCGGCCGGGCCGAAGGTGTGCCCGACGGTCGACTCCGGGACGGTGTAGGGGGCCTTGGCGGGCGCGCCCCACCAGACGCGCATGCCGGTCCGGGCGGCCTCGTCCAGGAAGCCCCGCACGCCGGGCAGGCCGTCCACCACGAGGATCTGGTCCAGGCCGGAGACGACGCTGGTGGTGCCGTAGGGGACGACCAGGTCGGCGAAGCTCGTCACCGAGAGCTTGCTGCACTCGATGTGCAGGTGGCCGTCGATCAGGCCGGGGACGAGATAGCCGCCCGCGGCGTCGATGATCTCCGTCTCCGGGCCCCGGGGGAGGTCGGGGCCGACGGCGGCGACGCGGGTGCCGCTGATGCCGATCTCGGCGGGGTAGGTCTCGCCGGTCAGCACGTTGACGAGGACGCCGTTGGTGATGATCGTGTCGGCGGGACGCCGCCCGTAGGCGACGTCGAGCAGGGTGCGGTCGACCATTTTCGCTGTGATGCCTTTCGGATCGGGGTCAGGCGGCGACGGGGACGGGGACGGGGCGGCGGTCGAGCGCGGCGTACACCAGGCCCGCCACGAGGAAGCCCGCGAAGATGCTGAAGTCGGAGCCGCCGGTGGCCTGGGAGAGCGGCCCGGTGAAGGCCGTGGAGTTGATCCAGAGCGCCGCCGCGACCATGCCCGTGACCTGCGCGGCGATGCCGTTCCAGCGGATGCCGCCGCTGCCGTGGTACGGCCCGCCGTCGGCGAACAGGCCCTCGGCGTCGTAGCGGCCCCGGCGCCGCAGCCAGTCGGTCAGGTAGATGCCCGCCCAGGGGGCCAGCCAGATGATCAGCAGGCCGAGGAAGGTGTTGAGCATCGTGTTGAAGGAGTCGGAGAACACCGCCACGCAGGTGATCGCGACACAGATCACCAGGTCGAGCACGACCGCGACGGACCGGCTCAGCCTGATCCCGGAGGCCTGCAGGTTCAGGCCGGAGGAGTAGAGGTCGGTGGTGTTGACCGCGAACAGCGTGACGATCGCCAGCAGCAGGTAGGGCACCACGAACCAGGACGGCAGCGCGCCGGGCAGGCCGGAGACCGGGTCGCCGGCGTCCTTGACCACGGTGGCGACGGCCGCGCCGAGCGTCATCAGCAGGATGTACGGCACGAGCCCGCCGAGCGTCGCGTAGCCGAAGACGGCCTTCTTGCTGGAGCCCGCCGGCAGGTAGCGCGAGTAGTCGCTGCCCAGCGGGGCCCACGACAGCCCGCCGGCCGACATCACCAGCGCCACCGCGATGGTGAACGTGGCGAAATCGGCGCCGTCGCCCGGGGTGACCTGCACCTTCGGCCCGATGAGCACACCCATGACGGCGAACATCGCGACGAACACCCAGGTGAAGTATTTCTGCGCCTTCATCACGGCGGCGTGCCCGATGAGCGGCAGCACGAGCTGGATCAGCGCCGCGACGACGATCACGGCGATCTTCAGGGCGGCGCTCTGGTCGGTGATCCCGGCCTGGTCGAGCAGGGCCAGCGAGGCGAAGGTGATCAGCACCATGCCGCCGGCCTCGAAGCCGACCATGTTGATCCAGCCGAAGAAGCTGAGCGCCCGGGCGCCCTTGGGGCCGAACGCGGCTCGGGAGACCGCCATCGTGGAGGTGCCGACCTCCGGGCCCTGCAGGCTGGTCAGGCCGACCAGCGGGAAGGCCAGCAGGTTGCCGATCACGATGGCCATGACGGCCTGCGGGAAGCTCAGGCCCAGGGAGACGACGACCGTGCCGTAGACCAGGGTGAAGATGCCGAGCGTGGTGCCGCTCCAGAGGAAGAGCAGATCACGCGGCCGGCCGTACCTCTCCGACGGCGAGACCAGCTCGATCCCGCGTTGCTCGACGGCCACGGAGCCTCCAACTTTGTCATTGAACATTCACGTTCAGTGAACCAAAGGGGAGGCCGTGCTCCTGTTGTCGAAGAGCACGAGTCTGGGGGAGCCCGCCTGTAGCGGTCTCCAAGGTGATCGTTCTACAGGGCCTGGAGCGCCAGGCCGGCGGTGAACAGCAGACCGTAGACGAGCTGGAAGCGGCCGGTCTGCTGGAGCGTGGCGATCAGGGCGGGACCGATGGCGCCCTGCCTGACGGCCCGCACCGGGGCGATCGCGAGCGGCGCGGCGAGCACGGCCAGCGCCGCGAACGGCTGCCACGGCGTCATGGCCGCCGCGATGACCAGGGGCAGGACCAGGCAGAGGGTGTAGAGCGTCCGGGTGCGGCTGTCGCCGAGCACCACGGCCATGGTGCGCTTGCCGGCCGGGCCGTCGGTGACGATGTCGCGCAGGTTGTTGACCACCAGCATCGCGCAGGCCAGCAGGCCCACCGGGACCGCGGCCGCCAGGGCCGTCCAGGGCAGCCGTTCGAGCTGCACGAACGTGGTGCCCGCCACCGCGACCAGGCCGAAGAAGACGAACACCGAGATCTCGCCGAGCGCGCGGTAGCCGTAGGGCCTGGAGCCGCCGGTGTAGAACCAGGCCGCCGCGATCGACACCGCGCCGACCAGCAGCAGCCACCACGCGCCGGTGGCCACGACCAGCACCAGCCCCGCCACCGCGGCGGCCAGGAAGCAGCCGAGGGCCGCGGCCAGGACCTCCCGGGGCGCGGCCGCCCCCGAGCCGACCAGGCGCATCGGGCCGACCCGCTCGTCGTCGGTGCCGCGCACGCCGTCGCTGTAGTCGTTGGCGTAGTTGACGCCGACCTGCAGGGCGAGCGCCACGAACAGGGCGAGCAGGGCCCGCCACCAGACCGCCCCGCCGTATCCGGCCGCGAGGCCGGTGCCGACGGCGACGGGGACGACGGCGGCGGGGAGGGTGCGCGGACGGGCTCCGGCGATCCACTGGCTCGGGGTGGCCATGGTGTTGCGGGTTCCTCTCGGACGGCCGCCGCCGGGCCGGGGGCCAGCCGATGGCGCTGGCTCCGGCCGGCGGCCGCGGTGCTAGCTGATGTCGGTGGCCAGGCGGATCATCCGCACCGGCCGGCCCATGTTGAGGACCCGTTCGGCTCCGTCCTCGCCCCAACCCGCCGACTCCAGGAACCCGAGCGGGCCGTGGTTGTCGGCGAACACCCACGTCACGATGGTGTGGTAGCCGTCGTCACGGAGGTAGTCGACCGTCGCGTTGAGCAGGCGGCTGCCGTGCCCGCGCCGGATGTGGTCGGGGTCCACCAGGAAGGTGAGCATCTCGGCGGTGGTGGTCGGGTCGAGGTCGGGATCCTCGGCGGGGGCGTGCGAGGCGAGGCCCACCACGCGTTCGGCGCCCCGCATCGCCGCGGCGGCCTCGATCCCGCCGGGGCCGAGGGCGGGGAAGGCGTCGGTGTCGAGGACGACCTGCTCCACCGCGACCAGCACACGGTGCCGCGAGGACGGCGGGGTGATGATCGCCTCGTCCCACTGGCGCCGCCACATCTCCTCGGCGGCCGGGCCGGTCATCTGCTCCAGCGGCCCCTCGGGCAGGAAGTCCCGATAGCCGTATTTCCAGGCGCGGATCTGGGTGCTCGTCACCGCGGCGACATCATCGTGCCGAGCCGCCCGCACGCCTACGTCTGCCATCTCGGCCCGCTCCTTCTCTGCCGTCTGCCGTCGCCTCAGGAAGCACTGTCTCGCGGGTCTCGTGCCACGCGAGCGGGCATCAGGCGGGTGGATCCCCGAGACAGGCTCCTACACCGTATCGGGGAATCCGACTCAGAGATGACGCGAGCCTGTCTCGGTCTGCCGGCGAGCCCGATATGCCCGAGTCTTGGTGCGGTTGCCGCAGACCCTCATGGAACACCAGGACCGCGAGCGGTTCTTGGAGGAGTCGATGAACGCCCACTGGCAGGTGCTCTCGGTGCACACCTTCAGCCTCGGCCACATCCCGTCGGCGTGCGCGCCCATCACCGCGGCCGCGATCCTGGCCAGCCCGCCGGGGACCCCGGCCGAGACCGGTTCGAGGACGGGGCCGGCGGCCGTCAGGGTGACCCGCAGGGGGAGGGCGGCGAAGGAGGGGGGCGGCTCGGGCTCGCGGGCGCGACCGCCGTGGTCGTGGTCTCCGGAGCCCTCGTGGTCGCGGCCGTCGCGGGCGCGGCCGTCGTGGTTGCGGCGCAATGCCTCGCGCAGGGCCTCGCGCAGGTCGACGGCCAGGGCGAGGTCGGCGTCGTCGGCCGTCTCTCCCGGTCCGATCAGATCCCGCCGGCCGAGCCAGGCGGCCAGCGCGGCGGGGGACGGGATCGCGTCGGCCCCGCTCTCGACGTCGTAGCTGTTGACGAAGTCGCACACCAGGTCGGAAGGGCTGTTCATCTGTTCGGTCACCTCTCCGTAACCACTGTATGTCATTAGGGGGTGGTGTTCAGTGAGACGCCGTCATAATGCTTTGAGCGGTGTCTGTTCGACCGCCGTCGCCAGCCGCCGGACCCCCTCGGCCAGCTCCGCCAGGTGGACGGCCGAGGAGTGGGTCACCCGGATGTGGGGGCCCGGAGGCTCGGCCGGGTAGTAGATGCGTCCCGGGCTCACCAGCACGCCCGCCCGCCGGGCCGTCTCCACCACGGCGTCCTCGTCACGGTCGGGCGGCAGCCGTACCCACAGGTGCAGGCCGCCCCTGGGGACGAGATGGATCTCGGCGGCGGGCAGCCGGGCGGCCAGCGCGGCGGCGAGCGCGTCCCGGCGGACCGTCAGCTCGGCGCCCACCGCGGCCAGGTGGCGCCGCCAGGCGGGCGAGCCGACGAACTCCAGCGCCGTCTCCTGCAGCGGCCTGGCCACGAAGAACGACTCCACCACCTGGCTCGCCCGCAGCCGCCGCGCCGCCGGGCCCCGGGCGACGACCCCGGCGACCCGCATGCTGGGCGACAGGACCTTGCTGAGCGAGTTGACGTGCACGACCGTGCCGTGGGCGTCCAGCGTGACCATCGGCGGCGGGGCGGGGGCGGCGGTGAAGTATCGGGCGTAGTCGTCCTCGACGACGAACGCCCCCGCCGCCCGGGCGATCGCGAGCACCTGCCGGCGCCGTTCGAGCGTGAGGGTCGCGCCGGTGGGATTGTGCAGGGTCGGCTGGCAGAAGAAGACCCGCGCGCCCGTGACGGCGAACGCCTCCGCCAGCAGCTCGGGCCGGACCCCGTCGCGGTCCGTCGGCACGGCCGTCGCCCGCAGTCCGGCCGCCCGGGCGGCGGCGAGCGCGCCCGGGTAGGTCGGGGTCTCGACGAGGACGGGGGTGTCCGGGGCGGCCAGGGCGCGGAAGGCGTGGGTGAGGGCGGACTGGCCGCCGCTGACGACGAGGACGTCCGAGGCGGTGACGCCGCCGCCCACCTCCCGGGCGAACCACCCGCGCAGCTCGGCCAGGCCGGTCAGCGGTGGCAGCTCCCAGGCGCCGGGGCGGCGCAGCGCGCGGGAGGCGGCCGCCGACAGGGCCCTGGCGGGGCGCAGGGCCGGGGTGAGATAGCCGCCGGTGAGCGGGATGACGCCGTCCGGCGGGGAGGCCAGCAGGCCGCTCACCGTGGCGTCGTCCACCACCCGGTCGCCCAGCGCCACCGTCTGCCAGGACAGGTCCGCCGTGTCGCCGGAGCGGGGGGTCGCGGGGGCGACGTAGGTGCCGCTGCCGGGCCTGATGACCACCCGTCCCTCGGCGGCGAGCTGGCCGAGCGCCCGTGAGACCGTCACCGGGCTCACGCCGTGCAGCCGCATGAG
This sequence comes from Streptosporangium brasiliense, assembly GCF_030811595.1. Lineage (NCBI taxonomy): Bacteria > Bacillati > Actinomycetota > Actinomycetes > Streptosporangiales > Streptosporangiaceae > Streptosporangium > Streptosporangium brasiliense. The sequence continues at coordinate 542,985 of NZ_JAUSRB010000001.1, forward strand.
CTCCCGGCTCGACGGCAGCCTGTCCCCGGGCCGCAGGCGCTCTGTCACCTCCCGGATGATGGCCGCCAGACGGACGATACTGCTATCGTCATTCATGATGAATAAGAGTAGCGCTATTGTCCCGAATCGAGTAGCGGTCGCCCCGGTTGCGGGCGTCGGGACCGGTCCGTCCGCCTCTCCGGGCACGGCGTGGCGCGGGACCCTGCTGGCCGGCCTCGGCGTGCTGTCGTTCTCGGGATCCTTCCCGGCGACGGTCTTCGCGATGGAGGGGTTCGACCCCTATCTCGTGGCGATCGGCCGCGCCGCGGTGGCCGCGGCGGCGGCGCTGACCTTCCTGCTGGTGGCCCGGGGGCCGCTGCTGCCGCCCAGGTCCCACCTGCGGTCCTACCTCGTCATCGCGGCCGGCGTGGTGTTCGGCTTCCCCGTATTCAGCGGGCTGGCGCTCGACGCCGGGGCCAGCACCTCCCACGCCGCGGTGGTCATCGGGCTCCTGCCCGCCGCCACCGCCGCCTGCGCCGTGCTGCGGGGCGGGGAGCGGCCCAGGCCGCTGTTCTGGGTGGCCTGCGGCCTGGGGGCCGTGGCGATCACGGCCTTCACCGTCAGCCGCGGCGGCGGCCACGTCACCGGGGCCGACCTGCTCCTGGTGGGCGCGCTGCTGTCGGCCGCGGTCGGCTACACCGAGGGCGGCCGCCTGGCCCGCGAGACCCCCGGCTGGCGGGTGATCTCCTACGCCCTCGTCGTCGCCGCGCCGCTCACCGTCCCCCTGACGGTCGCGCTGGCGCTGACCACGGACCCGCGGCCCAGCGCGGTGTCGCTGGCCGGATCCGCCTATGTGGGGCTGGTCTCGATGTTCCTCGGCTTCATCCCCTGGTACGCGGGCCTGGCCGCGGGCGGGATCGCCCGGGCCGGGCAGACCCAGCTCGTGCAGCCGCTGCTGACGCTGCTGTGGGCGTGGCTCCTGCTGGACGAGCGGTTCGGCCCGGTGACGGTCGCGGCCGCGCTGGCCGTGCTCGTGTGTGTCGCCATGAGCCAGCGGGCACGCTCTTGAAGGATGTGACATCCAGGCGCAGGATGTGAGCTGTAGCTGTCACAAAAGGGGTGAAAGCATGGCGGACCTATCGATTCCCGAAGGTGGCTTCTGGCCCGCTCCGGAGATCCCCCAGCCGAACATCTACCCGATGGAGTGGCGGGTCGAGACGGACAAGCTGGCGGCCATCTACGAGAAGTCCAAGCGCATGGTCTGGAACCCCGCCGACCTGCCCTGGGACGGCCTCGACCCGGACGACTTCACCCCCGAACAGCGCCTGGGGATCATGTACTGGTTCGCCGTGCTGGCCAACTTCGACGCCTCGGGCCCGGCCGTCTTCGCCCGGGCCACCATCCAGGCGTTCGAGAAGCACGAGGAGGATCCGGTCCGCAAGTGCTTCTTCTCGATCACACGTGACGAGATGAACCACGAGGAGTGCTGCCAGCGCACCATCGCCAAACTCTGGCCGGGCGGGCCGCTCGACTGGAGCCCCGCCACCGACCTGGAGAGGGCCGCCCACAACAACATCGGCTGGCTCTACCACAACGGCGGCCGCTACTGGACGGGCTACAGCGGCGCGGTCGGCAAATACACCCTGCCGGTGCTGTTCACCAGCTTCATGATGGGCGAGATGGCCGCCTCCACCCTGTTCCGCGGGATGGCCACCGGCACCACCCACCCGGTCTTCGGCGAGATGTTCCAGCGCATCGGCCGTGACGAGTCGCGCCATCTCCAGATCTGCATGACCATCCTGGAGAACGAGTGGCCCGGCCTCACCGACGACACCCGCACGCTGATCACCCGCCAGCTCCGCGCCGGGTTCGTCTTCCTCTCCATGATCCTCTGGGAGCCGCCGGGCGGCTTCTGGGAGCTGCCCCCCTACTTCCTGCACAACCACCGCGTCCTGATGGACCACGCCCGCGACGCCGGACTCGGCGTGCTCTCCTACGAGGAGCAGGCCGACAACTGGCGCGTGGCGATGGCCCGGATCCGCGCCATCGTGGAGCGCTGGGGCATCGAGTTCCCCGCCATCCCCGAGCTCGACATCGAAGGCGTCGAGGTCGACTTCCTCGACCCCGAGGACATCATCCCGGTCTTCTGACCCCGGTGACCACCATCGGCGGCGGAGCGGCCGCGGCGGCGCGGCGGTGGAGCTACGCCGTCCTGGTCCTGCTGACCCTGGCGGCGGGCGCGATGGACGCGGTCGCCTTCCTGGCGCTCGGAGGCGTCTTCACCGCCAACATGACCGGCAACCTGATCCTCGTGGCCCTCGTCGGCGGCGAGGACTGGCAGCTCCGCGCGGTGCGTTCGGGCACCGCGTGCGTGATCTTCTGTGTCGGGCTCCTCGCCGGTTTCGCGGCGCCCGGACGCGGCCGGCCGGGCGAGGCGTGGCCGCCGGCCGTCACCGGCCTGCTCCGGGCCTGCCTCGCGCTCCACGCCGTCTTCCTCGCCGGCTGGATGCTCTGCGACGCCGTACCCGGAGCGGCCTGGACGCTCCCGCTGATCGCGGTGGCCTCCTGCGCCATGGGCCTGCAGGCGGCCGCGGCCCGGCGCGTCGACGTCGCCGGCATCACCGCCACCTTCGTCACCGGCACCCTCACCTCGCTGATGCGCTCGCTGGCCGGGCGTAGCACCGTCGACGCCGCGCACCGCGCGGTGGTCGTCCTGGCCCTCGTCGCCGGCGCGCTCTGCGCCGCGCTCCTGCTGCGCCTCGCGCCGCTCTGCGCGGGCGCGCTGCCGCTGCTGTTCACGCTCCTCGCGCTCGCCACGGTCGCGGCGGGCCGGTCAGCCCGCCGCGGAGGCGACGGCCGGCAGGTAGCCTGAGGACTGCCCACGCTTGTTCGGGTGGTAGGACTGCCAGGCGTCGTCCGGCGTGATGCGGGTGACCCACTCCCGGCCGATCCCGCCGAGGGCGCACACCCCGTGCCCGGCGAAGGCCTCACGCACGTCGACGTAGTGGAAGCCGGCGCTGCCGGCCTGCTCCCGGATGACCGCGTTGACATGGTCGGCGAGCTGGTTCACGCCCCTGCGCCGCCACTCGGCGACGGCGCAGTCAGGGGTGTGGTCCGGCTCGAACAGCCGCGGGTAGCCGACGACGAGGACCTCCGCCTCCGGGGCGGCCGCACGGACGGCCCGGTAGGTCCAGGCGAGTTTGCCGGGGAGCTCCTGCTCGGTGAACCGGCCGGCGTCGCCGAGGGCGCGCTCGCAGTCCCCGGCGTCGCCGTCGGCCACGACGCAGTCGACGACGGCCGCCTCGAAGCCGGCGTCGTCGCCGCCGATCGTGAGGGTGACCAGAGTGGTGTCATCGCTCAGGGCGTCGGGGATCTGCCTGTACACCACGTCGTCGGTGACCGCGCCGCCGCAGGCGCCGTACTCGAAGGTGTCGGGGCGTTGGGCGCGGGCCCACAGGACCGGGTAGGAGTTGGCGCTGCGACGGCACAGCCCGCTGTCGGGGTCGTAGTCCCCGGCGCCGGAACCGGAGGAGAAGGAATCTCCCAGAGCCGCGTAGTGCTCCGCCACGACGGGTCCGGCGGAGGCGGCGCCGGAGGCGATCAGAGGGGTGGTGGCAAGGATTGCGAGAAACTGGTGACGCACGGGATTCTCCTGTGACCAATGCGAGTGATCATAACGATCATCAATGTATTCGTCACTTTGCGCCGCGTCGCCTGGGCGCGCGGGCGGAGCGGCGGCCCGCCGCCGCGGAGAACGGATCCGCCGGATCGGGCGCCGCGCGAGAACCGGGGCGGCGTCGATCACCCGACGCGCGGAACCGGTTTTATCTGATTAATTTTCCGGCAAATTCATCGTCAAATATCTTCCGCCCCGACGGCGTGCCGGGTGATCGGTCGAAGTACCTTCCAGGCCAGTTGAGAGGCCCGATCGGGCGATGTCCGGCTCCCTTGGGGGTTTCCGCGGCCCGCGGCCGTGCGCCGACGGCCACCCGGCTCGTCGGACATGGGTGTCGGCGGAAACTCAAGAACGCGCAAAAGGCAGTTATGCTTTCGTGTACTAGGAAATCCTGACATGTCAACCGAATCGGGGCAAATCAAAACAGGTGACAGTGCCTGTCATCGAAAGGTCGATCAATGAACAACGACGCCGTGTGGGTACGGGGCGTAACGGGCATACAACTGCACCACACCACAGACCTCCAGGACGCCGGCCGGTTTCTCGGCAATGCGGTGATGGCACTGCGGGCCGCGCACGTACGGACCGGTGACGACCGGTACTCCGGCCTCGCCGCTCAGATCAAGACCATGGTGGCGGAGGCGCGGGTGCTGGAGAGCCAGGCCCGGACGAGCATGGAGGGGCTGCACTCGGCGGATCCCGAGCGGTTCGTCCGCTGCCGCGACGGCGAGGAGCCCTGGCCCGACGAGATCCAGCCGGGATTCGTCCCGCGCCACACCTGCAGGGACCAGTGCCTGTACCACGACCACGATGTCCTGGACGCCATCCTGCAGTGCATCTGCGGGCGGCCCCCGTGCCGGGCGTGCGCCATCGACGGCCCGGCCTGAGCCGGACCCGCGCCGGGTCCGGCGGCGGGCACGGCGCGCCCCGGCCGCCGTTCACCCCGATGCCCGCCTACGGCCTGACCGGGCGGGTCCGCGGCGATGAGAACGCCGGGGAACTGTTCCTGGAGTGACGATCTCTCCCACAATGGGGGTCGGGACACCAGCCCCGGTCCCGTCGCCCGCGGAGTTTCCGGGTGGGGAGGCTCTTCGGTGACACAGGAGGAAATGTCGTGAGTGGAAGTCCCGCGGTCGGAGACGTGGTCGAGGATTTCGAGCTTCTCGACCAGACCGGGACCCCGCGCAGGCTCACCGATCTCCTGGCGGACGGCCCGGTGGTGCTGTTCTTCTACCCGGCCGCCATGACGTCGGGGTGCACGGCCGAGAGCTGCCACTTCCGGGACCTGGCCGACGAGTTCGCCGCGGTGGGGGCGGTCCGGGTCGGGATCAGCCGCGACGCGGTCGACCGGCAGCGGCGCTTCGCCGAGACCTATGAGCTGGGCTTCCCCCTGCTGTCGGACCCCGACGGCACCGTCGCCCGGCGGTTCGGCGCCCGGCGCAGCATCGCGGTGGGCCCCTTCCTCACCCGCCGCATGACCTTCGTCGTCGACGTGGACCACCGTCTCCTCGAAGTGATCCACAGTGAGACCGGCATGCAGGCCCACGCCGACCGGGCCCTGGAAGTCTTGCGATCACGGGCCGGAGCGTGACCTGGCGGGGACGGTCACGCCTTTTTGCGTAGAGGTCCCAGGACAGCGCGCGGTGTAGCCGTGACCCAGCGCCGGAGACGCTCAGGGGAGACAGCCGAACCTTCCCTGGATCCGGCAGGAGGATGCATGGTCAGCCTGGGATTTCTCGTTCCGCTCGAAGCCAAGCCCGGCAAGGAGGCGGAGGTGGAGCGCTTCCTCGACGAGGCGCTCCATCTCGCCGAGGCGGAGCCCGAGACCGTCGCCTGGTTCGCGATCCGCCTGAGCCCGTCGCTCTACGCCATCGTCGACTTCTTCCCCGACGAGTCCGGCCGTGAGACCCACCTGTCCGGCGAGGTCGCCAAGGCCCTCATGGAGAAGGCTCCGGACCTCTTCGAGAAGGCGCCGAACATCATCAGGACCAACGTCATCGCCGCCAAACTGCCGGGGTAGCCCCCGGCGGAAGCCCCGCCGTCGGTGACCGGCCCGGTGCCGCCGTGCCCCGCGTCACGCCGCGTGCGGACGCGTCGATGCGTGCCGGGGCCGGGACGGAGCGTTACATTCGGCACCTCGGTCTCGATCGGCGCGGCCATGGGACGGGGGCGGGTGTGGACAAGCCGGAGGCCACCTGGCTGCTGTACGTGTCCGCCTCCGGCGAGCCCGTGGTCAGCAAGGAGGTCCGCAAGGTCCTGGGGGGCGGTCCTCCGCTGAAGGAGCTCGGCGCGTTGATGACGCGGATCCAGCTCGGGAAGGCGCTGCCCCGCGACACCGGCTCCCTGGGCGGGGGGCTGTACGAGGCCCGGCTGAGCCACGAGGGGACGGAATACCGGCTCTACTACGCCCTCGGCCCGCAGCGGGAGCACGTGCTTCTCGGGCTCGCCTTCCACAAGAAGGGCGGGCGGGGCGCTCAGGACCGGGTCAAGGAGCTTGCCGGGAGGCGGCTGGCCGACTGGCTGCGGAGGATATAAGGTTGAACCGATACGAGGAGGCGCACCGTGACCGACCCGCAGGTCGCCGAACTGCTCGGCATCGATCTGGACGATCCCGAGGTGCGGCGCGAGAACGAGGCCATCGAGCGTGACATGCGCCTCATCGAGACCCTGGTACGGCTCCGCAAGGCACAGGGGCTCACCCAGGCGCAGGTCGCCGAGCGCATGGGCCGCAGCCAGCCGGCGGTCTCGGACTTCGAGCGTCTGGGAGGAGACCCCCACCTGTCCACGGTCCGCCGCTACGCCCTGGCCATCGGCGCCGACATCGCCCACCTCGTCCGGACCTCGGGTGGTCCGCGGGCGCAGACTCAGGCAGCCCCCGCCCGGATCCACCTCGACGGCGCGGGCGGCACCACGGCCGCCCGGGGCGCGACGGGCGGGGTCGTCAGCCTGGACCTCACGCAGGCGGCCGGCTGATGCAGGGGTTCCTGGTGCTCTGCGACTCGGCGAGCACCGACCGGGCGACCGGGAAGATCAGCATGCTGGGCGCCGGATGGTCGCTGACCGGGCCGGAGCTGCCTTCCACGGCCATCGCGGGCTTCCTCCGGGTGCCCTGGGAGGAGGCCAGGGCGGACCTCGACTTCACGCTCGGCCTGGTCGACGAGGGCGGAGAGCCGGTCATGGTGCCCGCGGCCGAGGAGGAGCGGCCGCTACGCTTCAGCGGGCAGCTCGCGGTCGACCCGGCCGACGCCGAGCTCGACGGGCTGGCCAGGAGCCTCGACATCCACTCCAGCTTCGCCATCAACGTGCACTCGCTCTCGCTCGGGCCCGGCCGCTACACCTGGACCCTGGAGGTCGACGGCCAGGAGCTCGCCTCGGTCACCTTCGGCGTCCGCCCCGACCCGGCCGCCGGATAACCACCCCGCCCCCCGGCCGCTGACGGGTCCTCCCGGCAGGACGACGACGGCACGGCTCAGGACAGGGACCGTCGCCACGGACCCGCGAGGACGCCTGGGCGCACACCGCCCCTCGCCGACCCGACGCTCAGGCCGCCCGACGGCTCATGACGAGGTCCGCGACGATGCGGACCGGCGGGCACAAGGTCTGACCGCCCATCCTGAACAGCTCGTCGCGGGAGTCGAAGTAGCCCAGATCGGCCAGTACGTGGCCCGACAGGTCGCACGCCGAGCAGGTGACACCGTCCCAGTCCACGGCGGTGCGGGCGACCGCGTCGAAGAGCGTCTCACCGTCGGCGTTGGTGAACCCGCCACCCGCCCGCAAGGTGTCCAGGTCGCCGTAGAGCTCCGAGACGGCCGTCCACCGGCCGTCGAGGAGGAACTCCGGCCAGGCGAGCACCACCTGGCGGGGGATCAGCGCCCGCAGGCGGGGGAACCGCGGATACCAGAAGCGCCCCTCCACCAGCAGTCCTCTGACCCGGCTGGCGACCCCGCAGGCCCGCGCCACGGCTTCCAGCAGCGCCAGCCGCTGGCTGCACGACCCACGCCCCAGGGCGAGCGTCCTGGAGGCGGGCTGTGCTTCGTTCATGGCGTACACCGGACGCACCCGCGCGGCGATGAGCCGGTGGGCCGTGATCAGCAGATCCCGGCCCGTCCCGGCGCCCGTTTCCTGGACTTCGGCCGCCAGCTCCAGGATCCGGGGATGCCCCCGGTCGAGGATGGGCGTGGCCGCCAGCCCGCCTCCGGCCGTCGCCCGGCGGGGAGCGGTGGCGCGGCGGCGGCGTGATGGCGAGAGCATCGGCTCCATTCCATGATCGTGTCTTGGGTCCATGATGCACCGGTGACGCCCGCCGTGTGCCCCAGATCGGGCATGGCCGCCTGGGCGGCTACCGGGGGCGCACCGTCCGGAAGAACTGCCGGATGTCCGAGACCAGCAGGTCCGGAGCCTGGAGCGACGCGAAGTGCCCGCCGTGGGAGAACCGCGACCAGTGGGTGATCGTGTTCGACAGCTCCGCCAGCCCGCGGATCGCCCGGTCGCCGAGGAAGTTCGCCACACCCGTGGGGACCGGTGAGGGCGCGGGACGCCGGCCCCACGCCTCCGATCCGGCCTCCAGGTAGAGTCGCGCGGCCGAGCCCGCGGTCGCGGTCAGCCAGAAGATCGTGACGTTGGTCAGGACGGTGTCCCGGTCGACGGGGGGCCGCTCCGTCCGGGTGGGATCCCAGTCCACGAACCATTCCAGGTTCCACGCGAGCTGTCCGGCCGGGGAGTCGTTGAGCGCGTAGGCGATGGTCTGCGGCCGGGTGGACATCTGGGTGGCGTAGCCGGAGTGGCCGTACCACCACCTCTGGTTCTGCGCGGCCTGTTCCCGCTCCGCCGCGGAGAGCGTGTCCAGTTCGCCGGGATCGGCCGGGGTCGCGGCGTTGGCCAGCGCGTTGACATGGACGCCGATGACGTGCTCCCGGTCGATCCGGCCAAGCTCCGGGGAGACGATGCTGCCGAAGTCGCCGCCCTGGGCGCCGTAGCGGTGGTATCCCAGCCGCCGCATCAGCTCGGCCCAGGCCCGCGCCGTACGGTTGACGCCCCAGCCGGTCTCCCGCGTCGGCCCGGAGAACGCGAAGCCGGGCACCGAGGGGGCGACGACGTGGAAGGCGTCCGCCGGGTCCCCGCCGTGAGACCGGGGGTCGGTCAGCGGTCCGAGGATGTCGAGGAAGTCGTACACCGTGCTCGGCCACCCGTGTGTGACGATCAGCGGGACGGCGTCCGGCTCGGGCGAGCGCACGTGCAGGAAATGCACGTTCTGGCCGTCGATCTCCGTGGTGAACTGCGGGACCCTGTTGAGGCGGGCCTCGTGCCCGCGCCAGTCGTAGCCGGTGCGCCAGTGCTCGACCAGCTCGACGAGGTAGTCCTTGTTCACCCCGTAGGTCCAGCCGACGCCGGGGAGCTCGTCCGGCCAGCGGGTGCGGGCCAGCCGGTCGCGCAGGTCGTCGAGTCCGGCCTGCGGGACGTCGATGCGGAAGGGCTCTACTGTGCTCATGCCGCCCACGATGCGCCCTGTGTAGGACAGCTCCGGTCCTGTACATCGGCGACAGTGGAGGAATGCTGGAGACTTCCGCTCGACTGCTGCGGCTGCTGTCGTTGCTGCAGATGCGCCGTGACTGGTCCGGTACGGAACTCGCCGGGCGGTTGGGCGTCACGACCAGGACGGTCCGCCGCGACGTCGACAGGTTGCGTGAGCTGGGATACCCGGTGCACGCCTGGAAGGGGCCGGTGGGCGGTTACCGGCTCGGCGCCGGCGCTTCGCTGCCCCCGCTGCTGCTGGACGACGAGGAGGCGGTGGCGGTCACGGTCGGGCTGCACACCACGGCGGCGGGCCATGTGTCGGGGGCCGAAGAGGCCTCGCTGCGCGCCCTGGCCAAGATCGAGCAGGTGCTGCCGTCCCGGCTGCGGCCCCAGGTGGCCGCGCTGAAGGGCGCGGTGGTCACGATGCCGCCGGGGAGCGAGCCCACCGTGGAGGCGGCGGCGCTCACCGCGATCTCGGCCGCGGTCCGAGCCGGTGAGCTGCTGCGTTTCGACTACGTCAGCCACCACGAGACCGAGTCCCGCCGCGCCGTCGAGCCGCATCGCCTGGTCTGCTGGGGGCGGAGGTGGTATCTGGTCGGGTGGGACGTCGAACGGGCGGACTGGCGCACCTTCCGGGTCGACCGGATCTCGCTGCGGACGCCCAACGGTCCTCGGTTCGCCCACCGCGAGCCCCCCGACGGTGACGTGGCCGCCTACCTGCGCAGAACGATGGGCTTCGAGATGTGGCCGCTGCGCGCGCGGTTGCGGGTGCACGCCTCCGCGGCCGAGGTCACCGCGCGCGTCAACGGAACGGTGACCCCCCTCGACGACCACACCTGCCTGCTGGAACTCGCCGCGGACTCCTTCGGCCCCGTCGTGCTCGTGCTGAGCATGCTCGACGCCGACTTCGAGGTCGAGTCACCACCCGAACTCGCCCGGCACATCCGCAAGCTGTCCACCCGCTTCGCCGACGCGGTCACCCACGACTGACCGGGCGCGCGGGACTGGCCGGGAACCCGGGGGCGCCGCCGTCCGATCCCGAGGCGGCCTCACCTCGATCACCCGGCTCCGCGTCGCCGGCGTCCCTCCCGCTCACTCCGCCGAGCCGGGCCACTCCTCAGGCTGCGAAACGTAGGTGCCACGATGGGGCACGGTGAAGACCCAGCCCTGGTCGCGCAGGAACGCGACGGCGTTCCGGATGGTGACCTTGGCGACGCCGTACTGCTCCATCAGCATTTTCTCGCTGGGGATCGCGCGGTTCGGCCGGAACTCGCCTTCGCGGATGCGCACGGCGACCTCGTCGGCGATCTGCTGGTAGAGGGGCGTCTTGCGGGGAGCCCGTGGCACATCCGGTTCGCCGACGAAAGTCCCTTCGCCCTGCACGGTGTAGACGAGCCCTTGCTCGCGGAGCTCCCGCGCGACCCGGCGAGCGGTCGCCCGGGCGATGCCGTACTCGCTCTCCAGCTCGGTCTCGCTGGGCATGGCCTCGCCGGGAGTGATGTCGCCGTTGGTGATTCGTTCACGAATCACCTCCGCTATTTGCTTATAGACCGGTATGGGGCCGTCTCGATCAAGCACGGTTGAACACTAGACCAATGCAAACGTATACCTACATAACGGACGTTCATTGGAACGAGACTATACGAGCGAGTAGACCGGGACGGATGACCTAACTTATAGTCACCGAGTGATCGTGCGAGGAAGGCGGTGGTGGGGATGGTGACCGGGGTGTCGAGAGAGCGGCATCACGGGCATCATCTCGGGCCGTTGCAGGCGGTGCACGAGCTGATCGACTGGCGGCCGGAGCGGCCGAGGGCCGATCGGGTGCGGGTGAAGGAGCACACCTGTGACTGCCGGGCGACCTTCTACGAGCTGTGTCAGGCAGGCGGATTGATGTTCGTACGGCGGACGCATCGGCTGAGAGGAGCGGTGACCGTGCACGAGTCGCCCTGGGCGCTCTCGCGCCAGGTGGAGGAGCTGTGGCTCCGCCTGCTGATGGGCAGCGCCCGTTGACGGCCGGACGGCCGTGCTCGGCGGCGGGGCGCATGTCGCTCCGTCCGGGCATCCCATGAGCTCCCTGCCTCTCCGGCGGGCCATGACGGTCGGGGAGGCAGGGCGGTGGTCCCCGCGTCCGTTGAAGGGCGGACGCGGGACCACCACGTGAAACTCCCCGGTGGGCTTCCCTTCCCATCACCCGCCGGGGTGCTGTCCTCAGCGGGCATCCCACAATCCGACCGCTGAGGGCCGGCGGTGGTCCCGTGCCAACCGGGTGGCACGGGATCACCGCCAAGCGAGACCCCATCAAGCGAAACCCTCATCGAGACCCTCATGTGGAACCCGCCCTTCGGGAGGCCGGCTTCCACCCGGGCCGCCGTCCACCCGGAGCGCCGCCGGGCGGGCGGCTCTCGGCCGGGCCGCCGTCAGGCGGCGATGCGGCGCCAGGCGGTGTCGGTGACGATCACGTGGTCGAGGAGGCGGATCCCGACGGTCTCGGCGGCCTCGCGGAGGCGGACGGTGACCTCCAGGTCGGCCGGGCTGGGTTCGAGGGAGCCGCTGGGGTGGTTGTGGGCCAGGCCGAAGGAGGCGCCGCCGGAGGTGAGGACGGTGGTGATGATCTCCCGGACGGGAGCCGGGGCGTGGTCGCTGCCGCCCTCGCTGGCGATCGCCCTGCGGGTCACCGCGCCGCTCGGGTCGCAGACCACGACGACCACGCGCTCGTGGCCGAGGCCGCGCAGCAGCGGGGAGGCGACGGCGGCCAGGTCTCCCGAGCAGGTGATCCGGCGGCGCTCCGGCTCCGACTGCGCCTGCCGTACGAGATGGAAGGCGGCGACGACCCGGGCGGCCTTGGCCGGGCCGATGCCGGGGACCGACATCAGGCGGTGGGCGTCGGAACGGGCCAGGCCGCGCAGGTCGCCGCAGTGGGCGATCAGATGGGAGGCGAGCTCGACCGCGTTGGTGCCCCGGCTGCCCGAGCCGATCAGCAGGGCGAGCAGCTCCCGGTCGGCCAGCGCGGTCGCGCCACCGGACAGCAGCCGCTCGCGCGGCTGGTCGCTGGGGGGCATGTCCTTGACGCGCAATCGGCACCTCCGGCTTGGAAAACCAGCTCGGTTGTACCAGGCGGCACCGACATTCCGCCCCGGCCGGGGCGTGGGGGCCGGGGAGGTCTCAGCGGGTGGCCAGCGCCCGTTCCAGGGCGTCGAAGGAGCGGTTCAGCAGGGCGATGTGGTCGTCGATGACGTCGTCGAAGCTCTCGCCGGCGAGGATCCTGCGGGCGGTGGTGATGTAGGTCGTGCGGTAGGCAGAGACGACCAGCGCCGCCGCCACCCGGGGCCACGGGTCGCCGGGACCGGCCCCGGAGGTCTCGGCGAACAGCGAGCCGAGCAGGTCCTCCAGGCCGTCCACCAGCTCCCTGGCCCGTGCCTGCAGAGCCGGGGAGTCGAGTATGACCTGCCAGAAGAACTGGTAGCCGTCGCCGACCCCGCCCAGGGGATGGCGCCGCTCCAGCAGGCCCAGCAGCATGCGGCGCAGCGCGGCCAGCGGCTCCTCGCCCTCGGGGCGCTCGCGGACCGCGCAGGTGATCAGCTCGGCGGCCTCGGGGAACCGGTCGAGGAAGAGGTCCTCCTTCTTCGGGAAGTAGTTGAAGACCGTCTTCGTCGAGACGTCGGCCGCCTCGGCCACCTCGGCGACCGTGACGTTGTCGAACCCGCGCTGGATGAAGAGGCCGGAGGCCACGTCCGAGATCGCCTTGCGGGTCTGCTGCTTCTTCCGCTCGCGGAGTCCAGGCTCATAGCTCACGGTAATCACTATAGTTGATAAAAACTTTTAGTCGCAGTAAGTTTTTAGCGACGGTAGTGATTGTCCGGGAGGTGGCATGTCGTACGACGTTGACGTGGTGGTGGCCGGGGGCGGCCCCGTGGGGCTGATGCTCGCCTGTGAGCTGCGGCTCGGCGGCGTCTCGGTCGTGGTGCTGGAGCGGCTGGCCGAGATGGACCCCACCATCAAGGCCGGCGCGCTGAACACGCCCAGCGTGGAGGCGCTCTACCGGCGCGGTCTGCTGCCCGCGCTGCAGCGGGCCCAGGAGGAGAACCTGGAGCGGTATGCCGCGTTCATGCGGCAGCGGCTCCCCGAAGGAGGGCCCGCCAAGGCGCCGCCGAGGTTCGCCGGCCACTTCGCGGGGATCATGCTCAGCGGCGACCGGCTCGACCCGTCCGACCCGGAGCTGACCGGGCACGGCCCCGCGGACCTCGTCGGCATGGTCAATCAGCAGCAGCTTGAGGAGCTCCTGGCCCTGCGTGCCGCCGAGCTCGGGGTCGAGGTGCGCCGGGGTGTGGAGCTGACCGGCCTGGAGGCCGACGCCGACGGGGTGACCGTCATGACGGGCGACGGGCGGATCCGGGGCCGCTGGCTGGCCGGCTGCGACGGCGGCAGGAGCACGGTCCGCAAGCTCGCCGGCTTCGACTTCCCCGGCACCGGCCCGGAGATCACCGCCTACCAGGCCATGGTGGAGATGGAGGGCTCCCAGGCGCTGGGGGCGGGCTGGCAGGCCACCCCCACCGGCGTCTACGCGCACGGCCCGATGCCCGGCCGCGTCCTCACCGTGGAGTTCGGCGGCGCTCCGGCCGACCGGGACGCCCCGGTCACCGCCGATGAGCTGCAGGCGTCCATCCGGAACGTCAGCGGGGTCGACGCCGTCGTGACCGGGGTCAGGACCGCGACCCGGTTCACCGACAACGCCCGCCAGGCGACCACCTACCGGCTCGGGCGGGTGCTGCTGGCCGGTGACGCGGCCCACGTCCACTCGCCCTTCGGTGGCCAGGGCCTGAACCTGGGGCTCGGGGACGCGATGAACCTCGGCTGGAAGCTCGCCGCCACCGTGCGCGGCCGGGCTCCGGAAGGTCTGCTGGACACCTACACCGCCGAACGCCACCCGATCGGCGCCTGGGTGCTGGACTGGACGCGCGCCCAGATCGCGCTGATGCGCCCCGATCCGCACGCCCGGGCGCTGCGCGAGGTGGTGGCCCAGCTGGCGGAGACCGTCACCGGGACCACCTACTTCGTCAAGAAGATCTCCGGGGTCTGGCAGCGCTACGACCTTCCCGGCGACCATCGGCTGATCGGCGGCAGCGCGCCGGACCTCGGGCTGGCCGACGGCTCCAGGCTCGCCGACCACCTGCACGACGGCCGGGCGCTGCTGCTGGACCCGGCGGGGGAGCTGCGGGCGGCGGCCGGCGGCTACGGCGACCGGTTGAAGGTGGTCACCGGGGCCCTGCCCGACCGGCCCGAGCTGGCCGGGCTGCTGGTGCGGCCGGACGGGGCCGTCGCCTGGGCGGCCGACGCCGGCCGGGCGGACCCCGGCGCGCTGGAGGCGGCCCTGCGCGCGTGGCTCGGCGCGCCGGCCTCCTAGGGCTGCGGGGAGGCGCCGGCCTTCTAGGGCTGCGGGGAGTGGGCGTAGACCAGGCGGAAGCGGTCGCCGGGGATGACGATGTCGCTGGTCTCGACCGGGCGGTCGCCGGCCCAGTGGGTGCGTTCGACGTGGAGGACGTGGACGCCGGTCGGCAGGGCGAGGGCGTCACTCTCGGTGGGCTGGGGGACGCGGGTGTAGACCTCCTCCACTATTTCGGTGATCTTGACGCCGAGCGCGGACAGCCGGGCGATCAGGCCGCGGGGGTGCTCCTCGGCGGCGGGCTCGCTGAACTCGACGGGCTCGTAGGAGGTGGCGAGCTGGACCGGTCTGCCGTCGCCCCGGAAGACGTGGCGGGTGCGGGTCACCGGGGCGGAGTCGTCCAGGCGCAGGCGCTGGGCGATCTCCGGGGTGGCCTCCGCGGGCTCGGCCCGCCGCTCCCAGGAGGCGCGGGGGCCCTGCGACTGGATCTCGGCGCCGAAGGGGGAGTGGTGGTCGGGCAGGCGCCAGCGGTGCAGCGGGAGCAGCACGGGCTGGGCCCGGACGTAGTGGCCGGAGCCGACCCGGCCGACGACCAGCCCTTCGGCGGCGAGCACGCGCAGCGCGTGGCGGGCGGCGGTCTCGCCCACGCCGTACTTGCGGGTGAGCTGGGCGCGGGAGGGGATCGGCGCGCCGGGGGAGAGGGAGCCGTCGACGATCTGACGGCGGATGTCGGCGACGACGCGCAGGTAGACCGGATCGGAGGTTGCCACGTGTCCATCCCTGGGTTCGACAGGCGTCGTCCCATCCTGTCGTATTCGATGGACAACTCAGGGTAATGGCCCCGGTTTGGAGCTCCAACTTTGCGGGGGCCCGGAGAAGTGCCCGAAAATATCTCAGAGACCGTGTAACACCCGCGTAAGCGCCCGCGATTCAACGGTAGAGGCCGCCGATGTGTGTACCCCCGAGCACATATCGGCGGCTTCTTTCATGTCCGTGGAGGGTGCCGGCCGACTGGAAGCGGACATGAATCCTGTAACTACTTTTTTTGCCCTTATGGGGACAAAATTGTGATCCTCGTTGCCCTCCCGGCGGTCGTGCCCGCCGGAAGGGGGAGCGGCGTCGCTGTTTGGCACGTTATATCCGCCTTTACGGCGTGAAACGAGGCGTCTCAGGGGATATCAACCCTTGAGTGCATCGGTGTACCGAGGCTAGGCGGGGTGGCGGGGTCCACCGTATGGGTGGATCCGGGTACCGTTCGGTCTATGGCAGCGCCAACTGGAACCTCCGACGCACCCTTCGGCCGCATGCTGACCGCCATGGTCACGCCGTTCACCGATGACGGCGCGGTCGACTACGAGGGAGCGCAGCGCCTGGCCGCCTACCTGGTGGACGAGCAGCGGAACGACGGCCTCGTGGTGAGCGGCACCACGGGCGAGTCCCCGACCACCTCCGACGCCGAGAAGGATCGCATCCTGCGCGCCGTCGTCGAGGCGGTCGGCGACCGCGCCGCCGTCGTGGCCGGGGCGGGCAGCAACGACACCCACCACAGCGTCGAGCTGGCCCGCGCCGCCGAACGCGCCGGGGCCCACGGCCTCCTGCTGGTGACGCCGTACTACAGCAAGCCGCCGCAGGAGGGCCTCTACCGCCACTTCACCGCCGTGGCCGACGCCACCGGCCTGCCGGTCATGCTCTACGACATCCCGGGCCGCAGCGGCGTGCCGATCGAGACCGGCACCCTCCTGCGGCTGGCCCGCCACGAGCGGATCGTCGCGGTGAAGGACGCCAAGGCCGACCTGTTCGCCGGATCGCAGGTGATGGCGGCCGCCGACCTGGCGTTCTACTCGGGCGACGACACGCTCAACCTGCCGTGGCTGTCGGTCGGGGCCGTCGGATGCGTCAGCGTCGTCGGGCACGTCGTCGGCGCGGAGATCGCCGCGATGATCGCGCTGTACCGCTCGGGCGACGTCTCGGGCGCGCTCGACATCCACCGCAGGCTGCTCCCGGTGATCTCCGGGATCATGACGCAGGCCGGTGGTGCGATCATGGCGAAGGCGGCGCTGAAGCTGGTGGGGCGGTCCGCGGGACCGGCGCGACTGCCGTTGGTGGAGGCCACCGAGGAGCAGGTCGCGCGGCTGAGAGAAGACTTGATCGCGGGCGGCGTGAAGCTGTCCGACGGGGTTGTGTCATGAGAAGGCATGAGAAAGCACGTAGCGGCCGGTACCGGCCGCAGTGGGGAGGAACGGGAGTTTGAGCGACAGAGGACACAGCGGTCCGCTGGAGACCGGAGTGCTCGGCGAGGGAGCATTCCTGCCGGACAGAGGCTCCGCCGACGCTTGTGAGAGAGGTGTGGCCGCATGAGTCACCCCCACCCCGAACTCGGGCCGCCGCCGGCGCTGCCCGAAGGCGCGCTGCGCATCGTCGCGCTGGGCGGTCTCGGTGAGATCGGCCGCAACATGGCGGTGTTCGAGTACGAAGGCCGCCTGCTGATCATCGACTGCGGGGTGCTGTTCCCCGAGCCCGATCAGCCCGGCATCGACCTGATCCTGCCCGACTTCGAATACATCCGGGACCGCCTCGACGACGTCGAGGCCGTGCTGCTGACCCACGGGCACGAGGACCACATCGGCGCCGTGCCGTACCTGCTGCGCGAGCGGGCCGACATCCCCGTCGTGGGATCGAAGCTGACGCTGGCGCTGGTGGAGGCCAAGCTCACCGAGCACCGCATCCAGCCGGCCAAGATCGAGGTCGTCGAGGGAGAGCGGCGCCGGTTCGGGCCCTTCGAGTGCGAGTTCCTCGCGGTCAACCACTCCATCCCGGACGCGCTGGCCGTCGCGGTCCGCACGCCCGCGGGCATCGTGCTGCACACCGGCGACTTCCGGATGGACCAGCTGCCCAGCGACGGGCGGCTGACCGACCTGGGCGGATTCGCCAGGCTCGGCGCCGAGGGCGTCGACCTGCTGATGTCCGATTCGACGAACGCCGAGGTGCCGGGCTTCGTCACCAGCGAGCGGGAGATCGCGCCGGTCATCGACGAGGTGGTCCGCACCGCGCGGAAGCGCGTGATCGTGGCGAGCTTCGCCTCCCACGTCCACCGCGTCCAGCAGGTCATGGACGCCGCGCACAAGCACGGCCGCAAGGTCGCGCTGGTCGGCCGCTCCATGGTCCGCAACATGGGCATCGCCCGCGACCTCGGCTACCTGAAGGTACCGACGGGCCTGATCGTCGACTCCAAGGAGATCGAGACCTGGCCGCCGGAGGACGTGGTGCTGATCTGCACCGGGTCCCAGGGTGAGCCCATGGCGGCGCTGTCGCGCATGGCCAACCGCGACCATCCGATCAGGGTCGCCGAGGGCGACACCGTGCTGCTGGCCTCCTCGCTCGTGCCCGGCAACGAGAGCGCCGTCAACAAGGTAATCAACGGGCTGGCCCGCTGGGGCGCCCGCGTGGTGCACAAGGGCAACGCGAAGGTGCACGTCTCCGGGCACGCCGCCGCGGGCGAGCTGCTCTACGTGCTCAACCTGACCCGGCCGTCCAACTTCATGCCGGTGCACGGCGAGTGGCGGCACATGCGGGCGCACGCCAAGATCGCCGCGCTGTCCGGGGTGCCCGACGACCACATCGTGATCGCCGAGGACGGCGTCGTGGTCGACCTGCTCGACGGCCGCGCGAAGGTCGTGGGAGCGGTCCCCGTCGGCTACGTCTACGTGGACGGCACCTCGGTGGGCGACGTCACCGACTACGCGCTGAAGGACCGGCGCATCCTCGGCGAGGAGGGCTTCATCTCCATCGTCATCGTGGTCGACACCGCCACCGGCAAGCTGACCGGCGGCCCGGAGATCCACGCCAGGGGGTCGGGCATCGACCCCGACCGGCTGGAGGAGGTCATCCCGCAGATCGAGAAGGCCGTGGAGGAGCACGCGGCCGCCGACGGGGTGGTGGACGTCCAGCAGATCCGCCGGGTGGTCCGCAGGACCGTCGGGCGCTGGGTGAGCGACACCTACCGCCGCCGACCGATGATCGTCCCCGTGGTGATCGAGGTCTGACCCTTCCGCCGTACGGTGGCCCCACCGGCCGCCCACGGCCCGCCGCCGCCCCACCGCGGGCGGCGGCTCGCTCCTCGTGAGGCGGTGCCGCCGGCAGCCCGCCTACGCCACCGCCTCGGGCCGCGCGGTCCGACCTCCGCCGCCGCCGTACGGCCCGACTGTGTGGCGACGGTCGATCCGTCACGCGGTCCGGGGGCGGTCCGTGCCGTTCCCGGCGAGCCTCCGCGCGATCCACCATCCGTCTCGTTAGCCTCACTATCATGGCCACCCGTACGTCTAAAGGCGCCTCAGGTAAGACCCCCGCCAAGGGGTCCGCTGGCAAGGGGTCCGCTGGCCGGTCCGGACCCCGCCCGTCCCGTACGGCCCCCGCCAGGCGGCCCTCCGCCGCGCGGGCGAGGACGACGGCCCCGGCCCGCAGGTCCGCCACGCCGAACCAGGACCCGATCGGCTGGGTCTTCACCATGATCGGCAAGCTGTTCATGGGGGTCTGGATGCTGCTCGCCGGTGGCATCGGCAGCGCGGCGCGCGCCCTCGGGCAGAACGCGCGGGAGCTCGACCCGGTGCACCGCCGTGACGGGCTCGGCCTGGCGGTGTTCTCCGGGGCGATCGTGCTGGCCGCGATGACCTGGCGGGAGAGCACGGGCACGGTCTCGGCGGTGGTCAACGCCGTCATGCGCGGGGTGTTCGGATCGTTGGCCTGGCTGATCCCGATCCTGCTGGCGCTGCTGGCCTGGCGGCTGCTGCGCCACCCGGACCAGAACGCCGACACCGGCCGGATGAGCATCGGGTGGTCCGCGCTCACCGTCGGCGTCCTCGGTGTCGTGCACATCGTGCACGACACGCCGTACCCCTCGGGGGGCGGACCCAACGGCATGGACAAGGTGTCGGCCGCCGGCGGCATGATCGGCTTCGTCGTCTCGGCGCCTCCGGCGAGCATCCTGCCCGCTTTCGTCACCATCCCGCTGATGCTGATCTTGTCCGGCTTCGGCGTCCTGGTCATCACCGCCACCCCGGTGCACCGGATCCCGGAGCGGCTGGCCGAGATCAAGCACATGCTCTTCAACCGCGACCTCCCGGCCAAGCCCCGCGAGCCCCGCAAGCGGACCGCGCGCAAGAAGCCGGAGGAGGGGCCGGAGGTCGGCGACAACGTCAAGCCGTACGACACCCCGGTCGTCACCGAACCGCAGGGCAGGCGGCCGGCCGAGCCCCCCGAGCCCGCCGACCACTCCCCGGAGATCGTGCCGGGGCTGGTGGGGGAGGACGAGGAGGCTCCGGCCCGCAGGTCCGAGCCGCCCGAGCCGAGCCCGGCGCCGCGCAAGGTGGAGCAGCTCGTCCTGTCGCCGCAGGCCGGTCCCTACACGCTGCCCGACTCGCAGCTGCTGCGCCCGGGCAGCGCGCCCAAGCCGCAGACGAAGGCCAACACGGTCGTGGTCAACGCGCTGACCAGCGTGCTGGAGCAGTTCTCCATCGACGCCCAGGTGATCGGTTTCACCCGCGGGCCGACGGTGACGCGCTACGAGATCGAGCTCGGCCCGGCGGTCAAGGTCGAGAAGGTCACCGCGCTCACCAAGAACATCGCCTACACGGTCAAGTCCGCGGACGTGCGCATCCTGAGCCCGATCCCCGGCAAGTCGGCGATCGGGGTGGAGATCCCGAACACCGACAAGGACCTCGTGTCGCTGGGCGACACCCTGCGCTCCCAGGTGGCCCAGGCCGACCAGCACCCGATGATCGTCGGTCTCGGCAAGGACGTCGAGGGCCGCACGATCGTGGCCAATCTGGCCAAGATGCCGCACCTGCTCATCGCGGGTGCCACCGGCGCCGGCAAGTCGGTCTGCGTCAACGGCCTCATCTCCTCGATCCTGATGCGCGCCACCCCGGACGAGGTCCGCATGGTGCTGGTCGACCCCAAACGGGTCGAGCTCAGCGTCTACGAGGGCATCCCGCACCTCATCACGCCGATCATCACCAACCCCAAGAAGGCCGCCGAGGCCCTGGAGTGGGTGGTGGGCGAGATGGACCGCCGCTACGACGACCTGGCCGCCAGCGGGTTCCGGCACGTCGACGACTTCAACAAGGCGGTGCGCGCCGGCAAGCTCGTGCCGCCGCCGGGCAGCGAGCGGGTCTACCAGCCCTACCCCTACCTGCTGGTGATCGTCGACGAGCTCGCCGACCTGATGATGGTCGCCCCGCGCGACGTCGAGGACTCCATCGTCCGCATCACCCAGCTCGCCCGCGCCGCCGGGATCCACCTGGTGATCGCCACCCAGCGCCCGTCGGTGGACGTCGTCACCGGCCTGATCAAGGCCAACGTGCCCTCCCGGCTCGCCTTCGCCACCTCCAGCCTCGCCGACAGCCGGGTCATCCTGGACCAGCCGGGCGCGGAGAAGCTGGTCGGCCAGGGTGACGCGCTGTTCCTGCCGATGGGCGCCAGCAAGCCCATGCGCCTGCAGAACGCCTTCGTCTCCGAGAAGGAGATCACCGAGGTCGTCGCGCACTGCAAGGCCCAGATGCAGGTCGAATACCGCGACGACGTGGCCGCCGCGGCGACCGCCAAGAAGGAGATCGACGAGGACATCGGCGACGACCTCGACCTGCTGATCCAGGCGGCCGAGCTGATCGTGACCACCCAGTTCGGCTCGACCTCGATGCTCCAGCGCAAGCTGCGGGTGGGCTTCGCCAAGGCGGGCCGCCTGATGGACCTGCTGGAGAGCCGGAACGTGGTGGGGCCGAGCGAGGGGTCGAAGGCCCGGGAGGTGATGGTCAAACCCGACGAGCTCCCCGGCCTCCTCGCCGACCTGCGCGGCGGAGAATGACCCCCACCGCGACTGACCTGCGCGGAGAACGACCCCCACCGCACGAGCCCCTTTCGATTACTGGTTGAATAGGACCCACTACGCAACGTCGGGGGCTGGGGGGCGTGCGCTATGAGCATTGGCAGCGATCTGGCAGAGGCGCGTCGGGCGGCGGGTCTGACCGTCGGACAGTTGAGCGCGCGCACGCGCGTTCGCGAGGCGCTGATCCACGCGATCGAACGGGATGACTTCTCCCAGTGCGGGGGAGACTTCTACGCGCGCGGACACATCCGCAACATCGCCAAGGTCATCGGGCTCGATCCGGAGACCATGGTGCACAGATACGACGAGCTGCACGGGGGTGTGCCGCTGCCGGTGCGGGCGGCCAGCGTCTTCCAGGCCGACACGCCCATCAAGATCCGCGAGAGCCGTTCGCCCAACTGGACGACCGCGATGGCGGTCGCGCTGGCCATCGTCGTGGTGTTCGGCGTGGTGAAGATGATGGGCGGCCAGGAAACACCCACGGCTGAGGTCCGCCCGGCCGCGGTGCCGGCCGTGCCGCCGCCGGCCGCGTCGGCCGCGCCCAGCCCGTCGCGCCAGGCGGCGTCGCTGGCGACCGGCAAGAAGGGCGAGATGGTCGTCTTCCAGGTCAGGGCGGAGCGTTCGTCCTGGATCGACGTGACGGAGGCGGGCGGCCGCAAACTCTTCTCCGGCATGCTGGAGGCGGGTAAAACCTCCGTCTGGAAGGCGAAGAAGGGGGTGAAGGTCACCTTCGGCGACGGCGGGGCCTTCCTCCTGCGGGTGAACGGGAAGAACCTCGGCACTCCCGGCCCTTCCGGACAGGTCCTCACCCGCTCCTACGGGGCCCCCGCGCCCCGGTCGCGCTAGGTCCGCGGCCCGGTCCGCCGCGGCGCTCTCCACAGGATGGTGGCCGGTCCGCAGCGAGCTTGTGATGGGGGAGGTGCATCGGTGGTGGCCAACTCCCGATACCGTAGTGTTCACCATGTCATCCCGCCGAACCGCATCGCTGATAACACTGGGCTGCGCGCGCAACGAGGTCGACTCCGAGGAGCTCGCCGCGCGTCTTGAGGCTGCCGGTTGGCAGGTGGGCGACGACGACCCCGATGTCATCGTCGTCAACACCTGCGGCTTCATCGACTCAGCGAAAAAGGACTCCATCGACACGCTGCTCGCCGCGGCCGACTCCGGGGCCAAGGTGGTCGCCGCGGGCTGTATGGCCGAGCGCTATGGCGATCAGCTCGCCGACGCGCTGCCCGAGGCGTCGGCCGTCATCTCCTTCGACGACTACACCCAGATCGGCACGCGCCTGGACGACGTGCTGGCGGGCAAGCCGCTGGTCCCGCACAGTCCCCGTGACCGCAGGACCCTGCTGCCCATCTCGCCGGTCGAGCGCGCGGCCGCGCCCAAGACCAACATCCCCGGCCACGGCGAGCTGCCCGAGGGGCTGGCCCCGGCCAGCGGCCCCCGGCCGCTGCGCAAGCGCCTGGCCGACGGCCCGGTGGCGTCGCTGAAGCTGGCCTCCGGCTGTGACCGGCGCTGCACGTTCTGCGCCATCCCGGCCTTCCGCGGCGCCTACGTCTCGCGTGCTCCGGAGGAGCTCCTGGGCGAGGCCGCGTGGCTGGCCGGGCAGGGCGTCAAGGAGCTCGTGCTGGTCAGCGAGAACTCCACCTCCTACGGCAAGGACCTCGGAGACCTGCGGGCGCTGGAGAAGCTGCTGCCCTCCCTGGCCGCGACCGAGGGCATCGAACGGGTGCGGGTCAGCTACCTGCAGCCGGCCGAGCTCCGCCCGGGCCTGCTGGAGATGATCGCCTCGACCGAGAGCGTGGCCCCCTACTTCGACCTGTCCTTCCAGCACGCCAGCGGCTCGGTGCTGCGCCGGATGCGCCGCTTCGGCGACCCCAGGCGCTTCCTCGACCTGCTGGAGGCGGTCCGGGCGATCGCCCCCGAGGCGGGTGTGCGCTCCAACTTCATCGTGGGCTTCCCGGGCGAGACCGAGGAGGAGTTCGGCGAGCTGACGTCCTTCCTCCAGGAGGCCAGGCTCGACGTGATCGGCGTCTTCGGCTACTCCGACGAGGAGGGCACCGAGGCGGCCGAGCTGCCCGGCAAGCTGGCGCAGGAGGTCGTCGACGCCCGCGTCGCCGCGCTCACCGAGCTGGCCGAGGAGCTCATGGCCCAGCGGGCCGAGGAGCGGATCGGCACCGAGGTGGACGTCCTCATCGAGGAGGACCTCGGTGACGGCGGCTACGAAGGCCGCGCGGCCCACCAGGGGCCGGAGGTCGACGGATCCGTGACGGTCCAGGGCATCGGCCTGGTCCCCGGCCAGATCGTCCGGGCCGTCGTGGTCGACTCCGAGGGGGTCGATCTGATCGCCCGCATAAAGGTCGCACCATGAGCGCGCCGCCGGGCCGGGAGAGCGTATGACCAACACGCCAGAGACCGGCACTGACGCGACCGCGGCAGCCGCGCGCCCCAAGGTGAGCGCGTGGAACATCGCCAACGTCGTCACAGTGATACGGCTGGCGATGGTCCCGTTCTTCGTGGTCTGCCTGTTCCTGCCGGGGGCCGGCTGGCGGGTCACGGCCCTGGTGGTCTTCCTGGTCGCCTCGCTCACCGACCTGCTCGACGGCGAGCTGGCCCGCCGCTACGGACTGGTCACCGACTTCGGGAAGATCGCCGACCCGATCGCCGACAAGGCGCTGATCGGCGCCGCGTTGATCAGCCTCTCGGTCCTGGACGAGCTGCCCTGGTGGGTCACCGCCGTGATCCTGGGCAGGGAGCTGGGCGTCACCCTCCTGCGGTTCGCCGTCATCAGGCACGGCGTCATCCCCGCCAGCTACGGCGGGAAGGTGAAGACCGTGCTCCAGATCGCGGCGATCGTCTCCTACATGTGGCCGGAGGTGCCCGAGCCGATCCGCTGGGCCGTCATGGGCGCGGCGGTCGTCGTGACCGTGGGGACCGGGCTCGACTACGTGGTCCGCGCGGTCAAACTGCGGCAGGTGGCGAAGCGGGCGCGGGCCTGATGAGTCACCGCCTGCTCGCCGCCACCAACGTGCTCTCCCTGCTCGTCCGCCGGGGCGAGACGGTGGCGGTAGCGGAGTCGTTGACGGCCGGGCTGATCGGCGCCGCGCTCACCGCCCCCTCGGGGGCGTCCGCGGCCTTCGTGGGCGGGGTCCTCTCCTACTCCACCGACCTCAAGCACCGCCTGCTGGGGGTCCCCGCCGACCTGCTGGAGCGTGAGGGGGCCGTGCACCCGCGGGTCGCCGCGGCGATGGCGGTCGGCGTGCGCGAGCTCACCGGCTCCACGTACGGCCTGGCCGCCACCGGCGTGGCCGGCCCCGACCCGCAGGACGGCAAGCCGGTCGGCACCGTGCATCTGGCTGTTAGCGGGCCAGATGGGCGGGTATGGCACCGGGACCTCCGTCTTGACGGGACTCGTGAGGAAATTCGGCAATCGACGGTGAACGAGGCTGTGGACCTACTTCAAGGTGTGCTCGAGACGAACTTGGGGGAACATTCCGGGTGATTACCGCGTTACGTCCCCAGCGAACATGCTCATCACGGTCTGCCGCGGTGTTGGTCGATACAGGTACGGTGGAGATGTGAGTGAGGTAAAGGTCAAGCGATGATGACGGCGAGGAGTATGTACCAAGGGTCGAGTTCGAAGAACGGGCGGCACGAACCGATCGCGCGGAGTGTTGTGCAGACGCCCGCGCCGGGGAGGGAGCGACAGATGGTCCTGCTGCGTCAGCTGCTCGGTGACGTGTTGCGGCGGCTGCGCGTGCGGCAGAGCCGCACGCTGCGTGAGGTGTCCACATTGGCCCGTGTCTCCCTTGGATACCTGTCCGAGGTGGAGCGCGGCCAGAAGGAGGCATCTTCTGAGCTACTCGCGTCAATCTGCGGCGCCCTCGGTGTGCCGCTTTCACAGGTGCTCCGTGAGGTTTCCGACCAGTTCGCGCTGGCCGAGCTCCAGCACGCCCCGGTGCTTGCCGGCGACGTCCCCGAACGGGAGCGTCTGCCGATCGCCGAGACCGTGCCCGGCGGCGCCCTCCCGGAATCCGTTTTCCCCGAGGTCAACGACATGGTCGCCGCTTAGCCGGTCGGTTCTCCCGGCTGGCAGTGACGGCACCAGAAGATCAGCCGTTCTTGCGGCTGTGCACCCATCTCCCCGCGACTGATCCGTTGTCCGCAGCGCAGGCAAGGCCGTCCTGCCCTGCCGTATACCCAACTGCCCCGTCCCGGGCGGAGGTCGCCCGTCGTCACGCGTTCAGGCCGCTCCCTGTTGGCGTGCATCAACCGCTGCGCGAGCGTCACCACTCTCCCGACATCCTCGACCGCCCCCACCGGCCGCCACGGCGAGACCCCCGCGAGGAACAACGTCTCGGCCCGATAGATGGTGCCGATCCCCGCCAGATTGCGCTGATCGAGCAGCGCCTCCCCGATGGCCGTCCCCGGTCTCTCCGACAGCCGCCGCACGGCCTCCGCCGGATCCCAGTCCGGTCCCAGCAGGTCGGGCCCGAGATGCCCGACGAGCCGGCGCTCCTCATCGGTCGTCACCAGGTCGACCACGCCGAGCCGTACGCCCACCGCCTGCCATTCGGCGTTGGCGAGCACCAGCCGGACCACGTCGCCCGGGGGCGGGCGGCGGGTGGCGGGTGAGATCTGCCAGCTCCCGTCCATGCGCAGATGGGTGTGGACGGTCAGGCCGCCCTCGATCCGGGTGAGCAGGTGTTTGCCGCGCGATACGTTCTCCAGCACGGTCCGGCCGGTGAGGTCGGCCGTGGCGTGGCGCGGCACACGGAAGTCGGAGCGGGTCAGGACCCGGCCGTCGAGTGCCCGGCCGAGCCGTCCGGCAGCGCGGTAGACGACGTCGCCCTCGGGCACGGGAGCCCGCTCAGTCCCAGGCTGCGGGGTCGGCGGCGAGCTGGCGGACCCGCTCGGGGAGCGCGCCGGTGGCCACGCTGTCGAGCGTGACCTCCTCAAGGATCGCCCGCTCGCTGGCCCGCAGCGCGATCCACACCTGCTGCAGGGACTCGGCGGGGCCGCGGTAGTCGACATGCTCGGGCCGCTCGCCCCGCACGTTGGCCAGCGGGCCGTCCACGGCGCGGATCACGTCGGCCAAGGTGATCTCGGTCGCCGGGCGGGCCAGCACGTAACCGCCCTCGGGGCCACGCTGGCCGCGGACCAGGCCGGCCCGGCGCATCTGCAGGAGGATGTTCTCCAGATACTTGGGCGGCATGTCCTGCTCTTTGGCCAGCTCACCCACAGTGGTTGGTCCGTCGCCGGCGGCGGCGAGTTCGGCGGCGGCACGCAGGGCATAGTCGACACGAGCGGATAGACGCATGTAATCGATTATCCCGCTTGCTATTGACTGCTTATGCGCGCGGTTATGGAAGAACCGAGTCGGCGCCCGTCACCCTCGGTCACCACGGGGCCGTCCAGCGGGCTCTCCCCGGGGGCGGGCCGGTGGACGACGTAGTGGTGGGGTGTCATGGCGGAGGTGCGGCCCGGCAGCAGGGCGAGACAGGCGGCGTGGATCTCCTCCGGGGTCCCGGAGGTGACGTGACAGGTCAGACGTCCGTCGGCGCCGTAGGTCACGCGGTGTGGCCGTCCGCCGACGGCCTCGCCGACCAGCCGGTCGACCTCGGCGAGGCTCACCCAGCAGGAATCGGCGTGGACCCATCCGGGGCCGTGCTCGACGGGCGTGACCCCGGAGACGGCCGGGATCTCCACGGTGGGGATCGTCCGCTCTCCCGCCTCGATCAGCAGTCTGACGAGTCCGGTCCCGAAACTCTCCGCCTCCTCGCGGGACATCACCTGCGGATCGATCCAGAACGTCAGGTCCACCTCCTCCTCCAGCCGGTTGGCCCAGAGGGCGAGATGCGCGGGGAGCGAGGCCTCGGGGAGCCAGCCGTGCTCGATGTCGGTGGCGGGCGGAGCCTCCCGGCCGGCCACGGCGACGCCGCTCATGTCGTTGAAGACGCAGTCGCGGGCGAAGTTCACCCCCCGCTCGGCGTTGACGGCCTCGATGACCTCCCAGAGAGCGGTGGAGTCGAACCGGCTGTGCTGGTATCCGGCCAGGGAGGCGGTGCGGAAGCGGCGGACCGCGTCGTCGAAGGTGGGGACGTCGAGGTCGGCGGCCATCAGCGCGTCCTGGGCCAGCGGCCCGACGTAGTCGCGCAGCTCGGGGCGGACCCGGTTGCTCGACAGCGAGGCGATCACGCAGGTCCGCTGCGCGCTGCGCAGGCCGATCAGCACGCCCAGCGCGGCGAGCGTCACCACCGAGCGGCTCGCCCCGGTGCGGCTCGCGACGGCGCCCAGCGCCCTGCCCGCCACGGCCGAACGGACCCTGAGCCGCGGCCGGATCGCGCCGGTGTCGGCCGCCTCGCGGACCGCGAACATGGCCTGCGGCGCCCGCCTGAGCTGGGTCTCCCAGTGCCGTAGCGCCGCCGTGCTGCGGCGCTGGGCGAGCGGGGTGGCCTCGGCCGCCGCCAGGTCGAGCGGCTGCGTCGGGCACGGGGCGGGCACGGTGTCGCCCCGGACCAGGCGCTCCCACTCGCGCATGACGGTGGCCAGGCCGATCGCGTCCACCGAGGTGTGGGGCAGGACGAAGACCACCCGGCGGGGCGCGTCCTGTTCGGTGATCACGGCGATCCGGATGGGGAGCTCGGCCGCCACGTCGAAGCGGGTGCCCTGCATCCGCAGGCCGACCTCCTCGGCGAGCCCGTCCAGGTCGTGTTCGGTGGCGCCAGCCCCGGCGCCGTGCACCTCGATGGGGCAGACACCCGTACCGGGCACGTTCTGGACGCCGGCGTGGATGGTGGCCCGGAGGCTCTCGTGCCGGGAGAGCAGCCGGCCGACCGCCTCGGAGACGGTGGCGAAGGTCGTCTGCGCCGGGAGGTGCTTGGTGACGCGGAAGTTCATGTGCAGCGGCGGGTCGCGGAGCACACAGCGCGCCATGTTGGCCTGCCCCATGGTGACGGGTCCGCTCCGGGTCGGTCGCCCCGCGTAGTCGGCGGCGATCCTGATGATGGTGTCCATGTCGAGACCTGCCTCGCACACGCGGAAGGGCTTTAACTGAAAAGAACCTTTACCGTTTCCGGGAGTGTTCCACGCGACGGGCGGGCGTCGCAAGCCTCGATTTCCCGGCGCCTGCGGGGATCCGGGCGGAGATCGCCCGCCGGATCCGGGTGGAGGGTGGCGGGGACGAGAGCGCGGCGGGGAGGGGGGCGGCGCGCCGCGGGCACCCGGGGCCCTTGGGAGACCCCTATGGGGCTAAACTATCAGGAAGCTTTATTAATGAATAGAACCGCTATTCTTGGCTGAATGTAAAAGCGACGGGGAAACGGCGAACAAGAGAGCATGCATATGGAGCGACGTCCTGGCGTGCCCAGGCTATTGAGGGAGATCAACGACCGGGCCGCCCTGGAGCTGTTGCTTGACTCGGGGCCGCTGACGCGGGGCCAGATCGGGGAGCTCACCGGCCTTTCCAAGGTGACGGCGTCGCAGACGCTCGCCCGCCTGGAGGAGCGCGGTCTGGTCGAGGTGGCTGGAGAGCAGGCCGGCGGGCGAGGGCCGAATGCGGCGCTTTATGGAATTATCCCGTCCTCTGCCTATGTCGCGGGACTGGACGTCGGCCCGGAATTCGTCACCACCGCCATCGCGGATATCCACGGTGAGATCGTCGCGGAGGTGACGGTCGCGCCGAACGGACACGACGATCCGGTCGCCCTGGTGCACAGCGCGGTCGTCAAGGCGTGCCGGTCGGCCAAGGTCGCGCTCTCCAAGCTGCGGGCGGTCGTCATCGGCACCCCGGGCGTGGTCGACCCCCGGACCGGGGACGTGCGCTTCTCCTTCGACCTGCCGGGCTGGCACGAGGGCATCCACGAGGCGCTCGCCCGTGACCTGCGCCGCGATATCAAGATCGAAAACGACGTGAACCTCGTCGCCGTCGCCGAGCGCACCCTGGGCGCGGCGCGCGGCGTCGACGACTTCGTGCTGCTCTGGGTGGGCCGCGGCATCGGGCTCGGCGTCGTGCTCGGCGGCCGGCTGCACCGCGGCCGGTCCGGCAGCGCGGGTGAGATCGGCTACCTCCCGGTACCCGGCGTGCCGCTGGCCGCCGACGTGCGGGCGGTGCCCGGCCGGCTGCCGTCGCTGGCGGGCGGTCTGCAGTCACTGGTCAGCGCGGAGGCGGTGGCCGAGCTCGCCGCCACCCACGGTTTCGAGGGGGGCAGCGCCGCCGAATGCGTGGCGGCGGCCGTCGCGGCGGGGGAGCGGGGAGAGCCCCTGCTGGATGAGATCGCCGGACGGCTGGCGCTGGGCGTGGCCTCGGTCTCGGTCGTGCTCGACCCCGGGCTCGTGGTGCTGGCCGGAGAGGTCAGCCAGGCGGGCGGAGGTGCGCTGACCTCCCGGATAGAGGAGGCGGTGGCCCGGATCTGCCCGGTCCGCCCGCAGGTGGTGGCCAGCGAGGTGGAGGGGAACCCGGTGCTGCGCGGCGCCGTCCTCGCCGCTCTGGAGCAGGCGCGGGAGGAGATCTTCGCGTCCTGAGAGCCCGATGAGACAGGCGATCCTTCTCGGTCCGTACCCGTTGCGGCGCCGGGAAGATCGTCTATGCTGGCGCGGAAATGTCATGGAAAAGACATCCTTCTGTGATCAGGGATCGGGGATCTATGGCAGTCGTCATCGCCGTGCTGCATGCCGAGGACGTCGCTCTCGAGTTCGTTTCCGTCCTGAGGCGCCATGCCGATCGGGACATCCGGGTGATCGTCGGGCAGTCGGGGGCCGGAGTGACCCTGCCGGCGGGGCTGTCCCCGCGGGAGCGGCTGCGGCTGCTGGCCCCCCTCGTCGAGCCCGGCGGCAACACCGCCGCGCTGCCGTCCCCGGAGGAGGTGGCCGGCTGGCTGGACGGGCCGCCCGCCGAGGTCTGGACCCACTCGCCGGCCGACCACCGGATCCGCCGGGCCCGGTTCGGCTGGACCGTCTCCTGCGCCGTCCCCGGCCTGACCGTGACGTATTCCGTCGGGGACAACCCGTTCCTGCAGACGGTCCCCGGCGAGGTGGCCGCGCTCACCGGGGCCGAGGCCGACATCAAGATCGACTTCATCAACCGGCACGCCGGGGAGCTGCTGCGCAGCAGGGTGGCCGACCGGCTCGTCACCACCGACCGGGTCCCGGTGGTCGAGCGCTTCTTCGCCGCCGACGTGACGCAGGCCAACCGGCTGTACGCGCTGATCTCCAGCCTGGGTGACGACGCCGCGGTGGCCGACGACCCGTGGGAGTTCGGCCGGTCGGCGTACGAGGCCGACCGGCTCGACGCGACGGCGGCCTGGGTCACCCGGTGGTGCTCGCCGGACGACGGGCCGATCGTGGAGGTGGGGGCCTGCGAGGGCGAGCTGACCCGGCGGCTGGCCGGCAAGGGCTACGCGGTCCACGCCACCGAGCCCAACGCCGGGTTCCGGGCCCGGCTGGCCGGGCGGATGAGGACGGGCACGGGCTCCGGTACCGGTGTGGAGGCGGGCGCGGGTTCCCCGGATACGGCGGGGGCTGTCCCCGGGGTGGCGGGGTGGCCCGGGGCGGAGGTTTCGCCGGACAGCCTGGAGGACCTGGCCGCCCGCCGGGACCGCCCGGCGGCGGCGTACCTGCTGATCGAGATGCTCTACTACGACCAGGACCTGGCGCTGCTCGACGCCCTGCCGACCGACCGCGTCCTCATCGCCCTGGAGAGCGGCCGGCTCAACGACCTGGTCTGGCCGTGGCTCCGCGGGCAGTCGGTCTGGCGGGTGGCCGAACGCCTCGAACTCGCCCCGCCGACGCTGGAATCCGTCTGCGACGGCCTGGCCTACCTGCGTAAACGGGGCAGCCGCGGGCTCGTGCTGACCAGGGCCGGGGCCGCGGGGTGAGCCGGCGGACGGTCGTGGTCTCGCCGCACTTCGACGACGCGGCCCTGTCGGTGGCGGGAGTGCTCGCGCGGGACGGGGGACCGGCGGTGATCGTCACGGCGCTGGGCGGGGTGCCGGGCGGGCAGGTCTCGGCATGGGACCGGCTGTGCGGGTTCGCCTCCGCCGAGGAGACGGCGCGGGAGCGGCGGGCGGAGGACGCCCGCGCGTGCGAGATCCTCGGGGCGGACCAGGTGGCGCTGGCCCATCCCGACGTCCCGGCGGCCGGACTCCGGCTGCGGGAGCTGGAGGACTTCCTCGCCGCGCACGTCACGCCGGATACGCGGGTGCTGGTCCCGATGGGGATCGGCAACGCCGACCACGAGGCGGTCCGGGACCAGGCGCTCGAGGCGCTGTGGCGGGCCGGCGTCCAGGAGCCGTGGGTCTACGCCGACCTTCCGTACGCCGCCGCGGCGCGTGAGTGGGGCACCGCCTCGGCGGATCGGGCACTGGCCGCCACACCGCCGGTCCGGGCCCTCGCGGAGCGGCACCGGATCCGCCCCGTGCTGCGGATCCGGCTGGAGGGGGCCGAGTGGACGGTCAAACGGCGCGCCGTGCTGGCCTACGCCTCCCAGCTCGCGCCGCTCGCCTGTGACTACGGGGAGTTCCTCGCCGTGCCCGGGCCGCTCCAGCACGAGCTGGTGTGGGCCGTCGAGAGGTGACCCGGCCGCTCCGGCGCGGGTCCGCGGGGTCCGCCGGGTGATCGGGCCGTCTCGGCACGGTCCGGCGGGGGCTCCCTGGAGCGGCGGCCGGGCCCACGGGTCCGCGGGGTCCGTCGGGAGGTGACCCGGCCGCTCCGGCGCGGTCCGCGGGGACCCCGGCGGGGCGGCCGGGTCAGTGCGTGCCCGCGGGGATCCCGGCGGGGTGGCCGGCCAGGAGTTCGGCCGCCGCCTGGCCGCACGCGCTCGTCGCGCCGTAGGTGGTGATGTGCGTGCCGCCGGGCGTCGCGGGGCCCGGCAGGCCCATCTCCACCACGACCGCGTCGGGCCGCCGGGACAGCAGCGCGTCGAGCCGGGCCGAGACCCAGGCGTGCCGGTGGGCGTCCCGCACCACGACCACCAGCGGGCGTCCGCCGGTCAGCGGCGGGTCCGGGTCCTCGGCGCCGAGCCGCACGGCGCTCGTCCCGGGGAGCAGCGCGGCCAGCGGGGCGGCGACGCCCCAGGGGGTGGCCCGGTCGATGGCGATGTTCGTCTCCGACACGAACTCGATCACCTGTGGCGCCGAGGTCAGCGGCAGGCCCTCGCCGTGGACCCGGAGGGCGCGCCGGGCCGCCGCGAGACCGGCCGGGGCCGGCGCCGGCCGGCCCGTCGCCCAGGCGGCCCGGCGCTGCCCGGCCGACCAGGCCGCCAGGCGGCGCACCCGGGCGGCGGCCTCGGCCAGGCGCTCCTCGGGGAGGGTGCCGTCGATCACGGCGTTCACGATGGCGTTGCGCATGAACCCGACCACGCCGGCGCCCTTGCGTTCGCCGCCCACGCAGACGGCGTCGGCCCCGGCGGCCAGGGCGCGGACGGCCGCGCCGGTCACGCCGTACCGCTCGGCGACCGAGGGCATCTCCACGCCGTCGGTCACGATCAGGCCGTCGAAGCCGAGCTCCTCGCGCAGCAGCCCGACGAGGAGGCGGCTGCTCATCGTGGCGGGGGCGGCGGGGTCGTAGGCGGGGACGAGCAGGTGGCCGGTCATCACGGCCTGGACGCCGGCCTCGATGGCGGCCCGGTACGGCGGGAGCGTCGTGGCGGCGAGCTCCTCGGCGGAGTAGGACACGGTCGGCAGGTCGTTGTGGGAGTCCACGGCGGTGGCCCCGTGGCCGGGGAAGTGCTTGGCGCAGGCGGCCACCCCGGCCGACTGCAGGCCGGTGACCCAGGCGCGGGCGTGCCGGGCCACCAGCCAGGGGTCGGAGCCGAACGCGCGGGTGCCGACGACGGGGTTGTCCAGGTCGGAGTTGACGTCGACCACGGGGGCGTAGTTCAGGGTGATGCCGGCCTCGGCCATGTCGTGGCCGATCCCGCGGGCGACCTCCTCGGTCAGCTCGGCGTCGTCCACCGCGCCGAGCGCGAGGTTGCCCGGCCGGGAGCTGCCGGTGAGCGCCTCCAGCCGGGTGACGTCGCCCGCCTCCTCGTCGGTGGCGATCACCACGTCCGGGTTCTCCGCCCGCAGGGCCGCGGTCAGCGCTCTGACCTGCGCGCCGTCCACGATGTTCCGGGAGTAGAGCGCGACCCCGCCGAGCCCCTCGGCCAGGCGCCTGCGCAGCCAGTCGGGCACCTCCACCCCCACGAACCCGGGTTGCAGGACGGTGTCGGCAAGCCCGGCCAGCTCGGGGCTCATGCCCGCCGGCCCGCCGCGAACGATCATCAAATGCCTCCAGCTCGGTTCATCACGAGTCGCTTGTTTCAGACGTACCACATGTGTACCATTCGGGTTGCGTAAATAGACAGGAAACTTTCCTAATAAATGTCTGTCCGGGGTGACCCATGCCCCCCGTCACCTGCCCGAAGAGAAGTCACCCACGAGGGAGACGGACAGGATGTCGCACGCCTCTTTCGACCTGCGGGGGATCCCGCTGGTGCTCCACCTGAACGGCCCCCTGGACGTCCCGGCGCTCCTCGGCGCGTGCGCCGCCGTCGCCGCGCGGCACCCGGTCCTCGGCCCGGTCCGGGTCGCCCGGACCGAGACGTCCGACCGGCGCTATCCGGAGGTCGCCGCCGCCGAGGTCACCCGCCCGTTCGACCTGGACCAGGGCCCGCTCGCCCGGTTCACGCTGGTCACGCTGGGACGCCGGAGCAGCCGGCTGATCTTCACGGCGCACGGCCGGGTGTTCGACGGCGGCTCCAAGGACCTCCTGCTCCACGACCTGGCCGACGCCTACTTCTCGCGGGCCGCGCTGCCCCCGCTGGCCGTGCCGTACGGCGAGCGTCCCCCGGCCGACGGCGCCGAGGCGTTCTGGGCCGAGCGCGACCACCGGCCCGCCGGGCTCGTCCTGCCCGGCCTGCGCGCCGGCACCGGCGGTGCCGGCACCGGTCC
Source organism: Streptosporangium brasiliense (assembly GCF_030811595.1). NCBI lineage: Bacteria > Bacillati > Actinomycetota > Actinomycetes > Streptosporangiales > Streptosporangiaceae > Streptosporangium > Streptosporangium brasiliense. The sequence continues at coordinate 577,346 of NZ_JAUSRB010000001.1, forward strand.
CGGCGAGATCGTCGAGATGGTGCTCGGCGGGGCGGAGTTCGCGGCCTTCGCCGCCGCCGCCACCGCCCTCGGCGCGACCAGGTTCGAACTGCTCGTGGCCGCGCTGGGCATGCTGCTGCGCCGCTACGGCGCCACCGGCTCGCCGCTCGCCCTCGACCTCGGCACCCGGACCGACCAGACGCGGCACCACATCGGGAACTTCGTCGCGCGGGTGCCGTTCGTCCCGCATCCGGGGCCCGGCGAGGACCTCCCCGCCCACCTGCGCGCGGTCCAGGCCGAGCTGCGCGAGCTGTACCGCTTCCGGCACGCGCCACCGCCGGCGACCTCCGCCCCCGTGCTGCTCAGCTACCGCAGGAGGGCGCCCGCGCCGAGCTTCCCCGGCCTCGGGACCGGCGTGGAGTGGACGGTCTTCAACGGCGCCGCCCGCCGCGCGCTGCACGTCCAGGCCGTGGACGGCGACCTGAGCCTCACCCTCGGCCTCCGCTTCGACCCCGCGGTGATCGGCCACGACGACGTGGCCCGTGTCGCGGGATACCTGCGCGCCCTGCTGCGCGCCATCGCCGGCGAGCCGTACGCGAAGGTCGCGGACCTTCCGGCGCCGCCTCACCACGAATCCGACGAGGAGCTCCAGTGACCGACCTGTCCCCCCCGGCCCCGGACCCCGTGCTCGACAGCCCGGAGCGGGAGGACCCCGTGATCACCCAGGTGCGCGAGATCTGGCAGGAGATCCTCCGGCTCGACGACATCGGCCTGGAGGAGGACCTCTACGACCTCGGCGGCCACTCGCTGACCATCACCCAGATCATCGCCAGGACCCGGCGCAGGCTGGGCGTGGAGGTCTCCCTCGACGTCTTCTTCGACAACCCCACCATCGCCGGCCTGGCCGAGGAGGTCACGCGGCTGCGAGGAGGGCTCGCGTGAGCGCGCTCTCCTACGCCCAGGAGCGGCTGTGGTTCCTGGACCGGCTCACCCCCGGGGACGGGACCTACAACATGGTCGTCTGCGAGCGGCTCATCGGGCCGCTCGACCCCGGCGCGCTGGCCCGGGCGCTGAGCGAGATCGTCGCCAGGCACGAGTCGCTGCGGACCGTCTTCCCCGAGGCCGGCGGCGCCCCCGCCGCGGTGGTCCTGGACCCGGCCCCGGTGGAGATCGAACGGCTCGACCTGACCGGCGGGGACGGGGGCCACCCCTCCGGGACGGCCGGGGAGCGGCTGCGGGAGCTGCTCGCCGAGCGGAGCAACCGGCCCTTCGACCTGGCCGAGGGGCCCCTGTTCCGGGCCGCCCTGCTGCGCACCGGACCCGGTGAGCACGTCTTCCTGCTGGTCGTGCACCACATCGCCGGGGACGCCTGGTCGATCGAGCAGGTGCTGTTCGCCGAGCTGGCCGCGCTGTACGCGGCCTTCACCGCCGGGCTGCCGTCGCCGCTGCCGCCCCCCGCCCTGCAGTACCGCGACTACGCGCGCCTGCAGCGCGAGCGGCCGGCCGAGCTCGACGGCCTGCTCCGGGAGCTCGACGGGGTGCCGGTGCTGGAGCTGCCCGCCGACCGGCCGCGCCCCGCCGTGCGGACCACCGGCGGGGACCTGTCCGTCCACCGGATCCCGGTGGAGCTGTGGCAGGAGGTCACCGCGCTGGCCAGGGCCGAGCGGTGCACGCCGTTCATGACCGTCCTGGCCGCCTACCAGGTGCTGCTGTCCCGCTACACCGGGCAGGAGGACTTCTGCGTCGGCACCCCCGTCGCGGGCCGTGACCACGAGGAGTACGAGTCGGTCTTCGGCATCTTCATCAACACCCTCGCCCTGCGCGCGGACCTGGCCGGCGACCCCACCTTCCGCGAGACGCTCAAGCGGGTGCGGCGGCGCGCCTTCACCATGTACGGCCACGCCGCGGTGCCGTTCGAGCGGGTGGTGGGCGAGCTGCGGCTCGACCGGGACCCGGCCAGGACGCCGCTGTTCCAGACGATGCTCATGCTGGGCAACCCCGACGGCGGGACACTCACCCTCGACGGCCTGCGCACCGAGCCGGTGCTGTCGGGCCTGACCGGCGCCAAGTTCGACCTCGCCCTGGACGTGGTCGTCTACCCCACCCACGTCCAGCTCATGTTCACCTACAGCACCGACCTGTTCGACCGGTCCACGGTGGAGCGGATGGCCGCCCACTTCGAGACGTTGCTGCGGTCGATCGTCGCCGATCCGGGCCGTCGCCTGTCGGAGCTAGAGATCCTGCCCGCCGGCGAGCTCGCCGCCGTCCTCGGCGAGCCCCCCGAGGAGCTCGCCTGGGAGACCGGGGCGCTGCTGCTCGACCACCTGATCGCCCGGCAGGCCGCCCGGACCCCCCACGCCCCCGCCGTCATCGTCCCCGGCACGGCCGGCGCCTCCGCGACCTCCGATGCCCCTGCCCGCCCCGCCGCCCCCGGCACGGCCGGCGGTCCCGGCGGCACGGTCCTCACCTACGGCGGACTCGACCGGGCCGCCACCGCCGTCGCCGACCGGCTCCGCCTGCTGCTGGCCCGGACGGCGCCGTCCGGGCCGGCCGGCCAGGGCGCGCGGGTCGCGCTGGCGCTGACCGCCGGGCCCGAGGCCGTCGTGGCGCTGCTGGGAATCCTGAAGGCGGGCGCCGCCTACGTGCCGCTGGACCCGGCGCAGCCCGCCGAGCGGCTGGCCTACCTGCTGGCGGACTCCGGCGCGGCGGTGGTGATCGCGGAGGAGGCCGGGTTCGCCGGGTTCACCGGGCCGATCGTGACCCGGGCCGACCTCGCCTTCTGGACGACGGAGCGGGCGGCGGTCCCGGAGCCGGCCGTCAGGCATCCCGACCAGGCCGCCTACGTGATCTACACCTCCGGATCCACCGGACGGCCCAAAGGCGTGGTCGTCGGCCATCGCACGCTCTCCCACCTGGCCAGGTCGTTCCGGGACCTGCACGGGTTCGGGCCGGGGGAGCGGGTCCTCATGGTCCCGCCGCTCAGCTTCGACGCCTCGGCGGGAGACGTCTTCCCCGCGCTGATCAGCGGCGCGGCGCTGGTGCTGCACCCGGACCCCGCCTCGCTCACCGGCCCCGCGCTCGTCGACCTGTGCGCCGAGCACTCGATCACCATGGTCGACACCGCCTCGGCGCTGTGGCAGCAGTGGGTCGAGCACCTGGAGGAGGCCGGTGACGGCGGGGCGCGGGCCGGCGGCGCGGGGTTCCCGCTCACCACGATGATGGTCGGCGGCGAGGGCGTCCCGCTGGAGCGCCTGCGGGCCTGGGCCGGGCTGACCGGCGGCCGGGTCGCCTTCCACAACCACTACGGCCCCACCGAGGCGACCGTCTGCGCCACCGCCTACCGGACGGTCGACGGGTCGGAGCTGGGCGCGGCCACGCACCTGCCGATCGGGACCGCGCTGCCGCACACCCGCGTCTACGTGCTCGACCGGCACGGCAACCCGGCCCCGATCGGCGTGCCGGGCGAGGTGCACATCGGCGGCGAGTGCCTGGCCCACGGCTATCTCGGCCGCCCGGGCCTGACCGCCGGACGCTTCCTGCCCGACCCCTTCTCGCCCCGTCCGGGGGCCAGGATGTACGCCACCGGCGACCTGGCCAGGGTCCGGTCCGGCGGGAACCTGGAGTTCCTCGGCCGGACCGACCGGCAGGTGAAGGTCAACGGCAACCGGATCGAGCCGGGCGAGGTCGAGGCGGCCTGCCTGGCCCATCCCGGCGTCCGCGAGGCCGTGGTCGTCGCCGGGGCCCGGCGGCTGGTCGCCTACCTGGTGGGCGAGCCGCTCACCACGGCGGCCCTGCGGGCCTTCCTCGCCGACCGGCTCCCCGGCTACATGATCCCCGGCGCCGTCGTCATGCTCGCGGCCCTGCCCCTCACCTCGCACGGGAAGATCGACTTCCGGGCCCTGCCGGAGCCGGACCGGGACGGCGACGCCCCGCCGTACGAGCCGCCGAGAGAGGGCACCGAGCGGGCGCTCGCGGCGGTCTGGGCCGAGGTGCTCAAGGTCGAGCCGGGCCGCCGGGACAACTTCTTCGACCTGGGCGGCCACTCGCTGCTGGCGCCGCGGATCGTCTCCGGGATCGCCGCCGGGCTGGGGGTCACGGTCCCGATGACCGCGCTGTTCGCCACCGCGGACCTGGCCGAGCTGGCGGCCGTCGTGGACGGCCGGCCGGACGAGGCGGTGGACCTGCGCGCCGAGGCGGTCCTGCCCGGCGACATCGCCCGCACCGGGGCACCGGTCCCGGACGGGCCACCGGAACGGGTGCTGCTCACCGGCGCCTCCGGGTTCCTCGGCGCCTACCTCCTGGCCGGTCTGCTGCGCGCCACCGAGGCCGAGATCCACTGCCTGGTCAGGGGCGACGACCCGGTCGGGCGGCTGCGCGGCAACCTTGAGCGCCACGGCCTCTGGGAGGACCGGTTCGCCGGCCGGATCGTCCCGGAGCGCGGCGACCTCGGCGCCCCCGGGCTCGGCCTGCCGCCCGGACGCTCCGCCGAGCTGGCCGACTCGGCCGACCTCATCGTGCACAACGGCGCCCTGGTCAACTTCGCCCTGCCCTACCGGCGGCTGCGGGCGGCCAACGTGGACGGCGTCCTGGAGATCCTGCGCCTGGCGGCGCGCGGCCGGATCACCACCCCGGTCCACCTGGTCTCGACGCTCGGCGTCCACCTGACCCCGGGCGAGCGCACGGTCAGGGAAGGCGACCCGCTGCCCGACCCGGACCTGCTCCACCTCGGCTACGACCAGAGCAAATGGGTGGCCGACCGGCTGGCCGGCGCCGCCCGGCGGACCGGGCTCCCGATCGCGATCCACCGGCCCGCCCGCGTCTCCGCCGACAGCCGCACCGGCCGGTCCGCGCCCGGCGACTTCCTCGGCAGGCTCTTCGCCACCTGCGCGCTCCTGGGCTCGGTGCCCGACGGGGAACGGCTCGACATGGCACCGGTCGACCACGTCGCCGCGGCGATCGTGCACCTGGCCCGGAGCCGCGCCACCGGGGACTTCCACTACTACAATCCGCGCGTCCTGAACTCGGCGGAGCTGGCCGAGGGCCTGCGCGAGCGGGGCTTCCCGGTGCGGCTCGTGCCCGGCGGGCGGTGGCGTCGGCTGGTCCGCGACCGGCTGGCGGTCGGGGACGACCTGCCGATCGCCCTCTACCCGGCGTTCGTCGCCGACCACGAGGGGCCCGGCGGGCCGTCCTTCGACTGCTCGGCCACCGAGGAGACGCTCGCCGGGGCGGGGCTGGTCTGCCCGCCCGCCGACGGAGCCCTGCTCGGCCGGTATCTCGACCACTACATCGGCGCCGGAGTCCTCGCGGGGGCCCGCCGTGCGTGACGGTATCCGCCGGTTCGTGGTGATCTGGGCGGCGCAGCTCCTGTCCATCATCGGGTCGAGCCTGACCGGGTTCGTGCTGGGCGTCTGGGTCTACCAGAAGAACGGCTCGGCCACCGAGTTCGTGCTGATCATGCTCTGCGCGGTCCTGCCCGAGGTGCTGCTGTCGCCGGTGGCCGGGGCGGCGGCCGACCGGTGGGACCGCCGGCGGCTGCTGATGGCGGCCGACGCCGGGGCCGCCGCGGTGACCGGGGTGCTGGCGGTGCTGCTGGCCTCCGGCGCGCTGGAGGTCTGGCACGTCTACGCGATCACGGTGGCCGGTTCGGTCTTCGGCACCTTCCACATGGCCGCCTACCACTCGATGATGCCGCTGATCATGCCGCAGCGGCACCTCGGCCGGGCCAACGGCCTGATGCAGGTGGCCGACTCGGTCAAGATCGCCGCCCCGCTGCTGGCGGGGACGCTGCTGGTGACGGTCGGGGTCACCGGCGTGGTCGTGGTCGACCTGGCGACGTTCCTGGTCACCCGGGTGGTCATGTTCGCCGTACGGCTGCCGCCGGAGGTCACCCGGCCGGGCGCCGCGACCCCGCCCGAGCCGCTCCGCCGGGACCTGCTCCACGGCTGGCGGCACCTGCGGGCCAGGCCCGGACTGTTCCAGCTCGTCATGGTGCTGGCGGCCTACAACCTGTTCTTCGGGATGTCCGGGGTGCTGGTCCAGCCGCTGATCCTGTCGTTCGGGTCGCCGGCGGTGCTGGGCGCGCTGATGTTCGCCGGTGGCGCGGGCGTCTTCGCCGGGGGTCTCGTGCTGAGCGCCTGGGGCGGACCCCGGCGCCGGATGCGCGGCATCGCGGTGTCGGTGGCCCTCGGCGGGGTGCTGCTGACCCTGCACAGCCTCGCCCCGTCGCCGTGGCTGATCGCGGTGGTGGCGCCGGCGTTCCTGTTCACGCTCCCGTTCGTGCAGGGCGTCGGGATGACCGTGCTGCAGCTCAAGACGGACCCGGCGGCGCTGGGCCGCGTCCTCAGCACGGTCCGCACGCTCACCCAGGCCGCCACCGTCCTGACCTACCTGGCCGCCGGCCCCCTCGCCGACCACGTCCTCGAACCGATGATGGCCCCCGACGGGGCGCTCGCCGGCACCCTCGGCAGCGTGATAGGCGCCGGCACCGGCCGGGGTCTGGCGGCCGTCTTCCTCCTCACCGGGCTGGGCCTGCTCCTGCTCGCCCCGCTCGCCTACCTCCGGCCCCGTTTCCGCAACGTGGAGTCCGAGCTCCCCGACGCCGAGGACGTGCACCCGCCGGAGCCCGTCCCCGCCAAGACCGATCCCGCACGTTCACCGCCGGACGACGACGCCGCCACCGCCCGCCCCCCGGGGCGGGAGGAGGGCGCGGGTCCGGAGGCCGAGACCGAGCACCCCGACGTCGCGCAAGGCGTTCACATCGCGCAAGGAGACAGCGATGCCGTTGTATCTCGACCCTGACGAACTCCGTGACCAGGCACCCGGGCCGCATCTCGATCTGATCGGGACGATGGCGTTCCGGGCGGCCGGCGCCGCCCAGCGGCTGGGGGTCTTCGAGGCACTCCTGGACGGGCCGCTGCCCGTGACCGAGCTGGCGGCCCGGACGGGCACGGACGCCGGCGCCCTGCCCGTCCTGCTGGACGCGCTCGTCTCCTTCGGCTACCTCGACCGGCTGCCCGACCGGCGCTACGCCGCCAGCCCGATGGCGGCCGTGCTGGACCGGCGGAGCCCGTGGAGCTACGCCCCGGCGCTGGCCTTCTGGCAGGACCTGCTGGGCGAGCTCTGGGACGGGCTGGAGGAGACCGTCCGCACCGGCCGTCCCCAGGCCGACTTCTACGGGTGGCTGGAGAGCCGGCCGCGGACGCTGCGCGAGTTCCAGGCCATGCTGGACGGGATGGCCACCGGGCTCGCGCCGCTGGTCGCCGCGGCCGCGCCCGACCCGGGGGAGCGGCTGCTCGACGTCGGCGGCGGCCACGCCCGCTACAGCATCGCCTTCTGCCAGGCCCATCCCCGGCTCACCGCGACGATCGTGGACCTGCCGGAGGCGCTGCGGGGCGGCCGGGCCAGGATCGAGCGGGCCGGGCTGGGCGGCCGCGTCACGGCGGTCCCGGGCGACGTGGCCCGGGCCGACCTCGGCGCCGGCCACGACACGGCGCTGCTGTTCAACCTCTGCCACGGCTTCGACGGGCCGGGCAACCGCGCGCTGCTGGCGCGGGTCGCCGCCGCGCTGCGTCCCGGCGGCACGGTGCTGATCCTGGAGCCCTTCGCGGATCTGCCCGAGGGCACGCCACCGGTGGCCGAGGCGTTCACCCGGGCCTTCAGCCTCAACCTCGCCGTCACCCAGGGCGGCCGGATCTACTCCTTCGACGAGGTCGCCGGATGGCTGGCCGAGGCCGGGTTCGGCCGGATCGAGCGGCACGCGATCGACGGCCCCAGCGAACTGCTCGTCGCCCGCCTGCCCGGGGCGGAGCGGACCCCGGAGACAGACGCGGAGCGGACCCCGGAATCCGGGGCGGAGCGGACCCCGGAGACAGGCGCGGACGCGGCCCGGACCCGTGGGGAGGACGGATGAGGCGCCGGATCATCATCGTCGGGGCGGGCCCGGCGGGGACGCTGCTGGCCTGCCACCTCGCCGGGCGCGGCTTCCAGGTGGACGTCTACGAGCGGCGGGCCGACCCCCGCCTGCTCGACGAGGACGAGAGCAGGTCGATCAACCTCGGCCTGTCCGCCCGGGGGATCAAGGCGCTCGACGGCATCGGGCTGATGGGGACGTTGTGGCCGCTCACCGTGCCGATGCGGGGCCGGGCCATCCACCTGCGCGGCGGCGGGGCGCCGTTCCAGCCCTACGGCGCGCACGAGGGGGAGATCCTCCACTCGGTGCTGCGCCGGGACCTGATCACCACGCTGATCGACCACGCCGAGACCCTGCCCGGGGTGAGCTTCCACTTCCGGCACCGGCTGGTCGGCCTCGACCGCGAGGCGGCGGTCGTCCATCTCGTCGAGGAGGACACCGGGGCCGCGCTCACCGTCCCCGGCACCGCGGTGATCGGCGCGGACGGCGCGTTCTCGCAGGTCCGCACCCATATGCAGCAGGGGCTCAGGGTGGACCACCACCAGGAGTTCCTGGAGTGGGGGTACAAGGAGCTGACGATCCCCGCCGCCGACGACGGGTCGGCCAGGGCCAGGCTGGAGGCCCTGCACGTGTGGCCCGGCCAGGACGCCCTCATCGTCGCCCACCCCAACCGGGACAACTCCCTCACCGGCACGCTCTTCCTGCCGGCCGGGCGGTTCGCGGAGATCGCCGACCCGGAGGCGTTCTTCCGGGAGCGCTTCCCCGACGCGATCGAGCTCATGCCCCACCTGGCCAAGGAGTACGCCGAGCATCCCGTCGGGCATCTGGTGTCGATCCGCACCTCGCTCTGGCACTACCGGGACAGGGTCGCCCTCATCGGCGACGCCTGTCACGCGGTCTACCCCTTCTACGGCCAGGGCATGAACGCGGCGCTGGAGGACTGCACGGTCCTCGACCGCTGCGTCGGCGCCCACCCCGATGACCTCGGCAGGGCCTTCGCCGAGTACCAGCGCCTGCGCAAGCCGCACACCGACGTGCTGGACGAGCTGTCCAGGCAGAACTTCGTGGAGCTGCGCGAGCGGCTCCGCTCCCCGCTCCACCTCGCGCGCAAGAAGGCGGACCTGCTGCTCGCCCGGCTCCTGCCCGGCCGCTGGGTCCCGCTCTACACGATGATCTCGCACACGACCATCCCGTACGCGGACGCCCTCACCCGCGCCCGGCGCCAGGACGCGATCCTGCGCTGGGCCGGGACCGCGGCGGGCGCCGCGGCGCTGGCCGCCGTACGGCGGAGCACCCGGAAGGGCGGAGCACGATGCTGACCGATCCCGCGGACCCCACCCGCCTGCTGGTCGAGACCTCCGACCTGGACGGCGGCCACGAGCTGGTCAGGCGGTACGGCGCGGCCCTCGGGGAGATCGTCGCCTGGGCGCGGGAGTATCTGTGCCGCCCCCACGGCGATCTCGGCAGGAAGGGCCCGGTCTGCCCATACGCCCAGACGTCGCTGGAGCGGGGCACCTTCTACCTGGGCGTCCATCCCGGAACGCCGGACGGCGCCGAGGCGGCCGAGGTGCTCGACGGCTACCGGGACTGGTTCCTCCGGCTGGTCTCGCCGCCCGGGGTGTCCCCGCAGTACCGGACCATCCTGGTGCTCTTCCCCGACCTGTCCGAGGCCGGGGCGGCCGAGGTGATCGACGCCGCCCAGGAGGCGCTCAAGTCGCGTTACGTCTCCGAGGGACTGATGATCGGGGAGTTCTACCCCGGCCCGCCGCCCAAGGCCGGGCTCTGGAACCCCGGGTTCCGGCCGCTGGGCAGCCCGGTCCCGCTGCTGGCGGTCCGGCACATGGTCGCCACCGACTTCCCGTTCCTGCGTGAGGACCCCGCACACCTGGCCGCCTACCTGGAGCGGTTCGGCCACCGCCCGCCCGCCGCGCTCAGGGAGGAGATCCAGGCGGCTGCCCGCCACCACGGCCTGCTGGCCGCGACCTGACCACGCAACAGTACGGCCCGCGCCCAGGGGGGTCCTCCCGGGTGCGGGCCGTACCGGCATGTGACCGGCGGATCAGACGCCGAGCAGCTCGGCGGCCGCCTGGGCGTTGGCGCGGGCGGCGCCGTACGTGGCGAGGTAGGTGACGCCCTCGGGCCGCCAGATCGGCAGGCCCATCTCGACCACCGTGGCGTCGGGGCGGGCGCTCAGCAGCGCGGAGACCACCGACTTGCTGGACTCGTAGCGGTGGGCGTCCTTGACCACGACGATCAGGGAACGGCCGATGGCACGCTCCAGGATGCCCGGGACGTCCGCGGCCTCGGGCTTGACCCGGAGGATCTCCGCCTGCGGCAGCAGGGGCGCGAAACCCCACGGAACGTCGCCGACGGCGATGGTCGGCGGGGTGTCCACCTCCACCACCAGCGGGTCGACCAGTGGGGACGCCGAGCCGGTGAGGCTGATCGCGCGGCGGGCGGCGGCCAGGCCGATCAGGTTCTCCTCCGCCTGACCCGCGCGGGGCATGCCGAACCAGGCGCGCAGGCGCTCCACCCGCTCGGCCGCCGCCTCCAGCCGGGCCCGCGGCAGCCGGCCGTCCCCGACCGCGGCGACGATCTCGGCGATGATCCGGTGGACGTCCTCCTCGGTCGGCAGCGGGCCGAGGCAGAGCAGGTCGGCCCCGGCGGCCAGTGAGAGCACCGAGCCGCCGGCCAGGCCGTAGGCGTCGGTGACGGCCTTCATGTCGAGGGCGTCGGAGACGATCACGCCGTCGTAGCCCAGTTCGCCGCGGAGCAGACCGGTCAGGGCGGCGGTCGACAGCGTGGCCGGGGCGGTGCCGGTCAGGGCCGGGACGCGGACGTGCGCGGTCATGATGGACCTGGTCCCGGCGTCGATCGCGGCGCGGAAGGGCACGAGCTCGCGCTCCCGCAGCAGTTCGAGGGAGGCGTCGACGAGCGGGACCTCCAGGTGGGAGTCCTGGCGGGTGGCGCCGTGGCCGGGGAAGTGCTTGACGCAGGCGGCCACGCCGGCCGCCTGGAGGCCGTGGACCGCGGCGACGGTGTGCCGGGCGACCAGCGCGGTGTCCGGCCCGAACGAGCGGGTGCCGATCACCGGGTTGTCGTCGGCGGTGTTCACGTCGGCGGACGGCGCCATGTCGAGGTTGACGCCGCACCGGGCCAGGTCGTCGCCGATGGAGCGGTAGACGCGCCGGGTCAGCTCGACGTCGTCGACGGCGCCGAGGGCGGCGTTGCCGGGGTAGGGGCTGCCCACGTGGTAGTCGAGGCGGGTGACGTCGCCGCCCTCCTCGTCCAGTGAGATGACCGGGTCGCCGGCCTCGCGCAGGCGGGCGGTCAGCCCGGACAGCTGGGCGGGGTCCGCGACGTTGAAACCGAAGAGGGTGACGCCGCCGAGACCGTTCTGCAGGTCCCGGAGCACCCATTCAGGGGCGGTGGTGCCCTGGAAGGCGACGAGCAACGTGCCGGCCGCGAGACGACGCAGCCCCTGATCGCTGGAGTCCGCGATGAGCTCAGACATGGCGCTACCTGATTCCTTACCTGAGGTTAGGGGGTGTCGAATATGAGACAGGGCTGGTACGGCTCGCGCCTTGTGGGTGCGGAGCCGTACCAGCCCCAGGAGGGGTTAGCCCTTGACGGCGCCCGAGACGAGGCCGGTGACCATCCGTCGCTGCACCAGGAGGAAGAAGACGACGACGGGGATCGTCATCATCGTGGAGCCGGCCATGATGGCGCCCCAGTCGGTGCCCCGCTGCCCGAAGAAGAACTGCAGCGCGACGGGCATCGTGTAGCCCGAGGAGTCCGACATCAGGATGAGCGCGAAGATCAGCTCGTTCCAGGCGGTGATGAACGAGAAGATGCTCGTCGCCACCAGGCCGGGGGCCACCAGCGGGAACAGGACCTTCCAGAAGGTCGTGAACCGGCTGGCGCCGTCGATCCAGGCGGCCTCCTCCAGGGATTTGGGCACCGCGGCGACGAACGTGCGCAGCATCCAGATGCCGAAGGGGAGGGTCAGGCCGACGTTGATGACGATCAGGCCCAGCAGCTGGTCGTAGAGGCCGAGCCGCTTGACGTTGAGGAAGAGCGGGATGAGCAGGGCCTCGGCCGGGATCATCTGGACGATGAGCAGCAGGACCAGGAAGCCGGCGCGGCCCCTGAACCTGAAGCGGGCGATGGCGGTGGCCGCCAGCAGCGCGAAGACGGCGCCGATGAGCACGGTGCCCAGGGCCACGATCGCGCTGTTGCGCATGTAGAGCCAGATGGAGTTGCCGGCCACGCCCTCGCTGAGGACCCGGTCCAGGTGTTCGAGGGTGAACTCCGTGGGGAACGGGATGAAGTCCGTCGTGAAGATCTGGTCGTTGGTCTTGAAGGAGGTCGAGACCATCCAGTAGACGGGGAAGACCGCGAATATGAAGACCAGGACGCCGGCGGCGTTGAGCGCGGCCTTCGTGAGGCGCTTGCGTGCGATCGGAGTCATCACATCTCCTCCGTCTTCACGATCTGCCGGACATAGACGGCGGTGACGACCAGCAGCAGCAGGGTGAGGATCACCGCGATCGCCGCACCGGTGCCCATCTTCGGCGGGCTGCGGAAGGCCTCGGCGAAGGAGAACATGGACAGGTTGAACGCCTCACGGTTGGTCGGACCGTTCATCAGCACGTAGAGCTGGCTGAAGACCTTGAAGTTCCAGATGATGGACAGGATCGTCAGCACCGAGAACACCGGCTTGAGCAGCGGCAGGGTGATCTTCCTGAAGGTCCGCCAGGGGCCGGAGCCGTCGACCCTCGCCGCCTCGTAGAGCTCGGTGGGGATGCCCTTGAGGCCGGCCAGCACCGACACCGCGATGAACGGGAACGAGGCCCAGACCACGCAGACGATCAGCACGAGATAGATGGTGACCGCGTCGTTGAGCCAGGGCTCGCCGGTCCAGTCGGACCGCCCGAACAGCAGGCTGGACAGCCAGTCCGGGAGCAGGTTGAGCACCCAGTTGATCATTCCGGCGTCGGCGTCGAAGAGCCAGCGCCAGATGACGCCCTGGGCGACCGGCGGTACCGCCCAGGCGGACATGATGCCGACGACCACGAACGTGGACATCTTCTTGCCGAGCTTGTTGAGCAGCGCGCCCACCGCGGTCCCGAGGACCAGCGTCAGGGTCACCGTGATGGCGGCGAACACGACGGTGTTGCGGAGCGAGGACCAGAAGATCTCGTTGTCCAGCACCTTGGTGTAGTTGTCCCAGCCCACCCAGTCGGCCGGCTTCTTGCCGTTGATCTGGGGGATGCCCACCTTCTGGAACGAGATGACGATCATCTGGAACAGCGGGTAGAGCAGCAGTCCGGCGATCACCATGAGGCCGGGCACGAGCAGGGCGTACGGGATGACCCACGGAGGGAGCCCGCTGGCCTTGGCGGGGCGTTGCGGGCTGTGACGGCGCCGCCCCGGGGCGGGGGGGTTGCCCCCGCCCCGGGCGATCGTAGACGTGTTCGTCATGTGACTACTGGTTCAGGATCTCTTCGATTTCCCCGTTGGCCTTGCTGAGCGCCTCGTCAGCGGTGGCCTTGCCCTCGATGACGGAGCGCGCGGCGTTCTGCAGCACGGCCTTGGTCTCGTTGGCCTCGGTCCAGTTGGAGTCGGCCGGGAAGGCCTTGGCCTTGGCGAAGGCCGCCGCGAACGGGGCCAGCGCCGGGTCCGAGCTCAGCTTCGCCAGCGCCTCGGGGTAGATCGGCAGCAGGCCGCCCTCGGTGGCGTAACGGCCCGCCCACTCCTTGTTGGTGGCCATCTTCAGGTACTCGGCCGCGAGTTCCTTGTTCTTGGCGCTGTCCCAGATGGCGATGTCGTTGCCGCCGAAGAAGGACGGGGCCTCGCCGCCGGACTTGGCCGGCAGCGGGAAGAAGGCCAGCTTGTCGGCCTTCAGCTTGCCCTTGCTGTCCACCTCGATGCCGGGCAGGTCCCAGCCGGCGGTCAGGTACATGCCGACCTTGTTGTTGGCGAAGCGCTTGCGGATGTCCACCGTGTTCTGGGTGAGACGCGACTTACCGGACAGGCCGTCGGTGACCAGGCCCGTGTAGGTGGCGAAGCCGGCCTTGAACTTGGGGTCGGTCACCTTGCCGACCCACTTGTCGCCCTCCTTGAGGGCGTACTCGCCGCCCTCGGACCAGGCGAACGCGCCGAGCAGGTGGTTGGCGTCGGAGCCACCGTTGAAGGCGAAGCCGTCGACGTCCTTGCCCTTCTCCGCCTGGATCTTCTTGGCCGCGGCGACCAGCTCGTCCCAGGTCTTGGGGACCTCGATGTCGAGCTCCTTGAACCAGTCCTTGCGGTAGAGCACCGCGCGGGAGCCGGCGCCCCAAGGCAGGGCGTAGACCTCGTTGTCGATGGTCTCCAGGCCGAGCAGGTTCTTCGGGATCTCGGCCTGGTCGCCGGCCTCGACCAGCGGGGTGACCGGGGCGAGGGCCTCCTGGCTCTGCCAGAGCGGTACCTGGTCGTTGCCGATCTCGGTGACGTCCGGGCCGGCGCCGCCCGCGGCGGCGGCGGTGAACTTGTCGTTCACCTGGGGCCACGGGATCCACTCAAGCTTGATCTTGGCGCCGGACTCCTTCTCGAAGGCCGCGTTCAGGTCGTCCATGTATTTCTGGGCGGCCGGGTTGCTGTCACCGAGACGCCACACGGTCAGGGTCTGGCCGGCGTATTTCGGACCGGAGGCCGCGGTGGAGGCGCCGGCCTGCGGGTCGGCGCTCTTGGCGGGCTCGCTGGCGGAGCCACATGCGGCGAGGCCCAGGGCCAGGGCGGCGGTGGTAGCAGTCGTAACCGCGATCTTCGTGATTTTCACTTCGGGGTTCTCCCTTCCCGGCTTCGCGTCGGGGTCGCGCTTCGGGTGCCGGCGCGGTCCCCATGCCCCGCCACACCTGGTCGAAGGCGCCTCCTCACGGTCGGCGCTCTGACATCCCGCAGCCTGCTGTCACTCTTGCCTGCGGGCTGACTAGGGCTAAACTAACAAGAAACTTTCTTAAAAGAAACGATCGTTAGCGGATCGTGACGGGGGGGAGCAGTCTTGTCCAGACGCCCGGGGACGCCCCGGCTGCTGCGCCAGCTCAATGACCGCGCGGCGCTGGAGCTCCTGCTGTCCAGCGGCCCACTCACCCGAGCTGAGCTGGGAGAACACACAGGTCTCTCCAAGGTGACGGCGGGCCAGTTGCTGGCCAGGCTGGAGGACCGCGACCTCGTCGCGGTGGTCGGCGAGCAGGCCGGCGGGCGCGGGCCCAACGCCGCGCTGTACGGCGTCGTGCCCTCGTGCGCCTACGTCGTGGGACTCGACGTGCTGCCGGACCGGATCAGCGCCGGGGTGGCCGACATCACCGGCGAGACCGTCGCCGAGATCTCGGTGGACCCCAACGGCCACGACGACCCGGTCCGGCTCGTGCACAGCGCCGTGGAGAAGGCGTGCGCGTCGGCGGGCATCCCGATGACCGGCCTGCGCGCCTTCGTGATCGGCACCCGGGGCGTCGTCGACCCCCGGACCGGCGACGTCCGCTTCTCCTTCGACCTGCCCTCCTGGCACGAGGGCGTGCTCGCCGGGCTCCGCCACGACCTCAACGTCCCCGTGACGATCGAGAACGACGTGAACCTGGCCGCGCTGGCCGAGCGCTGCCACGGCGCGGCCGAGGGCATGGACGACTTCGTGCTCGTGTGGGCGGGCGTCGGCCAGGGACTGGGAGTCATGCTCGGCGGGCGCCTGCACCGCGGCTTCACCGGCGGCGCGGGGGAGATCGGCTGGCTCCCGGTCCCCGGGGAGCCGCTCCCCACCGACGTGGGCGAACCCCAGTCCGGCTCGTTCCAGCGCCTGGTCGGCGGCGACGCCGTGGCCGGCCTGGCGGGCGCGCACGGCGTCGCCGGCGACTCGCCCGGCGACCACGTCCGTACGGCCGTCGCCGACGGATCGGACGGCTTCCTCGACGAGTTGGCCGGGCGGCTGGCGGTCGGCGTGGCGGCGGTGGCCGTGGTCCTGGACCCCGCGCTGATCGTGCTCGGCGGCGACGTCGGCCGGGCCGGCGGGAGCGCGCTCGCGGCCAGGGTCGAGGAGGCCGTGGCCAGGGTCTGCCCCAGCCAGCCGAGGGTCGTGACGACGCGGGTCCAGGGCAACCCGGTGCTGCGCGGCGCCCTGGTCTCGGCCCTGGAGCAGGCCCGCGAACAGGTATTCTCGCAAACGGTGTGAGAATTACCGCTATGCGAGACATCGTGCTGATCTCCGACCCCCGGGTCGCCGCGATCCCCGTCGAAGAGTCCGGGGAGCGGCTGGCCGACGTGCGCGGACGGCTGCGGGTGGACAGGCGGCTGGCCGACTCCGAGGGGGCCTTCGCCCACCTGCGGCAGGGGCTGCTGACCCGGCTGGAGGGCGCGCAGGCGCAGCTCCCGCCGGGCTACCGGCTGCTGGTCGTGGAGGGCTACCGGCCGCTGGCGATGCAGCAGCGGATCTTCGAGGAATACTCGGCGGAGCTGCGGGTGGTGTTCCCGGAGATGTCGCCCGAGGAGATCTGCGTGGCGGCGAGCCGTTACGTCTCACCGGTCGAGGTCGCCCCGCACACCGCGGGGGCGGCGGTGGACCTGACCCTGTGCACCGACGACGGGGACGAGCTCGACATGGGCACCCCGCTCAACGCCACCCCCGAGCAGAGCGGGGGCGCCTGCTACACCGACGCCCCCGGCCTGTCGTCCGAGGCCCGCCACCACCGCCGGCTCCTCGGCACCGCCCTGACGGCCGCCGGCCTGGTCAACTACCCCACCGAGTGGTGGCACTGGTCCTACGGCGACCGCTACTGGGCCATGACCACCGGGGCCGCCTCCGCCGTGTACGGCCCCGCCTCCTTCTGAGCTTCCGGGCTTCCGGGCCGCGCCCTCCCTCCGGCCCCGGGCTCGGGCGCCGGCCCCGCCTTCCCGGACCCGGCCCCGCCTTCCCGGACCTTGAGCCGCGCCTTCCGCTACAGGTCGGGGACCGGGACGCGCCAGCGGAGGAGGTGGCCGGGGGCGGTGCCGATCAGCCGGCCGGCGTGGGCGGTGAGGACGGTACAGCCGCCCGCCCCGCACAGGTCGCTCCACTCGGCGGGCGCCGCCACCGGCAGGCGCGTGCGGACGCGGCCCGCCACGTCGGCGATGTAGAGGCGGCCGTTCATGGAGGTGAGCGCGGTGGCGTCGGTGCCGCTGCCGACCAGGATCCACTCGGAGGTCTCCGGAGGCAGCCGCCACAGGCCGCCGTCGGCGGTGGCGGCCCACAGGTCGCCGTCCACCAGGGCCAGCCCGACCCCGCCGGAAGGCGCCTGGCCGAGCACGGTCCAGGGGGAGGCGAGATCGGAGTCGCGGTAGACGAGCCGGCCGTCGCCGGTCAGGCCGTACAGGCCGATGGACCTGGTGGTGGACGCCTCACGCGGGGTGGCCATGGCCACGACGCCGCCGCCGGAGCCCACCCGGCGCCAGCGCAGGTTCTGGCCGGAGACCTCCCTGCGGTACAGCGAGCCGTCCTCGCCCACGCCGTAGAGCTGGGAGTCGCACGCGGTCAGCGCCCGCAGGGAGCACTCGGGGCCGATGGCCTCCCACCCGGCGGACGGGCGTGACAGCCGGTCCAGCACGTTACGGGTGATCCGGTCCACGGCGGGGTCGTGCAGGGTGTTGCCCCAGTTCACGGTGGAGGCGGTGAACACCGTCCCGGCGCCGAGGCCGAAGACGCCCATGGTGGCCATGCCGCCCTGGCCGTAGCGGTGCCAGTGGCGCAGGTCGGCGGTGGCGAGGACGACGAAGGACGGCGGGGTGCCGTCGCGGCCGGTGGCCACCGGGACGCCGTCCACCTCGGTGAAGTCGCAGGCGTCGGTCTCGTAGCCGATGGCGCCCCGGCCGAACTTGTCGCCCTCGCCCAGCCCGGTCCCGTCGAAGACCCAGTGCTCGGGGAACCGGGTGGTGTAGGACTCCTCGTGCATCAGCTTCATGTACGGTCCCCAGGTCCCGGCGCCGCGCCGGAAGCTGACCCCCGTCAGCGTGTTCTCCGGCCGGTTCACCGGCGCGCTGGACCACTCGACCGTGGTGAGCCCGGGCTCCACGGCGGCCATCGGGTCGGTGACCGCGTCGCGGTAGCAGACCATGGTCCGCCCGCCGTCCTCCAGCCGGAACTGCCACCAGCAGGTGTTGCCGGAGAACACCGCCAGGTTGCCGCCCCGGCGGACGAACTCCTCGACGCTGTCGCGCATCCCCGCCGTCCAGTACTCGTCGTGGCCGTTGACCACCAGCAGCCGGTAGCCCGACAGGAGCGCCGAGCCGTCGTGCAGGTCCAGCCCCGAGCAGTAGTCCACCTCGTATCCGGCCGGGCCGAGCCAGCGCAGCATCCCCTCCTCCCAGCGCTCGGGCGGCGGGCCGCCGCCGGGCCGGTCGAAGGAGACCCGCGAGGCCCGGCCGGCCTGCTCGGTCCAGTAGATGGACTCGCCGGGGATGCCCGCCCGGTTGTACGCCTGCCAGGTCGGGAACGGGATCGACAGCAGGATCGGCGAGCGCGGGCGGGCGGCCCGCACCGCGAAGTAGACCTCGGAGACGTCGTCGTCGGCGGTGAACACCGCCCGGTAGAGCGAGCTCGGCAGGTCCGCGGGGACGTCGAGCGTCCACAGCGGCCCGCTGAACTCCGCGTCGGACACGGCCGTGTCCGCGCAGACGTCCTCCACCAGGACCGAGCCGCGCAGCGGGGCCCGGGAGGCGCGGGCGAGGTGGAAGCCGAGCGTGCCGCCCTGGACGCAGGAGGTGGCCTCGGCGTAGGCGTAGACCGTCATCCCACCGGCTCCAGCACCTCGCGGAACGCCGCCTCCACCAGCAGCGACTCCATGTCGCGCAGGTAGCGTTCCATGGCCGGCCGGGGCAGGTAGCGGGTGTCGGCGGTCAGCGAGACGCCCAGCCCGCCGGGCTCGCCGGTCACGTGCAGGCAGAACCGGCAGTTGAGCCGCTCCTGGCTGAGCGGCCAGGTCAGGGCCGTCTCGTCCATCGCCTGCCGTACCGTCCGCTCGTCGTGGGAGGCGTCCACCCGGTCGATGAAGCGCATGTCGTTGAAGCAGCAGTAGGGGTGGATCCCGGTGCCCCGTTCCCGGCTGATCCGGGCGGTCAGCCGGTCCCGGTCGCCCGGGTCGTGGTAGGCGGAGCGGTAGGCGCGCAGCGCGGCCGGCTTGGCCGCCCGCAGCAGGTCGGCGAAGGCGGCGCCGCCGCGCAGGTCCAGCACGAACAGGCCCTCCTGGGAGAGGGTGGTGACCGCGTTCGCGGTGTCGCCGCGGAAGCGGTTGCCCACGATCGGCAGCATCGCGCACACGTCGTGCCCGGTCACGGCCCCGACCAGCACGGACGCGCCGGCCAGCAGCACGGTCGAGGTGCTCGCGCCGTGTACGGCGGCGATCCGCTGGACGGCCAGGTCCATCGCCCGGGAGACGATCCGCGCCCGCCGGATGGGCGGGCTCTCCGGCACGGCCACGGGCCGGTCGAACATGGTCGGCGGGATCCGCCGGTAGCCGTCCTCCCAGTGCTCGGCGGCGGTCCGGGCGACCTTCAGCCCCCGCTCCGACCGCTGCCAGCGGGCCAGCTCCAGCGGCGAGGGCGGCGGCGGCCCGGGTACGGCCCCGCGGAGCAGCAGCAGCCGCAGATCCGTGATCGCCGCCTCGGCGCCGAGGCCGTCGGCCGCCAGGTGGCAGAAGACGAGCACGATGTGGGTGACTGTCCCGTCGGCGACCACGAGGCCGACCCGGAGCGGCCACTCGTCCCCGTAGTCGAAGGCCCTGGCCGCCAGCGCCTCCAGCAGCCGGTCCGGATCACCGGCCGACACGGTGGCCGGGATGGCGCCGGAGGTCCCCAGCACCTGGGACGGCCCCGCCCCCAGCCTGGTCCGCAGCGACTCGTGCCGCTCCACCAGCGCACCCAGGGCCGCGGCGGCCCGCTCCACGGTGAGCGGCCGGGCCCGCCTGGGCACGGCGAGCACGCGGCCGAAGTTGAAGTAGTGGTCGTCCGGCGCCGTCTTCTGGATCGTGTCCCAGATGGCCCGCTGCCCCCAGGTCAGCGGCGCCGTGTCCGATCGGCTCCCCGAGAACCGGATGTCCATGTGCCTCTCCCGTTCGAGACGTGCCGAGCACGTCCGCGAGGTGTTCAGGAGCCGGTGCGTCCGGCCCCGGCGATGTAGCGCTCCAGCGCGTCCAGGTCGTCCAGCAGGTCGAACCCGTCGCCCGACAGGTCGATCTCGACCCCGAACTCGGTCTCCACCGCGTCGATCAACCGCATCTGCGCCAGGGACGTGACCCCCAGCGCCGACAGCGGGACCGTCGCGGCGAGCGCCTCCTTGGCCGTCACCGCGCCGTCCGACGCCGTGGCCACCATCGCGGCCAGCTGTTCCCTAACCACCATTGCGGGCTCCTGTCGTGTGCCGCGGGCCGTCGTCATTGGAGATCCAGATCCACTCGTCACACACCGCCGGCCTCCCTGGCGCTGCGCGGGCGCATGTCAGTCCAGACCTGGTCGATGTGGGCCAGGCACTCGTCCCGGCTCCCGGCGGCGCCCTCCTCCCGCCAGCCGTCCGGCAGCTCCCGGCCGGTGGGCCAGATCGAATACTGCTCCTCGTGGTTGACCACGACGCGGTGACTCATCCCAGCTCCCCTTCTCCTTGAGGTGTTTGCACGAGACGGGCGGCCTCCTCCTCCGACAGCCCGTCGAGCTCGGCGATCAGCAGCTCCTCCACCGCCGCCGCGAGACCGGCCACGGTGCTCCGCGCGAACAGGGTCCGGATCGGTACGTCCACCTCGACGAGGGCGCGCAGCCTGGCGATGACGCGGGTGGCCAGCAGCGAGTGGCCGCCCAGGGCGAAGAAGTCGTCGAAGGCGCCGATCTCCCCGATCCCCAGCACCTCGCCGAAGACGTCGGCCACCAGCAGCTCGGCGTCGCCGCGCGGGGCGGTCGCCGCCCCCGTCCTGACCTCGGGCGCGGGCAGCGCGGCCCGGTCGATCTTGCCGCTGCGGGTCAGCGGGAGGGCGTCGAGGCCGACCCAGAGCGCCGGGACCATGTAGGCGGGCAGCGCGCCGGTCAGGTGCCTGCCCAGCTCCTCGCCCGTGGCGGTGCCCACGACGTAGCCGACCAGGGTCTCCTGGTGTACGGCCACCGCCGCCTGGCCGACGCCGGGATGCGCCAGGATCCTGGCCTCGATCTCGCCCAGCTCGACCCGGAAGCCCCTGACCTTGACCTGGTCGTCGTCGCGGCCGAGGAACTCCAGCCGCCCGTCGCTCCGCCAGCGGGCCCGGTCGCCGGTCCGGTAGATCCGTGAACCGCCGGGGCCGGGGACGAAGCGCTGCGCGGTCAGCGCGGGCCTGCCGAGGTAGCCCCGGGCGACCCCGGCCCCGGTCACGCACAGCTCGCCCGGCGCGCCCGGCGGCACGGGCTCGCCGTGGCCGTCCAGGACCATGACCCGGGTGCCGCCGATCGGGGTGCCGATCGGCGGCCTGCCGGGGGAGCCGTCCAGCTCGGCGGCCGTGGCGATGATCGTGGCCTCGGTCGGGCCGTAGGTGTTGACCAGCCGCACCCGGTCGCCGAAGCGTTCCCGCCAGCGGGCCACCGCCGCCTCGTGGACCTGTTCGCCGCCCAGGATCACCAGGCGCAGCGTCGGGGGCCAGGCGATCTCGTCGATCTGGTCGACCAGCGCGTGCCAGTAGGCCGTCGGCAGGTCCAGGACGGTGACCTGGTCCAGGTGGTCGGGCAGGGTGACGCCGCCGTCGGGCAGCAGCTCCAGCCGGGCCCCGGCGGCCAGGGTGGGGTAGATCTCCTCGGCGTGGGTGTCGAAGCTCAGCGAGGCGAACTGCACCACCCGGTCGCCGGGGCCCAGGCCGTACGCCTCACGCATCCACGCCACCCGCGCCGCGAGCCCCTCGTGCTCGACCACGACGCCCTTGGGCGTGCCGGTGGAGCCCGAGGTGTAGATCACGTAGGCGGCGGCGTCGCGCGGCGCGGGCTCCGGGACCCCCTGGTACGGCCCGGCCTCGGCCAGCACGTGGGAGGCCCCGCTGTCGGCCACCAGGAAGGCGAGCCGGTCCTCGGGGTAGTCGGGGTCGAGCGGGAGGTAGACGGCTCCGGCCCGCCAGACGGCCAGCAGCGCGGCGACGGTGTCCGGGGTCCGGCCCAGGCGGACGCCGACCACGTCGCCGGGGGCGACGCCGCGCGCCTGCAGGAGCGCGGCCAGCCCGTCGGCGCGCGCGTCCAGCTCGGCGTAGGTGAGCAGGGTCTGCCCGCACCCGACGGCCACCGCGTCCGGCGTGCTCCGCACGGCCGCCGCGAACAGGTCCGGCACGGCGGTCGCCGGCGGCTGGGCCGGGCCCTCGGACAGGCGGCGGAGCAGGGCGTCGTCGTCCCCGGTGCGCAGCGGGAGGGCGGAGACCCGCTCGCCGGCGGCCCCGGGCAGCGCGGTCAGGAGCAGGCGGAAGCGGCCGGCCAGCCCCTCGACGGTGGCCCGGTCGAACAGCTCGGCGTCGTAGACCAGGGTGATCAGCAGCTCGTGCTCGTCCTGCCAGGCCTCCAGCATCAGTTCGAGCTTGGCCTGCCGCATGCCGTGCTCGAAGGCCGTGGTGGTCAGCCCGGCGAAGGCGTCGCGGGCGTGCCCGGAGTCCTGCGTGTGCAGGATGAACATCGTCTGGAACAGGGGTGTGCGGGTGAGGTCCCGCTCGGTCCGCAGGGCCGTCACCAACTCCTCGAACGGGACGCCCTGGTGGGAGAAGGCGTCCAGGACGCCGATCTGGGTCTCGCGCAGCAGGTCGGCGAAGGTGGGGTCGCCCGACAGGTCGCCGCGTAGGACCAGGGTGTCGCTGAGGTAGCCGACGACCGGTTCGAGCTGGACCCGGTCCCGGCCCGCGGTGGCCGTGCCGACCAGGATGTCGCTCTGGCCGGTGTGCCGGACCAGGAGCACCTGGTAGGCGGCGAGCAGGACCATGAACATCGTGGCGCCGTGCTCCCTGCCCAGCCGGGTCAGCGCGCCGGCCTCGCCGGAGGTCAGCCGGACCGTCACCACGTCGCCGCGCCGGGCGGCGCCCGCGGTGCGCGGCCGGTCGGCCGGCAGCTCCAGCGGGGTCGGGTCGGCGAGCCGGTCGCGCCAGTAGGCGAGCAGGCCGCCGGTGTCGCGCTCGCGCTGCCAGCGGGCGACGTCGCCGAACTGGAGCGGCACCGGGGGCAGCTCCGCCCGGCCGGAGTAGAGATCCGACAGCTCGTCGAAGACGAGGTTGAGCGACCAGCCGTCGCCGAGGATGTGGTGGAGGACGAGGCACAGGACATGGTCGTCCTCGCCGATCCTGACCAGCGTGACCCGCAGGGGCGGCCGGGAGGCCAGGTCCGGGAAGGGCCTGTTGGTCAGCGCCGCGACGAGCTCCAGGGCCCCGGCCTCGCCCTCGGCGCCCACCCGGTCGACGGCGACCGGGCCGGGCGGGTCGACGACCGTGACGGGGGCGCCGTCCACCTCGGGGAAGCGGGTGCGCAGGCTCTCGTGGCGGGCCACCGTGCCGTCCAGGGCCCTGCCCAGGGCGTCCAGGTCCAGCGGGCCCCGCAACCGCCTGACCAGGCACATGTTGTAGGAGGCGTCGTCCGGGTCGAGCCGGTTGAGGAACCAGAGCCGCTCCTGGCCGGCCGAGAGCGGCGCGGTGGTCCCCGCCGGCCGCGGCCGGGGCCCGTCGGCCGGCCCGCCCCCGGGACGGCCCTCCCGTCCCGTCGGTCCGTCCCCGGAGCCGGCGGCGTGCCCGGCCGTCCTGTCCCCGGCGATGTAGGACCGATTGTCCGTCCCGTCACCGGGGTCGTCGGCCTGTCCCGCCCGCCCGTCCCCGGGGCCGGCGGGCTCCGCGCCGTCGCCGACCAGCTCCGCCAGCGCGGCGACCGTCGGCCGCAGGAACACCTCCCGGACGGGCACCTCCGTGCCGGACAGCGCCGACAGCCGCGCGGTGACCATGGTCGCCAGCAGCGAGTGACCGCCGAGCGTGAAGAAGTCGTCGTCCGCGCCGACCTCGGCCACCCCGAGCACCTCGGCGAAGACCTGTGCGACCAGCCGCTCGCCCGGAGTGCGGGGGGCTCTCGCCTCCCGCCGGGACCCGCCCTCCGCGTCCGGCAGCGCGCTGCGGTCGATCTTCCCGTTCGGCGTCAGCGGCAACGCCTCCACCTCGACGAACACGCTGGGCACCATGTATCCCGGCAGCTCCCGCCTGGCGTGCTCGCCGATCTCGTCGAGGAGCCCGCGGGCGTCCGGAGCCGGTACGGCGTAGGCGACCAGCCGGTCCCCGCGCACCGCGACGACCGCCTGCCGTACGGCGGGATGGGCGTCGAGCACGGCCTCGATCTCGCCGAGCTCGATGCGGTGGCCCCGGAGCTTGACCTGGTTGTCGGTGCGGCCGAGGAACTCCAGGGCGCCGTCACCCCGCAGCCGGGCGCGGTCCCCCGTGCGGTAGACGCGGGAGCCGCCGGGGCCGGGGACGAAGCGCTCGGCGGTCAGGGCGGGGCGGCCGAGATAGCCGGTCGCGACTCCCGCGCCGCCGATGAGCAGCTCGCCCGGGACCCCGATCGGGGCGGGAGCGCCGGTGGGGTCCAGGACGTGGACGGTGGTGTTGGCGATCGGGCGGCCGATGACGATCTCGTCGGGGTCCTCGGGGACCTCCCAGGCCGTGGACCAGATCGTGGTCTCGGTCGGGCCGTAGACGTTGACGAGCCGGTCCACCCGGGGACGCAGCTCGCGGGCGAGCCGCGCCGGCAGCGGCTCGCCGCCGGTCAGGCCCGTCACCCGGGGCAGGTCCCCGGTGAGCAGGACCCGCCACCCCGACGGCGTCGCCTGGACGTGGGTCACGCCCGCGTCCCGGACGAGCCGGGCGAGCCGGGCGCCGTCGCGGGCCGTCTCGGCGTCGGCGACGACCACCCGGCCGCCGGTCACCAGCGGCAAATACAGCTCCAGGGCGGAGATGTCGAACGACAGCGAGGTCAGCGCCAGCCACGCGTCCCGGGGCGAGGACCCGACCAGGCCCCGCATCGCCAGCAGGAAGTTGGTCAGCGCCCGGTGCGGCACCACCACGCCCTTCGGACGCCCGGTGGACCCGGAGGTGTACAGGACGTAGGCGGTGTCGCCGGGGCCGGGCCGCGAGAGCGCGGCGGCCGCGGGGGGAAGGTCGTCGAGGCCGGTCAGCACCAGCGCGGCCGCGGAGTCCTCGATCACGTACGAGACGCGGGCCTGGGGGTAGTCGGGGTCGACCGGCAGGTAGGCGGCGCCGCTCATCGCCACGCCCAGCAGCGCGACGACCATGTCCGCGCCGCGCTCCATCCGGACCGCGACCAGCGAGCCGCGGCCGATGCCGGCGGCGCCCAGCCGGCCGGCCAGCTCCGCGGCCCGCCGTACCAGCTCCGCGTAGGTCACGGTGTTCACCACGGTGTGGCCGGGGGCGGCGGCCGGCCGGCCGGCGTGGGCCGGTTCCGCGGCGGCGTCCGGGGCCGGCTGTCCGGGGTGGGTCAGGGTCTGCACCGCGACGGCGTCCGGGGTCGCGGCGGCCTGCTCCAGCACCAGGTCGACCAGTGTCACGCCGGGCAGCTCGGCGCCGGTCCCGTTCCACTCCTCCAGCAGCGCGAGCTCGGCCTCCGGCAGCATCCGCAGCGAGCCCACCGGCACCTCGGGGTCGGCCACGGCGGCCACGAGCAGCTCCTGGAAGCGGGCGACCATCCGCTCCACGGTCTCGCGGTCGAACAGGTCGGTGCTGTAGACCACGCTGCCCAGCAGGTGGCCGTCGTGGGCGGGGGAGATGTCCACCGACAGGTCGAGCCGGGCCCGGGACCAGCCGTGCGGGAAGGGCGTGGCGGTCAGGCCGGGCAGCGGGTCGACCCACTCGCCGTGGGTGTGGAAGGCGAACAGGGTCGCGAACAGCGGGGTGCGGCTGAGGTCCCGCTCCACGTCCAGCTCCGCCACGAGCCGTTCGAAGGGGACGTCCTGCCGGGAGAGCGCGTCCAGCACGACCCGCCTGGTGCGCTTGAGCAGCTCGCCGAAGGTGGGGTCGCCGGACAGGTCGCAGCGGAGGGCCAGCGTGGTCGACAGGAAACCGATCATGGTCTCCAGCTCGGTGCTGTCGCGGCCGGCCGACGGGGTGCCCACGCAGAAGTCGCTCTGGCCGGTGTGCCGGGCGAGCAGGACCTGGTAGGCGGCGAGCAGCACCATGTACGGCGTGCAGCGGGCGCGGCGGGCCAGGTCCCGGACGGCGTCGGCCACGTCGGCGTCGATCCGGAAGTCCACCTCGCCGCCGGCGCCGCTGCGC
The DNA here is from genome assembly GCF_030811595.1 of Streptosporangium brasiliense. NCBI lineage: Bacteria > Bacillati > Actinomycetota > Actinomycetes > Streptosporangiales > Streptosporangiaceae > Streptosporangium > Streptosporangium brasiliense. The sequence continues at coordinate 603,530 of NZ_JAUSRB010000001.1, forward strand.
TGGACGGGACGTGGCCGGTCGGTGGGCAGTTCGAGGGGCGGCACCCCGGTCAGCCGCTCGACCCACCACTGGAGGCCGGAGTCCGCCGAGTGCCGGCGGCGGGTGTGCTCGCCGTACTGGAGGGGCAGCTCGGGCAGCGGGGCGGTGCCGCCGCTGCCGTAGTGGACGGCCACCTCGGAGCGGAGCACGTTCAGTGACCAGCCGTCGCCGTTGATGTGGTGCAGGACGACGCAGAGCACGTGCTCGTCGGGTCCGAGACCGATCAGCGCGACCCGGAACGGGGGCGCGGCGGACAGGTCGAAGGCCGTGTTGGTGAGCATGGAGACCAGGCCCCGCGCCTCCTGCTCGTCCCCGGCCGTCAGCCGCTCCAGCGTCACGGGCGCGGGCGGGTCGACGATCGCCAGCGGCTCTCCGGCCACCTCCCGGAACCGGGTCCGCAGGCTCTCGTGCCGGGCCGCCACGGCGGTGAAGGCGGCCTCCAGCGCGACCGTGTCAAGGCGGCCTTTCAACCTGTAAACATAGGATGTGTTGTAGGCCGAGTCGCTTGGATCGAGCCGGTGGAGAAACCACAGCCGCTGCTGTCCGTACGACAGCGGGTATTCCGTCGCAGGTCGGCCGGGGGAAACGGTCTCTGGCTGGGGCACGCAGAGCTCCTTCGTCGGCCGCGGGCCCGCATTCGCGCGATGGCGCCTGAAAATGGGAATGCGGAAGCCCGCTCCGCGCATATTTACCGAGTTGAGCACGTAATGGGAAAAGCTTCTTTCTGGAAAGAAACCTTTCAGTTAGTTCCGGGTGGTTAGTGTTACACCTCCGCCCGGGGTGCGCAAGGCCCTGTGTGGCAAGGGTTTCCGGTGCTCTCGCGAACCTCGGCAAAGGGCTTGCGCTGCTGTGGCGATCATGTAAGACTGACGCTCGTTTTAGAATAGTAAAGATTCTTTCCTGTTGCGACTCGGGCGCCCGCATGCGCTGAGCTCATATACATCCGATCTTTATTGGGAGGTTCACATGGTGAACCTGACCGTCCCCCAATTGCTCAGAGACCGAGCCTCCGCCGACCCCGACGGGGTCGCGCTGATCGTGCACGGCTCGGATCCGCTCACCTATCGCCAGTGGTACGAGCGGTCCGTCGTGATCGCGAACAGCCTGGTGGCGCGGGGTGTCACCAGGGGCGATCGGGTGGGCCTGGTCTTCGGGAGCGCAGACTGGGCGGACTACGCCGTGGCGTTCTGCGGGGTGCTGGCGGCCGGGGCGGCCGCCGTGCCGCTGTCGGACCGCCTCGCCCCCGCTGATCTGCGCTTCATGCTGGAGCACTGCCGTGCGAGCGGAACCGTCCACGCCGGCGGGCTCACCGTGCCCGAGGTCGGCTGGAGCGCCACGGTCGCCGAGCTGCGGGCCGAAACGTCCTACGAGCGGAGCGGGGCGGCCCGCGAGCTGACCTGTCCCGCCCCCGGAGACCTCGCCCAGATCCTCTACACCTCCGGGACCACGGGTCGCCCCAAGGGCGTGTCGGCCACCCACGCCAACCTGGCCTACGGCTGCGGCGCCAAGCGGCGCCCGTTCGCGCACTCCAGGCACCTGCTCCACGCCTTCCCGATCGGCACGAACGCCGGTCAGGCCATGCTGATCAACGCGCTCGACGCCCACCCGGCCGTGGTGACGCTGCCGCGCTTCACCCCGGGCCGCTTCGCCGCGCTGGTCGAGTCCTACCGGGCCGGGACGGTCTTCCTCGTCCCCGCGATGGCCATCGAGCTGATCAACGCCGGGGTCGGCGAACGCTACGACCTGTCCAGCGTGCTGCTGCTCGGCTCGGCCGCCGCGCCGCTGCCCTCGGCCGTCGCCCAGGCGCTCACCACGGCCTTCCCCAAGGCGACGATCACCAACTACTACACCTCGACCGAGGCCGCCCCCGCCCAGACGATCATGATGTTCGACCCGGACCGGCCGGGGAGCGTCGGCCGCGCGGTGGCCGGGGGACAGGTCAGGATCGCCACCGCCGAGGGCGCGCCGCTCCCGCAGGGGGAGACCGGCGAGGTCTGGATGCGGTCACCGGCGGCGCCGCGCGCCTACTACGGCGACCCGGAGAGCGGGACCTTCCGCGACGGATGGGTGCGGATGGGCGACCTCGGCCGCATCGACGCCGACGGCTACCTCTACCTCGTCGACCGGGAGGGCGACGTGGTGAAGTCCGGCGCCTACAAGGTCTCCACGATCCACGTCGAGGAGGCCGTCTACCAGCACCCGGCCGTGGTCGAGGCGGCCGCCTTCGGGGTCCCGCACCCCGTGCTCGGCACCGTCGTCGCCGTCACCATGGTGACCCGCGTCCCCCTCACGCCCGAGGAGCTGCGGATCTTCCTCAAGGACCGGCTCGCCCCGCACGAGCTGCCCGCTCACGTGACCACCGCCGGCGCGCTGCCCCGCAACAACGGCGGCAAGGTCGACAAGCGGGCCCTGCGCCGGACCCTGGAGGACGCCCGATGACCGGCGGCGCGGCCTCCGCCGGGCAGGAGACGGCCGAGGTCACCTTCACCCAGCAGGGGATGTGGGTCACCGAGCAGACCGTGAAGGTGGGCACCGCCTACCACATGCCGCTGCTGGTCCATCTGCGCGGCGAGCCCGACACCGCGGCGCTGCTGGCCGCCTGCGCGGCCGTCGTGGAGCGGCATCCGGTGCTGCGCGGCGTGGTGGCGGAGGTGGGCGACGAGCTGCGGCTCGTGCCCGGCGCCGAGGTCCCCGTACGGCGGGCGGCCGGCCCCCCGGGAGGTCCGGCGGACGGCCTGCCGGACGGTCCGCTCACCGGTCCGGGAGGTCCGGCGGACGGTCTCCCGGACGGGCCGTCCACCGGCCCGGCGGGCGGGGCGGGCATGGACGCGGCGGTGCGGGAGGAGATCCTGCGCCCCTTCGACCTGGAGAGCGGCCCCCTGGCCAGGTTCACCCTGTTCGAGACCGGCCCCGGGCGGCACCTGCTCGTCTTCGTCGCCCACCACCTGGTCTTCGACGGCCAGTCCAAGGACATCCTGGTCGGCGACCTGGCCACCTTCTACAACGGCGAGCGGCCGCCCCCGCTGCCCGCGATCGACCACGGCCGCGCCGAGCGCGACCGGGTGGCGGCCCTGCTCCCGGCCGCGAAGGAGTTCTGGAAGCCCCGGTGGCGCGATCCGGGCGAGACCGTGCTGCTCGGCCGGGCGCTGCGGTCCCGGCGGGCGGGGGAGGGGCGGGTGCTGCGGATCACCGCCGACCCGTCGGTCCCCGGGCTCACCCGGTTCGAGGTGCTGCTGGCCGCCCTGCACGTCCTGCTCTCCGGGTACGGCAACGCCGAGGTGACCACCGCCGTCGACCTGTCCACCCGGCCCGCCGAGGCGGCCGGCCACATCGGCCTGTTCGTCAACGAGCTCCCGGTCGCCTCCACCCCCTCACCGGAGACGACCTTCCGGGCGTTCGCCACCGCGCTCCGCGCCGAGCTGCGCGAGGTCTACCGGTTCCGGCAGGTGCCGCTGACCCGCGCGATGCCCCGCATCCGGCCGCACGCCGCGCTGGTCCCCGTCTCGGTCAGCTACCGCACCCGCACGGCGCCGACCCCGTGTTCGCCGGCCTCGACACCTCGGTGGAGTGGACGGTCTTCAACCACGCGGTCCGCGGCGCGCTGCACCTGCAGTGCGTGGACGGTCCCGGCGGCCTCACGATCAGCCTGCGTCACGACCCCGAGGCGGTCCCGGACGCCGCGAAGGCGGCCGCCGACCTGCGCCTCCTCCTGGAACGCGCCACACACGACCCCGACCTGACGCTGAACGAAATACTGAACGAAATTCAGGAGTAAGAGATGGGTTCCGTCACCACCCTCACCGACCAGGTACGCGAGATCTGGGAGGAAGTCCTGGGCATCTCGCCGATCGACGACCACGACGACATCTTCGACCTGGGCGGCCACTCCCTGACCATCACGCAGATCATCGCCCGGATGCGCAAGCGCCTGGACATCGAGGTCTCCCTGGACGCCTTCTTCGACAACCCCACCATCGCCGGGATCGTGGAGTCACTCGGCGATGACTGAGACCCTCGACCGGCTCCGCCTGTCCCGTCTGGACGACGACGACCTGGAACTGCTGCTGCTGGTCCGGCACTTCGAGCTGAAACTCCTGGAGCTGTACGGCAGGGGCGAGCTCAACGGCACCACGCACACCTGCCTCGGCCAGGAATACGTCCCGGTGGCGCTGCGCCCGCTGCTCGGCCCGGACGACCACGTCTTCAGCAACCACCGGGGCCACGGCCACTACCTGTCCGCCTTCCGCGACCCGCACGGCCTGCTCGCCGAGATCATGGGCAGGGAGGGCGCGGTCTGCGGGGGCGTCGGCGGCAGCCAGCACATCCACCGCGACCGCTACCTGTCCACCGGCGTGCAGGGGGAGAGCCTGCCCGTGGCCGCCGGGGTCGCCCTCCACCTCAAGCGGTCCGAGCCCGGCGCGCTGGCCTGCGTCTACATCGGCGACGGCACCTGGGGCGAGGGCGCGGTCTACGAGGCGCTGAACCTCGCCGCGCTCTGGGAGCTCCCGCTGCTGCTGGTGGTGGAGAACAACGGCATCGCCCAGTCCACCCCGACCGCGTCGCACATGGCGGGCACCGTCGGGAGCCGGGCGGCGGCCTTCGGCATCCGGCACCACCTGGTCGTCTCCGGCGACGTCAACGAGATCCGGGCCTCGCTCGGCCCGCTGGTCGCCGAGGTGCGCGGGTCGCGGCCGCTGGTGGTGGAGTTCGTCACCCACCGGCTCGGCCCGCACAGCAAGGGCGACGACATCCGCCCGGCCGGCGCCGTGCGGGCAGCGAGGGACAACGACTGGTACGACCGCTACGCCCACGACCACCCCGACCAGTTCCACCGGCTCGACGGGCTGGTCAGGGCCGAGGTCCAGGCGATCGCCGACGAGGTCGCCGCCCGCCCGCCCGCCCGCTGGGAGGGGGCGTGAGAGTAGCCGAGAACCTGAACGCGGCCCTGCACGGACTGCTGGACGACGACCCCACCGCCTACGTGCTCGGCGAGGACATCACCGACCCGTACGGCGGCGCCTTCAAGGTCACCAGGGGCCTGTCGACCCGGTTCCCCGGCCGGGTGATCGGCACCCCGATCAGCGAGGGCGCCCTGACCGGCGTCGCGGCGGGCCTGGCGCTGACCGGCAACACCGCGGTGGCCGAGATCATGTTCGGCGACTTCGTGGCGCTCGCCTTCGACCAGCTCTGCAACTTCGCGAGCAAGTCGGTCTCCATGTACGGCCGGCGGTTGCCGCTACGGATGGTGGTGCGCTGCCCGACCGGCGGCGGCCGGGGCTACGGGCCCACGCACAGCCAGAGCCTGCAGAAGCACTTCGTCGGGATGCCGGGGCTGTCGCTGTATGAGATGTCCCCCTTCCACGACAACCGCGCCGTGCTCGGCGCGATGCTGGAGCGGGGCGAGCCGTGCGTGTTCTTCGAGGACAAGGTCCTCTACACCCGGCAGATGGACCAGGTCGACCCGCTGTTCACGGTGCGCCGGGACGGGGATCTGGCCGTGGTCGAGCTCCGCGACCCGGGCGACCGGCCGGACTACGTGATCATCGCGCCGGGCGGGGTGGCGCACCGGGCCCTGGCCGCCATGCGGTCGCTGCTGGTGGAGCAGGAGGTCTCCGGCCGGCTGCTGGTCCCCTCCCGGCTCTACCCGCTGGACGTCGAGGCGCTGCTGCCGTACCTGGGGGAGGTCGTCCTCGTCGCCGAGGAGAGCACGGCGGGCGGCACCTGGGGCAGCGAGGTCGCCCATCTCCTGCACGGCCGCCTCTGGGACCGCCTGCGCGGCCCCGTCCGCCTCGTCCACTCCCGGGCCAGCGTGATCCCCACCGCCGCCCACCTCGAGAACGAGGTCCTGGTGGGGGAGTCCACGATCCACCACGCCGTACGGGAGGCCCTGCGTGGCTGACATCCGCGTACCCAAGCTCAACAACAACGACACCGAGTATCTGGTCGTGGAGTGGCTCGTCGAAGACGGCAAGCCCGTCCAGGCCGGAGACCCCGTCGCCGTCCTGGAGACCTCCAAGGCGGCCGACGAGCTGGAGGCCGCCGAGCCCGGTCACCTCCACCACGTGGCCGCGGCCGGCACCTGGGTCGCCCCCGGTGCCGTCCTCGCCCGGATCGCCCCCGAGGCCGCCCCCGCCCCGCCCGCCGGCGCGGACACCCCGTCCGGAGGCGCGGACGCCCCGGCCACCGGCGCGGATGCCCCGGCCACCGACGCCCCCGCCCTGTTCGGAGGCGCGGACGCCTCGACCGGGGGACCGGTCGTCACCGACCCCGCCCGGGCCCGGATGGCGGAGCTCGGCGTCACCTCCGCCCAGGTCGCCGCCCTGGGGCTGTCCGTCGTCCGGCGCGCCGACGTGGAACGCCTGGCCGGCTCCGGTCCCGACAACGGCCCCGCCGCGCCGGCCGGCACGGTCTCCGGCCCCGCCGACGGCGCCTCCGGGCAGGGCGACGCGACGGCCTCCGGCGCGACGGACCTCGACACCACGGCGGGCACGCACCGGCTCTCCCGGGTGCAGCGGGCCGTCGCGCGGGCGGTCACCACCTCGCACGGCACGATCCCCGCCGCCTACACCGTGGTGAAGTTCGACGTCGGGCCGCTGCTGGCGCGGACCAGGGGGCTGAGCAGGGAGGTCCGCAGGCCGGTCGGGCTGGCGGAGCTGACCGTCCAGGCCGTGGCCGCGCTGCATCCGGCCTTCCCGCTGTTCTTCGCCTCGGTCGACGGGGACCGGGCCGTGCTGGCGCGGGCCCCGCGCGTCGGGGTCACCTTCGACATGGGCGAGGGCCTCTACGTGCCCGTCGTCCACGACACCGGGTCGCTCAGGGAGATCGCCGACACGCTCATGCGCTACCGGCTGGCGGCCACCGAGGGCGGCTTCCGGGAGCGGGACCTCACCGGCGCGAACATCGCCGTCACCCTGCACACCGACGCCGACGTGACCCTCGCGATCCCCTTCGTCTTCCCCGGGACGGTCTGCGCGCTCGCGGTCACCTCGCCGCAGCCGGAGCTCGTCCTCGGCGAGGACGGCACCGTGACGGCGAGGACCGTCGCGAACATCGGCCTCGCCTACGACCACCGGCTGATCAACGGCCGGGACGCCGCGCTCTTCCTCGCGGCCCTCCGGACGGAGCTGTGTTGACCTCCTGCCCGGTCCCCTCCCCGCGGCCACGGCCCGGGGGCTCCACGCCTAAGGAATAAGGAATCCCGATGACCGAGACCGCGCTGTCGGACGCCAAGCGGGCGCTGCTCGCCCAGCGGCTCCGGCGCCGGGAGGAGTCCCGGACCATCACGGCCCGGGCCCCGGGGACCGCCCCGCCCCTGTCCCACGCCCAGGAGCGCCTGTGGTTCCTGGAGCAGTACCGCCCAGGAACGACCACCTACACGGTCCCCGTCGCGGCGCGCCTACGCGGCGAACTGGACGCCGGCGCGCTGCGCCGGGCGCTGGACGAGATCGTCACGCGCCACGAGGCCCTGCGGACGCGCTTCCTCACCACCGAGGACGGCACCCCCGAACTCGTGGTCGACGACCCCCGGCCGGCGGAGCTGCGCGTCACCGAGGCGGCCGATCTGGACGCCGCGATCGAGCTGCTCGACGCCGACCTCGCCACCCCCTTCGACCTGGAGCACGGCCCGCTCTTCCGGACCGTGGTGGTCCGGCTCGCGCCGGACGACCACGTGCTTCTCATCGCCGCGCACCACGCCGTCATCGACGGCTGGTCCACCGATGTGATCATCCGTGAGCTACTCGCCCTGCACGACGGCGCGGTCCCGCCGCCCGCCCCGGTCGGCTACGGCGACTACGCCCTCTGGCAGCGCGGGCGCGACCACCGCCGGGAGATCGACCACTGGCGGGACCGGCTCGCCGGCCTGCCGGCCATCGAGCTCCCCACCGACCGGCCACGCCCGGCCGAGCAGGGCCACGCGGGGGCCGCCCTCGACGTCCGGCTGGACGCCAACCTCACCCGGCGGCTCACCGAGCTGGGCCAGGCCGCCGGCGCCACGCCGTACATGACGCTGCTGGCCGCCTTCCAGGTGCTGCTGGCCCGCTACTCGGGGCAGTCGGACTTCGCGGTCGGCTCCCCGGTCGCGGGCCGTGGCCTGCCGGAGCTGGACGGCGTCGTCGGCATGTTCGTCAACACGCTCGTGCTCCGCGCGGACCTGGCCGACGACCCGCCGTTCAGCGTGTTCCTGGAGCGCACCCGCGAGACCGCGCTGGACGCGTTCGCCCACCAGGAGCTCCCGTTCGACCGGCTCGTCAACGAGCTGAACGTGGTCCGCGACGTGAGCCGGTCACCGCTCGTCCAGGTCACGTTCGCGCTGCAGAACTTCAAGGCAGGCGAGGAGGACGGCCGGGTCTCCTACCTCGCCCTGCCGGCCAGGACCACCCGCTTCGACCTGGGCCTCTACCTGTTCGAGAGCCCCGACGGGCTGGTGGGGAACCTCACCTACAGCACGGCCCTGTTCGACCCGGAGAGCATGGAGCTGCTGGCGTCCCGGTTCGAGACGCTGCTGCGGTCGATCGTGGCGGACCCGCGGACGCGGGTCGGGGAGCTGTCCCTGCTCTCCGAGGAGGAGCGGGAGCGGGTCCTGGGTTTCGGGTCGAGCACCGCCCCCGCCCCCGCCGGCCACGACCTGCTCCACGACCTCGTCACCGCGCAGGCCGCGCTGACCCCCGGCGCCACCGCCGTGGTCTGCGGTGAGGAGTCCCTCACCTACGCCGAGCTCGACGACCGCTCCACCCGGATCGCCGCCCTGCTGAGGAGCCGGTACGGCGTCGGCCCCGACACCCGGGTCGGCGTCTTCCTGGAGCAGTCCACCGACCTGGCGGCGGCCGTCATCGGCGTCATGAAGGCGGGCGGCTCCTACGTCCCCCTCGACCCCAAGCAGCCCCGCGACCGGCTGGCCCACATGCTCGGCGACGCCGGAGCCGTCGCCGTCGTCACCACCTCCTCCCTCCGTGACCTGGTCCCCGGGACGCCGGTCGTCTGCCTGGACGAGGAGGCCCTGCGGGACAGCGCGTTCGAGGCGCCCGCGGTCACGGCGGACCACCTGGCGTATGTGATCTACACCTCGGGAACGACCGGGCGGCCCAAGGGCGTCGGGGTGCAGCACCGGCAGGTGCTGAACTACCTGGCCGGGGTCAGGGAGCGGTTCGAGGTCGAGCCCGCGGCGGTCTACACGCTGCTGCAGTCGCTCTCGTTCGACTTCGGGGTGACGATCTTCTACCTGTCGCTCATGACCGGCGGCGAGCTGCACCTGGCCGACCCGCAGTCGCCGGTCGAGGAGCTGGCCGGGCAGCTCGGCCGTACCGACTACCTGAAGATGACCCCCTCCCACCTCGCCTCGCTGCTGTCCGACCCCGACGTCACCGACCCCGCCGAGCTGCTCCCGCGCAAGCTGCTCGTCCTCGGCGGCGAGGCGTCCAGGTGGAGCTGGGCGCGGGAGCTGAGCGCGCACACCACCGTGGTCAACCACTACGGCCCCACCGAGGCCACGGTCGGCATCTCCACCCACGCCGTCACCGGCGAGGCCGAGCGGGCGCTCAACCTCCCGATCGGCCGGCCGCTGCCCGGCGCCAGGGTCTACGTGCTGGACGAGCATCTGCGGCTGGTCCCGCCCGGCATGACCGGTGAGATCTACCTCGGCGGCGACCGGCTCGCCCGGGGCTACCTCGGGCAGCCCGGCCTGACGGCCGACAGGTTCCTGCCCGACCCGTACGGCGGGCCCGGCGCGCGCATGTACCGGACCGGCGACCTCGGCCGCTGGCTGCCCTCGGGGGACCTGTGCTTCCTCGGCCGCCGTGACCTCCAGGTGAAGGTCCGGGGCTACCGGGTGGAGCTGTCGGAGATCGAGTCGGTCCTCACCGGCCGGCCCGGCGTCGCGCAGGCCGTCGTCGAGCTGCGCGGGGACCGGCTGATCGGCTACCTCGTCGGAGAGCGGACCAGCGTGAGCGAGCTGCGCGCGGCACTCGGCGAGCGGCTCCCCGAATACATGATCCCTGGGCGGTTCGTCTGGCTGGACGAACTGCCGCTGAAGTCGCACGGCAAGGTCGACCGGGCCCGGCTGCCCGAGCCCGACGAGGAGCGGCCGGACCAGGAGGCCGGGTTCGTCCCGCCGGAGACGCCGGTGGAAGAGGCGATCGCGGCGGTGTGGGCCCAGGTGCTCGGCCTGGTCCGGGTCGGCGTGCTGGACGACTTCTTCGACCTGGGCGGACATTCGCTGCTCGCCGCACAGGTGGTCGCCCGCCTGCGGAAAGCTCTTCCCGCAGGCGGGCGCCAGGTCAGCATCCTGGACCTGTTCAAGCACCGGACCGTCCGCGAGCTGGCCCGGCTCGTCGAGGCCGGTGACGACGGCCCACGCATGCTCCTGCACCGGCTCACCCCGGCCCGCACCGCCACCTCGACCCTGGTCTGCGTGCCGTACGGCGGCGGCAGCGCGGCCATCTACCAGCCGCTGGCCGACGCCATGCCCGCGGGCTGGGCGCTGCACGCGGTCGCCGTCCCCGGCCAGGAGATGGGCCTGGTCGAGGAGACCCGGCCGGTGGCCGAGGTCGCGCAGGGCTGCGTGGAGGAGATCCTCGACGGGATCCGGGGGCCGCTGGCGCTGTACGGCCACTGCGGACTCGGCGTCATGCTGACCGTGGAGATCGCCCGGCGTCTGGAGGCGGCGGGCCGGCCGGTCGAGGCCATCTACCTCGGCGGCATCTTCCCCTTCGCCCGGCCCGCCTCGACGCTGGCCTGGCTGTCGAACCTGACCGACCGCCTCCGCAGCGACCAGGTCTGGGCCAACGCCCTCCAGGCCGCCGGTCTCGACGTCGAGGACCTCGACCGCGACCAGCTCAAGCTGATGATCGACAACCGCCGCAAGGGCACCAAGGAGGCCGAGCGCTACTTCACCCGCCTGTTCGCCGAAGGCGTCGAGCCGCTCAGGGCGCCGATCATCTCCGTGGCGGGCGAGCGCGATCCGGCCACCGAGTTCTACCAGGAGCGCTACCGCGAGTGGCATCTCCTCACCGACTCCACCGCCGTGGTCGTCCTGGACGAGGCCGGTCACTTCTTCCTGAAGTACCGGGCCGAGGAGCTCTCCGCCATCGTCACCGGCACGCACCGGGCCATCGCCTCCGGCGAGACCGCCGCGCTGGGCCGCACGGACCGGTCCACCTGGTGGCTCGGCGGGGTCTCCGACCAGAGCGCGACCGGCCGGGCCACGGCCGTCCCGGACGTCCCCGAGCAGGCCGCGTCGGAGGTCCCCGAGCAGGCCGTATCGGACGTCCCCGAGCGGGCCGGGCCTGTCCCGGCCGGACCCGGGCGGGCCGTCCCCGAGCAGGCCGGACCCGGGCGGGCCGGGCCGGGAGGCGGGGCGGTCCCGGTCGGGGGGCGGGGGCCGGAGCCCAGCATGAAGCGGTTCGCCACGGTGGCCGCGGGGCAGCTCGTCTCGATCGTCGGATCGTCGCTGACCGAGTTCGCGGTCCCGCTGTGGATCTACGTCACCACCGGCTCACTCGCCAGGTTCGCCCTGTTCTCGGTCCTCGCGCTGGTCCCCGGCATGCTGGTCTCCCCGATCGCGGGCGCCCTCGTCGACCGCTACGACCGGCGCAAGGTCATGCTCGCCGGAGACGCCGGCGCGTTCGGTACCCAGCTCGCCCTCGGGATCCTGCTGTGGACCGGCAACCTGGAGGTCTGGCACATCTACCCGCTGCTGGTGCTGCTGTCGGTCGCGCTCACCTTCCAGCGCCTGGCCTACAACTCGGCCGTCCCCCAGCTCGTCCCCAAACGCTTCCTCGGCCACGCCAACGGCGTCGTCCAGATGGTGACCGGCACCGCCCAGCTCGTCGTCCCGCTGGTCGCGGTCGGCCTGATGGCCGTGATCGGTCTGGAGGGCATCCTGGTCCTGGACGTCGTCTCCTACGCCTTCGCGATCGCGGTGCTGCTCCTGGTCCGCTTCCCGAAGACGATGGCCTGGAAGCGCAGGGAGTCCCTGGTCTCCGAGATGGTGGAGGGGTGGAGGTTCTCCTGGGGCAGCCGGGGCTTCCGCGGCATGCTCTTCTTCTTCGCGGTGCTGAACGTCTTCCTGTCCCCTCTGTTCCTGCTCATCTCCCCGCTGGTCCTGGGCTTCGCCACGCTGCAGGACGTCGGCCGGATCTCCTTCGCCGGTGGCCTGGGCGTCTTCCTCGGCGGGCTGACCATGACCGTCTGGGGCGGTCCGCGCCGGCGGCGACTGCGCGGCGTGCTGCTGTCCACCGTGATCCTCGCCGTCTTCTGCCTGGTCACCGGCCTCCAGCAGAACCTGGTCGTGATCGCGGTCGGCGCGTTCGGCATGTCGTTCTGGCTGACCATGCTCAACGGGGTCTACGCCACGATCATCCAGGTCAAGGTGCCGCAGCGCTTCCACGGCCGGGTCATCGCGCTCAACACGCTGATCGCCTGGTCCACGCTGCCCATCGGTTTCGGCCTGGTCGCGCCGTACGGCAGCGCCCTGTTCGAGCCGCTGCTGCTGCCCGGCGGCCCGCTGGCCGGCACGGTCGGCCTCGTGCTCGGCACCGGCGAGGGCCGGGGCGTCGGCCTGATGTACGTGCTGTTCGCGGTCGCCATCGCCGTCACCGCGCTGGTCGCGATGCGCACCCGGACGCTGTCGCGGTTCGACGTGGACGTGCCGGACGCGCTCCCGGACGACCTGGTCGGCTTCCAGACCCTGCAGCAGCGCCACGGACCGGCCGCGGAGCCGGCCGTCGAGGCGGCCGCCGTACGGAGGTGAACCGCCCGCGCCCGCCGGCCCGGTCGTAGTACGGGGTCCGCGCCCGCCGTCCTGGTCAGATGTGACGTCCGCGCCCGCCGGCCCGGCCTCCATGGGCCGGGCCGGCGGGCGTGCGCGTCACAGGGCCGCGGGCTCCCCCCCGGCGGCGCGGTGGTCCCGTCGGTCGGGCGACACCGCCGGCCGCTACTCGTCCGGCAACGTCCGGCCCAGCTTGCGCAGCAGATCGGTCAGGGTGCTCCGCTCGTCGGCGGTCAGCCCGGCGAGCAGTCGCGTCTCGTTCCGGACGTGCTGCTCGACCGCTCCGTCGATGAGCTCCTGGCCCCGGTGGGTGAGCCGGATCAGCCGGCCCCGCGCGTCGTCCTCGGCCGCTCGGCGACTGACCAGCCCGGCGCGTTCCAGCCGGTCGATCCGTTTGGTCACCGCTCCCGAGGTGACCATCGTCGACTCGCGCAGCTCGCCGGCGGTCAGCTCGAAGGGAGGGCCGGAACGGCGCAGCGTGGCGAGCATGTCGAACTCGCCCCTGCCCAGGTCGTAGCGCTCGAAGACCCGGCCCAGCCGCTCGTCCAACGCCCAGTGCAGGCGGGTGATGCGTCCGATCACATGCATCGGGCTGGGGTCGAGGTCGGGCCGCTCCCGGCGCCACTGGCCGACGATGCGATCGACCGCGTCGGCGTCGGTGCGCGAGGCGAAGGAGTCGATGTCCTGAGGCATGGTTTGACTATACCTTCCATGGAAAATAATGTAACTTCCATGGAAACTAACCGGCTGTCGCCTGGCGCCGGCGACTTCGGCGACCGGTGATTCGACACGGAGGCGGTGTGGCATAAAGAGCGACCGGCAACTCCTCACCGCGGGTGTGACGGCGCTGGCGCCGGCGATCTGGGGCAGCACCTACCTGGTGACGACGGAGTGGTTGCCGCCGGACCGTCCCCTGCTGGCCGCCACCGTGCGGGTGCTTCCCGTGGGCCTGGTCCTGCTGGCCTACGCCCGCACGCTGCCGACCGGGATGTGGCTGTGGCGCGTCCTGGTGCTCGGGGCGCTCAACATCGGCGCGTTCAACTTCCTGCTGTTCGTCGCGGCCTATCGCCTGCCGGGTGGTGTCGCGGGAATGATCATGGCGGTGCAGCCGATGCTCGTGCTGGTCCTGGCGGCGCTGCTCATCGGGGACAGGATTCGGTCCTCACCCTGGGCAGCCCGATCGTCGCGGCCCTCCTCGGATATCTGTTCCTTCAGCAGGCGTTGTCGATTCCGCAGCTGGCCGGGATCGTGGTGATCATCGGTGCCGTGCTGCTCGCGCAACCCCGACCGGTCAAGCCGCGAGAGCTCCACCCTGTGACCCCCTGACAGCGACGACCCCGCGGCACCCGGCACGGATCCACCGTGGACGGTGGGGGCGCTCACGACGACACCTGGGCGACCCCCGAGCGGGCCCATCGGTGTCCGGCGAAGAGATATCGGACGTCATCGCCGTCGGCCGGCCGCCGGTGGCGACGGAATCCGACGTCATCACCCACGGCTCCTCCGAGGCCGTTGCGCATCCGCGCACAGAGCTCGATGAATGCGGCCTGAAACACCGCGGTTCATCCGGCTGTCCGTAAGTCCGAAACCTGAGAAAACAGAGAGAAGAAATGGCTGCACACGATGAACACCCGCACTCGGCCCTGAGGTCGTGGCTGGGTGTCTCTATCATCACAGCGAGTCTGTTCGTCTTCGTCACCACTGAGCTGATGCCCGTCGGCCTGCTTACCCCGGTAAGCGTGAACCTGGGGATATCGGTGGGGGTCGCCGGGCTGATGGTCACTCTGTACGGCATCTCGGCCGGGTTGGGCGTCCCGTTCATCGTGGCCTGGACCAGGCGCGTCAACCGGCGCGTGCTGCTGTCCGCGCTACTGGCGATATTGGCCCTGGGAAACCTGATCACCGCCATCTCGCCGAACTTTCCGCTGGTCCTGACAACGCGGCTCATCATGGGATTCGCCAACGGGGTGTTCTGGGCCATAGGCGTGAGCATGGCGATGCGCCTGGTCCCGGAACGCCACGCGAGCAGGGCGGCCGCGGTCGCGCTGTCCGGCATCTCGATCGCCACGGTGGTGGGCATGCCGTTGGGAACATTCCTGGAGAGCCTCGCCGGCTGGCGGACCACGTTCCTCATCTGGAGCGGCCTCAGCGTGCTGGTGTTCCTCGCGGTCGCCGCCGTGATCCCGTCACTGCCGTCGGAGAACGCGGTCTCGGTCCGGGAGGTCTTCGGGCTCCCGCTCAGAAACGTGCGGCTACGTCTGGTGATCTTTGCCGTCGCGCTGTACGTGCTCGGCCACTTCGGGGCGTACACGTTCATACGGCCCTTCGCGGAGAACAACTCATCCGCCACGCCCGCCTTCGTCACCGCGCTGCTGGTGATCTATGGCGTCGGGGGCGCGGCCGGGAACTTCATCGCCGGATACACCGTGACCAAGAATCTGCGGGCCAGTTCCGTCGTCGCCTGCGCGGGGCTCGTGGTGTCCTTGCTGTTGCTGCTCACGATCGGTCACGGGCAGGTCGGTCTGATCGTCTCGGTGGCCCTCTGGGGGGTTTCCTTCGGCGCCATGAACCTGTGCCAGGTCAACATGACGCTGGCTGCCGCGCCCGACACCTTCGAGGCCGCCATGTCACTCAACACCTTGGGATACAACACGTCCATCGCGCTCGGAGCGCTTTTCGGCGGACTGTTCGCCGATCATTTCGGGGTCAGGAGCGCCTTCTGGTTCGGTGCGGCGCTGATAGCGGCTTCGCTGCTCGTCATGCTCGGCACTCGCCGCAAGATCTCACAGGCCGTCCCCGATGAAGCGCTGGCCGTCAGTGGATGAGCCGGCCCTCCGGTCCCGATGAGGGAGTGAGGGGCGCACACACAGGGCTCTCGCGCATACCGCCGGCCCGAGCCCGTGGCGGTAGCCGTAGGGGGCAGGGCCCTGACCGCCCGCGGCCCCGGTGAGCGTCCGCGGTCTCTGCGGCGAGGCCCGCCAGGGACGACGTGAGCTGCATTGATACGCAAGTCAATATCGATACTTTACTTATATCGATATTGGACATCAGTCAATCCTGTCTGATTGGCTCCGTCCATCTGCTGATCAAGAGCAAGGACACGGAATGCGACACCTTGACGCCCGCCGCCTCCCCGCGAGCCTGAAGGCGACCGGGCTGGCGATCTCCATCCTGGTGGGTGGCACCGCCTGTGGCGTGGACGCCGCCTCGGCCGACAGCCAGGCGGTCCCGCAGGCCGCGACGGCCCCGGCCGGGGCGGGGAGCGGGCAGGCCGTCCTCGACGACCTGCGGGAGCCGTCCCACCAGGCGGACGCGCGCCGGCGGCTGCGCGCGCTGGAAGCCTCCTCCGGGAGCCGCATCGGCGCCTACGCCCTCGACACGGCCACCGGCAGGATGGTCGCCTACCGGTCCGGCGAGCGCTTCCCGATGCTCTCCACCTTCAAGGCGCTGGCGGCCGCCGCGGTGCTGCAGAAGGCCCGCACCTCCGACCCGGGGCTGATGGACCGGGTCGTCCACTGGAAGGCCAGTGAGGTGAAGGCGAACTCGCCGATGACCGAGAGGCACGTGGAGGACGGGATGACCGTCGCCCAACTGTGCGAGGCCGCCATCACCCTCAGCGACAACACCGCGGGCAACATGCTGCTGAAGCAGATCGGCGGGCCGGCGGGACTGACGAAGTACCTCCGCACGCTGAAGGACCCGATCTCCCGTCTGGACCGCTGGGAGACCGAGCTCAACGACTGGAACCCCAAGGAGAAGCGGGACACCACCACCCCCGCCGCCATGGCCCGGAACCTGCGGGAAGTCACCTCCGGCAACGCGCTCGACACCAGGGACCGGGCGCGGCTGAACGCATGGCTGCGCGCGAACAAGACCGGCGACGAGCGCATCCGCGCCGGACTGCCCAAGACCTGGATCATCGGCGACAAGACCGGCTCCTCCACGAACTACGGATCCACGAACGACATCGCCGTCATCCGGACCTCCGAGTCCGCCTCCCCGCTGATCATGGCCATCTACACCACCCACCGCGCCGCCGACGCCCCCAACGACAACAAGGTCATCGCCGACACCGCCACCATCCTCGCCCGAGCCCTCGGCAAGCTCGGCTAGGAGCCCACGCGCGGTCCGGCCTCGCGCCGGACGACGCGAGGCCCGGCGGCCCAGGCCAAGATCCTCAATGGACACCTAGGCCCGCAGGCGCAGGCCCCGGGGGGTCGGGTGGAAACCGGCGGCCTCCAGCGCGGCGCCCAGCGGGGAGTCGTTGATGGCGGCGCCGTCCGCGCGTTCCACGGTCAGCTTGCCGAGGGCGCCGTCGCGTACGGCCAGCGCCAGGGCGTCCACGGCGGGCTGGAGGCGGTCGTCGTCGGAGAAGGACAGCAGGGTCTTGCCGCCGCGCTCGACGTAGAGCACCAGGTGCCCGTCGACGAGCACCACCAGCGAGCCCGCCTTCCGGCCCGGCTTGTGGGACGCCTCCCCGGGACGGCCGGGCCACGGCAGGGCCGCGCCGTAGGGGTTGGCCGGGTCGGCCGCCGCCAGCACCACCGCCCGCCGGCCGTTGCCGTCCGGCCTGCGGGTGCTCCACGGGTCGGGCACGGACGGCGCGGGCGGCGCCGAGGCGGCGCGCATGCGGTCGACGGCTCCGGGGAGGGCGAACTGGGCGCCGCCCAGCCCCTCGACGAAGTAGCCCCGGCGGCACCGGCCGCTCTCCTCGAAGGCGCGGAGCACCTGGTAGACGGCGGCGAACCCGCCGGGCAGCCGCTCGGCGGCGACCGCGCCCCGGGTCACCACGCCGTGCCGCTCCAGCAGCACCTCGGCCTGGGCCTGCGCCCGCCGGGTCGGCTCGCCCGCCGTAGCGGGCAGCAGCCACCAGCGCCCGCCCACGGTCGGCGGCCCGCTCCGGGTGGGCAGCACCGGCCGCCGCCTGCGCGTCGTGGCCGGCCGGTGGGCGGGACGGCCGGTGCCGAGGGTGGCCCGCAGCGGCGCGAGCGTGTCACCGGTGACCCGCCCGGCCCACACCAGGTCCCACACCGCCGCCGCCAGCACCATGTCGTCCGGGACCGCGCCGGCCGTCAGCGCGCCGACCCGGCCCGCCAGGTCGCGGAAGAACAGCGCGCCCCCGCCGCCGAGGACCGACAGGACGGCCTCGTGCAGCGGGGTCATGGTGATCTCGGACGGCTCGGGCATCAGCAGGGGGGCGGTGTCGGCGAAATACAGCGCCACCCAGCCGTCCCCGCCCGGCAGCGAGCCCTGCCCGGCCCAGACGACCTCGCCGGAGGAGGTCAGCTCATCCAGCAGCGACGGGTCGTATCCGGGCACCCGGGAGGGCAGGATCAGGGTCTCCAGCGCCGAGGCGGGCACCGCCGCGCCCTGCAACTGCTCGACCGCGCTCACCAGCGCGTCGATCGGCGGCCTGCCCCGCTGCGGGGCGCCGGTGATGCCGTGCCAGGCGGGGGCGAAGGCGGCCAGCGTCTCGGCGGAGACCGGCTCCACCTCCTTGCGGAGCCTGGCCAGGGACCTGCGGCGCAGCATCCGCAGCACCCCGGAGTCGCACCACTCCTCGCCCCGGCCGCCCGGCCTGAACTCCCCGCTCACCACCCGGCCCGCGGCGGCCAGGCGGCGCAGGGCGTCGGTGACGACCGCGGGGCCGAGGCCGAACCTGGCGGCGGCCGTGCCCGCCGAGAACGGGGTCCGCGTGCGGGCGTGCCTGGCGACCAGGTCGCCCAGCGGGTCGTCCACCGGCTCCAGGAAGGCGTGCGGCACCCCCACCGGGAGCGGCACGCCGAGCGCGTCGCGCAGCC
The DNA here is from genome assembly GCF_030811595.1 of Streptosporangium brasiliense. Taxonomy (NCBI): domain Bacteria; kingdom Bacillati; phylum Actinomycetota; class Actinomycetes; order Streptosporangiales; family Streptosporangiaceae; genus Streptosporangium; species Streptosporangium brasiliense. Next base: position 622,136 of record NZ_JAUSRB010000001.1, read on the forward strand.
GGGCGGCGTCCTCGATCGCCGCCCACTGCTCCTGCCCGGCCACCCGCACCCTGATCGCCCGCCGGGAGCTCTCCAGGCCGGTCAGCCAGGCCGGGTCACCTCCGCGCAGGCTCACGTCGGCCTCGACCAGGGGACCCTGGGCGCGGAGCAGGTCGGCCAGGTCCTCGGCGTCGCGCAGCGGCCGGTCCAGCCGGGCCAGCTCGCGCTCGGTCTCGGCGATCACCTCCGGGTCGAGCAGCTCGCGCAGGTCGGCCTGGCCCAGCAGCTCGGCCAGCAGGTTGGTGTCGAGCGCGAGCGCCTGGGCGCGGCGCTCGGCCAGGGGGGCGTCCCCCTCGTACATGAACGCGCCGACGTAGTTGAACAGCAGGGACGCCGCGAACGGCGACGCCTGGGAGGTCTCGACCTCCACCAGCCGCACGCGCCGCGCCGAGATGTCCCGCATGAGCCGGACCAGTCCCGGCACGTCGAAGACGTCCTGCAGGCACTCGCGCATCGTCTCCAGCACCACCGGGAACGAGCCGTAGCGGCCTGCCACGTTGAGCAGGTGCGAGGCCCGCTGCCGCTGCTGCCACAGCGGGGTGCGCCTGCCGGGTGTGCGGCGCGGCAGCAGCAGCGACCGTCCCGCGCACTCCCGGAACCGCGCGGCGAACAGCGCCGAGCCGCCGAGCTCCTCGGTGACGATCTGCTCGATCTCCTCCGCGTCGAAGATCGCGACATCCGTCGGGGGGCCGGAGAGCGTGTCGGGGATGCGCAGCACGATCCCGTCGTCGGAGTGCACGGCCTGGACGTCGACGCCGTAGCGCTCCCGCAGCCGCCGCCCGATCGCCAGGGCCCACGGCGCGTGGATCCGCGCCCCGTACGGCGAGTGCACCACGACCCGCCAGTCGCCCAGCTCGTCGTGGAAGCGCTCGGCCACCAGCGTCCGGTCGTCGGGCACGTATCCGGTGGCCTCCCGCTGCTCGGCCAGATAGGACAGCAGGTTGGCCGTGGCGGACCCGTCGAGCCCCGCCGCCCTGATCCGCTCCGTGGCGCCGGAGCCGGCGTCCGCGCCGGACATCTCGCGCAGGAACGCGCCGATCGCCCGGCCCAGCTCCGCCGGGCGCCCCGCGCTGTCACCGTGCCAGAACGGCAGCTTGCCCGGCTGTCCGGGCGCGGGGGAGACCAGCACCCGGTCGGCCGTGATGTCCTCGATCCGCCAGGAGGTCGCGCCCAGCACGAACACGTCGCCGGCCCGGGACTCGTAGACCATCTCCTCGTCGAGCTCGCCCACCCGCGAGGCCCGCTCCCCGACCAGGAACACGCCGAACAGCCCGCGGTCGGGGATCGTGCCGCCGTTGGTCACGGCCAGCCGCTGGGTGCCGGGCCGGCCCTGCAGGACGCCGGTGACCCGGTCCCAGACGATGCGCGGGCGCAGCTCGGCGAACTCCTCGCTCGGGTAGCGCCCGGCGAGCATGTCGAGCGTCGCCTCCAGCGCGCTGCGGGGCAGGGTCCGGTACGGCGCGGCGCGCCGTACGACGGTCTCCAGCTCGTCGACCGTCCACTCCTCCAGCGCGGTCATCGCCACGATCTGCTGGGCGAGCACGTCGAGCGGGTTGCGCGGGTAGCGGAGCTCCTCGATCTCCCCGCTCTTCATCCGCTCGGCCACCACGGCCGTCTGCACCAGGTCGCCGCGGTATTTGGGGAAGATCACGCCGCGCGAGACGGCCCCCACCTGGTGCCCGGCCCGGCCGATCCGCTGCAGGCCGCTGGCCACGCTCGGCGGCGACTCCACGCAGGCGACCAGGTCCACCGAGCCCATGTCGATGCCGAGCTCCAGGCTGGAGGTCGCGACCACGGCGGGCAGCCGCCCGGACTTGAGCGCCTCCTCGATCTGGGAGCGCTCCTCCTTCGACACCGATCCGTGGTGGGCCCGCACGATCTCCGGGACCGCGCCCTTGGAGGCGCCGGCCTGCGCCATCATCGCTGCCGGGGTGGACAGGGACGCCGGCGGCGAGGGGAACCCCTCGGCCCAGTGCGCCGGCTCCGCCGGCTGCGCGGCCCCGGCCCCGCCCGCCTCCCGCTCCCACGCCAGCTCGTTGAGGCGGGTGCACAGCCGCTCGGCCAGCCGCCGGGAGTTGGCGAACACGATCGTCGAGCGGTGACCACCGATCAGGTCGAACAGCCGTTCCTCCACGTGCGGCCAGATGGAGCGCCGGGCCGGGGGCTCGATCAGCCACTGGTCGTCGTCGCCGGAGCGGGCCGGGCGCGGGGCGCCGTCGAGCTCCGTCATGTCCTCGACAGGGACGACCACCTCGACCTCGATCACCTTCTCCGAGGGCGGCTGAACCACCGCCGCCGGGCGGGGGCCGCCGAGGAAGGCGGCCACCTCGCTGACCGGCCGCACCGTCGCCGACAGGCCGACGCGCTGCGCGGGGTGGGGCAGCAGGGCGTCGAGCCGCTCCAGGCTGAGGGCCAGGTGGGCGCCGCGCTTGGTGGCCGCCACGGCGTGCACCTCGTCGACGATGACCGTCTCCACACCCCGCAGCGCCTCGCGGGCCTGGCTCGTCAGCAGCAGGAACAGCGACTCGGGGGTCGTGATGAGGATGTCCGACGGCTTGGCCGCGAAACGGCGCCGCTCCTCCGGCGAGGTGTCGCCCGACCGGATCGCCACCGAGATCTCCGGCACGGTGAGCCCGAGCCGCCGCGCGGTCTGCCGCATCCCGGCCAGCGGTGCCCGGAGGTTGCGCTCGACGTCCACGGCCAGGGCTTTGAGCGGTGACACGTAGAGCACCCGGCACAGCCGGGCCGGGCCGCCGTCCTTGCCCGCCCGCCCGCGCCCGCCCGCGGTGCCCGGGGTGCCACCGGAGGCCGGGGCGGCGGGCCCGCCACCGGCGGCCGGGGCCATCCGCTCGGTGGCCAGCCGGTCGAGCGACCACAGGAACGCGGCCAGCGTCTTGCCGGACCCGGTGGGCGCGACCACAAGCGTGTTGTCCCCCCGGGCGATCGAGGACCACGCCCCCTCCTGGGCGGCGGTGGGCGCGGCGAAGGCTCCTGCGAACCACTCCCTGGTCACGGGGCTGAAGTGGTCGAGCGCTGATCCGGTCATCGCTCCATAGTGCATCGCCCCACCGACAGAACCGGCCGCCGGGACGTAGCCGCACGAATGGGGGAAAAGTGGTGTTAAGTGATCTTAGGCATCCATTACCCGTTTTAGCTGTTTTGTCCGCATAATTCTCGGGTGCACAGCTACGACGAGCGCCTGACGGATCTGGTCTTCTCCTACATGCGGGAGCGGCTCGCCCTTGATCCCGTCCCCCTCGACAACCCCGGCGTGAAGGACAAGCTCGACGCCGCCCTGGCCGGACTCATCACCCCCGGGGGCACCGACCCGGAGAAGGTCCTGGACGTCTACGCGACCCAGCTGGCCCCGGCGGTCATCTCCGCCGACAGCCCCCGGTTCCTGTCGTTCGTCCCGGCCGCGCCGACCAAGGCCGCCCTGCTGTTCGACATGGTCGTCTCCTGTGCCTCGCTGCAGGGCATCTCCTGGCTGGAGGCCTCCGGCGCGATCGCCGCGGAGAACCAGGTGCTCCGCCTGCTCGCCGACAGGGCGGGGATGCCGGTCGGCGCGGGCGGCTGCTTCGTCTCCGGCGGCTCGGCGGGCAACCTGTCCGCACTCGTCGTGGCCCGCGACACCGCCCGGCGCGCGCGTCCGGAGGGCCGCCTGCGCGTCGCGGTCAGCGACCAGGCGCACTCCTCGATCTCCAACACCCTGCGCATCATCGACGTGGACGCCCTCGTCGTGCCCTCCTCCGACCACCGCCTCACCGGCGAGGCCCTGCGCGCGGCGCTGGCGGCCGACCCCGACCCCTCCACCGTGGTCGCGGTGGTCGCCACCTCGGGCACCACCAACGCGGGCATCATCGACGACCTCGCCGGGATCGCCGAGGTCGCCCGCGAGCGCGGCCTCTGGTTCCACGTGGACGGCGCGTACGGCGGCGCCGGGCTGTTCGCCCCCTCGATCCGTCACCGCTACGCGGGCATCGAGCACGCCGACTCCTTCGTCGTCGACCCGCACAAGTGGCTGTTCGCGCCCTTCGACTGCGCGGCCCTGCTCTACCGCGACCCTCGCCTGGCCCGCGCCGTGCACACCCAGGACGCCTCCTATCTCGACGTCCTGCACGCCGAGGGCGACGAGTGGAATCCCACCGACTACGCCTACCACCTGACCCGGCGCGCCCGTGGCCTGCCGCTCTGGTTCTCCCTCGCGGTCAACGGCACCGACGCCTACACCGAGGCGATCGAGAAGGGGCTGACGCTCGCCCGCGAGACCGCCGCGCTGATCGACGGCTCCGGGCACCTGGAGCTGATCCGGGAGCCCGAGCTGTCGGCCGTGCTGTTCCGGCGCACCGGCTGGACGGCCCGGGACTACTACGAGTGGTCCGAGCGGCTGCTCGCCGGGCAGATCGGCTTCGTCACGCCGACCGGCTGGGAGGGCGAGACCGTCGCCAGGTTCGCGTTCCTGCATCCCGGCACGTCCATGGAGATCGTGGAGGAGATCCTCGCCACCATGGCGTGACGGCTGGGGAAGGTTCACCGCGTCCCGTCACGGAGATAGAGACCAGACGAGCATCCGACGCATTGAGCGGTGAGCCAGCGATGAGCATCGACCAGCCGGCCGTGGAGACGGCGCGTGAGCGGATCAAGGCGGAACGTCTGCGGGAGCACCGTCCACCGAGCAGCGCGAGGGGTCTGCACCACTTCGCGCTGATCTCCTCCGACGTCGAGGCGACGATCGCGTTCTATCAGGACCTCCTGGAGTTCCCCCTCACGGAGATCTTCGAAAACCGTGACCACCGGGGGTCGAGCCACTTCTTCTTCGACGTCGGCAACGGCAACCTGCTGGCCTTCTTCGACTTCCCGGGCCTGGACCTCGGCCCCTACAAGGAGGTCCTCGGCGGGCTCCACCACATCGCCATCTCGGTGGACCCGTCGACCTGGGAGCGGCTGCGGGGCAAGCTGGAGGCGGAGGGTGTGCCGCACCGGATCGAGAGCGGCGCGTCGATCTACTTCAGGGACCCCGACGGAGCCCGCCTGGAGCTGCTCGCCGACCCGCTCGGCGAGATGTACGGCTTCCGCGTCATCTGAGGCCCCGGGCGGGACTGGCCGGCGCCCCGGAGGAGGAACCGGCGGTCATGGGCGCGGCCGGGAGGGGCCACACTTGGGGGATGCGCCTGTCGGAGTTCTGGAACCGGATGAAACTACACTTCGGCGACTCTTACGCCGAGTCGTGGGCCCGTGACTACGTGATCGCCGACCTCGGCGGCCGGACGGTGAACCAGGCGCTGGCCGACGGCATCGCCGCCAAGGACGTCTGGCGGGCCGTGTGCGGGGTGTCCGACGTCCCCGCACGGCTCCGCTGAAGGGCTGCGCCGTCCGGCTGTGTCGAAGGGCTGTGTCGGAGGGGTGCGCCGTCCGGTCGTGCTGAAAGGTTGCGCCGGCCGGTCCGAGACCGCGACCGCGTTCCGAGAGTGCGACCGCGGTCCGAGACCGCGACCGGTGGAAAGGCGCCGGAGCTCTCTCGGGGCGTGCGGTCAGGAGGCGCGGTCCAGCAGCTTCCGCACCAGCTCGGCCACGTGGCCGGGGGCCTCCGCGCTCTCCTGGCCGTCTGGCGACCACAGGAAGAGCCAGCCCTCCCTGGCCGGGCTGGCGAAGACGATCGTCTGTCTCCCGCTGCCCGGATGCCACACCCAGAGCACGGGAGCGGTGGCCCCGACAATGCGTCCCACCAGCCCTCGGCCGGACAGCTCGGCGGCCAGGGCCTCAAGGCGGGCCAGGCGTTGCTGGGCGAACGCAGCGGTCACGTCGGGCACCTCGGAGTCGTTTGCCTCCAGCATCACCCCAGGTCAGCCCGGTGGCAACAGGTCCGAGTGAATGCCCGGAAATGTCGCCTCAAGGATGGGGTCGCCCTCTCCTGTGACCTGCGGCGCCCCCGGGAGCGTCCGGTGCCGTTGAGCCACGATCGAACAATCGTTCGGCTATATTGGACACGCCGCCACCCGTGGCGTGCTCTCCAGAAAATGTCGGTGGCACCCCGTAGCTTTCTGGCAACCGATTCAACCCGCGACCCTTCAGGGGGCTCCCATGGCGGCTAACGACCGCGAGAAGGCGCTCGAGACCGCGCTCGCTCAGATCGAGCGTCAGTTCGGCAAGGGCTCTGTCATGCGCCTCGGCGATGAGACCCGCGCGCCCATCGAAGTGATCCCGACCAGTTCCATCGCCCTCGACGTCGCGCTCGGCATCGGCGGATTCCCGCGTGGCCGCATCATCGAGGTCTACGGTCCGGAGTCCTCCGGTAAGACCACCGTCGCCCTGCACGCGGTGGCCAACGCCCAGCGGGCGGGCGGCATCGCGGCGTTCATCGACGCCGAGCACGCCCTCGACCCGGAGTACGCCAAGAAGCTGGGCGTCGACACCGACGCGCTGCTGGTCTCCCAGCCCGACACCGGTGAGCAGGCGCTGGAGATCGCCGACATGCTGATCCGGTCGGGCGCCGTCGACCTGCTGGTCATCGACTCGGTCGCGGCCCTGGTGCCCAAGGCCGAGATCGAGGGCGAGATGGGCGACAGCCACGTCGGCCTCCAGGCCCGGCTGATGTCCCAGGCGCTGCGCAAGGTCGCCGGAGCGCTCAACAACACGGGCACCACCGCGATCTTCATCAACCAGCTCCGCGAGAAGATCGGCGTCATGTTCGGCTCGCCCGAGACCACGACGGGTGGAAAGGCGCTGAAGTTCTACGCCTCGGTCCGGCTCGACATCCGCCGCATCGAGACGCTGAAGGACGGCACCGAGGCGGTCGGCAACCGCACCCGGGTGAAGGTCGTCAAGAACAAGATGGCCCCGCCCTTCCGGGTGGCCGACTTCGACATCCTCTACGGCGTCGGCATCTCCCGCGAGGGCGGCCTGATCGACATGGGCGTCGAGCACGGCTTCGTCCGCAAGTCCGGCGCCTGGTACACCTACGAGGGCGACCAGCTGGGGCAGGGCAAGGAGAACGCCCGCAACTTCCTGAAGAACCACCCCGACATGGCCAACGAGATCGAGAAGAAGATCAAGGAGAAGCTCGGCATCGGCCCGCGCCTCGACAGCCCGGCCACTCCGCCGCCCGCCGCTGCCGCCCCGGCCCCGGCCGCGTCCGGCCGTGGCTCCAAGGCGGCCACTCCCAAGCCGGGTGACGTCTGAGCCGGGTTGATCGATGACGACGGGACCTGACTCCGGTCCGGCCGGCGCGGCCGGGCCGCGAGACTGGGGCGCCTGGCCGGACGTGCCGGAGGCCGGCTCCTCCGGGACGGGCAGGCGGGCAGGCGGCCGGTCGCGGCGCTCCCGCCGGGGGCAGCCGGGCGCATGGGAGGCGTCCGGCCCCGACTGGGAGAACGGCCCCGCCCCATACGACGGTCCAGCCTCATACGACGGCCCCGCTCCAGAAGGCGGCCCAGCGGAAGACGCGACGGGCCGCTCCGGAGGGGAGAGCCGGGGCGGTCGTGGCTCCCGGCGTGGTGGGAAGCGCTCCCGGGGCACCTCCCGGGAGATCCTGCCGGACGGGCCGGTCGAGGGGTCTCCGGCGAGCCAGGGGCCCGCCGCGGATCCGCAGGCCGTGGCCCGGGCGATCTGTCTGCGGCTGCTGACCATGGCGCCGCGCACTCGTGCCCAGCTCGCCGAGGCGCTGCGCAAGCGTGAGGTGCCCGAGGAGGCGGCGGAGGCCGTCCTCGAGAGGTTCTCCGAGGTCGGGCTCATCGACGACGAGGCGTTCGCCGCGGCCTGGGTGAGCTCACGCCACGTCGGGCGGGGTCTCGCCCGCAGGGCCCTCGCCTCGGAGCTGCGCCACCGCGGAGTCGACGAGGACACCGTCAAGGAGGCGGTGGAGCAGCTCGACCCCGAGCAGGAGGTGGAGACGGCCCGCAGGCTCGTGGCGCGCAAGCTCGCCTCGACGCGCGGGCTGGAGCCGGCGGTCCGGACCCGCAGGCTGGCCGGCATGCTCGCCCGGAAGGGATACGGCCCCGGGCTGGCCTTCCGTGTGGTCCGTGAGGCACTTGAGAGTGAAGAGGCGGAAAATCCCGCATTTTCCGCCGAGTTGGATTACCCACCCGACTAGCGAAAGCACGCTGAGTTATTTGCCGCCGGAATTCCCCGGCGGCGGCTGCTCCGCGGGCCGGTGCCGGATCCTCGGCGCCGCCGGGGATCCGGCGATGTCACCGGGCCGGGCGGGGATGTTGGGGAAAGAAACATCGGCTTCCCATGTTTGAACGGTCCCCAACCGGGCTTTGCTTGCCCGTGACTTGTTTGACGCTTAATCTCGACGGCAGTGAGGAGTTACTCCGCGCAGTGCGGATTGTCATAACGGCGAATTTACGGACGAGCAGGCTTGGCGGATGTGGGCGGACGGCGTGTCGGCGGGAGTGACCGGCGCAGCGTCGGCCTTGGGTTGATATCTGTTCCGGTGGCGTCGGCGCCTGGGCTTTCCGTGCCGTGCGTGTGACCCTCGCGTGCTTGATATTTGCGACGCGAGGAGGGCGGGGCGCGCATGGATCCGGTTGTGATCGTCATATTGGCGGGGGCGGTCGCGGTTCTTGCCGTGGTGACGATAGCCGCGCTGATCGTGTTGCTGCGCCGCACCGGGGCGGGCGGCGGGACGGGCGGTCCCTCCCCCGAGCAGGAGGCCGAGATCCAGACCGCGCTGGAAGATGCCAGACGCGAGGCGGCCGACATCCGCACCAAGGCCCAGCATGACGCCGAAGAGATCCTGCGCAGGTCCGAAGCCGCCGTCGAGACCGCCGCCGAGCTGCGCAAGGAGGCCGAGGCGGAGAGCCAGGTGCTGAAATACGAGCTGAAGGAGCTCCGCTCCGACCTCGAGCGCCGGGAGAACCGGCTGGCCGAGCGGGAGCAGCGCCTCGACGAGGAGGCCAGGCGCCAGGCCGAGCGGGCGCGCAAGCTCGCCGAGACGGAGACCAAGCTCGCCGACCGCCGTGAGGACCTCGACCGGGTCGCGCAGGAGCGCAAGGCCATCCTGGAGCGGGTGGCCGGGCTCACCAGCGACCAGGCGAGGTCCGAGCTGGTCAGGGAGATCGAGAACCAGGCCAAGCGCGAGGCCGCGCTGATCGTCAGGGAGATCGAGAGCGAGGCCCGCAGGGAGGGCGAGAAGCGGGCGACCAAGATCGTGACGCTGGCGGTCCAGCGCGTGGCCACCGAGCAGACCGCCGAGTCCGTCGTCAGCGTCCTGCATCTGCCCGGCGACGAGATGAAGGGCCGCATCATCGGCCGCGAGGGCCGCAACATCCGCGCCTTCGAGTCGACCACCGGGGTCAACCTGATCATCGACGACACGCCCGAGGCGGTGCTGCTGTCGTGCTTCGACCCGGTCCGCCGGGAGACCGCCCGGCTGACGCTGGAGAAGCTCGTCCTCGACGGCCGCATCCACCCCCAGCGCATCGAGGAGGCGCACGAGCGCAGCAAGGCCGAGGTCCAGGAGCTGTGCGTGCGCGCCGGCGAGGACGCCCTGGTGGAGCTCGGCATCACCGAGATGCACCCCGAGCTGATCACCCTGCTGGGCCAGCTCCGCTACCGCACCTCCTACGGCCAGAACGTGCTCGGCCACCTCGTGGAGTCCGCCCACATCGCCGGGATCATGGCGGCCGAGCTGAGGCTCGACCCGATGATGCTCAAGCGCTGCACGGTCCTGCACGACATCGGCAAGGCCCTCACCCACGAGGTCGAGGGCAGCCACGCGCTCATCGGCGCCGAGATCGCCAGGCGCTACGGCGAGCACGAGGACGTGGTCCACGCGATCGAGGCCCACCACAACGAGGTCGAGGTCAAGACGGTCGAGGCCGTCCTCACCCAGGCCGCCGACGCGATCAGCGGGGGCCGTCCGGGGGCCCGGCGGGAGTCCCTGGAGGCCTACGTCAAACGGCTGGAGCGCCTGGAGGAGATCGCCACCTCCTACGACGGCGTCGACAAGGTCTTCGCCATGCAGGCGGGCCGGGAGATCCGGGTCATGGTGAAACCCGACTCGGTCGACGACATCCAGGCCCAGGTGATCGCCCGTGACGTCGCCAAGCAGGTCGAGGAGGAGCTCGCCTACCCCGGCCAGATCCGCATCACGGTGGTCCGCGAGTCCAGGGCCACGGAGTTCGCGCGCTGAGTCAGCTCCGGAAGATCTGCTGGTAGAAGGCGAGTTCGGTGGCCAGCGCCGCGCTGCGGGTCTCGGCGCGGCGGAAGCCGTGGGCCTCGCCTTCGAAGGTGAGACAGGTGCAGGGGACGCCACGTTCGGCGAGGGCTTCGGCGAAGGCCTGAGACTGGGCGGGCGGGACCACCGGGTCCGACAGCCCCTGCAGGAGCAGCATGGGGCAGCTCACCCCGGCGACCCGGCCGAGGGGTTCGCGCGAGCCGTACAGGACGGGGTCGGCGGGGCCCACCAGCCACTCGACGTAGCGGGACTCGAAGTCGTGGGTGGTCGCGATGAGCGGGGCGAGCGCGCTGACGCCGTAGTAGGAGACCCCGCCGGCGAACGCGCCGGAGGTGCAGCAGGCCGCCATGACCGTCCAGCCGCCCGCGCTCCCGCCCCGGATCGCGATCCGTCCCGGGTCCGCCAGGCCCTCGGCCGCCAGCCACTCCGCGGCGGCGATCGAGTCATCCACGTCGACCACGCCCCACTGACCGTGCAGCCGGTCTCGATAGGCCCGGCCGTAGCCCGTGGAGCCGCCATAGTTGAGGTCGAGCACGCCGATGCCGCGGCTGGTGAAGAACGCCTTCTCCAGGTCGAGGGCGCCGCTGGCGCGCCCGGTGGGGCCACCGTGGACGAACACCACGTAGGGCGGGGCGCCGTCGCCGCGGGCCCGCGGGTTCGACGGCGGGTAGACGAATGCGTGGACCCGGTGGCCGGACCGGCTTTCGATCTCCACGGCCCGCACGAGCGGCAGGTAGGCGGGGTCGGGCAGCTCGCCGATGTCGCGGCGGAGCTCCTCGGCCCGCCCGGTGGCGGTGTCGACCCGGACGATCGACCGAGGCGCCGTCGCGCCGTATCCGATCCCGGCCAGGACGCGCCCGTCCGAGGTGAGGACCTGCTCCCAGCCGTCGTAGGGCACCTCCAGGTCGGTCAGCACGCCGCTGTCCGGGTCGAGGACGCCCAGCCGCGGGTCCCCCCGCCCGTGCAGGACCGCGATCCGCCCGTCGGCCAGCACCTGGTACGGCGGGCCGCCGAGCTGCCACAGCGGGCCGGCGAACTCCTCCTCCAGCGGGTGGAGCGCCTGGAGCGAGGTGCCGTGCAGCCCGACCCGGTAGAGGTTCCACCAGCCGGACCAGTCGGAGATCAGGTAGAGGTGCCGGTCGTCGCGCCACTGCGGGGCGAGCACCGATTCGGAGGGCCCTCCTTTGACCCTCCAGGAGGCGCCGTCGGCCAGCCGGGTGATCCGCAGCTCGGTGCCGTTCCACGGCATGCGGGGGTGGTCCCAGCAGATGTAGGCCAGGTGCTTGCCGTCGGGGGAGAGCGCGAGGCCGGCGTAGAAGTCGCTCCCGCTGACCCGCTCGCGCGGCGCGTCCTCGCCGTGCAGCGGGACGGACACGATGGAGCGGCTGATCCCGCCGCCGTGGTGCCGCTCCTGGACGCACCAGATCTGCCCGTCGTGGACGACCATGTCCGCGTAGCGGAGCCCGGCCTCCTGGTCGGGGACCGGTGTGATCGGCCGCGGCTCGGCGCCGGGGAGCAGCAGGTAGAGGCGCTGGTCGGTGAGGTTGGCGAACACCACGCCCCCGCCGGGGACCACCGCGTAGGAGCGCCCGCCGTACTCGTGGACGCGGGTCCTGGCGCTCCACGGGGTGGCCAGCAGCTCGCGGCACGCGCCGTCGGCGGCCCGGTGCACGATCGTGGTCCGGCCGCCCTCCGCGGGGCGGTCCTCGGTCCACCACACCTCTCCGCCGAGAACCGTCGGGAATCCCAGGCGCAGCCCGGACCGGGCCACCCCGGTGCTGGAGATCGGGGAAGGCCAGGTGGCGTACGGCAGGACGACCTGCTCGGGGGACATGGCGTAATCCTGCCCGATAACCCGCCGCCTGTCGCCGGTATGGCGCGCATCCCGCGCGACATGCGGTGATTCTGTGTCCCGGAACGCCGGAGGGCGGCCACCGCGACCGGTGACCGCCCTCGGCGGAACCTGGACAAGCTCCCCGGAACCGGGGCTGCCCGTATGCGGGGCCGCCTCAGTCCACCGCGGACACCTCGCCCGTTCCGGGCGCCACGACCGCTCCGGGCGGGGCGACCGGCTGGGCCGTCGACTTACGGCTGCGGCGGCTGCGCCTCTCCAGCCAGGTGGCGACGGCCCCGACGATCAGGTTGATGATGATGTAGACGATCGCGATGACGATCACTGCCGGGATGATGTTGTTGAAGTTGGACGGCAGCACGCGCGCCCCCGCGTTCAACAGGTCCTCGAACGAGACGATGAACCCCAGGGCCGTGTCCTTGAGGAGCACGACGAGCTGCGCGACGATCGCCGGCATCATGGCCGTGACCCCCTGCGGCAGCAGGATCATCCGCATGACCTGGCCCTTGCGCAGCCCGATCGCGAGTGCCGCCTCCGACTGGCCGCGCGGGATGGACAGGATGCCCGCCCGCACGATCTCCGCCAGCACCGACCCGTTGTACAGGACCAGGCCGGTCACCACCGCCATGAACGGGGTCACGGTCAGCCCGAAGACCGCGCTCCCGCCGTACATCACCGCGAAGATCATGATGAGCAGCGGGATGGCCCGGAAGAACTCGACCACCGCTCCCGCCGGGACGCGGATCCAGGCGTGGTCGGACAGCCGGCCGATGCCGAAGACGAACCCGAACGGCACCGCGATCACCGCGGCGACCGCCGCCGCGCTGAGCGTGTTGAACAGGCCGGGCAGGATCAGGTTGACCCACACGTCGCCCCGGAGGAACGGGGTCCACAGGTCGGCGTTGAGCTGGTTCTTCTCATCCAGCTTGGTCACCATCACGTAGACGGCGAACAGCGCGACGAGGACGACCAGCACCGTGAGCACGGTGTTGCGCATCTGGGCGCGCGGGCCGGGAACGTCGTAGAGGACGCTGGCCCGATCCGGCGCGGACGCGCGCTTACGCGTTTTTCTCGGTTCCGCGGTCAGCGTGCTCATCGAACCACCGCCATGCGCTTGGACAGCCAGGTGAACAGCAGTCCGGTGGGCAGAGTCAGGATCAGGAAGCCGAGCGCGAAGCCGAAGAAGATCGGGACGACCGCGTCGCCGTGCGACTCGAAGAGCGTCTTCATCGTCAGGGAGGCCTCACCCACCCCGATGGCGGCGGCGATCGTGGTGTTCTTGATCAGCGCGATCAGGACGCTGCCCAGCGGGGCGACCACCGCGCGGAGCGCCTGGGGCAGCACGATCATCCGCAGGTTCTGGAAGAAGGTCAGGCCGATGGCGCGGGCCGCCTCGGCCTGGCCGAGCGGCACCGTGTTGATCCCGGCCCGGATCGCCTCGCAGACGAACGCCGCCGTGTAGGCCGACAGGCCGATGATGGACAGCCAGAGATAGTTCGTGGACAGGCTCGTGGAGAACGAGATGTCCAGCACCAGGCCGAGACCCAGCCCGCAGAACACGATCACCAGCGTCAACGGGGTGTTCCGCACGATGTTCACGTACGCCGTGCCGATCCCCCGAAGGACGGGCAGCGGGCTGACGCGCATCCCGGCGAGGATCGTCCCGAGGACCAGCGCCATGAATCCGCTGGCGAGCGTGAGCCGTATCGTCAGCCAGAACGCGCTCAGGATGACCGGGAATTCGTCGAAGAGTGCCTGCACTCATCCCTCCAATAGCCGTCGGCCGGGGCGTTCGCACGCCCCGGCCGATTCGTGGCCGATCAGTAGCGCTCGACGGTCGGCGGGTTCGTGAAGAACTTCCCGAACTCGCCGAAGTTGGCGTCGACGGCCTTCTTCCAGCTGCCGTCCTTGAACATCTTCTCCACGGCCGCGTTGAGCTTCTCGCGGGTGTCCTTGTCCTCCAGCTTCACGCCGATGCCGTACTTCTCCTCGGAGAAGGGCTTGCCGACGAGGCGGAACTTGCCCGGCGACTGGGTGGCGAACCCGGCCAGGATCGTCGCGTCGGTGGAGATCGCGTCGACCTGCTTGTTCTCCAGCAGGGGCAGGCAGGCGCCGTAGCCCTGCTGCTCGGTGAGGTACTGGCCCTTCCACGCCTCGCCGAACTTCTCGACCAGACGCTTGGGCGAGGACGACCCCTGGGCGCCGCAGACCTTCTTGGTCTTCAGGTCGTCGACGCTGTTGATCGTCGTGTCGTCCGCGCGGGTCAGGATGTCCTGGCCGGTCACCAGGTACGGCCCGGCGAAACCGATCTTCTTCTTCCGGTCGTCGGTGATCGAGTAGGTCGCGATCACGATGTTGACCTGGCCCTGCTGGATGAAGGACTCGCGGTTGGCCGAGATGGCCTCCTTGAACTCGACCTTGTCGCCGGTGTAACCGAGCTCCTTGGCGACATACTTGGCCACGTCGACGTCGAAGCCCTTGAACGAACCGTCCGGCTGCTTCTGTCCCAGGCCAGGCTGGTCGAACTTGATTCCGACGACGAACTTGTCACTGCCGCCGCTGCACGCGGTGAGACTCGCCGCCGCGGCCGCCACCGCGATCACCACGGCTCCAATACGACGTACACGCATCTTGCTACCTCTTCTTCTTAAAGGGGGTGAGCCGCTAGTGCGTAAGGATCTTGGAGAGGAAGTCCTTCGCCCGGTCGGTCCGGGGTGCGGTGAAGAACTCCTCAGGTGTGTTCTCCTCGACGACCTGCCCCTCGGCCATGAACACCACCCGGTTCGCCGCGCGGCGGGCGAATCCCATCTCGTGGGTCACGACCATCATCGTCATGCCCTCCTGGGCGAGGCCGATCATGACGTCGAGCACCTCCTGGACCATCTCCGGGTCCAGCGCCGAGGTCGGCTCGTCGAACAGGATCATCTTGGGGTCCATGGCCAGAGCGCGGGCGATGGCCACGCGCTGCTGCTGACCTCCCGACAACTGCGCCGGATACTTCGACGCCTGGGCGCCGATGCCGACCCGGTCCAGCAGCTCCATGCCCCGCCGCTCGGCCTCGGCCTTGGCGATGCCGCGGACCTTGATCGGCCCGAGCGTGACGTTCTCCAGGATCGTCTTGTGCGCGAACAGATTGAAGGACTGGAACACCATGCCGACCTCGGACCTGAGCTTGGCCAGCGTCTTGCCTTCAACCGCGAGCGGCTGCCCGTCAAATGTGATTGTTCCGCCGTCTATCGTCTCAAGCCGGTTGATCGTCCGGCACAGGGTCGACTTGCCGCCACCTGAAGGACCGATGACGACGAGGACCTCGCCACGAGAGATCGTCAGATTGATGTCACGCAGGACGTGCAGGTTGCCGAAGTGCTTGTTGACATCCGCAAGCACAACCAGAGGAGTCGTGTCCCCGTTCTCCGTCATGGTGGACAACGTAATTCTGTAAAGGGCACCCAAGGCTAACCCTGCGGTACCGATCAGATCACGACCTGCCAGTTTCGGGTAAAAAATGGACCAGCTTCTGTCAGATCTGTGCGAAAGCGGCTGGATCGGGTGTCAGTTTGCACGGCACGGCGCTCTCCGGGACCGTCCCCGCCGCGCCCCGGTGGGCGGAGGGGGACGGTCCCGGAGGCCGTGCGGAGCGCCTACCCTTGTCTACTGAGATGACTGTCACCGTGGAGAGCGCCCGCACGTACGAGGTACGTACCTACGGGTGCCAGATGAACGTGCACGACTCCGAGCGCCTGTCGGGCCTTCTCGAAGACGCGGGCTACGTCCCCGCGCCCGAAGGGGCGACGGCCGACGTGGTCGTGTTCAACACCTGCGCCGTGCGGGAGAACGCCGACAACAAGCTCTACGGCAACCTCGGGCATCTGCGCCCCTCGAAGGTGAGCAACCCCGGCATGCAGATCGCCGTGGGCGGCTGCCTGGCGCAGAAGGACCAGGGGGAGATCGTCCGCAGGGCGCCCTGGGTGGACGTGGTGTTCGGCACCCACAACATCGGCTCGCTGCCGGTGCTGCTGGAGCGGGCGCGCGTCCAGCAGGAGGCCCAGGTCGAGATCAAGGAGTCCCTGGAGACCTTCCCGAGCACGCTGCCGACCAAGCGGGAGTCCGCCTACGCCGCGTGGGTGTCGGTCTCCGTCGGATGCAACAACACCTGCACCTTCTGCATCGTGCCGGCGCTGCGCGGCAAGGAGAAGGACCGCCGTCCCGGCGACATTCTCAACGAGGTGCGGACCCTGGTCGACCAGGGCGTGCTGGAGATCACCCTCCTGGGCCAGAACGTCAACACCTACGGCGTGGAGTTCGGCGACCGGCTCGCCTTCGGCAAGCTCCTGCGGGCCTGCGGCGACATCGACGGGCTGGAGCGGGTCCGCTTCACCAGCCCGCACCCGGCGGCGTTCACCGACGACGTCATCGCGGCCATGGCCGAGACGCCCAACGTGATGCACCAGCTCCACATGCCGCTGCAGTCCGGCTCCGACCGGATCCTCAAGGCGATGCGCCGCTCCTACCGGGCCGAGCGCTATCTGGGCATCATCGAGCGGGTCCGCGCGGCCATGCCCGACGCCGCCATCTCCACCGACATCATCGTGGGCTTCCCCGGCGAGACCGAGGAGGATTTCCAGGGCACGCTCGACGTGGTGCGCGAGTCGCGCTTCGCCAACGCCTTCACCTTCCAATACTCCATCCGGCCCGGCACCCCCGCCGCCACCATGGACGACCAGATCCCCAAGGAGGTCGTCCAGGAGCGTTACGAGCGGCTCGTCGCCCTGCAGACCGAGATCTCCTGGGAGGAGAACAAGAAGCAGGTCGGGCGGACGCTCGAGGTGCTGGTGGCCGAGGGGGAGGGCCGCAAGGACGAGGCGACCCGCCGCCTGTCGGGCCGCGCCCCCGACAACCGCCTGGTCCACTTCGCCCCCGGCGAGGAGACCCCGCGCCCCGGTGACATGGTCGCCGTCGAGGTGACCTACGCGGCCCCCCACCACCTGGTGGCCGACGGCCCGGCGCTGAAGCTCCGCCGCACCCGCGCGGGCGATGCCTGGCAGGCCCGGCAGGCCGCCCCGGCGGCCACCGGTCCCGGGGTCATGCTCGGCATGCCCTCGATCGGCCGCCCCGCCCCGGCGCAGGAGTCCGCGGGCTGCTCCACCTGCCCCTGAGCGAGCCGCCCGGATGAGGCGGCCCCGTCCGCGCCCCGCCGTACGGTGCCCGTCGGGCCGTACGGCGGCGCGCTGCTCGCGTGCCCGTACGGCGACATGCTGCCCATCCGGCCGTACGGCGGCGCGGTGCCTGTCCGGCCGTACGGCGGCGCGCTGCTCGCGTGCCCGTACGGCGGCGCGCTGCCTGTCCGGCTCCGTCCGGCGGTGCGCGGCGCGGCGCGGTGCCCGTCCGGCGGTGCGCGGCGCGGCGCGGTGCCCGTCCGGCCTGCGGCGGCGGGCGGCCGCGGCGGAGGGACTCCGTTAGTCTGGCCGGGTGCTTGCCGCCGTGGCCGTCTGCCCGCATCCTCCGCTGCTGATCCCCGAGCTGGCCGGTGCCGCGGCCCCGGAGCTCGACGAGCTCCGGGCGGCCTGCGCCGCCGCACTGGGCGCCCTGCGGGACTGCGCGCCCGACACGATCGTGGTGGTCGGCGGCGCCGACCGGGCCGGAGTCCATGGCGCCGACGCCGCCGGGAGCCTCGCGCCATGGGGCGCCGACGTCCGGGTCGGCGCCGGTGAGCCCGTCCTGCCGCTCTCCCTGTCGGTCGGCCGCTGGCTGCTGGAGCGGGAGGGGATGGCGGCCTCGCGGTTCCACGCCGTGCCGTTCGACGCCTCCGCGGAGACGTGCGCCGCGCTCGGCGCGCGGCTGGCGGACGCGCCCGGCCGGGTGGCGATGCTGGTCATGGCCGACGGCTCCGCCCGCCTCACCGAGAAATCCCCCGGATACCTGGATCCCCGCGCGCAGCCGTACAACGCCGCGATCGTCGGGGCGCTGGCCCGGGGCGAGGTCCCGGAGCTGGATCCCGGCGAGGCCGCCGAGCTGTGGGTCGCCGGCCGTGCGGCCCTCCAGGTCCTCGCCGGAGCGGGCGGCTCCCTGAACGGCGAGGTGCTCTACGACGACGCCCCCTACGGGGTGGGCTACTTCGTCGCCCGCTGGGTGGAGTGATCCCCGGCCGGTGACCGGCGCGTTCTCCGCGGAGGGGGACGGCCCCGCGTCCGCCCCGTGTCCCGTCCGCACGCCGATCGTTTGGACAGAAAGTCCAAATTGGACTTATTGTCCTAACCATGAACGATCCGAGGGTGGCGCAGTGGTCGCCCGTGTGCGCGGCGATCGCCGCCCTGCTCGCCCCGCACGCCGAAGTCGTCCTGCACGACCCGGAGCGGGACGAGATCCTGGCGATCTGGAACCCGATGTCCGGGCGGGAGCCCGGCGACCCCTCGCTGCTCGGCGAGCTCGACCGGCTGACCCCCTCCCCGTCGGGGGTGTACGGGCCCTACGAGAAGCTGCTCGCCGACGGCCGGCGGCTGTCCTCGGTGAGCGCGGTCGTCACCGGCGCCGAGGGGCGCCCCTCGGCGCTGCTGTGCGTCAACGTCGACCGCACCCCGCTGGACCAGGCCGCCGCCCTGCTCACCGCCTTCGCCGCGCCCGTCACCGAACGGCCGGGGGCGCTGTTCGAGCAGGACTGGACCGAACGGGTGGCCGAGACCGTGGGCGCCTTCGTCCGTGACCGCGGGCGTCCGCTGGAGCAGCTCACCAGGGAGGACCGCCTGGCCGTGCTGGCCGAGCTCGACCGGCTCGGCGTGTTCGGCGTGCGGCGGGCCGTTCCGGTGGTGGCCAGGGCGCTGCGGGTGTCCCGTTCAACCGTCTACACCCTGCTGTCCGATCTCAGGAGCACGCCATGACCTTCCTGCCCGACTTCAAGCTGGAGACCCACTTCTCCCGGTGGGAGTTCGCCGCCCGCCACCACCTGACCGCCTCGGACGCGGAGACCATGTCGATGGCGGAGCTGCTCGCGCTCGCCGACGACGAGGACCGCCGGGCCTGGGCGGAGCTGCGGCTCGGCTACACCGAGACGTTCGGCGACCCCGGCCTGCGGGAGGCGATCGCGGCCACCTACACCGGTGTGCGGCCCCAGGACGTCCTGTGCTTCGCCGGCGCGGAGGAGGGCATCTACCTGGCGATGCGGGTCCTGCTCGGCCCCGGCGGCCACGCCGTCGTGATCACCCCGAACTACCAGGCGGCCGAGACGGTCCCGCTGTCGCTGTGCGAGGTCACCGGGGTGGCGCTGGACGCCGGACGGGACTTCGCCCTCGACATCGGGGCGGTCGAGGCGGCGCTGCGGCCCAACACCCGGGTGGTCTCGGTGAACTTCCCCAACAACCCGACGGGGAAGCTGATCCCGGAGGCCGACTTCCGGCGCCTGGTGGAGCTGTGCGACGCGCGGGGGATCCGCCTGTTCAGCGACGAGGTCTACCGCGGGCTGGAGCTCGACCCCGCGCGCGTCCTGCCGCAGGCCGCCGACCTGTCCCCCCGGGCGCTGTCGCTCAACGTGGTCTCCAAGGCGTACGGCCTGCCCGGGCTGCGGGTCGGCTGGATCGCCTGCCGCGACCCCGAGCTGCTGAGCAGGCTGGAGCGGGCCAAGCACTACACCTCCATCTGCAACGCGGCGCCGAGCGAGATCCTCGCCCGGATCGCGGTGAAGTCACGGGAGGCGATCCTGGCCCGCAACCGCGGGATCATCGCCGCCAACCTGCCGCTCTTCGACGCCTTCTTCGCCGAGTTCGCCGATCTGTTCGAGTGGGCGCCGCCCGAGGGCGGCTGCGTCTGCTTCCCCCGCTACCTGGGGCCCGGCTCGGTGGACGACTTCTGCGAGAGCCTGGTCGAGGAGGCCGGCGTGCTGCTGCTGCCCTCGGGCCTCTATCGCTCCGAGCTCACCGACGTCCCCGCCGACCGCTTCCGCCTGGGGGTGGGCCGGCACGGGGCTCAGGAGGGGCTCGACGCCTTCGCCGCCTGGCTGCGCGCCCGCCGGTGAGAGGTCCCGTGGTCCCGCCGGGGGACGGGGACGCGCATCAGGTCATGGGCGAGGACGACGTCGCCGTCGAAGGACCCGTGGGCCTCCTCCAGGAAGCGGGGCCCGTCGCCGGCGTCGTAGCGTTCGGAGAAGTGGGTCAGGACCAGGCTGCGGGCGCCGGACTCGGCGGCGATCCGGCCCGCCTGGGCGGCGGTCAGATGGCCGTACTCCTCGGCCAGCCTGGCCTCGGAGGACAGGAACGTCGACTCGATGATCAGTAGGTCCACGCCCTCGGCGAGGGCGAACGCGCCCTCGCACAGCCGGGTGTCCATGATGAACGCCGCGCTCTGGCCGGGCCGGGGCTCGCTGCAGTCGGCCAGGTGGACGACGGACCCGTCCGGGGCGGTCGCCGTGCCGGTGCGCTGCAGCTCGCCGACCGACGGGCCGCCGATCCCCCGTTCGGCGAGGAGCTCGGGGAGCATCCGGCGGCCGTCCGGCTCGTCGAGGCGGTAGCCGTAGGATTCGACGGGATGGGAGAGCGGGCGCGCGGTGAGCGTCACCGGGCCCGCCTCGAAGGCCGCGACCGGCCCGGAGAGCGGACGCTCGGCGATCACCGAGGTGTCGGCGAAGGAGCTGGCGTGGCGCAGGCGGCGCCAGTAGGTCTCACCGCCGGCGGGATAGGCCGCCTGGACCTGGTGGGCGACGCCGTCCCGGGCGATGCGCTGGACGATCCCGGGGACCCCCAGGCAGTGGTCGCCGTGGAAGTGGGTCACGCAGATCCAGGTGATGTCGTGGGAGCCGACGCCCGCGTGGAGCATCTGGCGCTGGGTGCCCTCGCCGGGGTCGAACAGGAAGCCCTGACCGTCCCAGCGCAGGAGATATCCGTTGTGGTTACGGTGGCGGGTGGGCACCGCGCTTGAGGTGCCGAGGACGACGAGTTCGCGAAGGGACACAGTCCACATGGTAGGAACCGTGGCGTTCGGGAGTGTCCCGACACCGCTGGGGGACATGCTCGTCGCCGTCACGGAGGCCGGCGTGGCCGGGGTCGGCTGGAGCAGCCGGGAGGGGCTCAGGGCCCGCATCCTGGAGGGGCTCAAGCTGGTCGAGGTGGACGACCCCGGCCGGACGGCCGCGGCACTCGGCGAGCTGGCCGGATACTACGCGGGCGACCTGCGGGCCTTCAGCGTCCCGGTGGACTGGCGGCTGACCTCGCCGGTGCAGCGCAGGGTGCTCGGCACGCTGTACGAGACGGTGGCCTACGGCCAGGCCGTGACCTACGGCGAGCTCGCCGCGCGGAGCGGGACCGGGGTGCCCGCGCGCGCGATCGGATCGATCATGGGGGCCAACCCCATCCCCATCATCGTCCCGTGCCACCGGGTCGTCGCCGGGAACGGGCTGGGCGGTTTCAGCGGGGGAGAGGGCGTGGAGTCCAAGCGGTGGCTGCTGACCATGGAGGGCTACCTGCAGCCGACACTCGACTGGGACTGAACCGGTCGGGGCCGGTCGGGGCCGGGCGGGACGCGCGGGAGCCGCCCGGGGGCTTCGCCGGGCGGTCCGCGTCAGAAGTCGCATCGCTCAACCGGTGTGCGGAGGCCGGCCGGCCTCACCGGAGCTCCGAGGCGCGCCTGTCTCGCCAGGGGCCTGGGACGTCCCGGTCTCGCCAAGGGACTGTGAGGTGTCGGGCTCGCCAGGGACCCGGGGCGTGACCGTCTCGCCGGGGGCCGGGGACGTCCCGGTCCGGCCGTCGATCATGTCCGCCCGCTGCCTGGCCTGATCAGCCGCGGCGTCGATGTACTGGTCGTACTTGCCGCCTGTCTTGTCCTTGGCCATCTGTGCTGCCTTGTCGATGCCCTGGTTGGCGAGCTCTTCGGCCTTGGCGCCGTGCTCGCCGAGCATGCTCCGGAACTTGTCGAAGATCGACATAGGCTGTTCCCCCAATTACCGTGATGCGAACTGATGGGGCAAAAGGACCGGTTTGATGGCTTCTTGATGGGATATGTCCGGTTCTGGGTCCGGGGAAACGGAAACCCGTGTCAAAAGACGTCCCGCGGTCCCGCCGAGCACCGTCTCTCATGCACCCCTGATGAGTTGACACACTTGTCCCGTGCGTCAACTACCAGTCATCGCCGTCATCGGGCCCACGGCGGCCGGGAAGTCCGATCTCGCCGTGGACCTCGCCCTCGAACTGGGGGGCGAGGTCATCAACGCCGACTCCATGCAGCTCTACCGGGGAATGGACATCGGAACGGCGAAGCTGTCCCTGGCCGAGCGCCGTGGGGTCCCGCACCATCTGCTCGACATCTGGGACGTGACCAGGACCGCGAGTGTGGCCGAATACCAGGCGCTGGTCCGGCCGATCATCGACGGCCTGCGGGACAGGGACGTCGTGCCGATCCTGGTGGGCGGTTCCGGACTCTACGTGCGGGCCGCCCTCGACGGCCTGGAGTTCCCCGGCACCGATCCGGAGATCCGCGCCCGGCTGGAGGCGGAGCTGGAGCGCACGGGCCCGGCGCCGCTGTACGAGCGCCTCCGCGAGTGCGACCCCAGGGCCGCCGAGGCGATCCTGCCCGGCAACGGCCGCAGGATCGTCCGCGCGCTGGAGGTCGTCGAGTTCTCCGGACGGCCGTTCTCGGCCACGATGCCGTCCTACGACGCCGTCTACGACAGCGTGCAGCTGGGCGTGGAGGTGCCCAGAGAGGTGCTGGACGCGCGGGTCGCCTCGCGGGTGGAGCGCATGTGGGAGGCCGGGCTGGTGGCGGAGGTCCGGGAGCTCGCCGCGCGGGGGCTCGCCGGGGGCCGTACGGCCAGCCGCGCGCTCGGCTACGCCCAGGTGCTGCGCTTCCTCGACGGGGAGTGGACCGAGCGGCAGGCGATGGAGGAGACGGTACGGGCGACGCGCAGGTTCGTCCGCCGTCAGGAGTCGTGGTTCCGCCGCGACCCCCGGGTGGTCTGGCTCCCCCAGCAGGCTCCGGACCTCCTCGACCAGGCGCTCGCGCGGGTGCGCCGGTGACCTCGGCGGCGCGGGGGCCGGGGGGCCGCCGGGGCGCCGGGGCGGGCCCCCGCTCGCCGCGGGAGCTGTGACGGACAGGGCCTAGAGTCGGAATATGCGATTCGCAAAGGGACACGGAACCGAGAACGACTTCGTCATACTTCCCGACCCCGACGGTGAGCTGGAGCTGTCGGCCGCGCTCGTGGCCGCGGTGTGCGACCGGCGCGCCGGGATCGGCGCCGACGGCGTGCTGCACGTGATGCCGACGAAGCTCAGCCCCGAGGTGGCCGACCAGGCGGATGCGGCCGAGTGGTTCATGGACTATCGCAACGCCGACGGCGGCATCCCCGAGATGTGCGGCAACGGCGTGCGGGTCTTCGCCCGCTACCTGGTCGAGGCGGGGCTGGCGGGGCCGGGTGAGTTCGGGGTGGCGACCCGGGCGGGGGTCAAGCGCGTACGGCTGGCGGAGACCGGCGACGTGACCGTCGACATGGGGCTGCCCCGGCTGCTGGGCGGCAGCCGCACGTCCGTGGCGGGCCGGGAGTACGAGGGCCTCCACGTCGACATGGGCAACCCCCACCTGGCCTGCGTCATCGGCGACCCGGTGGCCCAGCTCGACCTGAGCCACCAGCCCGCGTTCGACCCGGAGATCTTCCCGGCCGGGGTGAACATCGAGCTGCTCAACCCGGTGGGGCCGCGCCGGGTCGTGGTGCGGGTCTTCGAGCGGGGCTCGGGCGAGACGCGCTCCTGCGGCACCGGCGCGGTCGCCTCGGCCGTGGCCGCCGCGCAGCTGTCCGGAGAGACCACCGGCACCTGGGCGGTCGAGGTCCTGGGCGGCACCGTGACGGTCACGCTCGACGAGCACACCAGCTATCTGTCCGGCCCCGCCACTCTGGTCGCTTCGGGCGAACTCACCCTGTGAGGGCACACCCGTGAGCCGAGTCGTTTGGGGCATGCTCGCCGACCTGGCAGACTGACGTCCCATGGACGTGGACATCTGGGCCTGGGTCGGCGACACCCAGCGGCAACTGCACGAAGCCGGGCACACCGGTCTGGCCATGGCGATCGGCGATGTGCCCGCGCAGGCGCTGGAGGGCCGATACTCGCAGCTCGACGTGCTCGCGCCGGCCATCGCGCAGCAGGCGGAGAACCTGGAGCTGCCCTGGCTTGAGTTCTACGCCCGTTACTGGCACCTCATCGGCCGCGTCGGCGACCGGGCCCAGGGCGCGGTCGCGATGGCCGACGCGGAGACGCTCGTCGAGTTCGCCGGGCGCGAAGACGTCCGTGAGTGCCCGGCCGCCCCCGGCGCCGTCATCGCGCTGGCCGTCGCGCAGGCCAACACCGACGGCCCCGGCTACGCGGCCGAGCGGCTGGCGGCCCTGGCCGCCGCCGAGGTCGGCCCTGAATCGCTGGCCTTCTCCGCCATCGCCGAGCAGTACGTCGCGGCCCTGATGGACGCCGGCCGGGGCGCGGAGGCGGTCATCCACGCCGAGTCCGCCGTGGCGAGGCTGGGCGACGCCGGCCGCGAGGCGAGCTGGGAGCTGGGCGCGGCCTCGGTCCGCGCGCTCCTGGCCGCCGGCCGCGCGCAGGACGCGCTCACCGCGCTCGACGCCGCGACGGGGTTCAAGCCCGACGACCCGGTGGCCAAGCCGCACCGTGAGGGCGTGCTGCGCGCGCTCGTGCTCGCCACCCTGGGCCAGGTGCAGGAGTCCGTCGACGCCCTGCCCGACCTCGACGTGGTCGGCGAGCACCCGCGCGACTGGGTCGAGTGGACGCACGCCATCCGCGAGCTCGCCGGGTCCGGCCGGATCACCAACAGCTGGCAGCTCGGCCGGGTGCTCAAGCAGTGGATCGACTACTTCGCCATGATGGGCGGCTACCGCGCGCGGGTCGACCTCGCGCTCGTCGCCGGTGACCTGGCCATCGCCCGGCAGGGTGTGTGGCAGGCCCGCCTGCTGGCCGAGGTCGCCGAGTCCGCCGCCGGTGAGCTCAAGGCCCCCGGTGACGTCGCCGAGCGGATCGCCGCGCTGCGCGCCGCCGCCGACGGGACCACCCCGAAGGAGGCCCCCGGTCCGCAGGCCGAGCTGGTCGGCTACTTCGACGCCGCCGACGGCTTCAACGCCGACCCCGAAGACTGGGTGGGCTGGCTGGCCCCGCTGTCCGGGCAGGACCTGGCGGCCACCCGCCGGCACACCACCACGATGGGCTTCCTCGGTTACCCCGCCAAGGGCGCCGACGTCTACTGGACCATGCTGGTCGAGTCCGGCGGCATCGAGACCGCCGACCCGCAGGACGTCTCCTACCTCACCGGTCTGCTGATCGAGGCCCGCCAGGACGAGCGCCTGGAGCAGATGGCCGAGCGGCTCCCCGACGCCCAGCGCCATCTGGCCCTGGGCCGCCTGCACCGCGCCCGGGAGCGCTGGGAGCAGGCCGCGGCCGAGGGGGAGGCGGCGGTCGCCGCCGGCGCGGGCGCCGAGGCGAGCCGGCTGTGGTCGATGGCGGTGCAGCAGACCGGCGACAACGCTAAGGGCGCCAAGATCCTGCGTGACCTCCTCGACGCCGGGGAGGTCGAGCAGGAGGACATCTGGCGGATGATCACCATGGCGACGGCCGCCGAGGACTGGGAGACCGTCCGCGCGGGCGCCGCCGCGGTCGGCATGCCGCTGCAGTCGACCGAGGGGCCGATCGAGGAGGAGATGGGCCTGGTGCGCATCATCCTGCCCGCCCCCGACGGCAGCCAGCGCGCGGTCATCAGCGTGCGCACCGGTCCGGCGACCGCCCGCCTGGCCATCCCGCAGCCCCCCGGCATGGACTACAACGCCGGCGACCTGGTGGTCTTCGACCCGCAGCTGCTGGAGCCGATCCCGGAGAAGCCCGAGGACCAGGAGGGTTTCATCCCGCCGTTCGCCGCGGTCAGCATGCTCCGTCCGGGCGGTTACACGAGCTGGTTCTTCGACGGCGCGGCCCCCAGCGAGGCCGACTGGACCGAGTTCAACGACGTCATGGCCGAGCGCGGCTGGCCGATGTGGGTTTACAGCGACGAGAACTACACCGTGACCCACCCGACCTCGGGTGAGCGGCTGCCCGGCGTGTTCGGCTGGGTCGCGGTCCCGCCGGACGTCACGCCGGTCGAGGTGGACGCGCTGCTCGACGACGCCACCGAGCGCTGGGTGCACCCGCTGGCCTGGCTCGACCTGGCCAAGGCCGTCGACGTCGAGGTGGAGCGGCACGAGCGCATCACCAAGGAGTACGGCCTGTAGGCGGGCTCTCCGGCGGCTCTGAGCGCCGCCGGGGCCGCGCGCCGGTCCGACCGCCGCGCGGGGCCCCGGCTCCCGGGCGCCCGGCCGCCGGCTCCGGACTCACCGCACCGCCCGTGAGGCGACCCCCTCACGGACGGTGCGCTCCCCGCCTCTAGAATCTCATTCTGTGCGTTCCGCGCCCCGGGGCTCCCAGGTGAGCCCGGTGCGTGGGCGCGGCGAGTCCGGTGCGCAAGAGGAGGATCTGGATGCTGGACCGATTCCGGCTGGACGGCAAGGTCGCGATCGTCACCGGCGCCTCCTCGGGGCTCGGCGTCGCGTTCGCGCGGGGCCTGGCCGAGGCGGGCGCGGACATCGTGATCGGCGCCCGCCGCAAGGACCGCCTTGAGGAGACCCGGCGCCTGGTCGAGGAGACCGGCAGGCGGTGTGTGGCCGTGGTGACCGACGTGACCAGCCCCGAAGACTGCCAGGCGCTGGTCGAGGCGGCGGTCACCGAGCTGGGCGCGGTGGACATTCTGATCAACAACGCCGGTGTCGGTACGGCGGTGCCCGCGCTCAAGGAGACGCCCGAGCAGTTCCGGCAGGTCGTGGAGATCAACCTGCACGGCACCTACTGGATGGCGCAGGCCTGTGCCCGGGTCATGAAGCCGGGCTCCTCGATCGTCAACATCGGCAGCGTCCTGGGGGAGACCACGGCCGGACTGCCGCAGGCCGCCTACAGCGCCTCCAAGGCCGCGGTCGTCGGGCTCACCCGCGACCTGGCCCAGCAGTGGACCGGCCGGCGCGGCATCCGGGTCAACTGCGTCGAGCCCGGCTTCTTCGCCTCGGAGATGACCGAGCAGTACGCCGAGGGATACATGGCGTGGCAGCTCGAACACCGCGTCCTGATGAAGCGTCCCGGTGACCCGGCCGAGCTCGTCGCGGCGGCGGTCTTCCTCGCCTCCGACGCCGGCTCCTACGTGACCGGGGCGGTGATCCCGGTGGACGGCGGCATCCTCGTCACCTGAGCCTCCCGGGCACCGAAGGTAATCGTATTCTCCCGGTTAAGTGTCCGGTTCCGTGGAGCACGCGGATCCGTTACGCACGTGTGCAAGAGTTCCCGTCATATGACGGAAGCGGATGGAGGCATCTTGCTGGAGATCGACCGGCTCGGCGCGATCGTTCGCGACGAGCGCCCCTGGGGTGGCTTCGAGCGTTACACGCTCAACGAGACGTCCACCGTGAAGATCATTGACGTGGCGCCCGGGCAGCGGCTCAGCCTGCAGCGGCACGAGCACCGGGACGAGCTGTGGGTGGCCCTCGACCCCGGCGCGGTGTTCGAGATCGACGGTGAGCGGATCGAGCCCTCGGTCGGCGACCGCGTGCTCATCCGGGCGGGCCAGACCCACCGCCTCAGCTCCGCCGGCCAGGCCACCAGGATCCTGGAGATCGCCTTCGGCCACTTCGACGAGGACGACATCGAGCGTCTCGAAGACTCCTACGGGCGGATCTGAGGCGTCCCGGGCGGGGGCTCACGCGATCCGTTCGATATATGGGGTAATTTGCCACTTCATGGGTAGTCAATGCGCGTGAGAGGTGGCAGAGTGCGGTCGGCGCTGGGACGAGGTGCGGTCGCCGCGGCGACCGCGTTCACATTGGCGGGCTGCGGCCTCGTGGGGCAGGGGGCCGACGGCCGGCTCGCCGACCAGGGGACCTCCGCTGCCTCGGCGCTCAAGAGCCTGGAGAAGTTGCAGGTCAAGGGCCGTGCCCCGATGACCGGGTTCGACCGGGAGAAGTTCGGTCCCGCCTGGTCGGATGTCGACCACAACGGCTGTGACACCCGTAACGACATCCTCAAGCGCGACCTCAAGGATGAGACGTTCAGACCGGGCACCCATGACTGCATCGTGCTGAGCGGGGTCCTCGACGACCCCTACAGCGGCAAGACCATCAAGTTCGAGCGCGGCCAGAAGACCAGCATGGCGGTGCAGATCGACCACGTGGTCGCCCTCGCCGACGCGTGGCAGAAGGGCGCCCAGCAGTGGCCGGCGAGCAAGCGCAAGGAGCTCGCCAACGACCCGCTCAACCTGCTGGCCGCCGACGGCCCGCTGAACGGCCAGAAGGGCGCCGGTGACGCGGCGACCTGGCTGCCGCCGCGCCGCGCCTACCGGTGCACCTATGTCTCGCGCCAGATCGATGTGAAGGTCAAGTACGACCTGTGGGTGACGTCCGCGGAGAAGGACGCCATGAAGGCCGTGCTGAACTCCTGCTGATCACTCCCGGTGGTCGCGCTTGAGCCTGATGATCTCACCGGTCGTGGCCGACACGTGGACGTCGTACTCCCAGTCGTTCCTGCGCAGCTCGACCTTCCAGACGGCCTGGCCGTACTCCCACTCGCGCTCGACCTTGGTCACGCGCCCGCCGAGGACGCGCTTGCGGGCGATCTCGGCGGCCTTGTAGTAGGAGATGTCCGTCACGGCGGCCGGCGCGGTGGCGGCGGACACGGTGGCGGAGGAGGCGGCCCGGCCCGCGGCGAGGGCGGTGCCGCCCCCGCCGGCCAGGAGGGCCGCGGTTCCGATGGTCGCGATGGCGATCGCGGTGATCTGTTTCATGGATCTAGATCTGCCGCGATCAAGATAGGGCCGTGCTAAGCCTCCGCTAAAAAGAGCGTCACGTCTGCGCCGGCGCACCGCCCCGCGCCGGCCCCAGCCGCGGGCCGGTCGGCGGACGCGGCCCCTGGGTTTTGGCCGGGTCGTCAGCGGACGCGGCCCCTGGGCTTCAGCTGGGTCGTCGGCAGGGCGGGGGCCGGCAGCGGGGCGCCGTCGAATCCCCGGACGGTGCCGAAGACCCCGTCCTCCGCACCCTCCGCCCACTCCTGCCGGAAGGCGACGATCTCGTCGTGGCTGCGGCCGATGAAGTTCCACCACATCACGATCTCCTCGTCGAACGGCTCGCCGCCCAGCAGCAGGAGGCGGCCCTGCCCGCGCAGCCGCAGCTCCGGCCGGCCGGAGCCGAGGTACAGCAGCGCCCCGCGCTCCAGCCGTGAGCCGGCCGCCTCGACGTCGCCGGACAGCAGGAGAGCCGCGTGCTCGAAGCCGGGCTCCAAGGGCAGGTCGGCGCCGCCGGACAGCGTGATCTCCGCGCCGACCAGCGGCGTGTAGGCGCGGGCCGGGGAGACGGCGCCGCCCAGCGATCCCATGATCACGGTGATCCGCGCGTCACCCTCCTCCAGGACCGGCAGGTCGGCGTGGTGCTCGAAGTGCGGGGCCGTGTGCCGGTCGCCGTCGGGCAGGGCCACCCAGAGCTGCACGCCGTGCAGCAGCGCCTCGGCCGACTCCTCCGAGTGGGAGATGCCGCGCCCCGCCGTCATCAGGTTGAGCTGGCCCGGCCGCACCTCCTGCAGGCTGCCGAGGCTGTCGCGGTGCAGCACCTCACCCGAGAGCAGCCAGGTGACCGTCTGCAGCCCGGTGTGCGGGTGCGGCGGCACGCGCATGGCCGCGATCTCGGGACCGTAGTCGTCGAGAAAGCACCACGCGCCGACCATCCGCCGCCCCCGGCTGGGCAGCGTGCGGGTGACCGTCATCGCGCGTGGCCCGCCCAGCGCCACCGCGTGGCCGGTCAGCCGCTCGACGACCGGCCTGGCCGCGGCGGTCGCGGTGCACCGGGTCTCCCTCGGGACTGTTTCCAGGTTGCTCATCCCCTGACTGTACGGCTCGCGGGAGCGTCAGCCGGCCGCCGAGACCGCCCGCCCCGGCCCGGCCGGCTCACCCGGTCTTGCCCACCGGCTCCGGGCAGGTGGAGGCCGTGTCCGCCGCCAGCTCGGGCGCGTCGGGCGGGGAGTCGGCCACGGTGACCGAGAGCTGGGCGGTCGAGGCGACCAGGCTGCCCACCGGGGACTTGGCCGTCTTCTCGTCGACCACCACGCCCCGCTCGCCCAGGAGCTCGTAGGTGTCCGGGTCGAAGATCAGGTCCTCCCGCACGCCCGCGGAGACCCGGCCCACGCCGATGCCCCGGCGGCCCGCCGCGTCTTCGGCGTCCCGTACGACGTCGACCCCGGGGATCGTCCCCACGGCCTGGAACAGCGCCGCCCGCTGCGCCGGGGGAAGGTAGTTCTCCCGCAGCATGTCGCCGGCGGCGGTCCACGCGGCCCCGTCCTTGGAGTTGCCGCCGCGCTCGCCCGTGTAGAGGTGGGCGCGCATCCCCTCGGCGTCGGCGGGCAGCTTCTTCAGGCTGGCGTAGTCGGTGCGCAGGTGGTCGGGGGCCTTCCCGCAGATCGGCAGCCGGCTCCACTCGGTGCCGCTGTCGCGGTGGGCCTCCGGCGGGACGGGCCAGCCGGGATAGGCGCGCGGCTCCAGATGTTCGATCCTCAGCGCGCCGTCCTTCTCCCCGTTGGCGGACTGCCAGATGGCCCGCTTGGTCCGGTAGAGATACCGCCACTCGGTCTGCGTGTTGCCGTCGGCGTCGGTGCCCATGCCTCCGAACGCGCCGTACATCGTCTGCGACTCGACCTTGACGAACTGGTCGTCACGCGGTTCGAGGTCGCTGCGCGCGGCCGCCCGCGCGGCCCTGCCGAGCACCTCGGTCGCCGACATGGGGGCGATCTTGGGCATCGCCACCACCACCTCGGCGCCGCCTATCTGCGGCTCCGGCGCCCGCACCGTGACCGTCACGGCCACGGTGGCCGCCACCGCGAGCGCTCCGGCCAGTGCCACCGCGTAGGGCCTGCGCCACAGCGGCCCGCGGCCCGCGGTGGCCGTGGTGGCCGCGGCCAGCCTCCGCCGGGCCGCGTTCTTCGCCTCCTGGCCGTACGGCGGCGCGTCCGGGCGGATGCCGGCCATCATCTCGATCTCGTCGTTGTTCATGCGTGCGACTCCAGTGAGCGGCGGATCTTGGTCCGGGTGCGGGAGAGCCGGGACCGCACGGTCCCGATCGGGATGCCGAGCGCCTGGGCGGCCTCCTCGTAGGTCAGTTCGGCCCAGGCCACCAGCAGGAGCAGGTCCCGCTCGGCGGAGCTGAGCCCGGCCAGCGCGGCGGCCAGCGCGGGCCGGAGCCGGGCGGCGGTGACCCGCTCGGCGCTGCGCTCCTCGAACTCGGCCGCCGGTTCCGGGGCCTGTCGGGCCAGTGCCTTGAGCCTGCGGACCTCGGCCCTGCGGTGGCCGGAGATCAGGTTCGAGGCGATGCCGTACAGCCAGGGTCTGGCGTCGGTCCTGCGCAGGTCGTAGCGGGCCCGTTTGCGGAACGCGACCAGGAACGTCTCGGCCGTCACGTCGTCGGCCGTGGTGACGTCCTCCAGCCGCCGCGCCGCATACCGATGGATCTCGTCGGCGTGCCGGTCGAAGAGCCCGGCGAACCTGTCGGGATCCGCCAGAGACTCCTTGATCAGCGCCGCGTCATCGGAGGGCGGAGGCAGCGTGGGCACTCCGGCCTGTTGGGGGAGCGCCAGCGTCACCACCCGTTTCGTCCAGTCATCAGGAGAGTTCCTTCCGGGGCGCGTCCGCGCCCTCACCCCTACTCCGCCGCTCGGCGTCCCCCGGTTCCCGCCCGGCGGGGGCCTGCCGGACGCCGCCGGGCGGCACTAGGATCCGCCTTCGGTGAACCGGGAGCAAAGGGAGAGGCGATGAGCGCGCAGAAGGCGCAGAAGACCGGCGGCCGGCGGCTGCTGCTGAAGGGGTTCCTGCTGGCGGTCGCCGTGGTGGTGGTCTCCGGCTTCGTCCTCAGCGGGTGCTCCCGGGTGAGCACCCAGCCCGACGAGATGGTCCTGCACTACGCGGGCGGCACCTTCGAGGCCATCAAGTTCGAGAAATGCATCAACCCCTCCAGCGGCGCCACGCTGCTCGGCCCCGGCGACACGGGCTACTCCTACCCGTTCGGCCAGCGGACCTTCGACTTCACCGGGGCCGAGGACGCCGAGTCCAAGCCGCTGTCGGTGGTCTCCAAGGACAACGTCGAGATGACCGTGTCCGGGGTGGCGACGTTCACGCTGAACACCGAGTGCAAGACGCTGCAGCGCTTCCACGAGAAGATCGGGCTGAAGTACCGCGCCTACTACGAGGACGGCGAGTCGGAGGGGTGGCGGCGGATGCTCAACATCTACCTGCGGGTGCCGCTGGACCGGGCGCTGGACGCCGCGTCCCAGGAGTTCGAGTGGCGGGGGCTGTTCAACGACCCCAAGGTGAAGCAGGCATGGGAGGCGCGGGTCGGGGTGCTGGCCCGGGAGTTCATCAAGGAGACGGCCGGGGCCGACTACTTCTGCAACCAGAACTACTCCGGCGGCGGTGACTGCGGCGACATCTCCCTGACGATCCAGAAGCCCGAGCCGCCGGAGGCCCTGGTGAGCGCGCTCGCCTCCGAGCAGGCCGCCAAGGCGGAGAACATCGCCCAGGCCCAGCGCAACGCCAAGGTCCGCACCGAGCTCGAATCCATCAAGGACCTCGTCAAGGTCCTCGGCCCGCAGGGCGCCGTGCTCTGGCAGGCCATCCAGAAGGGGCAGGTGTCGGTGGTCCCGGTCCCGCAGGGCAGCAACCTCAACATCACCCCGCAGAACCGCTAGCGACCCCGCGCGGCCGGCGGGACGTACGGCCCGCGCCGCCGCTCGGCGGGCGGCCGGTCCGGGGCCGCGCGCTCCGGCCGCCCCCGTCGGCTGGGCCGGGTGTCAGCGCGTCTACCGGGGGCCGAGCGTCAGCACGCCGCGTTCGAACGCCACCGCCACGGCGGCCGCGCGGTCGTTCACGCCGAGCTTGGCGTAGATGTGCAGCAGGTGGGTCTTGACCGTCGCCTCGCTGATGAACAGGCGGCGGGCGGCCTCCCGGTTGGTGGCCCCCCGGGCGATCAGGCCGAGGACCTCC